>JBGSPI010000133.1:0-8565 GCA_041738715.1 Chamaesiphon sp.
GATTTTGTCTCTTTTGTTACTAATACTGACCCTGACCCTGCCAAAGCTTCTCTTCAACAATATGAGCGTAAAACTTATCGCATCGAGTTTAAAGCTACCACTCAAATCTGGGCTTCTTAGACTTTTGTCAGTCAATCAGCCTGTAGACTCACACCTTTAGATAAACGATCGATAGTTCCCACACACTAATAACAGTCTGGAGACTTTATCTACACCATTTCGCCCAAGTTGGTTTGCCATTTGGCTCCCGAACTTTCCAAATTTGTGAGCCTTTTTTGATCGTACTAGCCACGATCGTGTTAGATTGTCTCACTCCAGTTATTTTCGCACCTTGGATTTCCACTCGATCGCCAATCCGCAGTGAAATATTTCGGGAACGAATATATCGGCTTGGTCCCAAATAAACACTCATTTCCTGCCCACGATCAGCTTTCAGCCGTAATTGAGTTCCGATGCCCGATTGTTGGCGAGAGTTATAGTTGAGGGCAACCACTCGACCAACAATCGTAACTCTCATCTGCGGATCGTTGATTGGGCGCATGGCAATATCTCTCGACCAACAGCGACCTCTAGAGGGCGGAGCTTCAGCAATTGTTATGGCGGGAAATATTACCACGATCGTGCCAACGACCATCATTATCATCCGAATTAGTTTCATCTACACCTCCAGAGATAAAAAATTGCAGACTCCCCCTAGTTCCATTGAAGCAAATAAAATTGAGCATCTTGTGAAGAAAACTGCGAATACAGAATTATTAATTATTAATTAATTTAAACCTACCCCCTCACCCCCAACACCATACCCAACAGCAAACCAAAACCAATCCAAACATTTTCGCGAAACATCTGTGGATAGAACGAAGGTAGAATTGTCGATCTCTTCAGCCGCAGATACTGCGATAACCAAGCCGCAGCAGCAACTATCAGCGACACCCAAAAGATCGACTCTAGAGCCATGATTTTGCCCATGTAGCCGAGCAAACCGACGGTAATGGCAAAGAAGATGGCGATCGCTTCTGCCACGTATTTACCGAAGAATAGGGCACTAGAATTGACCCCAATCCTTTGGTCATCATCTCGATCGGACATTGCATAGACAGTATCAAAACCCAACGTCCAAAAAATCGTCGCTCCCCACAAATACCACGTCGGCGTGACGAGATCACCCGTCACCATCGACCAACTAATCAACACCGCAAATCCCCACGCGATCGATAGTACCAACTGAGGTACTGGAAATACCCGTTTAGCCGCCGGATACAGCAAAATCACTGGTACCGCCGCCACACAGAGCCAAAAAGTCAGCGGATTTAGATACAGTGCCAACACAGCCGCACAGATCAGGGAAACAATTAATACCCCAATCCCTGTAGCGATCGAAAGGGATCTCGCCGCCAGTGGTCGATTCTTGGTACGCTCCACTTGGGGATCAATATCTCGATCCCATAAATCATTCACGACGCACCCCGCTGCACTAGTCGCTAGAGTCCCTAACACGATCGTCCCAACTAGCGGTAATGGCGGATTTCCCTCCGCTGCAAGGCATAATCCCCACAATGCTGGAATCATCAAAATCAATCTCCCCGCAGGTTTATCCCAGCGGAGTAGGCGAATTATAGTCAGCCAGGTTGGTTCAATTGTCATAACTTATGAATTAGTAGCCACTATCCACTATCCACTATTCCCTAGCCTCTATCCACTACAATAAAGGAATATCAAAAAAACTCGCCTCACTGGGGAGAGTTGCGTATAATCTTTACAGAAAGCTTTGTTTTGTTAAATATTTTTAATAAAATTTTCAGATCTTTACACAAAATTTCCCACACATGCCTCGAATACTAGTCGTCGATGACGATGCAGCGATCGCTGAAATAGTTTCTATCAATCTCGAAATGGCTGGATATGAAGTCAACCAAGCACCTGATGGCATTCAAGGGCAGGCAATGGCAATTCAAATTCAGCCGGACTTGATCGTGTTAGATTTGATGTTGCCCAAAGTTGATGGTTACACAATCTGCCAACGGTTACGCCGCGATGAGCGTACCGCTGATATTCCCGTACTGATGCTCACCGCTCTCAGTCAAACTCACAATAAAGTGGAAGGATTTAATGCTGGGGCAGATGATTATCTCACCAAACCCTTTGAAATTGAGGAAATGCTCGCGCGCGTTCGCGCACTGCTCAGACGGACAGACCGGATTCCCCAAGCCGCTAAACACAGTGAAATTCTCAACTATGGTTCACTCACACTAGTTCCCGAAAGATTTGAGGCAATTTGGCGCGGAGCGACAATTAAGCTGACTCACCTCGAATTTGAACTGTTACACTGTTTGCTCCAACGACACGGGCAGACAGTATCGCCGAGTGATATTCTCAGAGAGGTCTGGGGGTACGATCCTGACGATGATATCGAGACGATTCGCGTTCACATTCGTCACCTGCGCACGAAGATGGAACCCGATCCGCGTCGTCCTAAATACATTAAAACAGTTTACGGTGCGGGATATTGTCTAGAACTGCAAAACGATCGCGAGGAAGAAAAAACCTCATCGGCTTAAAAAATTCTGACTTCGATTGGAACTCTGTTCGATCGAAATGCTCTGGTATCAGATGCTTGAGACTAACTCACTAAACTTCGATCGGGTCGTAGATTACTCGCTCCTCGGAGATAAGGGTGATAGATGACGGTATCCGCAGGTAAATTAGCATGGATTAGAAAGCGGATACAGCGCGGCAGACTACCTTCGACATGCATCTGCTGTACATCCATTAAGGCAACATTACTCCAATCGGGGCGATTGCGTCTGGCGATCGCCGCCGGAAATACAGCATCTAAATCTCTAGTCGCCGTAAAGATGACACTAACGATCTGTTCGGGATCGAGGCGATTGCGATACTCCAATTCTTGTAAGAGTTCGGTCACAGCAGCAGCGATTGCTGCCTCTGTATTTTCACTCGCTGTCGTTGCCCCTCGAATTGCCTTTACGTGCCACTCCACGCGATCACCCTCCGCAAAATTAACTTAAACTTACAGTACCCGATTATCATCAGGGACGATACAACCACAATGGTTGTCCACTAGTACTCAGTTCAAATTGTACCCAATCTGCTGCTGATGCTACTGTTGTTAATCCAGAAACTTGGTTTTGCAAGATTCTAGTTACTAATGGTTTGGGGTCTTCAATTGTCTGAAGCTTGGCTTTGTCTGGATCTAATCCAGCTAATTCTGCTGCCCAGCGTCTAGCATCTTCTTCCGATCCCAATTGATCGACTACCCCAAATTCTACCGCTTGTTCGCCCGTAAAAATTCGTCCATCAGCAAAGGTTCTGACTACAGCGGGATCGAGTTTGCGCGATTCGGCAACTGTATTGACAAATTGCTCGTAAGTATTATCGATTAGTTTTTGAAGAATCTCTTCCTCTGGGGCGGTCAACTCTCGATCGAATGACAAGATATCCTTATAGGGGCCAGATTTAATTACCTTAAAGGACACACCAACTCGATCGAGTAACTTCTCTAAATTATTTCCCCGCAGAATCACCCCAATACTGCCCGTAAGGGTGCCGGGATTCGCCATAATATATGGCGCACCCATCCCGATATAAACACCCCCAGAAGCCGAAATATTCCCATAACTAGCCACGATTTTGACTTTCTCTTGCAGTCGTTGCAGTGCCCGATAAATCTCATAGGAATCGCCGACGGTACCGCCAGGACTATCGATGCGTAAGAGCAGGGCTGGATATTTTTGTTCTTCAACAAGTTTCAATGCTTTGAGGACGGATTTGCGCGTACCACTAGCGATCGCGCCAGTAATTTCGATCCGGGCAATTTGTTTACTAGCTTTTTGATTAAACGGCCAAATCATGTGGAATTGTGGTGATATTGAGGAACTGGGGGACTGGGGGACTAGGGGACTGGGGGACTAGGGGACTAGGGGACTAGGGGACTGTCAACTGCTTGCCCTGAGCTTGTCGTAAGCGCAAAGCGCAGGCTGCGCCAACGCGTAGTGTCTCGTTCGCGTTGGCGGTAGCCTGCCGGAGGCACAGCATCTCGTTCGCGAAGCGTCTCGAAGAGAAGAGAAGAGAATGGTCAACTTTCAACTCTCAACTCCCAACTAACTAGCAGACTTCGTAAAGAAAATATACAATTTGTAAAGAGCCGAAATTTAAGTATTCATGCAGTCAAAACAGCACCCATTATTCCTCAGCTTAACACCGATCCTCTTGGTCGCGCCCTTTTTCTTGTGGGGCACCTCAATGGTAGCGATGAAAGGCGTGATGCCCCATACCACTCCCTTGTTTATGGCAGGAATGCGGCTACTACCAGCGGGAATACTCGTGTCGATCTTCGCAGCTATTTCTCGGCGACCTCAACCCCAAGGTTGGCGAGCATGGTTATGGATTGGACTGTTTGCCCTAATTGATGGCACACTCTTTCAAGGCTTTCTCGCGGCGGGATTAGTCCGCACAACGGCTGGTTTGGGTTCAGTGATGATCGACTCTCAACCACTGGCTGTCGCTTTACTCTCAGCGTGGTTATTTCAAGAGCAGATTGGGGCAATTGGCATTTGTGGATTAGTACTAGGGATAGTGGGGATTAGTTGCATCGGTTTACCCATCGAGTGGTTGAATCAAGTCTTCACCCACCCCTTCACCAGTCAGATTGATTTCACCGCCTTATTTACCCATGGGGAATGGTTGATGCTCTTAGCCGCACTTTCGATGGCTGTCGGGACGATCTTAATTCGGTATATCACTCAATATGCCGATCCGGTGGTGGCAACTGGCTGGCATATGATTATTGGTGGCATTCCCCTAGCTCTCGGCTCTGGGCTATGGGAATCAAACCAATGGCTGGAAATTGATGCTCAAGGCTGGATGTCGATCGCCTATTCTACTATCTTTGGCAGTGCGATCGCCTATGGTTTATTTTTTTACTTTGCATCTAGAGGTAATCTGACGAGCCTGAGTTCTTTAACTTTTCTCACTCCCGTGTTTGCCCTGTTATTTGGCAGCTTATTTCTGGGTGAAACGCTAGATTTGCTCCAGTGGTGTGGGGTTTCACTCACTTTAGTCAGTATTTTATTGATCAATCAGCGCGACTATATCTGGAGCAAGTTGACTGGAATTGATATCAGTGAAAATCCTGCCGTCCCTGCACTGGAAATAGTGGAGGTTAACCCGCCACAAAAAATTAGCGGTAATTCTAAGTAACTTCAAACTTCTAGAAAGC
Source organism: Chamaesiphon sp. (assembly GCA_041738715.1). Taxonomy (GTDB): domain Bacteria; phylum Cyanobacteriota; class Cyanobacteriia; order Cyanobacteriales; family Chamaesiphonaceae; genus Chamaesiphon. The sequence goes on from JBGSPI010000133.1 coordinate 5,237, forward strand.
CATCTCCTATCTGGGACTAATAGTTAATAATAATTGGTTAATTATTATTAACTATTAATTAATTTAACGAACTGTTGCCCATTGAGATTGGGCATCGATCGGTGACATGAAGTAGAGACGAATAATTTGCCATAGGATCGCCAGCCGAAGCGGTAATTGACGCAGGAATTTAATCGCTGACGGTTGGTTACTTTCGCCAATTTCAATAATCTGGAGATTCAACTCTGCGCACCGCTGGATTTTGGGATAAAAATCTGGGCGTTCGGTGTCAAGCACGACGGAGAAGGCGGCGGCGGCGGTTTTATTAGTTTCGCGAATCACCGATCGATCGAATTCGCGATGATCGAAGCCGAAGGAATGATAAAAGTCTGCCCGCTCGTACACTGTCAGGGAGTGAGTCACAAATACCATCAGCAGGAAGAAGCGCATCCACAGTCGCGATTGCCAGGTATCGAGCAGTTGCGGTTGAGAGTGTAATAGAGCCTTGAAGATATCACCATGCCGATTTTCATCTTGGCACCAGCTATCAAAGTAGCGGAATAATGGGTAAAACTGCTGGTCGGGATGTTTTTGCAGATGCCGATAGATCAGGATATAACGCCAGTAACCAATTTTTTCGGATAAATATACTGTATAAATAATCCACTCGATCGGGAAAAAGGTATAAGTCCGCGCTTTAGTTAAATAGCCCAAGTCGATGGTGCGATCGAAATCCCCCATCGCTTTATTCAGAAAACCTGCATGACGCGCTTCATCTCGCGCCATTAATTGGAATATTTCCGCCAATACTGGACTCCGATCCTTGAGTTTACGGGATAGCTCTTTAAACAGCAGAAAGCCTGAAAATTCCGAGACGCAAGACCGTTCTAAATAATCGATAAATGCTTGCCGCGTCTTTTCATCTAGATGTTCCCAGGATCGATCGAACTCTGCATCTCTGACAAAATGGTGACGATTATAATCTGCCCGCATTTCTGTCAGCATGGCTTGTAACTCATCAGATTGAGCCGACAGATCGAGACTAGCTACCACATCAAAATTGGTGGTGTAAAACCGAGGGGTGAGTAAGCTTTCCTTCAGGATGGGCTTAGTTGCTGGGGCTATTGCTACCATAATTAAACTATGCTGCTTCACAACTGTGTAGTTATCGATCGATACTATCAGACTGGATTGGCACTGGGCAAGGTTGTTCACAATAGTTCAAGAAGATTTACTCTAACTAACCCTTGTAAAGTTATGTCAATAGCAATTGCAATCAAAGCTTAACAACTATAAAGTTATGAAAGTAAGAAAGAACCCCCATTAGCTCACAACCAATATATTGCCATCAGCCAAGGACAACATTATGAGTAGCAATTTTGCCACCGCGCTGCGAGAAGGAACTCAACATTCTCACACCATCACCGAGAATACTGCCTTTATGAAATGCTTCCTCAAAGGCATCGTGGAGCGGGAACCCTTACGGAAACTACTGGCTAATTTGTATTTTGTCTATAGTGCCCTGGAACGGGGTCTTCATGTCAATCAAACCAACCCCCTAATTGCGCCTATTTACTTTACCGAGTTAAACCGTGCTGATAATTTGGCAGAAGATCTCGCCTTTTATTATGGAGACAATTGGCGCGAACAAATTGCCGCTTCTCCAGCGGGACAAGTATATGTCGATCGGATTAATATCCTGTCAGCTACTCAACCAGCCTTACTAATTGCCCATGCTTATACCCGTTATCTAGGGGATCTTTCTGGTGGTCAGAGTTTAAAAAATATTATCCGATCGGCTTTAAATTTAACCGATGATCGCGGTACTGCGCTATACCAATTTGACAAGATTCCCACCCCTGCCGATCGCCGCGAGTTCAAAGAAACCTATCGTCAGGCGTTAGATAACCTGCCGATTGATGCCGATCTGTGTGCTGCCATTGTCGCCGAAGCGAACTATGCCTTTCAACTCAACCGTGATGTCGTCCATGAACTAGAAGCTGACGTGCGCGCTGCTGTGGGCGAACACGTATTCGAGCTACTCACCCGTCAAGATCGGGCTGGTAGTACCGAACATCCCCACCATCGTCAACCCGCTACAGTCTAGAGACATTTCTCTTGACAGGGACGTTTGTATTTAATTTGGGTAGCTCGTAATTTATCTACGAGCTTTTTCTGTATGCAACTACCTTAGCGAAAGAGTTACCTATGTGGCTTGTCGATCTAGGTAGATTAATGTTAATCTAGCTCAATAGCTTTGCAGATATTTAAATAAAAGAATGGTGCTTAAGCCCAGTTACTTTAAATCAGATTTGTTTAAAGTATTATCTAACCCAGTCCGAATTCAGATTTTAGATGCCCTCAGAACGGGCGAACGCAGCGTTAATGATATTGCGGTGTGGTTGGAAGTTGAACCTTCGTCGATATCTCAACAGTTAGCCATATTGCGCAGTAGAAATTTAGTGATGAGTCGGAAACAAGGCAACTATGTCTTCTATTCAATTGGCGATCCAGCTATTTTCAAAGTGCTAGATGCAGCACTGGAAGTATTTAACAATCATTTAGTGGAGGTACAGAAAACTTTAGAAGAGATGAGATAAATATAACATCGATCGATTTAACAGATGACTAAAATAATGAGTTCTCGATGTCACGTGAAAACCAGTCTTTGTACTTGTGAGCAAACTCATCAGCTAAATCGGCGGGGTTTCTTAAGATCATTGTTAGTCAGTGCGATCGTGACTGGTTCTTGGTCATCAATGACTTTACCAGCAACAGCTTTAGATCACAAAGCAAAGGCATTAGTGTTGAGTTGTATTGATTTTCGGTTTTTAGAAGAAGAGCATTCCTTTCTCTTGAATCAAGGTCTAAAAAATCAATATGACTGGACAGGATTAGCTGGGGCTTCATTGGCATTGGCAAGTTCTCGTCATTCTGCTGATACAAATGCTTTCTGGAACCAACTCGACATATCTTATCACCTGCATCACATTGACAAAGTAATTATTCTCGATCATCAAGATTGTGGGGCATATGCTCAAAATATTGACCCCAATCTCAGCCAGAATCCAGAACGAGAAGAGCAAGTACATATCAGTTATCTAAATCAAGCTTATCGATCGATTCACCAGCGATATCCCAATCTTCAAATTGAACTTTACTTTGTCACTCCCCATCAGGTAAAGCCAATTCCAGTCAACTCGTAACGGCCTGACTTTTCACGTTAAGTCTGAAGCCAAGTCGGGGAAAGGATCGTAGCTTAGAGAGATGATGCGCAGTAAAATAGGGAAAAACTATACAGCGGAGAGCGAGAAATGCTGGAATGGTGGACGAAAAATTTTGCCAGTTGT
>JBGSPI010000134.1:0-24037 GCA_041738715.1 Chamaesiphon sp.
ACAACTGGCAAAATTTTTCGTCCACCATTCCAGCATTTCTCGCTCTCCGCTGTATAGTTTTTCCCTATTTTACTGCGCATCATCTCTCTAAGCTACGATCCTTTCCCCGACTTGGCTTCAGACTTAACGTGAAAAGTCAGCCCATCTGTGTGCATTGCAACTTTCAGGTTATTAATATTGATTGCCTACTTTTCGCCGATCGATTGCTGTAACACTATTTGGTTCGAATACCTTACCATTATCTACTACCGCATAAAGCAACCAACGATCGCCGCAATCCATTCGGTTTTTGACAGTGCATTCTAGATAGGAGAGAGCTTCTGTGAGAATGATACAACCATTGGATGCCAAGGTGGTTTCGAGATCGGCAAATCGATCGGTTCCAATCGTAGTTGGTTGGAGAAAATGACGCTGAAGGTTATTCCCCTCTTTGAGAATATTCAGGACAAACTTCTCCCCAGTATTTGCCAAACATTCCAAATCTTTATTCTTGGCGACAGCAATTGTAATGGCTGGTGGACTAAATCCAGCTTGAGATACTCGTGAGGACATCAACCCAACTGGCTGACCACCATTATTCGCTGTAATCACGCACAAAGAACCAGTTACCCGACCGATCGCTTGTCCAGTCCGATCTGTTTGTCCATCTACACTTACCTGTCTGGGCGCGCGAACTTTCTTAGCTTTGTTAAGTACCTTAGCAAATTCCACTCCCGCTGCTTGACATTGTTGTAGTATTTCTTCTGTCGGAGCAAACTTGACCCGAATCGGTGCGAAGCCTTGGGGGTAGCCGACATCTTGCAATTTGCCCGCAATTAAATCCACAGCTTCACCACTCCAACCATAGGAGCCGAATACTCCGGTTACTTTGGTTTGGTTGGCGGTAGAAAGCACCACACCGAGGGCAGTTTGGATTTGAGTTGGGGGGAGTCCCGCGAGAGTAGGAGAACCGATAATGAAGCCATCACATGCTTGCACTGCACGAGTAATTTCTTCGGGTTCGGTAAATTCACAATCGATCGATCTGACGTTGACACCCGATTGGGTGATCCCTTTTTCGATCGCTCTGGCGAGGGTCGCAGTATTCCCGTAGGCTGATGTATATAAGAGGGCGACGCTGAGATCCTTTTTCTGCTGCTGTTCGCACCAAGTATGGTAATCGAGGGTGAGCACACTGCGGCTATGGCGGACGATTGAGCCGTGAGTAGGTGCGTAAATGCGAGTTGGGAATTCGGCGAGTTTGGCGAGGATCGCTTCTACCTGGGGGGCTTGGGCGGCGTAGAGACAATCGAAATAATAGCGACGATCGTCATTGAGGGTTTTCCAATGCTCGTCGAAGACAGCATCATCGCACACATGGGAGCCGAAGAGTTTATCTGTATATAAAATTCCGGTACCGCGATCGAATGTACAGAGCGCATCGGGGTGGCGGGGCGTAGGGACAAAGCGAAATTGAAGAATGTGCCCGTCACCTAGATCGAGGGTTTCTTCATCGCGAACTACATGGACTTTCAGGGTTTGGTTGGCACCAAATTCAATCCCTAAATCTTCGGCTTCATCTTCACGAGGAGAGGGGAGATCGAAGGATTGGCTGGCAAATACCGATCTTAGGGTGTTTACGCCCGGTTTGGAGCAGATAATCGTGGCGTAGGGTGCCGCTTCGAGTAAGCGTTTGAGGGTGGCGATCCGGTTGGGGTTAACGTGGCTGAGGATGATGTAGTTGAGCCGTTGGTAGTAGGCATGTTGTCCGAGTTCTTCGAGGAAGATGTCGGTGAAGGATTCGCCAGGAGGATCGATCAGGGCGGTGGATTCACTTTCGATCAGGTAGGAGTTGGCGGTGGTGCCTTTTTGTCGAGCATATTCGATTTCAAATTTGAGGCGTTCCCAGGTGCGGGAGCGAAGGACGGTGGTATTGGTGCCAATTTCGGCAACTTGTACGTCACGGGGTTTGGTGGGTGTCATAGGAGTTCAATAAGTAATAAGTAATAACTAGGAGAAGATCAGGGTAAGCAAAATCACTTTTTATTAAGAATGTGGAATACAGACTGATACGAAAGCGGTATTGTTTGATTGCATATCCTCCCTAATATTGTCCTCATTTTTGCTAATAGCTCGTGTCTGCGTTCTGGAGATAGAGCAATACAGGGTGAATAGGTAGTTAATAGTTGGAGATAATCATCGATCGGGTAATTCACCTCGATCAATTGAGATTCTTCCCGCAAGTTTGAAAATAAACCAGAATCGATCGCTTCATTGGCAAATATTCTCATCTCATTTAGTTCGCTCTTACTACTCTTGTACTGCGCAAAGGTTGGCATATATTTTGCAAATAGCTCTATTAAAGTCTCGAATATCTCTATCGGCGGCTTCATACCTGTATTCCACAGTAAGATCAGTGAACCGCTGTCTTTTAGGACTGATACTGCTTTTAAATATTTATATTTTGGTGCTACCCAGTGCCAAGAAGTTGCTGCTAAAACAGTATCAAATTTGCACGTACCTGGTGACCATTCTTCAAAACTAGTATTAATAACTGTTACGTTAGAATATTTATGACAATTTCGACTAGCAATTTTACACGCTTCCAAACTTGGTTCTAGTGAACAAACTAATCGAAACCCGATCTGAGCCAAACTAACTGTTGCTGTACCTGGACCACAACCGACTTCTAAAATATCCGCATTTTTCGGTACTCCGGCTAGTTTAATAGCACGATCTAATAATTCTTGTGAATATTTTGGGCGGACTCGATCGTAAGTTTCAGTTACAGAGCTATACCAGTTTTTGCGTTGATCTTCATCTGGTGTAAATGTTTGGTACCAGTTAGTAATTTCGTGAGGATTTTGCACGATATATTTTAATCATGTCATGTTTGTTCGCCGATCGAACGTGCCCAAATCCGAATCACCAACAGAATCCCCATCACTAGTAGAAAAGCACAAGCGGACAAGGTTTGTGTCCATGATATTTCGAGTACACCTTTGACAATGACTTCACGCATTACCGAAACAATGGCAACTTCGATCGCAACCGCAATTGATACTCGTTGTTCTTGGAGATAAATAATTAGTAGTCTAAATAATTCGACAAGGATTAATACAAACAGAATGTCCGCTGTGACTACTTGAAAATCTAGGGGTGGAAGCAGAGAGAGAAACATTGCTCTCAATTGCAACACCATAACTCCAAATAAGCCAATGCACAAAGAAATGATAATGAAGTCTTGAACCGCTTCGAGGACAATGACGACTTTTTCGATCCAAATCGGCGGTGAATTAGCTCGATTTTTCACTATTTTTTCCATGCTATTTTCTCAAAATAATCTAACTGCTAACTCGATCGTACTTATGCTGTCTGAACTGTTATTTAAAATGATTAACAGATAGACTATAGATGATCATCTAGAAAATATCACAGTCCATCATTCAATCATTCTAATCACAGTTCAGAAATTGATTAATAATGATTACCCACCTTCCGATGATGAACCGCCGTCAGCGAATCAGCTTTAGCCACCCGTCCGACATCGACAGTACTATACACAATCCAGTGATCGTCACCTTCCATCCGGCTGACGACTTCGCACTCTAAGTAGGCTAGGGAGTCTGCCAAGATGGGACAACCGTTACTGGCGGGGTAAACCTTGATATTGGCAAATCGATCGGCTCCAGGTGGAAATCGCTTGAGGAAGTGCTTCATTAGCGGTTGATAATTGCCCTCTTCTAAGATATTTAGCACGAACCTGTCGCCAACATGCATTAAAGATTCGATCGCCCGATCTTTAGCCACAGCAATCGAGATTCCAGCGGGTTCTACACTTGCCTGTGCCACCCAAGAAGCTAGCATCGCACTGGTTGTTTCGCCGCGTTTGGCAGTGATAATATATAGTCCACCGCTAATCCGACCGAGTGCTTTATCGAGATCGTTATCCAGCGATTTCATCTGCTTGATACTGCGATCGCGTGTCAGCCATTGTCCCAGATCTGTGCCTGCTTCTGCACACAGTTGGTAGATATTTTCGCTAGGAGAGGTTTCGATCCGAATTGGCTCAAAAGCTTCCCTGACACCGATTTCACGGAGTTTATTTCGCAGTAGATAAACTGATTCATCGTCACCACCGCCAGATTCAAATAACCCGAAAGTTTGTTTGGGGTTGATTGCGGCGAGAATCGTGCTTACCAAGGCTTGGGTTTGAGTGGCATCTACACCCGATTGGGGTGGCATACCGACAACTACGCCAGCGGCGATATTTACTAGTTCGCGGACTTCATGCGGATCTGATTCACGTAAGTCGATGAGTTCTACACCTACGCCTGTTTTAGCGATACCTTGGCCGATCGAGTTAGCGATCGCGTCGCTATGTCCGTACTCAGAGATGTAAAATATCACCACCATCGTTGTGGCTTTGGCTTGAGCTTGGCTCCAATCCTGGTATCGACCGACGAGTTCGGTGATATTGTATTTTAGTAACGGTCCATGTCCGGTGGCGATCGTGGCAATCGGTGGTAAATCGCCCATCCGTTTGATTGCGGCTAATACCGATCGAGCATTTGGCCCCATCAAGCAATCATAATAGGTCTGATAATCTGAGTTGAGAATTGCTAGATCGTCATCATAAGTACGATCGTCGCAATAGTGCATCCCAAAGACATCACAGGTAAACAGGGTTTGCGTCTGATGGTCGTAAGTTAGAATGGTGTCGGGCCAGTGGAGATTGGGTGCCGAGACAAATTCTAATTCATGTCCATTGCCCAAATCCAGTCGATCGCCATTTTTGACCATTTTCTGCTGGTAAGGTTGATGGATAAATCCATCCAGGAATTGCATCGCCACCTTAGCACCGACGACGACAATATTGGGATTCAGTTGTAATAAGTCTTTAACTAATCCACTATGATCTGGTTCCGTGTGGCTGATCACCAAATAATCAATATCAGCAGGATCGATTAAGCCCAAGAGGGTATCTAGATAAAGCTGGCGAAATTTGGCATGAGAGGTATCTACTAGCGCGACTTTTTCGCCCCGAATCAGAAAAGAGTTATAAGTAGTACCATTTTCCAACGCAAACTCAATATCAAACCGATCTCGATCCCAGTCTAGCGATCGAATTGCTGTTGTATTGGCAGCAATGTCCTCAACCTGCATTGTCAGACGCTTTTGGAGCTTATCGGCTAATGCTATCATCCTGATTCACCTTTGCTTTTTCAACTTGGTTGGTCTTTACTCCTATTTTTGCATGTTATTTTAATAAATGTTTATCAAAAATACTCATCGATTTGTTCAACAATACTGAATGAATATGAATGTTTTCCAACGTCGCTTAACTTATGTCAGCTTCACTCAACGCTTTACTTACCGCTGTAGCTAATGGTGAAGTCACACCCGATCAAGCCTTACTACAATTAAAATCTCTAGAGTATCAATCGATCGAAGAATTTGCCAAGATCGATCGATCTCGTCAAGTCCGCACTGGTTTTCCCGAATTCATCTGGGGTTTGGGTAAAACACCAGAGCAAATTGTCAAAATTATCCAACACATGCGCCAACAACAGTCGGTAGTCATGGCAACCAGGATTACGCCAGCAGTCTACGCTGAACTTCAGCAGCAAATCCCTGATCTAATTTATTACGAAATGGCGCAAATTTGCGCTCTAACCCCAGAAAAACCCACTTTTCGGCATCCCGGCAAGATTACAATTCTTACCGCAGGGACAGCGGATTTACCAGTAGCTGAAGAAGCCGCTTGCACGGCAAGTTTATGTGGGTTTGCTGTTGAGAAATTATGGGACGTTGGAGTTGCCGGAATTCATCGACTCCTCGACAACCGCCAAGTGATTGACGATGCCGATGTCCTAATCGTTGTCGCGGGAATGGAAGGAGCTTTACCTAGTGTTGTGGCGGGTTTGGCAAACTGTCCGGTGATCGCCGTACCAACGAGCATCGGCTATGGAGCCAATTTTGGCGGCATCGCAGCTTTACTCACCATGCTCAATTCCTGTGCGGTGGGAATTGGAGTAGTAAATATCGATAACGGCTTTGGTGCCGCTATTCTTGCAGGTCAAATTTTACGCACTGCAGCAAAGTTTGGGGTTAGGGAAAATGGTTCATGAACTTTAGAAGATGTCTGAAAAGTCTGATTGCTCCATTTATAGTTGGTAAATCCCCCTAAATCCCCCTTAAAAAAGGGGGACTTTAAGTATGGTTCCCCCCTTTTCAAGGGGGGCTAGGGGAGATTTCTAGGGTTTATGCTTAACAAAATTGAGTTTTCAGACATCCTCTTAGATCTCTCCCTCTTTTTACATTAAGTGTGAATATAGAATTTGCAAGTTAATCGATTTATCTGCTAATTATGAACTAACACTGTAAAGTTAAAAATACTCCCCTTTCCAGGTGCTGATTCAACCCAAATTTGACCGTAGTGAGCGCGAACTATCTGTTGACAAACAGCCAAACCAATACCGTAACCAGATTGAAGAATATCTCGATCGAGTCGATATTGATCTTGAAAAATAAGTGTACGATCTGTACTGGGAATCCCTAAACCAGTATCGGCAACACTTACCTGAATTGTTTGCGTTGTCCGATGGAGAGCACTGACGTGAATTTGACCACCAACTGGCGTATATTTAATCGCATTATCCAACAAATTGCCAATTACTTGCAGCAGTTTATCCTCGTCACCATAAATGGCGGGAATATCTTGAGGGATATCAGTCGTAATTGCTTGAGATTTAGTTTGAAACTGATGATCTAGTTGAGCAATGACTACAGAAATTAGTTGCGCGAGATCCAGTTTTTGGAGCCGAAGGGACAATTCATTACTTTTGTCAGAGATGGGCTGTAGAATATCAGTCACCAGTCGATCGATCGATTGAAGCTGGGTTTGTGCTCGTTTAATTAGTTTTTCAATTGTGACTGGTTCGAGTAAGTTAGCCCGATAATCCTGGGGATTATGCACGATTTCTAGCGTACCTAGTGCAAGTGCTGCCGCTGTGAGTGGATTGCGAAGATCGTGTGCTAGAACAGCCATTGCTCGATCTTGAAATTTTAATCTATCTATTAATTCTTCTTTTTCTTGCTTGAGCTTAAAAATTTCATCATTTAACTCGATCAGTTTACTGATATAACCAACAGAATCACTCAGTGATATTCGATCTTTTGGTAATTCATCACGATCAGGAAATTCTTGATAATTATTTGAGAATTTTTTACTATCGTCTTCTAGTTCATCTTGCCAACGATCCCACCAGTTATCAATTTGATCGAGTAAATTACTCCCAGCTAGAATTTGCCGAGGGAGTGGAAAAAGTTTCACTAGTGCGGGGGTGGCGATCACTCGATAGTACTCGACTAAATCTGGCTGCTTCCCAACATCTACAATCTCTAGTTCAAATGACTGCAAGGAGGCAAGAACGGCTAACCTATCGCGGATTTCCTGGTTTTGAACATAACTCGCCATCCGCTCATCGATAAATAGCAGTAGCTGTAGTGATGAGGATGAATTACTTGCTGGGTATCGATCGACTGACATTCATTACTCTTCCGCGAGAGCATCGAAAGACTAAATGGGATAATTCGCAATTCAATAAATTGCAGCTAAACATTAGTATGAACCGTGTTTGGCAATTTGTTAACAAAAAATTAACATTATTTAAAAAAATGTGATGATCCGCTGCGCTCACTCTCACCCCTCTACTCCAGATGAGAGCGATTACTCACAATAAATAATACGCTTATTACTAGAACTTCGACGATCTCCACAACCGCAATTGATCCGATAACAACAAATAACAAATAAAAGAGGACACAAAGCTTAAAATAGATCAATGATAGTCTCCGACTATTCACTATTTGCTGTCCCCACATGCTATCCCTATGAGTAATCCCCTTGGTTATGTTGCGTTAGTCCTACACGCTCATCTACCCTTTGTTCGGCATCCTGAGAGTGATTTTGTCCTCGAAGAAGAATGGCTATATGAAGCCATCACCGAAACCTACATTCCCCTATTACACGTTTTTGAGGGACTAAAACGGGATGGGATTGATTTTAAAATGACCATGAGCATGACTCCGCCATTGGTGTCGATGCTGCGCGATCCTTTGCTCCAAGATCGATATGATGAACATCTCGCCAAATTAGAGGAATTAGCTCTCAAAGAGGTCAAACATAACGAACACAATGGGCATATTAAGTACCTAGCTGAATATTATGTCAATGAATTCGCTGCAATTCGGCAAACTTGGGAACGACACGATCGAGATTTAATCGGCGCATTTAAGCAATTTTTAGATAGCAACAATTTAGAAATCATCACCTGCGGGGCAACTCATGGCTACTTACCGTTGATGAAAATGTATCCAGAGGCAGTCTGGGCGCAGATTCGTGTCGCGTGCGAGCACTACGAAGAGAATTTCGGTCGTGCGCCTAAAGGAATTTGGCTGCCAGAATGTGCTTACTATGAAGGATTAGAGCGGATGCTCGCTGATGCTGGATTACGTTACTTCCTCACCGACGGACATGGCATCTTGTATGCGCGCCCTCGACCAAAGTTTGGTAATTACGCGCCAGTATTCACCGAGGCTGGGGTTGCTGCTTTCGGTCGAGATCATGAGTCCTCTCAGCAAGTCTGGTCCTCAATGGTGGGATATCCTGGCGCACCAGAGTATCGAGAATTTTACAAGGACTTAGGCTGGGATGCTGATTATGACTATATTAAGCCATATATTATGCCCAATGGTCAACGCAAAAATATCGGCATTAAATATCATAAAATTACATCAAAAACCGGTGGCGAGAAAGCTCTTTACGATCCATATTGGGCGAAGGAAAAAGCCGCAGATCATGCCACTAACTTCATGTACAATCGCCAGCAGCAGGTCGGAAATTTGGCGGGGATGATGCACCGACCGCCCTTAGTTGTATCGCCCTATGATGCCGAATTATTTGGTCATTGGTGGTATGAAGGGCCTTGGTTTATCGACTTTTTATTCCGCAAATCGTGGCACGATCAACAAACCTATCAGATGACTCACCTAGCGGACTACCTCCGTTCTCAACCAACCCAGCAAGTGTGCCGTCCGTCTCAATCTAGTTGGGGATATAAAGGTTTTCATGAATACTGGTTGAATGAAACCAATGCATGGGTCTATCCACATCTCCACAAAGGTGCTGAACGGATGATCGAATTAGCCCGAATGGAGCCAGAAGATGAATTGCAGTGGCGCGCCCTGAATCAAGCTGCGCGGGAATTACTACTAGCACAATCCTCTGACTGGGCGTTTATCATGCGCACTGGGACAATGGTACCTTATGCGATTCGCCGCACTCGTTCTCATCTAGTCCGGTTCCATAAACTCTATGACGACCTCCAAGAGCGAAAAGTTGATAGTGGTTGGCTCGAAAAGGTCGAAACAATGGATAATATTTTCCCTAGTATCAATTACCGAACTTACAGACCTTTGTAGTTGTGGGAGTTGGGGCGATCATCTCTGGTATCCCCACTCTCAAATTGGATCTATTAACAAAAATATAGACAGATTTGATTGTCTAATGTAGAATTAGAGATTGTGGTCTAAACTTCCGGCTTTCATCAGCCGCGACTGTGGCAGATCGGCTGTGATGGATACTAGGTAGCGTGCTGCTCAAGTCCTTCGCCGCAATCAAAACGATCGCCTGTCAGTAACTTACTCTCTTGGTGCAAGTAATAAAATACTTGCCTTACACTCACAGCATCTAGCCGCTCATGCACAGAGATCTAGATGCGCGAATCGACTGGATCGGTAGATTAAGTAAACCCCACACATGGACGCGCCTGCCGGTGGAAGTCCATCATTTCCTGTTGTCTCAATTATTTAGGAAACATATTAAACCGTGTCTATCGGTATTCTCGGCACCAAACTCGGCATGACCCAAGTTTTCGACAAAGCGACAGGAAGAGCAATCCCTGTCACTGTAGTTCAAGCAGGACCATGCACCGTTACCCAGATCAAAACCAAATCCACTGATGGCTACAACTCCATCCAACTTGGTTTTGATGAAGTTAAAGAAAAAGCACTCAACAGACCAGAATTGGGACATCTCAAGAAAGCTGAGGCTGCACCCCTACGCCACTTACAAGAATTTCGAGTCGATAGTACCGAAGCTTGGACACTCGGGCAAGAAATCAAGCCAGATATCTTCACTGTCGGTCAAATCATCGACGTTACAGGTGATAGCATCGGTCGTGGTTTCGCTGGTTGGCAAAAACGGCATAACTTTGCGCGTGGTCCAATGACTCACGGTTCTAAAAATCACCGCGAACCTGGTTCGACTGGTGCAGGTACGACACCTGGTCGGGTCTATCCAGGGAAGAAAATGGCTGGTCGCTTAGGCGGTAAGCGGATCACGATCAAGAAACTAGTAGTAGTTCAGATCGATGTCGAACGTAACGTACTTTTAATTGAAGGCTCCGTTCCGGGCAAACCTGGCGCACTACTCCGCATCGTGCCTGAAGTCAGAGTAGGTAAATAATCACAGCCACGTTTTAAGGATCGGGAGAAAAAATAATTATGGCTAATTGCGTAATCCGCAACTGGCAAGGCGAGGAAGCTGGCTCCACCACCCTCGAATTGGCTATTGCAAAAGAAGAGAATGCTTCTCATATTGTCCATCGTGCCCTCATTCGTCAGACAAATAACGCTCGTCAAGGTACAGCAAGTGCCAAGACTCGCGCCGAAGTCCGTGGGGGTGGACGCAAACCTTGGAAACAAAAAGGTACCGGACGCGCTCGTGCGGGTTCGATTCGTTCCCCGCTATGGCGGGGCGGTGGGGTAATTTTTGGACCAAAACCCAAAGATTACAACATGAAGATGAACCGGAAGGAACGGAGATTAGCTTTACGGACGGCCTTGATGAGTCGCCATGAAGACATCATTGTTGTAGAAGAATTTACCGCTAATCTAGCTCAACCAAAAACCAAAGAGTTTGTGGGCGCATTAACTCGGTGGGGAATTGAATCAGGCGAAAAAGTGTTGTTAATCGTGCCTGAAGTTGAAGATAATTTGTTGTTATCGACGCGGAACGTTGCCAGTGTCAAAACGATATCTGCATCAGGACTAAACGTATTCGATCTTCTCAATGCCGATCGAATTGTGGCTACTGCTAACGCGATCTCTAAAATCCAGGAGGTTTACAATGACGATTAGAGTTGATGACCGTGACTTACCAGATTTAATTCGGAACGTCATCGTTACTGAAAAGGCGACCCGATTGATGGAACTCAATAAATATGTTTTTGACGTAGTTCCCCAAGCCAGCAAACCGCAAATTAAAGCGGCGATCGAATCCCTATTTGATGTCAAAGTCAAACGGGTAGATACTCAAAATCTCCCCCGCAAAACTCGCCGCGTCGGTAAATTCATGGGTGCCAAACCTCGTTACAAACGCGCAGTTGTCACCATCGTTGAAGGTCAATCGATCGTCCTGTTCCCTGAAGTTTAATTGGGGATAGGCATTAAATCATGATTCGCAGGTTGGGTAGAGCAAGGCGAAACCCAACACGAATTAATCGACTGCGTAGATGTGAGGTTTGACATTCGTTCGACCCAACCTACAAGTTATCTCCCTACTCTCTATTCCCTACTCCCTAACAACTATGGGTACTCGCTCTTATCGGCCATATACGCCCAGTACTCGCGAAACCGTAATTTCAGACTTTGCTGAAATTACAGCGGGTAAGCCGGAAAAATCGCTAGTTCAATACAAACACCGTGCCAAAGGGCGCAACAACCGTGGGATTATCACCAGTCGCCGACGTGGTGGCGGTCACAAACGGCTCTACCGGACGATTGATTTCCGTCGCCAAGACAAAATCAATATCCCAGCACGAGTGGCGACGGTTGAATACGACCCCAACCGGAATGCACGCATTGCTCTCCTGTTCTACAGAGATGGTGAAAAACGTTACATTCTCCACCCAGTTGGTTTAGAAGTTGGCGCGGAAATTATCACCGGACCAGAATCTCCCTTTGAAATTGGTAATGCCCTACCCCTGAGTAATATTCCTCTCGGTACGACCGTCCACAGCATCGAACTCACGGCTGGAAAAGGTGCCCAAATCGCCCGCTCGGCTGGTGCTGCTGCTCAACTAGTAGCTAAAGAAGGCGACTATGTAACCCTGAAAATGCCTTCTGGTGAAGTGCGGATGGTGCGGAAAGAGTGTTACGCAACCATCGGTCAGGTTGGCAACCTCGAAGCGCGGAATATGAGCGCGGGTAAAGCTGGTCGAAATCGGTGGAAAGGTCGCCGACCGAAAGTCAGAGGTAGTGTCATGAACCCTTGCGATCACCCACATGGTGGTGGTGAAGGTCGTGCGCCCATCGGTCGTAGCGGTCCTGTCACGCCTTGGGGTAAACCAACGCTGGGCTACAAAACTCGCAAGAAGAAGAAAGCTAGCAGCGAATTGATTATCCGCCGTCGCCGGAAATCCTCGAAACGTGGTAAAGGCGGTCGTCAAAATTAGGAGATAGGGGATAGGAGATAGGGGCTAGTTAAAAGTTATTAGTGACTAGAAAGCTAAATCCACACTCCAACTATTCTCTACCTTCTATTCCCACCCCTAAGCATCTAATTTTCAGAGCACTTTGTGCCCTATTCAGGGATATTAACCCTATCCCCTATTCCCTACCCCCTATCCCCTACTCACTATGGGTCGTTCTCTCAAAAAAGGTCCCTTTGTCGCCGATCATTTAATGACAAAGATTGAAAAAATGAACGCGTCTGGTCGCAAAGATGTGATCAAAACTTGGTCGAGGTCTTCAACTATCCTGCCGCAAATGGTCGGACATACGATCGCTGTACATAACGGTCGTCAACACGTTCCCGTCTTTGTTTCCGATCAAATGGTCGGACATAAACTAGGTGAATTCTCACCCACACGGAATTATCGTTCTCACTCGAAGGGAGACAAAAAATCCGGCAGATAATTCAAATTAGTTTTGAATTTTGAACTCTGGATTTAAAGAGGAAAAAATATGGCGATCGATAACAAAACAGAAATAAAAGCAGTTGCGAAATATATTCGCATGTCTCCCTTTAAGGTGCGCCGCGTACTAGATCAAATTCGGGGACGTTCGTACCGGGAAGCATTGATTATTCTCGAATTCATGCCCTACAAAGCCTGTGAAGAGATTATCAAAGTATTGCGCTCCGCCGTGGCAAATGCCGAGCATAACAATGGGATGAACCCAGCTAACTTAGTCGTCTCAACGGCTTTTGCTGATGGTGGTCCCGCGCTCAAACGCTTCCGTCCCAGAGCGCAAGGTCGCGCTTACAAAATCCGCAAGCCAACCTGCCACATTACCGTGGCAGTGGCAGAATCCAAATAGGAAGCATAGAGGAATAACATGGGACAGAAGATTCATCCAATTGGATTTAGACTAGGAATTACACAGGAACACCGCTCACGGTGGTACGCAGACACCCGCCGCTATTCTGAAGTTCTCCAAGAGGACTACATTATCCGGCAGCATATTGAGAAAGATGCCACCCTCAGCACTGCGGGGATTTCTAAAGTACGAATCGAGCGGAAAGCCGATCAAATCGAACTGGAAATTCATACCGCCCGTCCAGGTGTTGTCGTTGGTCGTCAGGGTAGTGGGATCGAACTGATTCGTCAGGCTCTGCTGAAAAAGCTCGGTACCGACCGTCAAGTGCGAATCAATGTGATCGAGATTGCTAAAGTTGATGCAGATGCGGCTCTCATTGCCGAATTCATCGCCCAACAACTCTCTCGCCGCGTCTCCTTCCGTCGCGTTGTGCGTCAAGCCATTCAACGGGCACAAAGAGCAGAAGTTAAAGGGATCAAAATCCAAGTTGGTGGACGACTCAACGGTGCGGAAATCGCCAGAACTGAGTGGACTCGGGAAGGTCGGGTACCCCTGCATACTCTGCGCGCTGACATTGACTACGCTTCCAAAACCGCAGATACCACCTACGGGATTCTCGGTGTCAAAGTTTGGGTCTTTAAGGGCGAGATTATCCCCGGACAGGAAGATTTGGCAACACCTGCTGCCCAACCAAAACGTCGGCAAGGGCAACAACGCCGCCGTCAGCAGTTTGAAGACCGCTCTGAGGAAGGATAAGGATTGAGATATGTTAAGCCCCAGAAGAACGAAATTCCGCAAACAACAACGCGGACGGATGACTGGTTTAGCCACCAGAGGTAATGAAATTAGTTTCGGTCAATTTGCCCTGCAAGCGATCGAACCATCTTGGATCACCTCCCGGCAGATTGAATCTTGTCGGCGGGCTATGAACCGCTATCTCAAGCGGGGCGGTAAAATCTGGATTCGGGTCTTCCCCGATAAACCAGTCACCATGCGCCCAGCAGAAACACGGATGGGTTCCGGTAAAGGTTCACCCGAATTT
Organism: Chamaesiphon sp.; assembly: GCA_041738715.1. Lineage (GTDB taxonomy): Bacteria > Cyanobacteriota > Cyanobacteriia > Cyanobacteriales > Chamaesiphonaceae > Chamaesiphon. The sequence continues at coordinate 14,408 of JBGSPI010000134.1, forward strand.
TGGGTCGCCGTAGTTAAACCCGGTCGGATCTTATTTGAGATTGGTGGTGTTCCTGAGGCAACTGCACGGGAATCGATGCGCCTAGCATCCCACAAACTCCCGATCAAGACCAAATTCATTGTCAAACAACACTTAGAAGACGAAACAGACTAGGCTTTATGGCTTTACCTAAAATCGCCGATATCCGCAGCCTAACCGACGAAGAACTCGCCAGCGAGATCGTAGCTGTCAAACGGAATCTATTCGATCTCCGCCTCAGACAAGCCACCCGTCGGTTAGAAAAGACCCACGAATTCAAACATAACCGCCACAAACTCGCGCAGTTATTGACCGTGGAACACCAACGCAAAACCACCCAAGGTTAGTCCAGTCAACACATTCAGCCACAGGTAATTAACACATAATGGCAGTTAAAGAACGAGTTGGCATCGTTGTCAGCAACAAGATGCAGAAAACAGTAGTGGTATCGGTGGAAAACCGTTCCGCTCACCCTAAATACGGCAAAGTAGTCGTCAGAACCAAAAAATATAAAGTTCACGACGAGGAAAACCAGTGCAAAGAAGGAGATCGAGTCCGGATTCTCGAAACCCGTCCCCTCAGCCGCACCAAACGCTGGACGCTCGCTGAAATCCTTAGTACTAAACATTAGACAAGAAGGGAATCGGGAATCTGGAGTAGTTAGCACTTTTAAATAACTCCCAACTCCCAACTCCTCACTCCCAACTCTCTCAAACCATCATGATCCAACAAGAAAGTTATTTGACCGTTGCGGACAATAGCGGTGCGCGTAAGATTATGTGCATCCGTGTCCTTGGTGCGGGGAACCGTACTTATGGCGGTGTCGGCGATACCATTATTGCCGTTGTCAAAGATGCCACCCCCAACATGGCAGTTAAGAAATCCGAAGTGGTTCGCGCTGTGATCGTTCGGACCAGACATACTATGCGCCGCGACAGTGGCATGAGTATTCGGTTTGATGATAATGCTGCGGTACTCGTTAATGCTGAAGGCAACCCCAGAGGCACCCGCGTTTTCGGTCCTGTTGCTCGCGAACTTCGCGATAAAGGCTTCACCAAAATCGTCTCCCTGGCTCCAGAGGTACTGTAAATGTCAAGACAAAAACCTAAAGTTACCCACCGGATGCACGTCAAAACAGGCGACACCGTCCAAATTATCTCTGGTAAAGATAAAGGCAAAATCGGCGAAATTATTAAATCTTTTCCCGAATTGAGCAAGGTTATCGTCAAGGGTGTAAATATTCGCACCAAGCACATCAAACCTGTTCAGGAAGGTGAAAGTGGTCGAATTGATACTGCCGAGGCACCGATTCATAGCTCAAAAGTGATGGCGTATTCTACGAAGCAAAGTGTTGCTAGTCGGATTGCTTATACCGTTACTTCTGAGGGCAAGAAAGTACGGATGTTGAAAAAAACTGGCGAGATTATTGATTAATTGGGGCTGAAAAATTTTCCGATTTTAACTACACTGAGCCAACTCCGAGTCCGTATTCTCAGATTAAATTGTTGGCGGCAAATAGACTGATTGGTAATTGAGCAGATCAGCTTAATACCTTATTCAAAATGTATCCTGACCAAGCCCAGGAACTTAAATAAACCGATTATCATGGCACAACAACTCAAGACTAAATATCAACAGGAAATTACCCCCAAGCTAATGGAGCAATTTGGTTATACCAACGTCCTCCAAGTGCCCAAGGTAATCAAAATTACCGTCAATCGAGGTCTGGGCGAAGCAGCAACAAATGCTAAAGCCTTGGAATCTTCGATCGCTGAAATTGCCAAAATTACTGGTCAAAAACCAGTTGTCACCCGTGCGAAAAAAGCGATCGCCGGGTTTAAAATCCGGGCGGGAATGCCTGTTGGCGTAATGGTGACACTGCGTGGCGATCGGATGTACGCTTTCCTCGACAGATTTATCAACCTGACATTGCCCCGGATTCGGGACTTCCGAGGGATTAGTCCCAAAAGTTTTGATGGTCGCGGTAACTACAGCATTGGGATTCGCGAACAACTGATTTTCCCCGAAATCGAGTACGACCAAATCGATCAAATTCGCGGGATGGATATTTCTATTATCACCACCGCAGATAACGACGAAGCTGGACGCGCCCTGCTCAAAGAAATGGGAATGCCCTTCCGCGCCAGTTAAGAGCCACTAATCACAATTACCCCCAAGAACAAATGGCGGCACACGATACCATCTCAGATATGCTGACGCGCATTCGCAATGCGAGCATCGTCAAACACCAAACCACCAACTTACCTGCAACCAAATTGACTCGCAGCATTGCTACAGTGCTGAGAACCGAAGGTTATGTCGGGGAGTATGAAGAAGTCGGCGAAGGGATTGACAAAAAATTAGTCCTGACCCTCAAATACAAAGGTAAAAATCGTCAACCGATTATTACTGCTCTCAAACGGGTGAGCAAACCTGGTTTGCGCGTCTATTCCAACCACAAAGACTTACCAAAAGTATTGGGTGGAATCGGCATCGCCGTAATTTCTACTTCCAGCGGCATTATGACCGATCGCGAAGCCCGCAAACAAGGCTTAGGCGGTGAAGTACTCTGTTACGTTTGGTAACAAAATATCCAGTAGTCAGTAAGTTGAAATTCCAAGATTTCAATTAGTAACTTTAATATGTACTAAATCTTGCTCCCCTGGCTCAAATATCCATTTCGCGATTTCATTGACAAGGAGTAAATAATTAATTATGTCTAGAATTGGTAAGCGTCCAATTCCTTTACCTGCTAAAGTTACCATCGCGATCGATGGTCAATCAGTTGTAGTTAAAGGTCCAAAAGGTGAACTATCCCGCGTTCTTCCCCCTGAAGTTGTTGTATTGATGGAAGGTGATACCATCTTGGTCAATCGGGTCAATGATTCTCGTCCCGCGCGGCAAAGACATGGCTTGTGTCGGACGTTGGTGGCCAACATGGTCGAAGGTGTTTCGACTGGATTTCAGAAAAAACTGGACATTCAGGGCGTTGGTTATCGGGCAGCAGTCGATAGTAATGTGCTGACTCTCAACGTTGGTTATAGTCTCCCCGTCAAAATCAATCCGCCCACTGGCATTACACTCGAAGTTCCCAAAGAGAAGAATACGAGTGTAATTATTAGCGGTGTTGATAAAGAATTAGTCGGTAACACCGCCGCCAAAATCCGTGACGTTCGCCCACCGGAAGTATACAAAGGTAAGGGAATTCGCTACGAAGGTGAAGTTGTCCGTCGGAAAGCTGGTAAATCTGGTAAGAAGTAGAACATAATATGAAATTAACTCGTAAAGAATCAGTCCAGCGTCGTCACCGTCGCGTTCGGAAAGATGTCAATGGTTCAGCCGAACGTCCTCGGTTAGCGGTATTTAGATCACTTCAGCACATTTATGCTCAAGTGATCGATGATAACGAGCAACATACACTCGTTGCGGCTTCTAGCCTCGAACCCGAACTTAAATCAAAATTGAAAACAGGTGGTAATATTGCCGCCGCAGTTGAAGTTGGTAAACTAGTTGCCGAACGTGCCAAAGCAAAAGGCATTGAAACAGTTGTCTTCGATCGCGGTGGGAATCTCTATCATGGTCGTGTCCAAGCTCTAGCTGACGCTGCTCGCGAAGCTGGGTTAACTTTCTAAATAATAATCAGTGGCTAGTGGTTAGTGGCTGGTGACTATTTTCCCTATTCCCTATCCCCTACGCCCTATCCTCTAAATAAAATCAAGATTATGGCACAAGAACAAAAACGTGGCAGTGGTGAAGGCGGCGGACGCGACAGTGGTGGCGGACGTGGTGGTCGCGATGGTGGCGGACGTGACGGCGGACTCGGCGGTCGCGACGGCGGCAAAGGTGGTAAAGGTGGTAAGGACAAAGGCGGCGATAAGGAAATTACTTATCAAGAACGAGTTATCCAAATTCGTCGGGTAAGTAAAGTCGTTAAGGGTGGTAAAAAACTCAGCTTCCGTGCCATCGTTGTCATTGGGAACGAAAAAGGTGAAGTCGGTGTTGGCGTGGGTAAGGCCAGTGATGTTATTGGTGCAGTCCGTAAAGGCGTAGCTGATGGGAAAAAACATCTAATTACGATCCCCTTGACTAAATCTAATACTATTCCGCACCCGATCGTTGGTGGTGGTGGTGGTGCTAACGTGATGATGCGTCCCGCTGCTCCTGGTACTGGAGTAATTGCTGGTGGTGCTGTCCGTACAGTCTTAGAACTCGCTGGAGTCAAAAATATCCTGGCGAAACAACTCGGTTCTGGCAATCCGCTCAATAATGCTCGCGCCGCAGTCAACGCCCTCAAAACCCTCCGTAGCTTCAACCAAGTTGCTGAAGATCGCGGTGTGACTGTTGCAAGTTTATTCGCCTAAGAGGGGTTACAGGTTATGGATTAGGGGTTAGAGTCGAAATTACTTCTTTCTATCCCTAACCCCTAAAGCCTAATCCCTAAAGTCTACTCCCTACCCTCTAGAACAACATGAGATTAACAGATCTAAAACCAAAAACCGGTTCTAAACACCGCAAACGCCGGGTCGGTCGTGGTATCGCCGCTGGACAAGGTGCTAGCGGTGGTTTCGGTATGCGGGGACAAAAATCCCGCTCCGGTCGCCCAACACGTCCTGGATTTGAGGGTGGTCAAATGCCCCTCTATCGGCGTTTACCCAAACTCAAACATTTCCCGCTGATTAATCAGAAGGAATATACCGTCATTAATGTTCGTAGACTGGCTGAATTGCCAGCAAATAGTGAAGTTACTCTTGCCTCATTGATGGCGGCGGGTATCGTCACCACTAATGATGGACCATTGAAACTCTTAGGTGATGGCGAACTGACTGTCGCACTCAACTGCAAAGCTGCGGCTTTCACCACTGGTGCGCGAGCCAAAATTGAAGCTGCTGGCGGCACCTGTGAGGTCGTCTAACCAGTCTCGATCGATCGAAACGTAGTCCAGCCTAGCTAATCCGATGATTAGCAGTGCTGGGCTAATTTTTTTGGAGATTTTAGTGGAAGTCTCAGGAATTAGCTAAATTACCCTTGGATTTAATCTTAAAGCAAGAAATAATACAGTTACGTTTATTCCCGACCAAAATGATGAAAATTCAATTGATCTTAGCTTTGTGCCTATGTCTAACTACGTTCGCCAGTTAAGTTGATTTACTTTGTGGTCTGATATAGACATCTGTAACTTCAGCCGTTGGTGATAAGCAAATGGTGTGAAATACTGTGTCTGCGATGTCCTGGGGCTGGAGCAGCCGATTTGGTTGGTAGGGTTTACCTGCGGCATCATATAAGGCTGCTTGCATGGGGGTAGCAGTCTGCCCAACATAAAAACTGACAACTCGAACACCGTCAACATTAACTTCAGCCCTTAAGCAATCGGCAATGGCTTTCAACGCCTGTTTTGTGGCCGTATATTGTCCGATTCCGGCTTTGGCATTCTGACAAACGCTAGAATTGATAAACACAATTTGCCCTTGACTAGCTTTGAGTAAAGGTAAAAGTTGTTGAGTCAGGAGATAGGGAGCGCGAACATTGATCCGATATTGTCGATCGAAATCTTCGATCGGGGCTGTTTCCAAATTGCCAAGGGAGATGACACCAGCACTGTGAATTAGGAGATCGATGCGTTGGTGTTCTGACTGGATAGTTGCGATCGATCTGTAAATATCTTGATCTAACAACAAGTCCGCTTGGTAGTAGAAAATCTGGGATTTATTTTCTGTGATGGATGCAGTAGCAGTTTTTAACCGATCGAGATCTCGCCCAATTAAACATACTGTTGCACCTTGGGCAAGAAGTGTTAGCGCGATCGCTTTACCAATACCACTACTAGCACCCGTAACTACCACCACTCGATCGGCTAATATTGACATAGATCTAAATAATTATTAATTAAATAACTACCTTGCGACAATAGAAAGCCTCGGCATATCGATCGGGTGCATTGGATTCAATACCACGTATTCTCAAGAGCGAGAAAAAAGTATCTTCAGTAAACCAAACTTTATCAGACTGAGTACCAAAGTGTTTAAATAAATGATCGATCTTGGTGCGACAAATTGCTTCATCGAGGTGAACAAAAATATTGGGAGAACCTAAATCGCCGTCATATTTAGGAATCTCATATTCCCAAATCAGGTGATCTCTAAATGTATTCCAGGTTAAGTCAGAAATTAATCGATGATCTTGATGGCGATCGTGGCGATAGTGGGTCAAGATTAAGTCTGGAGAAACTTCCCGTTTGAGTTCCTCAAAGTATTCCTTGATTTCCATCCCCAGATAGGGAAAAAAACCATCGCGAAAACCTTTGACAATCACATGCTTATGCTGAATATCTTTCATCAACTTATGCGCACTGGCAATAGCTTCCTGTTCTCTTTGACCTTTGGCTCCTAGCACCACCCAGTAAATAGTTAGATGAGGATATAAATCCATCAGTTTGAGTAAAGTACCACCGCAACCGATCTCAATATCATCGCTATGTGCGCCAATACATAGAACTTGTTGCAGTGAATCACGATCTCCGAATTTTAATCTAAACATGAATTGTAATTTTTAAAGAATATATCCTAACCAGCCAAATTATTAATTAATTTTAGAGATTCCCAAACAGTCCAGGGCATTTTCCCTTTCGCATACATTTCATCAAACATAATCTTTTCCTTGAGTGTATCCATACAAGCCCAGAAACCAGGATTTCGATAACCGACAAGTTGTTGGCGATCGATTAACCGCTGAAAAGGTTCTGCAACCAATTCTTCTCCAGGTTTAATATAATCAAAAATTTCTTTTTTTAAAGCAAAAAATCCACCATTAATCCATAGATTTGCATCCATTGCCGGCTGAATATTCTGGACGAGAGAATCATTATCTACAGATACAACATGAAAAGATTGGGATGGCTGGACGCATAGGAAACTAGCAATTTTATCCTGGTTGTAGAAATGATCGAGATAGATATTCAGATCGAGATCGCTAAGTCCATCAGCATAATTAGCCAAAAAGACATCATCATTTCCCAAATAAGGTTTAATTGCAGCTAGTCTTTGTCCGATGTTCGTATTCAATCCAGTATCAACAAAAGTAATCGTCCAATCTTCGATATCATTATTATATAATTGAATTTTTTTACCACCTTCAGAAAGAATGAAGTCATTTGACAAACACTCATTGTAGTTGATAAAATAGTTTCTGATATAATCACCACGATAGCCTAAGCAAAGAATAAAATCCTTATGCCCAAAGTGGGCATAATACCGCATCAAATGCCAGATAATTGGTCGATAACCAATTTCTACCATCGGTTTGGGAATTGTCTCTGAATACTCTCTCAATCGAGTTCCTAATCCACCACAAAACAAAACAACTTTCATAAAAATACTGTCTAACTAATTGATACTTGATAATTGATAATGAAAATTTAGATCTCCTATGCTCCGTTAATTAGAATGGATTAAATTTCTAATAATAGTCCGCAGGCAACTAGATCGATAGCAGCTTGCTGGATGACAGAAAATGTTAGATCAGCGCGATCGGCAATTTCTAATAGTGAGTATCCCCCATCAGATAAATTCAGTACCCATAGCATGGCCATTTCCCTTGTTTTGGTACTTTTTTTGCCCCCAAAGTTGCCATATAGTCCCCGCTTACCCAATTGCGGTTCGCAGTAAGGACTAGTATTGCGATAGGTGCGATTGTTTTCCAAAATGTCGATAACAGCCAGATATTTCTCTAGGGAATCAGCTAAATCAGACGGATGAATAAAATCGAGGTTGTCGGCTGAGGTATGGTATTCGGGATAACAATTGAAAGGAGTTCTCGTCAGGCTCCCGACGGCTAAGTTAAATCCTGGCGAACAATATTGACGTTCATCATAGCCATAGGGTGAAAAATCTTCGATCGCATATTCTTTGCCAGAATGCTTTAAAATATGCTCAACGGCTCGATCGATTTCAGCATCACCACGACGACTTTTTTTATAAGTTAAATGTCCTGAGTCACCGACACCAGATATAACCAAACCATGTTTAATTTGATCGGCTTTTTGCTGATTTAAACTTAACCAGGTAATTGAGCCAATCGTGCCTGGAAGAAACAGAAATCGATAGGCATATCGATGTGGTTTTTGATCAAGCTGTTTAGCTAACAAGGTGGCTAATCCTATGCCTGACAAGTTATCATTACAAAGAGATGGATGGCAAATGTGGCAGGAAAACAAGATCTCGTCGCTGGTTTCCCCTGGAATGTAATACTCTCCATAGGTGAGAGAACCAGGTGCTAGGGATGAATTAATATAAACCTCATATTCACCATCTTGCAATTGTTCTAGTGTATGATGGCTTAAACAAAATCCCCAATTTTCTTGATAATAAGAAGTCCGATAGGGAACCCAATCTGGTCGATCGGGCATCGAGAATAGATGCTCTTTCAATTCACTCAGCGGCATCTTTTGATCAATGGGAATGCTGTAATTGAGTACATGTAAATTAGATTGTTGGAAGTCGATTACTTTTTGCCCTTGCGGGTTAATCACATAAGCATCATGAATATTCCACTCCTTGGGCACTGTCCAATCAAATACTGGGGTACCTGTTGGCACCTCATGGATTTCTAAAGGAATACATTCCTGGAGGATATTTAATGTTTTGCGAACTCCATCACCAGTAATACTGCGACAGATTGGATATAGTTTGGAGATTAATTGATACATCTCCAGTCCAATTTTTGGTGAATTGTGTATTTCTAAATTACTCATAGCTTAATTGAGAATTAAAAATTGGGCTATATATTGCAAAAATTTAAGTAAAATAATGAGTTTAAATCTTCATCCTCAACCACAAATAATAACTAATAATTATTGTGAAAATAACTCTGGAGTATAGTCTGAATATGTTCGATCTCGATCGGAGATTGTACTCACCATTGTTGGCCAATTAATCTTAATTATGGGATCGTTCCAGCGAAAACCACGAGCCAAATTTGGGTTATAGAACTCAGAGATCTGGTAAAAAACTTCTGTATTGTCTGCTAGTGTTTGAAATCCGTGAGCAAATCCCTTGGGGATATATAAACCAGTCCGATTGTCAGCCGTTAGTTTAATGCCGATCCACTGCAAATAGGTGGCTGAATTTAACCGCAAATCCACAATCACATCGTAAATCGCGCCCTGAGTACAACGAACAAGCTTTACTTCTGCCGATGGTGGCAATTGTAAATGCATTCCCCTTAACGTTCCCTGCTTGTGATTGAAAGACATGCTCGATTGGACTAAGTTTGGATCGAGTCCGCGATTGCTAAATTCTTGTTGACACCATGTTCGGGCAAAAAAACCACGATCGTCAGTCAATTTTTCGGGTTCAATAATATAAGCACCTTTGAGATCTGTTTCGGTGAAAATCATGAGATCTCCTGCAACAGTAAAAATATAATCTTCTTCAGTATTGTTTCCACCCTTGAATTACCCCTATTCCCTATTCCCTAACTTACAGCGGTTTGCGGGTTTATGAGGTACAGTAAATGAAATAGTATCATCAACGCAAATGGTGAAGCCATACTCGATGGATTTAAGAAAAAGGATTGTCACCGCAGTTGAAGAGGGCGGCTCGATCAGAAAAGTAGCAC
>JBGSPI010000135.1:0-50396 GCA_041738715.1 Chamaesiphon sp.
GTAGAAGTGTAAACCGATGGCGTTGGATGAAGGAACAACTGCACCGGAGATGATGTTGTTACCGAACATTAAGGAACCAGCTACTGGCTCACGGATGCCATCGATATCTACAGGTGGTGCGGCGATGAAGGCGATGATGAAACAGATAGTTGCGGAAAGTAGTGTAGGAACCATCAGTACACCGAACCAACCCACATAAATGCGGTTTTCGGTGGATGTGACCCAGCTACAAAAACGATCCCATACATTTTCGCTCTCGCGACGTTGTAAGGTAGTAGTCATTTGTTTATAATTGCGATGAATTTTCAAGGTACAGTGTTGGTTTCCCAACCCCATGTACATAATATTAGAGCATTTGTTGAGGTTTGTAAAGGGGGGTTAACAAACTTTATTTGAAGATTGGACTTAAACTAGCTGAGTTCGATCAGGATCGGCTACGGGATCGAAGTGATGAGTTCTCACTGGGTATAGTGTTTACCTGTTGTTACTTGCAGATAGACATAATTTATTCACTCAGCCAGTCTAGCCCGGTGGCCAAGCCATTGCACGTTTACCTAGCAGGTGAAAATGGAGATGAAAGACAGTCTGACCGCCATCTTCACCTGTATTAATCACGATGCGATAACCATTTTCCAATCCTTCCTGAGCAGCTACTCTCTTAACTGTTAACAAAAGATGTCCTAGTAATTGACAATCGCTGGACTCGGCTGCCGCGATCGAAACTATCGGCTGTTTAGGAATTACTAGAATATGCACTGGAGCTTGAGGGTTGACATCTCGGAAGGCAAGGGCAAAATCGTCTTCATATACAATGTCAGCCGGAATTTCTCTGGTGATGATTTTACTAAAAATGGTTTCCATAACTGGGCAAGAATTTTTGTGACAGTCAAAGTTAAATTGTACTTCTTGGTGTGCATCGAGGCGGGCTAAGTCTCACATGTTGCTTCACGCTCTATGATGGGGTGACGAACAAAATAATGAACAAAGTTACGAACAGCCGATGGATAACAGTCTAATTTTGTCTAATATCTTAAACCCGCCAGTCTTATTTTTTTTCTTAGGCATGGTGGCGATTTTTGTGCAGTCTGATTTGGAAATTCCCAATCCCTTACCCAAACTATTTTCGCTCTACCTGTTGGTGGCAATTGGTTTCAAAGGTGGACATGAACTGTACGAAAGCGGTTTGAGTCCGCTAATTATCGGGACTTTGGTTGCCGCTGTTTTGATGGCATCGATCGTCCCAGTTTATTCATTCTTTATTTTGCGCATCAAGCTGGATAATTATAATGCTGCGGCAATTGCTGCCACCTACGGCTCAATTAGTGCCGTAACTTTTATTACAGCTAGTTCGCTCTTGGATAAACTTCAGATTAGCTATGGTGGTCATATGGTAGCAGCTTTGGCACTGATGGAATCACCGGCGATCGTTGTCGGGTTAATTTTAGTGCGAGTCTTTACCCCTAAACCAGCTATGCTACTTGGTGAGGAAGTTAATGCCGATACTCTCAGCACAGAGACTTCCTGGGGTGAAGTTCTCCGCGAAGCTTTTTTGAATGGATCGGTTTTGCTACTAATTGGTAGTTTAATTACTGGCCTTGCAACAGGTGTTGATGGCTGGAACAAAGTTCACTTATTTGTTGAAAAAGATCTCTTTTATGGCGCACTGATGTTCTTTCTATTGGACATGGGACTAGTAGCAGCGCGGCGGATTCAAGATTTGCGCCAAACAGGGATGTTCTTAATTGGCTTTGCCATTTTGATGCCGATTGCTAATGCTTTGGTGGGAATTGTGCTGGCGAAAGTCTTCGGGATGGGGCAAGGTGACGCGCTGTTATTTTCAGTGCTCTGCGCTAGTGCTTCCTACATTGCAGTCCCAGCAGCAATGCGGATGACTGTCCCCGAAGCTAATCCTAGCTTATATGTATCGATGGCTTTGGCGATCACATTCCCCTTCAATATCATTATAGGTATTCCCATCTATCTACAAGCAATTAAATTATTGGGAGTTTGAAAAAATGCTACAGTCTGTTAAAAAAATTGAAATTATTGTCAGTTATTTAGAAGTTCCGTCTGTCCTGAAGATTCTCAAGAAGAATCTGATGAAGAACTATACTGTGATTAATAATGTATCTGGTAGTGGCGAACATGGCTATTCTGGTGATGACTTAATTACTAATAGTTATATTATGGTTATTTGTATTGAACCAGAAACGGTAGAAAAACTATCTACGGCGATGCAGCCGCTGCTTAAGAAAATGGGTGGAATTTTTATTGTCACCGATGCTCAGTGGATTGCCCATTAAGCTTCTTGACCCAATAAAATCTGAGTTTGCAAGATCGCTTTTTCACCCCATAGATCATCAGCAAAGGATTAGGTTCGATCGAAGGCAATCTTACCTAATCCCCATTTCCCTAAGAAATGACCAATCATCAGCGGCAGATTAGTCCAACAGCATTGGTCACATTAAACAAGTACTAACCTACACTCGAAGGTTCTTTTTCCTTCGCGAGAAACTTCTCTAACTCAGTGAGCGCGTCAGCATCTACCTTGGTCTGCATTGGGCAGAATTTAGGGCCACACATCGAGCAGAACTCCGCAGTTTTGTAGATATCAGCGGGCAGAGTTTCATCATGATATTCCTTCGCCCGTTCAGGGTCGAGCGAAAGTTCAAACTGACGATTCCAATCGAAGTTGTAACGAGCTTGAGATAGTTCATCATCACGATCGCGTGCCCCCGGACGATGACGGGCAATATCAGCGGCATGAGCGGCAATTTTGTAGGCAATCAGACCATTTCGGACATCCTCAGCATTGGGTAAACCTAAGTGTTCCTTCGGTGTCACGTAGCAGAGCATGGCAGTACCATACCAGCCAGCCATTGCCGCGCCGATCGCCGAGGTGATATGGTCATAGCCAGGAGCAATGTCGGTGACAAGTGGCCCTAGTACATAGAACGGAGCCTCTGAGCATTCTTCCATCTGCTTTTTGACATTGAACTCAATTTGATCCATCGGCACGTGTCCAGGGCCTTCTACCATCACCTGAATGTCATGTTCCCAAGCGCGACGGGTGAGATTACCCAGGGTTTTAAGCTCGGCAAGTTGAGCTTCGTCGGAGGCATCATGGGTACAGCCAGGACGGAGGGAGTCACCTAAGCTGAAGGAGACATCACATTTTTTGAAGATTTCGATAATATCATCGAAGCGAGTATAGAGCGGATTTTGCTTGTGATGATGGAGCATCCAGCGAGCCAAAATTCCCCCACCACGAGAAACAATCCCCGTAATCCGATTGCGGACGAGGGGTAGATGTTCGATTAAGATACCAGCGTGAATGGTTTGGTAATCAACCCCTTGCTGGGCGTGTTTCTCGATAATATGGAGAAAATCATCAGGAGTGAGAGTTTCAATATTACCGTGGACACTTTCGAGGGCTTGATAGATTGGGACAGTACCGATGGGTACGGTGGAATTTTTGATGATTTCCATTCGGATCTCATCTAGATTGCCGCCACCAGTGGAAAGATCCATGACAGTATCCGCACCGTATTTCACGGCTAGCAACAATTTATCCACTTCTTCTTGTAGATTAGAAGAGTTGGGCGATGCGCCAATATTTGCATTTACCTTACATTTAGAAGCAATACCGATTGCCATCGGCTCTAAATTGGGGTGATTCGTATTCGCGGGAATAATCATCCGTCCGCGCGCAACTTCCGAGCGGATCAAATCCACAGGCAAATTTTCTCGCTTGGCAACATAGTGCATTTCTTCTGTTTCTACACCTTGACGCGCATAGTGCATCTGGGAGACATTGGCTTGTCCACTACGTTTCGCAATCCATTCAGCACGCATATTCAATTTCCTATCATAAACAGCTTCCCTCCGCTGGCATTACCCAGTCTCAGGTGCAAGGGTATGTTCTCAGCCCGACTGGTTTCGGACACCCCTAGCTATGGCTATAGATTCTAACATTTACGCATCTATTTAGGGTCTGATAGTCGATCGAATATTGCTAAGATTTACGTTGGTCTGAACGCTGCTGCGGTATAGTTTCAATGTGGCGCAGAAGTAAAGGTAATTATGACAACTAACTGGGAAAATTTCCTCAAGAATTTGGGAGAATGGCAAGGCTCGTTTACACAGGTGTCGATCGATGGTGAATTGTTGGAGTCTACACCTTCAATTCTCAATCTGGATAAATCGGCGGATCGCCAGTTAGTGACTCTGCGCTTACGTCGTTTTCCGGCGGCTGGTTATACCGAGCAGCCAATTTCGGAGATCCAGCAAGACTATCATTCGGTGGGTAAACAGGTGATCTTTTTTGACACTGGAGCTTTTTCTAAAGGTTCGCTTCAAGTTGCACCGTTTGCCGAATTTGGTGCTGAGTATGGTTTTGTATCGATCGATCGCCGACTGCGCTTTGTTCAATTATTCGATCGACAAGGTAATTTTGACAAATTGGTACTGATTCGTGAGTTTCGCAGTGGTACCGAGGCAGTAGAACGTCCGCCCCTGAGTGTCGAGCAATTACTGGGTAAGTGGGAAGGACAAGCCACTACTATTTACCCAGATTGGCAACCCGCAGAAACAATTTCAACGAGTTTAATAATTCGAGAAATCGGGAATGGACAATTGCAACAAGAATTATCTTTTGGCGATCGAACAATTGTTTCGATCGCCAGGATTGACGGTAACCAGCTACAATTTGAGGATGGTATCCCCAGACGAATTTTGCTTTTGCCTGACGGCGGATCGAGTAATGTGCCGTTACAAGTGACTCATCGACAATCATTTTTTGTGGAAGCAGGTTGGCTAATTCACCCAAACGAACGTCAACGACTGATTCGGAGTTATAACGATCGGGGTGAATGGATTAGTTCAACTCACGTGACGGAGCTTAAAGTAGGCTGACTTGGTAAAATTCTAGGGATGAGATGTTCGCCGTTAGTTTAAATCGATAGCTAAATTCCTATTTCGATAGCCTAATTATCAATTAATAACTAATTAATTTATATATAATACATCGGACTATTCTGCCGTTGCACTTCTAGTGTTTTGGCTAAATCTTGAAGTGTGTAGTTCATTAAAATCTCATTAACCGAGTCCTTAATTCCTTCAAAAGTTTGAACAACAACAGTTTTCTCTGGTGTATTGGGAGTGGTTGGATCGACTTTTTTTTGATTACCACCACCCTCGATCGCGACCACTACATCCAGTAGGGTAATTTGCCATAGTTCTTTGGCAAGTAGATAGCCACCTTTCATTCCCCGCTGACTGGAAATAATGCCCTGACGTTTGAGTAGGGTGAAAATTTGGTCGAGATACCGCTCTGGTAAAGATTGACTAGCGGCAATCTCATTCACTTTTAGAGGCTTACCTTGTGATTGGTGATTAGCGATTTCTAGCAGAGCAACTAAAGCATATTCTAGTCGAGAAGATAGTTCCACAGACATTTAGATTTTGATACTCTCTTCAAGATATCACGGTTTCCCGCTCGATTTATAGCATGGCTGATCGATCCCGATCCTAATTTAACCATCTTAATTTCAGCAATTCCCAATTTAAATCTGTTTTGATCTAAATCGAATTGTATATTTGCAACTACCGATCTAGGTCTAGCTTCTTGGTACCAACCAAAAGTAAGTTTGTTTAAAGATATGGACTAATTGAAAAAATTTGGTATAGTTGATTCCATTCGATGCAATCTAAGGAAACCAGGATGCTACTAAATCACAAACTACTGAAAGTCTGATGATATTCGATCTCGATAGCTCTCCAGGGTACTCTCTAGAAGGAGCGGTGTGGATAAAATTCGTGGTTAGTTTAAACCGATCGGTAGTAGATCGGCAACAAACAATTCTTGGTATGATAACGCCTGTTGCCAAGTTATGTTCTATCTGGCTTGTGAGGAAATGCTATGGGTAATTTGATTGATTTTAGCGGTCGTCCGATTCACTTTATCGGAATTGGCGGTATCGGCATGTCAGGACTTGCCTACGTGTTGACTCGACGGGGATTGCCCGTCTCTGGCTCTGATTTGAAATCCGGCAATATCACCCAACGGCTAGAGGCTGAAGGTGCCCACATTTTTCTCAAGCAGGATGCTAGTAATTTAGATTTTTTCCGGGATCATCCAGGTGGGAGACCCCAAATTATTTGTTCGACAGCAATTGGGCAAACAAATTCGGAACTGGCAGCGGCAGTGACACAAGGTTGTGAGATTTTTCATCGATCAGATGTACTTGCCGCACTAATTAAAGAATATGAGAGTATCGGGGTAGCTGGAACTCACGGCAAAACGACAACTAGCAGCATGATTGGTTATATGTTGCTAGGCTGCGGAGTCGATCCGACAATTGTTGTAGGCGGGGAAGTATCTGCTTGGGATGGCAATGCCCGTATCGGCAATGGTAAGTATTTTGTTGCTGAGGTAGATGAGTCCGATGGTTCGCTAGTCAAACATACGCCCAAGATTGGGGTGATTACCAATATCGAACTCGATCACGTCGATCATTACAAAAGTTTAGAACAGACGATCTCCACTTTTGCCAAGTTTGCCCAGCAGTGTGAAATCACTGTCGGCTCGGCAGATTGCACCATTGTCCGAGATCGCATTCAACCAACACTTACTTATAGTATCGATCCACAACAGTCTGCTGACTATACAGCACAGCAAATTAACTACCATGCTGATGGTACCTCGGCACAAGTATATGAATTCGGTCAATTGTTGGGCACACTAGAATTGCAGGTTTTAGGGCAACATAACTTGAGCAATGCTTTAGCCGCGATTGCTGTAGGTCGGAAAATTGGCTTAGGTTTTACAGAAATCGCTGCCAGTTTAGCTAACTTCGATGGTGCCAAACGACGGTTTGAACTTCGAGGATATCAAAATGACATTACTTTTATCGATGACTATGCACACCATCCGAGCGAGATCCTCGTCACCTTGCGAGCAGCCCGCTTGCGCGTGGGAGCTAATCGCCGAGTGGTGGCCATTTTTCAGCCCCATCGATATACCCGCACCTTAGAATTTCTCACCGAGTTTGCCCAATCTTTTACAGATGCTGACTTGGTAGTAATTACAGATATCTATAGTGCGGGTGAAGTTGATACTGGTGCAATTAGTGGTGAAAAAGTAGTTGCGGAAATTGCCAAATGCCATCACAACGTCTACTATCAACCCACTGTCGAATCAGTAGCCTCATTTCTCACGCAGAATCTCCAACCAGGAGACATTTGCTTGTTCTTGGGGGCAGGTAATCTCAACCAAATTATTCCTAGTGTTGTAGATTTTTATCGCGCCTGTACCAGTGTTCGGCACCCCGAAACGGTAGTCTAACCATCGGCATGTGCAACATCCTCAATGCTAAATTTCTACATGATTAAGCTGTTGTCAATTTAAATTGCTCATTTGATAATCTACTCACGCCATTCTTCCACCCTAGATTTTAACTCCTGGCAATCCGCTTGTTGGCGTTGTTACACCCTCTCCCATCAGGGAGAAGTCTCTGGGAACGAGAATCTTTGTTTTTTGTCAACTGTCCCCTCGGTCTAGATCACCATCTTAATTTAATCCTCCGATATGACACTTTCCCAAGATCGTTCGCCCATAGTCAACATCCAACATCGGCAAGTGGATACATCTATCAGTCAAAATCGAGGTTTGCCAATTCCCGATAATTGTCAAATTAAACCAGCAATTTCACTCAAGCGGTTGACAACTTGGAAAGTTGGGGGACCTGCCGAATGGTACCTCGAACCGCATACCTTAGAAGATGTCCGCTTGGCCTTGGCATGGGCGCAACAACATGACTTACCGATTACGGTGATTGGGGCTGGTTCAAATTTACTGATTAGCGATCGCGGTTTAGCGGGGTTAGTGATCTGTACTCGGCATCTCCGTTACACCAATACTCAATTCGATCCCGATACCCAATCGATTACTGTAGATGCGGGTAAAATGGTCGCTAGCCTGTCTTGGCAAGCTGCTAGGCGGGGTTGGGGTGGAATGGAATGGGCAGCGGGGATACCGGGCACTGTAGGCGGTGCTGTGGTGATGAATGCGGGAGCGCATGGACACAGTACTCAAGAAATTTTGGTCAGTACTGATGTCATCAATGCCGACGGATCGATCGAAACGTTGAGCAATCAAGATTTAAACTATAGTTATCGGCATTCCGATCTCCAAGGTGGCTCGCAATTGGTATTAAGTGCCAAATTTAAATTGCAGGTGGCTGGCGATCCTGAAGAGGTGAAAGCCAGAACTTTTCGGGATCTGGAAAAACGCCATAGTAATCAACCCTACGACAGACCTAGCTGTGGTAGCGTCTTCCGCAATCCTACGCCCCAACATGCCGCCGCGCTGATTGAGAGCTTGGGACTCAAAGGCTACCGAATTGGGGATGCGGAAGTTTCCACCCTTCATGCTAACTTCATCATCAACCGTCAAGACGCGACGGCTAGCGAGATTCGGGAATTAATTTATTACGTCCAAAACCAAGTCAAGCAACACTATTCAATCGATCTTGAGCCAGAAGTTAAAATGTTGGGTGAATTCTAATTGAGCAGAACCTCAACTGCTCGACGCTGTTCGGGTATCATAAGTGGGGATGACGAGCGCAAGATATCTAAATTCTCCCTTGTACCCGCTGATCTAGATCGACCGATCGAGATTTAGAGGCGATCTCCAACTGAGAAACAGCATACCGGAAACAGCGAACATGCTCGTAATCGAGACTGGATATTTTCTGCTGACGGATACCCTCACCCCCGAATTCCCTGACTCCAGTAAGATGGGATATTGTTGAAACTGACTAAAACTTAAAAGATTATGACTAAAGGACAAGGATTTGGCGGCTTCGGTCTTGGCAAGATGAAAGAACTTGCTGATGCCTTTAAGAAAGCTCAACAGGTACAAGAGGATGCTAAAAAGCTCCAAGAAGAACTGGAGCAAATGGAAATTGAAGGTCAAGCAGGCGATGTAACTGTCGTTTTGAGCGGTAATCAAGAACCCCGTCGGGTTAATATTGGGGCGGACGCTGCTGGCAAGAGTGCTGACGAACTCTCAGAACTAGTCCTCGCAGCTATGATGGATGCCTATGACAAGTCTACTGCTACTATGCGCGAACGCATGGAACAACTGACTAGTGGATTAAATATTCCTGGGTTGTAATTGTGCTGAACTTCTAACTGAACCAGGATAATGTGGGTATTGCTCGACCATGGTGTTTAGCAATACCCATCTTTAGTTAGAGGTGAGAACAGAGCCTCTACTCTCTACTCACAGTAGCAACCAGTAACTAGCACTTGAGATTGTGGATTCAGTCGAACAGAAATATCGCCGCATCAAAAGTGACCTGCAATGGGGTGGCTTCGCGCTGGGATTAGTTTTTATAGCTGGCACACTATGGTACAGCTTAGTCGAACAATGGGACTGGTTAGATGCGATATATATGACCGTAATTACCCTCACGACTGTGGGATATGGGGAAACCCATCCACTTGGAGATAGAGGGCATATTTTTACCATTGCACTCATTTTTGCTGGAGTGATTACAATTGGTTATATTGTCAATCGATTTACGGAAGCCCTAATTGAAGGTTATTTTGTAGAAGGTAGAAGACTGAGGCAACAACGACGACTTGTGGAATCTTTAACTGAGCACTTTATCATCTGTGGTTTTGGACGGATTGGGCGACAAATTGCGGCTGAATTTGCGATCGAAGGGACAGCTTTTGTCATTATTGATGCTAGTAGTGAACAAGTCAAAATCGCCCAGATGGAGGGCTATAATGCAATTCAAGCTGATGCGACTCTTGACGAAACACTGATCAAAATGGGGGTAGAAAAAGCAGGTTGTCTAGTTGCTGCGTTGCCTTCTGATGCGGAAAACCTGTACATCATACTGTCTGCCAAAAGCCTCAATCCAAAGATTCGCGCAATTTCCAGAGCAAGTAATGAAGAAGCTGTGCGGAAGCTCCAGCGGGCTGGAGCGGATAAAGTGATTTCGCCCTATATTACGGGGGCAAAACGGATGGCTGCGGCGGCTCTACGCCCCCAAGTGATGGATTTTATGGATGGGATCATGACCGCAGATCGCTCTTTTTATATGGAAGAGTTTTTGATTGATGCGGAAACTTGTCCAGTAGCTGGTTTGTCTTTACGTGAGGCGAGGTTACGCTCTCAGTCTGGTGCTCTAGTATTAGCCGTGCGGCGACGAGATGGTAATCTGATTGTCGGACCGACTGGAGAGACGATAATTATGGCGCAGGATATGTTGATTTGTATGGGTACTGCGGATCAATTACGGGTACTAAATCAAATTTTAGATCCACTTGTTCCGAGCGGCGGTCAACAATAATTGAGAATTATTTTATTCAGGATCGATAATTTGAATTTTTTCCGATCGAAATACACGATGATCATCTAAAATCCAACTCTTAATTTCGATCGCTCGACCCTGGATTACTGAGACAATTGGGTAAGAGTAAATTTCCCAAGCTTGACTTCGATCGCATTCAGAGGGAATTGCTGGGCAATCTGGATGAGAATGAAAAAAACCAATGATTTCTAGTCCCAAGTTGTGATTGCGCTTTTGGGCGAGAAAAATTTCTTGAGGTGGAATAGTATAGCGGCTGTGGTTGTTGTGATGGCTCTCTTCTGCCGTTTGTAAATTGGCTGAATCCCATTCGTTGATGGTCGGGATAACTTCAACAACATTCTTCAAGTCTGATTCAATTTTCCCTAACAAAATTCCGCAACATTCTTCTGGATAAATGGATTCTGCCCAGCCATAAATTATCTGTAATTGTGTCGAACTAAGATTAAGTGTCAAGGGCATTGAGAATTGATAGTTTCCTAGTTCCCAAAATAATAGATTAATTGCTACGGGTGACGACTAGAGCATTAATGGATTGACTTTGACCTGAAGAATTGGGTTGTTTCTCGATCCATAATTTAACCGATTTGCGGTCGGGTGCGATACAGGCATAAAAGCCCGATTTAGGGGTTGTAGTTGGGATTGGATCGTAACTAGGATCGCAATCAAGATTAGGTGTTGGAGATTGATCGCTAATTCGATCAATTAAGACTTCATTATAGTATTCAATTTCTGCGTTAGCAAGTGGTTGAGTGATATCTTTCCCTTTACCATCACTATAGTTACCATTTTGTAACAAAGTTGGTCCCCAGCGGTAGATTACTTTTGGCCCTAGCCAAACACTTTGATTAGGTGGATCTGCTAAATAATAAATAATTGGAACGGTTAGTTTACTACTCGTAGCTGGGTGGAGGATTAAGATTGGCTGAGTGCTGCGACTTCCTGATGCTGTAAAATTGGCAATATTGACAAGTTCAGACGGTAAATCGATCGCGATTTGGCGAGACATTTTGATTTCATCACTGATAAAAGCCAGTGCTTGTTCGATTTCTAATCGATCTGTTGTTTCTGAATGACTGCGTTGATTAGCATTCATTAATACAAATAAGCCACTCCCAGTTAATGTAATAATTATCCCAGTAATTGCAATTGCTACTAGAAGTTCAATCAGAGTAAATCCCTGGTTAAAATCTGTATTTCGACGTTTCAAAATAGATATGAATGTTGGCATCTGCTGCATAATTTCTATTGTTTTTCAACTCGCTGCCAAGAACTAGTTGGGCTTAATTGAATCGGCTGATCTGTTTTGTTAACACCAAAATCTGACCAGCTACCTGCTTGAATAATCGGTAGTTTACTTTGGCTAGTTGCCGAATCCCAACTTTTCACCCACATGGCACCAGTAATACCGCCGATTGGCTCGGCAGAGCTAGAGTGAATACTTTGAGCATCGGCGAATGGTGCGTGGATTAATGCTGTAATTGAGGCGTTATCTTTAACGATCAATTTCAGTGTTCGATCGCTGCCATAGATGCGAAGATTAGGATTAGTTGAATTAACATTGATCGTTTGACTAGCCCCAAGGTCAATATTACCTTTTAGATATAAATTTACTTTCTGATTAGTGGCAACATTAATTTTAATTCGATTGTCATCTGTTAATTTAATTGAATATCCAGAAGTCACATCATCTACATCGATCGAATAATGATACTCATGATTAGCATCAGGTACATCACTAGAATTCGATCGCGGTAATTCAATCGAACTGGTAATTGCGGGCAATAAGATCGCATTATTAGGTGGAATCTTGGGTGGGGGGATAATTGTAAATGGATCGGCAATGATTTCTCCACTAGCTTGACGATCGATTTCAACAATATTCTGTTGATCGATTCCAGAGACTCCATCGGGATCGATCGATCGAGATAGAGGACAATTTGCTGCTCTAACTTGCCCCATAATTTGCTGATTGGAATCGAGTTTAAATGTCTGTGCCCATAGTGCTGGCGGAGCAATTTTGGCATCTTCACTATTTACGGGTAACTCTATCGAGAGAGTACTATTAGAACTATTATTAGCATTATGATAAGTATCGATCTCTCCAGCTAATAGCAGTTTACCGATGCCAGATCGATATTGATAATCAATGATCCGATATCTCCCTTTCCGACGATCGCCAGAATCTAGATCGATCCACTCGCGGTTTTTAAATACCTCAGCTTGTTGTTTAAGGCTTGCTAGATCGATCGTGGGACAATTTACCCGGTGTGATGGTAAAGTATTGAGAGTATCGACCCACCGATCTAAATTCTGATTTGCCAGTAGTTTATGTCGATCAAGAAATAATTTAACGCGAACTATCCCAGCTTCAGATACACCCAATGCTCGATTAGTTTCTCGCTGAAAACTAGTGGTGGTTCGATCGCTTTGGGAACGGCCGATTGTAGTAGCAGCAACGATGATCATCACTAGTCCCAGCCCCAAAACCAAAGGCATGGTAAAGCCAGCTTGAGAGCTATTTTCTACCCATAACCTAATCGCCAACTTCGCGATCGTCAAACTGGATCTCGATCTCATAAGACAACAGACTGAGGATGAAATCATTGTATAAAAATACAATGATTAAATCGATTGTAATTAAGCTGAATAAATTGAATAGATGTCGAGCATTTGTCTAAAAAAATATGTCAATCTACCCTTGACATTTTAATTTTCAATTAATTTAACTTGGTTTTCGACAGCGTTTATCCTGTGAATTGTAAGTACCCAAGCGAATAATACCTAGTGGAGCAGATATCGTGATACACCGAGACTCACGCGAAAGATCTTTAATCCCTAAAATAATCGTTTTATTAGTAGTTGTATTGCCCCGAATGCCGTATTCAATTCGCCCCGATGCACCTGTATAAGTAAGGGTAACTGGATCGGGTAAATAGCGATCCCCTGATAATATACAACCATGTTCACCAGCAATTTTATGATGATTGTGATCCAACGTCAGCGTACACCTTTGGTTGCGGCGCATAGACTCCCGCTGTGCTTCCTGAAGACTCGCCACAACTAGATCCGTTGCTTGTGCCAATTTCGCCCGACTTTGGGCAGCTAATAGACTAGGAATCGACATCGAGAGCAAAATACCAGCGATTGCCACCACCACCAATGATTCAATCAAAGTAAAGCCACAATTTTTACTGACATTGGAGTGCAGCATCGGCCATTACCTCAGTATAAAAGTGGAGAATGGGCTGTTCTACTGTAGTTCCATTCGTGGGCACGATGACATATTGAATACCGAGCATTTTTCCATCAGCATTTTCGGTAGTTTGGGGAATGCTCACAATCCGGTTAATCTGAAAAGTTTTACCCGTTTTACTAGTTTCATCATAGGTTGGGAGCGGATAGTCAACGATGCCAGTAATATCACTCCCGGCTAAATGATCGCGGATAATGTCGGCAAACCCCAAATCCTTACTGATGGGGTAACAGCGCGATTTGTTTCCGGCTAAGGGTAGTTGTGTCAGGGTGGTTTTCGATCGAATACTTTCTAAATCCATCTGTACCCATCGAGTTGCTTCGGCGACTTGTAAGGCTTTAGACTTGAGCAACATCGCTACTACCATCCCCTGCAAGGCGACAGCCACAAAGGTGGTAGTCAGTAAAATGGCAACTAGTACTTCTGTCAGTGTAAACCCTGCTTGAGCCGTCGATCGGCGATGAATGGAGGGCGGGAAAAGTCGGGAAAATCGCTGGGGCTGGATCATAGGGGTAAATAAACGCCAGATACCCCCAGCGGGGGATCTAGAGAACTAGCATTTGTTCAGGTTGACACCTGCTTCCTTCGCCATTGCTGCCAAACCTTTGAGTTCGAGAGTTTTGATCGCTTTGGTAGAAAGCCGTAAACGGACAAAACGGTTGCCTTCTGCCCACCAAATCCGCTTCCACTGCAAGTTGACTTGCTGGAGCTTTTTGGTACGACGATGGGAGTGAGATACAGCCATCCCATTGTTGGCTCTTTTACCTGTCAGTTGACATACGCGAGACATAGAAACCTCCTACTTGAGTAATGTGCATAAATTGGTGGCACAATCTATTATTGTAGCTAATTTCCGATCGTCTACGAAACCAAGAATTGGCAGGTATCGACAAACTAGGTAGGTTTAATCGATCGAGCGATCCTCATCCTATCCCAATGTGACGGGATACGACAATCAGCAATTTAGCCCAAATTTCAATAGTTGTCATTCGATCGATCTAAATCATGACACGATCTAGGTTAATGATAAATATCCAAACATCATCTCAATTGAAATGAACATCGCCAAACAATATTATTTACAGCTTAAATCTTGTGCTATTTTATCAATTAGCTTTTTTACTGTATGCTCGATCGGGTGTCCAGCAGTATCAAGCCTCGAACAAACAAATCGCTCTGATGGTTTTACGCTCCCTAGTCGGAATATCTACTGCTTATATTCACCAGATGAAACTAATATGGCCTTACGCTGTGATATTGCCAGTGGACTAGTACCGCAACCGAAAGCTCCGTGTGAATTAGATCGCACTGGTATCTATTTGGGTAAAAATACCAGGGCAGTTCCGACTTGTGCTGGTGATACAGTTGCTGGCAATTATCCCGTCCTCAAATATGGCAGAACTTGGACTCAGAACGGGCTAAAATGTACTGCAACAACTAGTGGATTGACCTGCAAGAACTCAAAAAATCATGGTTTTTTTCTAAGTAAGCAAAAATGGCGAGTATACTAATATTCAATTGGTGTAATTAAATAATTTGTTATCTTTTGATTCATGAAGATCCCGCTCCATCTCCTAGTGATGATGAATTTCAGTCTATGCTCGATCCCGTTGTCACCACTCCATGCTAATCCGAGTAAATCAGCAGAACAAGTTTATCAAAATAGAATCATGGCGATCTCTCGCTATAAATGTCAACGTCCACAGCAAAAGAAATATCGGGGTTTAACCTACGAATTGTGCGTTGCTAATGGTCGAGTTACCTATGGCTATGGCGATGGGCCACCAGAGGAAGCTGGCCCATCATTTTATCTCAAAAATGGTAAGCTGTTAATGTTTACAGAAACTGGTACAACAGTTATCTATTTATTCAAAGATGGCGAATTAGAAGCAGAGGTGAGTTATACTGGCACACCTACAGGAGATAAGCTAAAAACTAGCTTCACTTTGACAGAAAGAGCAGAAATTATCACTAGAGCAAAGACTTATACCAATAGCATTCTTAAAGTATTTGGACGTAAGTTATAAATTGCCAATTTAGATAATAAATTGCACGGCTCCTTGTCTGAGGATTTGCCAAGTAGAATCAACCCATTGAACAACGGTAGATGGTTGACCTAAACTGGGCAAGTCTGTATCGATATTCAAACAAAATACATTAGGGAAATTAACATTAATTTCTGCCATTGTCAGTAGTGGTGGTTCACCAGAAAAATTTGCACTAGTAGTTGCTAAAGCACCCGTTTGTTTCAAAATTGATCGAGCAAGATCGTGTGCTGGAACTCGTAGTCCAATTGTCCGATCTCCACGCGGATTCATAGTGGGAGAAATTCGATCTGATGCGGGTAGAACTAATGTTAATGCGCCAGGTAAATATAAATCGGCAACTGCTTGCCAAATGGCAATTTCTAGATCGCTGCCATTAGTATATTGCCATAACTCAGAAATATCACCCATCATTAAAATTAGGGGTTTATCTTGACTTCGCTGTTTAGTTTGAAAAATCTGACTCGCAGATGATGGAATTGTGGCAAGAGCAGGTACAGTATCAGTAGGAAAACTAATTAAATTACCTGTTTTGGCAGCAGTAATTAAATCATTTAATGGAACTAGTGTCATGAAAATTAGAAAGATTTAGGATAATCTAGAGGGATTTAGCGAGATTTACTGCTATTTAATCATTTTGGTCGATCGAGCGATGATATTGAAAGATTTGTGCTTTATCTATATAATAAATTACCTTCAGTTTCAGCCAACCTAATAATTTTGCATGAATTCAAAAAAAAGAAAAATATTCAAAATCGCTTTTAGACTTAATGAGTCAGTCATTCCCAGTATTATAAAGCAAGTTCTCTGGTGTGGGGCATTTGGATTATTTATTTCAATTTTATCTTATTATAAGATACCTGTTTCAGCAAAAGCATTAGTAGGAGTTGTTCCAAGTATTGTCCTTGGCTTATTACTTGTATTCCGAACAAATACTGCATACGATCGATTTTGGGAAGGTCGAAAAGCTTGGGGTAGTATTGTTAATAATATCCGTAACTTGTCAAGATTAATTTGGGTTGCAATTGGTGAGAACGATCCAAGTCATCGGCAAGAAAAAGAGCAAGCTTTAAAATTATTAGTTGCCTTTGCCATGGCTACTAAATTGCACTTACGATCGCATCCAATCGACGATCGAATCGCTGAACTTGTCAGTCCATCACAATTTGCCAAACTTCAGCAGATGAATAATCCACCCCTAGAAATTGCTTTTTGGGTGAGTGATTATCTCCAATCACAATACGAACAGGGCAGAATTAGCTTATACCAAATGAATGAGCTACAAAGTACTCTTAATGGGCTGGTAGATAACTTAGGAGCGTGCGAACGTATTCTGCGGACACCAATGCCCTTAGCTTATGCCATCCATCTCAAGCAATTATTATTCATTTACTGTTTATTATTACCTTTTCAAATAGTTGATGACCTCAAATGGTGGACGGCAATGGCAACTAGCTTAGTTAGTTTCACTTTATTTGGAATTGAAGCGATCGGGGTTGAGATTGAAAATCCCTTTGGTAACGATGCTAATGATTTACCTCTCGATACAATTTGCAATACAATTGAACGGAATATTATCGATTTAATGAGTATCGAACCCCATCATCGTCGATCGGGGATATATAGAAGTAATCCAGGTGAACAGTTTAATTAATGGCGTTACTAAATCCAGGTTAGAGCATTCTCAGAGGTTGAAACTCGTTGAATGCTCTACTTCTGGTAGTGTTTTAATAACTATGAACTAAACCCATTTAAGATCGCTAGAAACTAAATGTAGTTCTTAGGGCACCGATCACAGCACCGGTACTATTGGCATCTTGATTAGGTGCTGTCAGATAGATAATCCCTGGCGTAATACTGAGATTTTCATTGACTTTAAATTGATAGAAGCCTTCAATATGCAGTCCAGCCTTAGTATCCGTCGTTCCATTGCCTGAAGAAGCTACTCTCGGTTCTTGCCCGACTAATAAACCAGCGAGATTACCTGTACCACCAAAATCTGGCGCAGCGGCAGTTACAGCCCAATTCCAAATTTGCCGATCTCCGCCATCAGCTTGATTCTGGGTATAACCAGCCCAACCTCCCAAAGCGAATTGAGGACTCAGTTGAAATGAACCCTGTAACCCAAAGTTATTACTCAAACCGCCCAAATTAGCATTGGTGCTGCCAGTGCCAGGATCTGCATTAAAAGAACGAGTGTAGGTTAAACCAACCTTAGAATTTTCGCCAGTTTTGAACGTCAGTTGCGCCAACGCTCCATAACTGCCGCCAAAGAGTCCATTGCCCACTGTTGGCAAATTGGGTGTCCCAGCTAAATAGCCTAAACTGAATTCGGTTGTATCGCTCAATTTATGCCGGATTCCGACCCCAGCACCCTGAACCGTATAGTAAATCGAGGGACGGTTCCCAAAAGCGGAAATTGAGCCACTAGCACCATCCCCATCGAAGTAAGGGTTAATCGTATCAGTAAAGTCATCTGATGCACCTGCATTCGCGGCAACGACTACCTGAGTTTGAGGTGAGAGCGGAAACTCATACTTGAGTGCGTCTATGCCGATGCTACTATCCGCATCCCCAGTCCAAGATAAACTGCCTTCTGGGGTTGCCTCTGTCGCACTGCCGAGGTTTCCCGCCTGAAGACGGGTGGTGAGGGTTCCCTCCCCCAAAGCGGTGGACAATTCGAGTCGAGTTCGGTGTCCAACTGCTGTATTGCGATCGAAATCACCCGCCACAGTTCCAGTGACACCAAAAATCACTTGCCCTTCCAATTTCGTTGTTGTCGAAAATTGGTTGGTAGCTTCTATTTTGGGGGGATTTGGTTCTGGAGCCTGGGGTGGTAATGGTGGCGGGGGGGGTGTAATTGGTGGCGTGACTGGCAGATCTGGCGATGCTGGCGGGGCTGGTGGTAATGGTTCTGGCGGGGGTGGGGGTGCTTGAGTCAGTTCTGTTTGAGGTGACGAGGAGGCTTTAATTTGCGTTTTTCTGACTCTCACCCTAACTCTTTTCTTGCGGATTTTCTTTTTTCTAGAGGCAATTAGTTGGCTAGGACGAGATTGAGAGACTGTACTTTCGGCTGATTCAGGTACGTTAGCCATCGAATCAGCGGCTTGGGCACCTGTTATTAGTAATAATGTGGCACATAGTCCACTTGCTGTCATCATTAGCCAACTTCGTTGTCTGTTCAAGGCGTTTCTCCTCATGAATTGGTGATAATGATTATCATAGTCGATCTGACGACTGATTTATCTAGATCGACTACGATTTACGAACCACAATGAGCATTAACTTAAATAAAATCACGTAACATCTTTTTGATTTCAATGTTATGCAATTCTTCTGTCCCAATCATTGTCCTGGCAAATTCTTCAAGATAAACGCTAGCATCTGCGACAATATCTAATAGTTTCTTGTACATTTTGAGAGCTTTTTTCTCGTGAGCTAAACTTTCCTCTAAAATATCTTTGACAGAATGTTTGTATGTTTCTTCCATTGGCGCAATCTGTAGCGATGGATGACCTTCTAATCCTGTTAAAATTTCTCCGACTTGTTGAGCATGTAACAGCGATTCAGTGGCTTGCATTTTAAAAAAATCAACGATTGGAATCCGATTTGGACCTGTCACCATCAGTGCATAGTGTGTATATCGGACGACTCCAGCTAACTCAAACTCCATGATTGTACGCAGGAGATTAATCGCTTTTTCTTGGTCTAAGTCTTTCATTATTAGGAATGGGATTTTTCAAAGATAGTGGTATTAGATCCGATCTGTTGATCCAAATAGGTGCCGATATCGATTAGATTATACTCGTTATTAGAGCTTTTTATCTGAAAATTTGCTCCTAATGATGAGATATTTGAAAAATGTTTAGTTAATATTTTTTCGATTTGATAAGTTTGCAGTTGAAAATATTGTGTTTTTTGTGGTTTCTTGTCTTTGTCAGGATGAATAAAAATTGCCTGGGGAGCTACTTTACATTGATGTAGGCATTTGACAGGTTTGATTTCTACCTGTTCAGTTAAGTTATGACGATCGAGATAGGTCTGCATTGCTCGGCAAATACCTTCACTACCCTTGCGCCGACAACTAGATCCCTGACAGACGCGGATCTCAGTCTGTGTAGCCGAGGAGGGGGTAACTACGCTACAAATGCTATCTGGGATAGTCTGTCGTTCGATTATCGCTGGAGATGGATAGCCTTTTGGTGGTGACAACAATTGCTTGACCTTAATGTTAGTTTTTCCCGTGGCTGAATCCACCTGTTTTTGACCCAGTAATGTTAGCCAAACACCTGGCTGCCAATCTTGAATCAGAGGACGCAGGCTTTTTGCTATTTTGATGACCTGTTCCCCATCAACAGTAGCTAGTTTAATATAGCGGTGTGGAAGTCGATCGTCTGCCCAGCCGAGAAACCGACCTGTGAGGGGGTGGATAAATTTTTGCTGATGCTTGCCCATGTACTGCTCCCAAATTTAGGCCGTGAGTAGAGACTATTTGCGCCCCATCTTATAAATTTTTGCAATATTCTAGCAATAATTAAACTTCAATCTAATGTGGATTTCGACTGGCTCGATCACCAATCACAGTCTACGATTGAGTTGAAAATCTTCTCCTGATATATTGCTAGTAGACCATCTGATCGCACTTGACCGATCACAACGGCAGGATCAAAGTTTTATGCCATGACTGTTATTTAATTTGCCCAGATACTATATCTAATTTACCAGTAAATGATAAATTATAGCAATAGTTGAGCCAACTAGTTATTTTGAACTAATAATTCTACAGATCTGTGCTTTTAGAAAATTATTGCTATAAATTATCAAAAATATATTGACATAGATTCTCAATACAGTTATAGTAATTTACATCACTCAAGTTCACTGACAACAACCACCCACTCCGAATCTATAGCGAGTCTTGCTGTAGTCAAGATCTGAATCATTCTTAAGGTATCAAGTTTGATTGTGGCTTCTAGTCATTGCCATGAGTGTTCTCCTCTCTAAAATTAAGGATCGGCAGGTCGGATCGATGGGCTAAAACTCATCATCCGATTTTTAGTATCTTAAAAATAATTCCTATTTAGTTGAACTAAAAAAGAGAGGTAGTAACCTACTTCCCTCTCCAAATCAATTCTTACTCGTGGTGTATCTTAGACCTGAGCAGGTACTTTACCTTCTTTCTGTGTCAAGAGTTCGTAAGTAGCTCTCATTTTCAGGCCGACCATTACTTGGAATAAACCAGTCCCATTATTGGAACCAGGGTACTCTTTGTGCTGAAGCAACAGATGAGTCATTTCGCCGTGGTATTTGGTCGAGATATTGCTGAGGTGGCTCTCAATATAGCTTACTTCTTCCAGGTTCTCCAACTGACCATCGAGTTCGAGGACAGAGACTGGGTTGCCGTAGTAAGTATCGGGACCATAAAACATTTTGATCCCAGGGAAGTTACACGTCAATTTCCGACCACATGGTCTCCACTCAATCGTCGAACCTTCGTCGAACAAGTAGACGGGATCGAAGGCAGAGACACCCTCCCGTTGCATCAAGCGGACGCGCAGCAGCTTGCTTTCTTTGTCATCAATTAATTTAGTTGGTAAGACTTGAATGACGACATCTGCATGAGCGCGTTGCGGTTCGATGTAAGCTTCAAAGTCAGGACGACGAGATTCGATCGCGGCGAGAACATCATCGTAGCTATGACCACGTTCTGCCATATCCCGCTGAATTTTCCAGGCGATTTTTACATCGTCGGTAATGTCCAGGTAAACACTAAAGTCTAGCAACCCACGCATTCTTTCATCATAGAGTGGATGTAGTCCTTCAACAACAACAATATGATTGGGTTCGACTTTTTCCGGCGGATCGATCAAGCCAGTCTCATGATTGTAGATTGGTTTGTCGATGGTTTGACCACTCTTGAGAGCTTTAATTTGCTCGTACATTAGATCGAAATTATTCGCACGCGGATCGAGGGCTGTCACTTTTTGCTCTTTCCGTTGATAGCGATCGAGACTATGGTAGTCATCCAAGCAGATTACCGTGACAAAATCTTCACCAAATAAGTCGATAATCCTTTGTAAAAACGTTGACTTACCGCAGCCAGAGTCTCCAGCAACGCCAATTACCACCACACGATCCACCTTACTGGCCATAGTTATCCTCTAATATCAAAATTTTTAAGTATTTAGTCTTTAGTTGTTTGAGCTAAAATTTTACCTCAATCCGCCATGCCATATCGAACTATCCACAGACCAATTTGCGAAGTTGCCGCGATCGAGGTTGGTGCAATTATCCCTTTAATCGTGGCAATAGTGAGAGCGAAACGGGTAAAATGGCGTATCTGAGTACACTTTCTACCGATAACTACTCCTAGATGCTGGCGATTATCGGACTGGTTGGAGCGGGAATTTTTGGCAAGAAACTATATCTAGCGAGTATTATAGCGGCAATTAGAGCACAAAAGATCGGCTAATTTGTAGATTAACTGTATCGATAGCTACACTGATAACTCTAGCCGATCATACTGAACATTTACCGAATTTCGTCGTCGAAACTCCTCTCGATCGAATTCACCCTTGTGTAAGGGGACGGAGCTACGGTATTCTGGCTGGCACGTGTTAATAATTACAGTGCAGGTTGTCTGCTAACTATTTTACTGTCAACGAATATCTAGCGATCGTCTCGTTGATTATTTAGACTATTTAAAAGTAGCGTCAACTGTTGCCTGGGGTTCGGAGATAAATAAAAATGTACAATTCAAGTCTAAGTGGGACTGCTGGTAACTCAGCAGCTAATAATCGTCTGTTTGTCTACGAAGTCGTCGGTCTACGCGACATGAAATCATCTACAGCAAATATCCGCAAAAGTGGTACCACATTCATTACCGTTGCCTACGCACGGATGAATCAGGAAATGCGCCGCATTGCCAATTTAGGTGGCAAAATTGTCAGTATTCGTCCGGTTGGGGCTGAAGTATTGGCAGTGGAAAATAGCGAATCTACACCTGCTGAAACGGCACCAGCCGCCGCACCAGTAGCGAAAAAAGCTCATGCAGATGTGCCCGTAAATATCTATCGACCCAATGCTCCATACACTGGTAAGTGTATCTCCAATGATGGGCTACTGGGCGAGGGCGGAATCGGTATGGTTCAGCACGTCAAATTTGATATTTCCGGTGGAGACCTACGCTACTTTGAAGGTCAAAGTATCGGAATTGTCCCACCAGGAAAAGATCCCAAAGGAAAACCCCATAAACTACGTTTATACTCGATCGCTTCCACCCGTCATGGTGATGATGTGGACGATAAAACCGTCTCTTTGTGTGTGCGCCAATTAGAGTACACAGATGAGAAGACTGGAAAAGAAGTTAAAGGGGTTTGTTCTACTTTCCTGTGTAACCTAAAACCTGGTGATGACGTTCAAATCACTGGACCAACTGGAAAAGAGATGCTCTTACCCGAAGATCCCGAAGCCAAAGTGATTATGATGGCAACGGGTACCGGGATTGCTCCCTTCCGGGCTTATCTATGGCGGATGTTTAAAGACAACGAACGGCAGGCTAATCCTGACTACCAATTCAGAGGTTTAGCTTGGTTGGTATTTGGTGTCGCCACGACTCCCAATATCCTCTATAAACAGGAACTTGAAGAAATTCAAGAAAAATATCCCGATAACTTCCGCCTAACATACGCCATTAGCCGCGAACAAAAAAATGCTGATGGTGGCAAAATGTACATTCAAGATCGAATTGCTGAAAACGCCGACGAATTGTGGTCGCTAATTCAGGATGAGAAAACTCACGTGTATATTTGTGGTTTAAAAGGCATGGAAACAGGTATTGATGCCGCTCTTACCAATGCAGCAATTAAATCTGATGTGAAATGGGCTGATTATCGATCTCAGATGAAACGTGCTGGACGCTGGCATGTGGAAACATACTAAATCAGAGAGTAGAGAGTAGAGAGTAGAGAGTAGGGAATAGCTGATGATTACGAATTATTTTCCTACCCTCTCTTTCCTACCCCCTACCCCCTAATTCATATGGTAAAATTGCCTACAAAACTAAGAAAATCTAGAAAAAGGGATTAGAGCAATGTCGTCAGCAGTAGAAGTTACAGACGGTTCTTTTAAAGAGGATGTTCTTGATAGCGAAATTCCAGTGTTAGTAGACTTCTGGGCACCTTGGTGTGGGCCTTGTCGGATGGTCGGGCCTGTAGTTGATGAAATTGCTGCTCAGTATGAAGGCAAGATCAAAGTTGTTAAACTTAATACTGATAATAATCCCAATGTTGCAAGTCAATACGGCATTCGGAGTATCCCCACATTGATGATTTTTAAGGCTGGCCAAAAGGTTGATACCGTAGTTGGTGCAGTACCAAAAGCAACTCTGTCTAATACCCTCGAAAAGTATCTTTAAGCTACTACTCTCCGTTAATTATAATACATAAATATTGTCGCCCGATCGGGGAAGCGTCTCAGGCTATATTCGGCTAGGGACGCTTTTCTTTAGGGGCAGGAAGTAGATGGTAGAGGGTAGGGACTAGGTGAGTAAGGCTAACTTAGTGCTATGAATCTGCTGAATCTGATAAATTCTAGTCGGGAATAGTTAGGTAATAATTCATAATTGATGATTTTTATATGGATGCGCGATCTAACCTGAAAAATGACCTGATAGATACGATCGATCGCTTACCGACGATCAGCAATGGTAAGTGGATTCAACGGGCATTAGAAGCGATTGTCAGACTAGCTGAGGCAGATATCGACAGGCTGGACTGGAAGATTCTCAGTGCTTCAGTTGGAGATATGGAACGAGCTTTTCAGATCTTTCATCCTTATCGCCACATTCGCAAAGTTGCCGTATTTGGTTCGGCGCGAACTCTTGACACTAGCCCAGAATATCAACTAGCTTATGACTTTGCCAGTCTGATTACCCAACAGGGATTTATGACGATCACAGGTGCAGGTGGCGGTATTATGGCAGCAGCAAATGCTGGGGCTGGAGCCGAGAACTCCTTTGGCTTGAATATTCAACTCCCTTACGAGCAGGGGGCAAATAAATTTATTGCTGGCGATCCCAAATCGATCGCCTTTAAATACTTTTTCACCCGCAAATTATTTTTCCTGCGCGAGAGCGATGCTGTGGCACTCTTTCCGGGTGGTTTTGGCACTCAGGATGAGGCTCTAGAGACGCTGACACTGTGCCAAACTGGTCGATATGGTCCCGTGCCAATGGTTCTAATCGATCGACCTGGCGGCAGATATTGGCTGGACTGGGACGCTTATTTTCGCACGCATCTAGTTGCCCCAGGATTGATTAGCCCAGGAGATACTAGTTTATATACGATTACCGATGACATTCAAGTTGCGGCTGAGACAATTCGGAATTTTTATCGGGTTTATCACTCTAGTCGGTATGTTGGGGACGAGTTTGTGATGCGATTGAAAGTTGAAATTTGTGATAGCGATCTTGATTGGCTCAATCGAGAGTTTAGTGATTTAGTTGCGAGTGGCAAAATTGAGCGGACGACAGCCTTAGCTGATGAGCTAGAAGATCCGACGGTAGATTTACCTCGATTAGTCTTCAAATTCGATCGCCGCGAACATGGACGACTCTATCAGATGATCGGCACCATCAATCAAATGGGTGGGGCTGTCTGTAATGATATTCATCCTGAAGTTAAGTGATGTTACTCCCTTCCCACCAGGAGAATATCATAGCCATTTGAGATCTTTTTAAGGGGATTCCGCACAGTGGATGCTAGGCGAAGAATTAATAATTTATATTCGTCAGACAATCGCTGAATAATATCTTGTATTTCTTCTTTAGTTAAGACTGTAGGTAAGTAGTGAGACTTTTTGGCGCGGAGCGCATCAACCGAAGGTAGTTCTTGTTCTAAAACAAATTTATATAGAAATAGTAAAGCACTCAAAGCCTGATTTTGGGTTGAAGCCGCAACATTATCTACTACAGCTAGATGAGTGAGAAATGCTTCGACTTCTTCAACACCCATTTCTTGAGGGTGTCTTTTGTCATGAAATAAAATATAGCGGACGATCCAATTTACGTAGGTTTGCTCGGTACGGTAAGAGTAATGCTTGAGCCGAATAGTTTGTCGAACCCGATCTAATAGCTTGGGTGGGTTAGGCTGTTCCATCACATTAGGAGACGATCTCCGAAAGAATAATATTACAAAATGTTAGGGAATTACACCATGCTGAAGCAATAGGATTTAGACTGCATCTTATCCGCATAAGTACCCAATTTAGGGTGTTATGCAGATAATTGTCGGGCTAAAACCCCTATTTGCTAGGGGATATGCGGACAACTATCGGGCTATTCACCCAATTTGGGGTGTTATGCGGAAAGTTGTCCGTCTAATAAATAGTTAGTATTTTCTTTAGAACAACCATACGAGGATACATTATGCAACGAGTAACATTTACATTCGTAGGCGATAACTCAGATGAAATTGCGCATAAATTCTATACATGGGTTATAGATGGTGGTCTTGAGGACAGTATCATAGATACACTTACTGATGATGAGATTAAAGTAGAAGGAATCGCTGATTTCAACAATGAGTCTTTGGACATTGCGATCTTAAGTAAACGTAAATCTTCGATGTAATGCATGATTCATTAACTGTTAACATTGAGGGGAAAATGATGTCTGAAGATAGGAAGATTCTAGAAATTATAGAGATTAAGTTAGCCATTTTGGAAAGTTTTCCTCCAAAATTAAAGATCTCAGTTAAAGGGAAAGTCGGTTCGACAGGATGGGAGAATCCACGACTTATTCCTTACAGATATATTACTGAGCCTCAAAATGGGGTGTGGGAGTTTGATTTTGTAGCACAAGATCCATCTTCTGAAACTGGAGTTATTACCGTTCCAACCTTGACGGATATTGAGACTATATATATTTGGGAAAATTATCCAGAAGATATTGTTAGAGGAGTTCGTGTTTATGCCTCTACAAATAGCATTTCTGTAATGACTAATGGGGATGAAACACTGAATGTGTTTGGAGGTGCAAATGGTGTAATGGGTGGAGGTAACTCAGTAATGATAGCAACTACAATCAAGGTTCTCTAGCGGTTCCATAATCTAGAGTGTTGCCTAACTCCTCACTCCACCGGACGTACGAGCGATCTTCACCGGTTTTAGCCAAATTTTGTTCGTACGCCGGTAAGTTCGATGACGTTATACGGCAAGCCAACTTTGATTGTGCCGATGAGTCAGTAAAGTGATCCCCATTGTCAAGATAGAGAGTGCAGAGAATGGCAAGGAAAGGTTAATCTACAGTCTTTGAGCGGTAAGGGAGTAGGAGATGGGAGTAGTGCTGTAATTCTCAACTCCTACCCCACCCCAGCAACTGCAACGCGATAAATGTCATCTGGAGTCAGATTCGAGTAGACAATCTGCCCATCTTTAAACCAGACAATTCGTTTGGTTTGTTTTGCTACATCGGGTTCGTGTGTCACCATGACGATCGTAATCCCCGTCTCATTCAACTCCGTGAAAATATCCATTACCTCTTGAGTAGTGCGGGAATCTAGGGCACCTGTAGGCTCATCAGCCAGCAATACCCGTGGTTGATTGACGATTGCTCTGGCGATCGCTACCCGCTGTTGCTGACCCCCAGAGAGTTGATTGGGGCGATTTGCCATTCGATTGGTCAATCCTACTTTTTGGAGCGCATCAACAGCGCGTTCCTGACGTTCACTGCTGGGTAGCCCCCCATAAACCATTGGTAGCATTACATTTTCCAAGGCGGTCAGTTGCGGTAAGAGATGAAACTGTTGAAAGACAAAACCGAGTTTGCGATTGCGAATTCCGGCTAACTCCGCATCGCCAACAGTCGATACATCTAGTTTATCGAGATAGTAATGCCCGCTCGTCGGTCGATCGAGACAACCGATAATATTCATAGCAGTAGACTTACCCGAACCAGAAGGCCCCATAATCGAGCAATATTCCCCTTCTTCGATCGTTAAATTAACCCCATCCAATGCCTTAACTAAGGTATCCTCGATGCCATAGGTTTTGTATACATCTTCGAGTCGAATAATAATTGGTTTTGTCATGAATTGGGGGATGGGGACTGGGGGACTGGGGGACTGGGGGACTGGGGGACGAGGGGACTGGGGGCTTTTAACTTCGATTCACTATTCACTATTCACTATTGACCAATTAATTAAATACTTCTAAGAGCTTCGATCGGATCTAATTTAGCTGCTTGTCTGGCAGGCACAACACCAAAGAATAGACCGATGCCACCGGATACGCCTACTGCAAGAATAATTGCTGATGGTGAAATACCTGGTTTCAGTTGAGTGAAATTACCAATGAGTAAAATGCTACCAATACCGATTAAAGTGCCCACAATCCCCCCAACGGTAGAGAGAATAATTGCTTCGATCGTGAATTGAACCAGGATATCATTTTGGGTAGCACCGATCGCTTTTCTCAGTCCGATTTCTTGAGTTCGTTCAGTCACTGAAACTAGCATAATATTCATCACCCCAATCCCGCCCACGAGGAGAGAAATTCCGGCGATCGCACTCAAGAGTAGTGTCAATGCACCCGTAATCGTATTCACAATTTGGAGCGCATCTTTTTGGTTCCGCACCGTAAAATCATTTTCGCCAACTATTTTATGTCTGCGGCGTAACAAATTAGTGATTTGAAACTCAGCAGCATCCATACTTTCACTATCTTTCGCTGCTACCGCAATAAATGAAACTCGCTGTCCAAATGGGGAAGTTCGTCCCAGGACTCGTCTACCCATCGTGCTGATCGGAATGAATATCGCATCATCTTGATTACTCCCAAAAGAAGACCCTTTAGACTCCATTAAACCAATCACATCAAAGCTACGATTATTGATTCTAATTTGCTTACTGATCGGGCTTTCTCTGCCAAACAATCTATTGGCAATATCCGTGCCCAATACAGCAACTTGTTTATCTTTCTGACCATCTAATGCCGTAATAAATCGACCCTTATCTACTGCAAAATTACGAACAGTTGTGAATTCAGGAGTCACCCCTTGGATAATTGAAGTTGTAGTAATATTTTCATAATTAACCACTAAAGAAGATTGAAGAGTTGGTGAGACTCCGCTCACTGAAGGTACTTGACGGGCGATCGCCCGCGCATCGCTTAATACTAGTGTTGGTGGAACTCCTCCACTCCGAATGTTTTGAGCCTTGGGACTACCGGGCAAGATAAATAGGGTATTTGGCCCCAAATTCTTAAATTGGTCAGTTGCCAATTTTTGGGTACCTTCGCCAACTCCAACCATCGTAATCACAGAGGCATTCCCAATCACAATTCCCAACATCGTTAGACTGCTGCGTAACTTATTCGCTACCAGCGTCTTTGCCGCCATCTGTAAACTTTCAAATAAGTTCATTAGCTATTTGTTAATTATTAATTACTAATTATTAATCATCAATTATTTAGTTACTCTCATCATTCATCATCTTCTCCTTAAACCCTTTGGGGATGTCGATAAAAACTCGATCGCCAGATTTTAGTCCTTCCAAAACTTGAATTTTATCTCGGACAGTCGCACCAACTTTAATTACTTGGAATTTAGGTTCATTTTTGTCATCAGGTACATAAACACCAGTTTGACCACGCTTAGAACTAATCGCAACAGTTGGAATCGTCAAGGCATTAGCCGTCCGATTGCCAGTAAAGGTCGTGTTGACATTCATCCCCGATCGCAATAAATCTTTACCCGTATCGAGACTAATACGAACCTCAAATGAGGTGACATTTTGTTCGACTACGGCTTCTGGTGCTACCAATCGAACGGTACCCTGAAAAGGTCGATCACTAAAAGAGTCAGCGGTAATTTCGACCTTTTGTCCTGGACGAATCTTGCCGATATCTACTTCTGGTACCTTTGCCTTGACTTCTAGATCCTTTGCCAAAGCAACAATCGAAGTAGAAGTCGCCGAGGAACTAGATGAAGCGGAAGTTGTCGGTGTAACGAAAGCACCGATACTAGCGTAACGCTGAGTGATTAAGCCTGTAAATGGGGCAACTACTAGCGAGTCTTGGAGTTGAGATTTGGCAGCATCTACCTGTGCCTGGGCGACAGCCACCGCCGCCGTCAATTGGGCAATTTCTTCAGGGCGACTACCGTTTTTGGCTTGTTGATATGCCGATCGAGCTTGGTCAACTTGAGCGGCTAAACTAGCAATATCTTCCGTTCGACTGCCAATTTGGGATTGGCGGAGAGCTTGCTGGACTTCCGCGACAGCAGCTTGACGCTGATTGACTTCCTGCTGACTACTATTGCGGACTTGCAGGAGTTTTTGCTGGGCATCGAGCAAATTTGCTCTAGCGGTTTGATAGTCAGCAGTAGCTTGATCCAGTCTATCTTGAGCAATCGCGCCAGCAGCTTGCAGCGATCGAAATCGATCGATCTGAGCTTGGGCGAGTTTAAGTTTGGCTGTAGCAGCCGATATTTGAGCGTTAGCCTGCTCGATTTGTTGAGGCGCAATCGATCGAGCTAAGTTGAGATTTGCTCGTGCTTGGGCTAATTTTGCCGCAATCTGAGCGGTTTCTTCTGGACGGCTGCCATTCCTTGCCTTAGCCAAGTTTGCTTGGGCTTGAGCGAGTCTGCCTTGCGCTTGGGTAATTTCTTCGGGTCTAGTACCGTTTTTGGCTTTAGCCAAATTTGCTTGAACCTGGCGGAGATTGGCTTGCGCCTGAGCATACTGCGCTCGAACTTCGATGTTTTCCATTTGGGCGATCTTTTGCCCTTGGGTGACTCGATCTCCTTGTTCGACAAAAAGTTGGGCAACCCGCCCTGATGTTTTCGGGCTGAGATTGGCAGTTTGGAAGGGAATAATTGTCCCACTCGCAGTGATTCGATCGGTTAGATCCTGCGCTTTGGCTTCCACGGTATACCGTTCGAGATCGATTTTAGCTGCTGGCTTCAACTGATTGAAAGCAACTGTGCCGAGTGCGGCTACGCCAATGGTGGCTGCGGCAATCACTGCAACTACCGGGAGAGGGCGTTTGAAATTTTTGATGAGAGGTAGTTGCATAATTGCTCAAGATCTATGAATATTTAGCGCAAACTCTCGAATGGCTTATCATTAGTGACAGCAATCAACCGATCGAAATGGGCGGTGGAGTTCACTATCAGCCCCCCAGTCTCATAATCGTGGCGAAGCTACCGATGACCTTAGATAAGAATTGTTACTTTTATTTACCTTCTATTCTAACTCTGTGCAAAGAAGGATGACCAGTGCCAAAAGTAATAACCTGGGGTAGAGAGTAGAAAGTAGGGGTAAATAACTGGTAACTCTAAAATCGTTTTATGATGGATGTTAATAAACAACGCGATCGGATATGTTATTCGCTCGATCGTTAACCCCTCTGTCTTCAGCCATTTACCTAGACATATTTTTATCGTGCCTAAACGGATTTACCTATTGTTACTGACTGCTTGCTTGGGTGTTGTGAGCCTGCCAACGGCAAGTTATGGTCAAGCATTACTCCCCTATACCCTGAAGCAAAATCCGCGATCTTTAGAAGATACCAGCAAAGGGTTGCTGCGACAAGCCGCTGGTCTAGTTCAGTTTCAACAGTATGAACAAGCAATTCCTCGCGTTGCATTAGCAACCCAGTTGTCACCAAAAAATCATGAAGCATGGTTCTTTCTGGGCACATTGTACGTGCAAACCCAAAAGTACGATCGAGGTATTGATGCACTCCAACAGGGAAGAGTCATTAAACCCCAAGATCCAGATATCTTATTTATGCTAGGTTCAGCGTATTTCCAGAAAGGCGAATATCCCAAAGCGATCGATGTCTTGCAATCCGGGCTAAAAATTAAACCAGACAACAACAGCGCACTCTTCGATCTCGGTAACGCCTACTATAAATCTAATAAATATACAGACGCGATCGCTCAATACCAAAAAGCAGTCAAAAAAGACCCCAAATTCTGGCCAGCAATCAATAATATTGGTCTAGTCAGTTACGAAAAGGGTGACATTAATGGTGCCATCCAAAACTGGAAAACAGCCATCTCCCTCGACCCCAAAGCCGCTGAACCACTACTAGCAATGGCCGTAGCCCTATTTGTTCAAGGTAAACAATCCGAAGCATTTTCCACCGCCGAAAAAGCAATCTCCCTCGACAGCCGCTACGCCAACATTCAACATCTCAAAGATAACTTATGGGGTGATAAACTCCTAAATGACACCCGTAAATTAATCCAGACTCCCAGAGTTAGAGATTTTATTACCAAGACTCCCGCTAGGGGTTAGGGTTAGACTTTAGACTTTAGACTTTAGACTTTAGGGTTTGGGGATTGGGGATTGGGATCTAAAAAATTGGAAATATGAGAACACCAGCGTTCTAACTCCTAAACCCTAACCATATCCCTACCCCTGTCAAGGTAAATTCTGCACTATTTGATCGAAGATGATCTTCCAACCCGCTTCCAGTAAAACTAGTCTGGAAACCACCGATTAATCTATCCTGGGACAACTACAAGACATCCAGATCGATACCCACTAACCAAACCCTTGGGAGGGGGTCTGGGGGGAGCCGTCGCCCCCCAGTGGGGGGTCTGGGGGGTCAACCCCCCAGATCCGGGTTCTCCCCACCAGCAATTACACAGCAAGCACTCACCTTAACAGGAGTACCCCAACCCCCTAGTAATTGTGTATTATTATTCACAGTCCGGTCTGACTGGGAACAAATTGTGGCAGACTGGGATTAACTTAGCGATCGCAATAGGCAATAGGTATTTGAACTCATGGTAAAACAGTTAGATCTGCTGGGTACAGAGAGAATTATCCCGACTGCACTACATTCGGAGATGCAGCGATCGTACCTAGAATACTCCATGAGCGTGATCGTGGGGCGGGCACTACCCGATGTGCGCGATGGTTTAAAACCAGTCCATCGGCGGATTATTTATGCAATGCACGAACTCGGATTGACACCAGACAGACCATTTCGGAAATGTGCCCGCGTCGTCGGGGATGTCCTGGGTAAATATCATCCCCACGGCGACCAATCGGTCTATGATGCCCTGGTCAGATTGGTTCAGGACTTCTCTACCCGCTATCCACTTTTAGGCGGACACGGCAATTTTGGCTCGGTAGACAACGATCCGCCCGCAGCGATGCGGTATACCGAGACAAGACTAGCCCCGATTAGCCACGAGGCATTATTGAGCGAAATAGGGACGGCTACCGTTGACTTTATCGGCAACTTCGATAACTCGCAACAAGAGCCAACGGTTCTACCCGCCCAAGTACCACTCCTGCTGATCAATGGCTGTAGTGGGATTGCCGTG
This sequence comes from Chamaesiphon sp., assembly GCA_041738715.1. GTDB lineage: Bacteria > Cyanobacteriota > Cyanobacteriia > Cyanobacteriales > Chamaesiphonaceae > Chamaesiphon. Next base: position 33,028 of record JBGSPI010000135.1, read on the forward strand.
GGAATGGCGACGAATATCCCTCCCCACAACCTCGGCGAAGTCCTCGACGGCGCGATCGCGCTGATCGACAAACCGGATCTCCCCGATGCTAAACTGTGGGAACTAATTCCCGGCCCAGATTTTCCCACTGGGGGCGAAATTATGGGGATTGAAGGTATCCATGATGCTTACCGCACAGGCAAGGGGATTATTACCGTGCGGGGAGTTTCCCATGTTGAAACAGCCAGCAGTCAAGCCAAACTGATCAAATCGAAAAAACGTCGCGACTCACTCATCGTGACAGAATTGCCCTATCAGGTGAATAAAGCCGCCTGGATTGAAAAAGTCGCCGAACTTGTCAATGGGGGTAAAATTGATGGAATTGCCGATTTGCGCGATGAGAGCGACAGAGAAGGAATGCGCGTCGTCATCGAGATCAAACGCGACACCGAACCCACACACGTCCTCGAACAACTATACCGCCAAACCGCCCTCCAGAGTAACTTTGGAGCAACATTACTAGCGATCGTTGATGGACAACCCAGACAACTCACCCTCAGACAACTACTGGACGAATTTCTCCGGTTTCGAGAAACTACCCTAACTCGGCAATATGGCAACGAATTAGAACAAGCCCAAAAGCGGGTACACGTCCTCTCAGGACTGCTCACCGCATTGGACAACCTCGATGCTGTCATTAATATCCTCCGCAATGCCCCCGACGGCACAACCGCCAAAGCCATCTTCCAGACAGAACTAGATCTGAGTGATACTCAATCCGATGCAATTTTGGCCATGCCAATGCGCCGATTGACAGGTTTAGAAAAGAAAAATCTCCAGACAGAATTTCAGGAACTGAATACCAAAATTAACAGTTTAAATAACCTGCTCAACGATCGACACGAACTGCTCAAATCTCTCAAACGAGACTTGCGATCGCTCAGACGGAAATATAGTGACGATCGCCGTAGTAAAATCACCATCATTGAACCACCCAAAATCGATCCAAAAGTCAAACAATCCGATCTAGAAATATCGCCTAAAACCAAACCTAAAGCGGCAAGATCGAACATTTTACCCACACCCCAACTCCAAATTATTGAAGCCGAACCCAGCCAACCAACCACTGTCGAAATCACCCATCAAGGCTATATTAGAAGACTGAGTAAAACAGGCACCAAACTCAATCCAAATAGTCAAGATTTTGTCATCAAAACCTATCAAACTAGTACCGATGAAGAACTTACCCTAGTCACCACAAGTGGTAAAGCTTACCCACTCAAAATTCGTGATGTCCCCCCCACACTAGGAAACGCCGAAGGCACGATCCTGACCAGTTTAGTTCCCGCGCTCCAAGACAATCCAGATGAACAGATCATTTATACACTCCCCACCCCCACAGAAACAACCGAAGACCTTCGACAACTTCTACTCCTGACCAACCAAGGTAAAATCAAACGGATTCTCCTCCAAGAACTCACCGGACTAACCAATCGAGGCACCACCTTAATTAAACTTCGCGAAGAAGACAGCCTACATACCATTACCCTCCTCACCAATCAGCGGGAAATCATCATCGCCACCTCCGGCGGGAGAATCTTGCGCCTAGCTCTAGCCTCCGAACAAATTCCCCTGATGGGGCGCGTTTCCCAGGGTATTCAAGCCCTGAAAGTCGGTACTAGAGAACACATCGTTGGCTGTATTCCCGCCAACAGCGAAGATGACATCATCCTGATCACCCGCCACGGCTACGCCAAACGCATCCCGATTTCCAATATTCGCATCGTCCAAACCGGAAACATGGGCACCCACGCCATGCAATTTGCCATCAAAACCGATAGTCTACTGCATCTAAGTCTTCCACCTGAAACCCTGGATCTCGTAACTACTAGCCATAGTCATCAACTGATTTTGATCGATCAAATCCGCACATATGGTAAAGATGGTATGGGTGACAGACTACTCACACTCAATTCAGATGAACAGATAATGTTTGTAAACTACTAAAAGGAGATTCCATCATGCAAACTATTTCGATCAGGACAATTATGAATTCAAATGGAGATCTAGTCTACCAAGCAGCGATGGGTGATAGACAGTCTACTGGAAAAACCGCAGGAGCAGCATTAGATGCTTTGACAGTGCAGATAGGTAGTCAAGAAATCAATGGATTTCTCTTGCTTGAAAATCATCATCCAGACCAATTTTTTACAGCCAAACAGCAGCAAAAGCTGACTGAATTAATGTCAATCTGGACAACTGCACAAGATCACGGTGATGTTTTACCTCCCGAACAACAAGCGGAACTAGATAATTTAATTGAGACGGAATTATATGCCACAGCAAAGAGAGCAAAATCAATTCTTGCTCAGACACAATCATGAATCCTCTCTATTTTTTAGTAGCCGAACGCGCTCATCATCGGTGTGAATATTGCCATGCGCCAGAGTCGATATTTAATGTTGTGTTGGAAGTCGAACATATTACCCCCATCGTTGCTGGCGGAACTAATACGGAGGAGAATTTAGCCCTAGCCTGTCGCTCTTGCAATGTGTTCAAAGGTAGTCGTCTTAGATTCATCGATCCCGAATCAGGACAAGAAGAGCGGTTCTATCATCCTAGACAGGATCGATGGGATGAACATTTTTCAGTTAATTCTAACTCATGTGAAATTGTTGCACTAACAGGGATAGGCCGAGTAACAGCACTCTGTCTTAAAATGAATAGCCAAGCGCAACTGACCGCAAGACAGTTTTGGGGTCAGCTTGGCTTATTTCCCTAATTATTAATCCTAGACTGTGATGAACAAGTCGATGATTATCTCAGCTTTAATAAATCTGATGGTGTGGAATATCTCGATCGATCAGCTAATCGTCCAGCACCATAAATCGTAGAATTGAGTTGAGATCGCCATCGCACCGATAATTAATAAATATTAAATCTCCCACCCACCCACCCATGACATCCCCCTTCACCCCTGCCGAAATCGCTGCCCAAGGCATCAAACCTAATGAATACCTCGAAATCGTCGATCGACTCGGCAGACACCCCAACAAAGCCGAATTAGGCATGTTTGGGGTGATGTGGTCGGAACACTGCTGCTATAAGAATTCTCGTCCTCTCCTGAGCCAATTTCCGACCACAGGCAAGCGGGTGCTGGTCGGTCCAGGGGAAAATGCTGGGGTGATCGATCTGGGCGACGGACTCCAACTCGCCTTTAAAATCGAATCCCACAACCACCCCTCGGCGGTCGAACCATTCCAAGGTGCAGCTACAGGTGTTGGCGGTATTCTCCGTGATATCTTTACAATGGGTGCGCGTCCCATTGCAATTCTTAATTCCCTCAGGTTCGGCGACCTCAAAGATGCCAAAACCCGCCGCCTGTTTACCGGAGTCGTCGCCGGAATTTCCCACTATGGTAACTGTCTCCTCGGCTCTGAAACCTTTATCTGGCGTGACGATCGGGGTATCCATTTTGACACGATCGGTAATTTTGTCACTACCCACCTACCCGACGGCGAACAAACCGCCGAACTCCCGCCGGGCATCGAAACCCTCTCCATCGATCCCAAAACCAATCACAGCAACTGGCAACCAGTCAGCCGGATTTTTCAGCGGACAACCGACAAACTAGTGAATATTCGCACATCCCTCGGCCGCACCATCACCGTCACCCCCGATCATCCGATGTTGCGGGTCGAAGATGAGCGAAAAGTTCGCATCCGCTACGCCCAAACCCTGCGCGTCGGTGACGACCTCCCCGTACTGAAGAAACTCCCCACCAGCCAACATCAACAACCACAATCGATCGATCTAATTGCGGCAATTCCCGCCAGTCTCCATCAAGATCGCCAACTCTGTGTCAAACTCCCCGCCGGATGGCAACCCACCGATCTGATCCGCACCACCCTCGAATTATTTGAACCCTCGATTCAGAAACGCAACCACTACCTCAATACCGCTACATTCCCCCTCGATCGATTCCTCAATCTCGAACAACTGCTCGGACTCTCCCAAAGCCTCAACTTCTCCCGTGCCGATCTCCAAATCGGTCAACATGGCAAGGATGACTGGCTACCCGTCGTTGTCCAACCAAATGCCGCTTTTGCTCGGTTACTCGGTTATTACATTGCGACGGGCAATGTATCCCCCGCTGGGAACACTTATCGGATCTACTTTAACTTTACCCACCAAGAAACTACCGCCGCCGCAGATGCGATCGAGATTCTCCGCAACTTAGGCATCGAATCTAGTTCCCAACAGCGGACATCCGGGATGGCTGTCTGTGTCTCCTCCTGGATCTTGGGCTACCTATTTACCCACGTCTGGAACTGTGGTAACGAATCCACCCATAAACGCATCCCCGATTTTGTCTGGGAGTGGAACCACCAACTCCAACAGGAATTACTCAAAAGTCTGATGCGGAATAATCCGACGATTCCTAATCCGATAGGCGGAGCCGGATCTGCCGATCGAATTTTCTTCTCCACTTCCAGCCGTCAACTTTTCGATCAAACGATCCTGCTGATCCAAAATCAGGGACTCATTCCCCACATCCACCATCGTCCCGCCTCAGTCGGCAAGATTAAAGGGCGAGAATTTCACTATGCCGCACTATGGCAGATCGAAATTCGCCGCGATTGGTTGAGTTGTCTGTCCCCCACACAGCCCGAACAGCAACAGCAACTAGGTAGCGGGAATACCACCTGCATCGCCCCACCCCAAACCCTGTTGGAGACTGTCAAAATTCACAGCATCGCCACCCATAATGTCGAACCGTGTGCTGTTTATGACGTAGAAGTAGATCGTACCCACCTCTTTGTCACGAGTTCGGGACTGATCGTCCACAATTGCGTCGGCGTACCGACAGTTGGCGGCGAAGTTTATTTTGACCCTGCCTACTCCGGTAATCCCCTGGTGAATGCGATGGCAATGGGGCTGATGGAAACAGATAAAATCGTCAAATCCGGTGCAGCCGGAATCGGTAATCCCGTCCTCTATGTCGGTTCGACCACTGGACGCGATGGCATGGGGGGCGCGAGTTTTGCCAGTGCTGAACTCACCGCCGAATCGATCGATAATCGTCCCGCCGTCCAAGTTGGCGACCCCTTCCTCGAAAAATCCCTGATTGAAGCCTGTCTGGAAGCCTTCAAAACTGGTGCGGTAGTCGCCGCGCAGGATATGGGAGCCGCCGGAATCACCTGCTCCTGCTCGGAAATGGCGGCTAAAGGTGGCGTTGGTGTTGAATTTAACCTCGACCTAGTTCCCGCCCGCGAACCAGGGATGGTGCCTTATGAATACCTGCTGTCTGAATCCCAAGAACGGATGTTATTCGTCGCCCACAAGGGACGGGAACAGGAATTAATCGACATCTTCGAGCGATGGGGACTCCATGCAGTTGTCGCCGGGACGGTAATTGAAGAACCGATCGTCAGAATATTATTCCAAGGCTCAATCGCGGCTGAAGTTCCCGCCACCGCCCTGGCTGACAATACCCCCATTTATAAACACGAATTGATGCTAGAGCCACCCGCCTACGCCCAAACAGCATGGCAATGGACACCAGACTTACTCCCCCCATCGACCCCCCAAGGCATCGACATTCAGGGCAAATCCCACAGTTGGAATGATGTATTATTAACCCTGTTGGATACACCCTCGATCGCCTCCAAGCGTTGGGTATATCGTCAATACGATCACCAAGTTCAAAACAATACCGTCCTTCTCCCAGGTGGCGCAGATGCTGCCGTGATTCGTATCCGACCCCTCGAACCGATCCAAAATCTCCAATCGACCATCTCTAATCCCAAATTGGGCGTAGCCGCAACGGTGGACTGTAACCCCCGCTATGTCTATCTCAACCCCTACGAAGGGGCAAAAATGGTCGTCGCCGAAGCCGCCCGAAATCTCAGTTGTGTCGGAGCCGAACCCGTCGCCGTGACAGATAATCTCAACTTCGGCAGCCCCGAAAAACCGATCGGTTATTGGCAACTCGCCAATGCTTGTCAGGGTTTATCCGAAGCGTGCAGCGCATTTGATACCCCCGTCACAGGTGGAAATGTCTCCCTCTATAACGAAACCTTCGACGCTGAAGGTAATCCCGTCCCGATTTATCCCACTCCCGTTGTTGGGATGGTCGGAATTGTTGAGGATATTACCAAAGTCTGCGGTCAAGGTTGGCAAAATCCAGGCGATCGCATTTATCTCTTGGGTGTGCCGGCTACGGTCACTGAGCGGAGTCAAAGTGAACGCGGACAGGTGACTCTAGGGGCATCGGAATATCTCGCCACTCTGCACCAAACGGTGGCCGGACAACCCCCAACCGTGAATTTTGACCTCGAACTCCAAGTCCAAGCCGCCTGTCGTCACGGCATCCACCAAGGCTGGATTAAATCCGCTCACGACTCCGCCGAAGGTGGTTTAGCTGTGGCTCTGGCTGAATGTTGTATCTCTGGCAATAAGGGTGCATCAATCGATATTTGTCAAAATATCGATCGATTAGACACCATCTTATTTGGTGAAGGTGGCGCAAGAATCATTGTCTCGATCGATCCTAATTATCAAACTGAATTTGAGACTTATTTAGAGAATCAAGTCACTAATACTTGGCAGTATTTAGGTACAGTCGGCACTGTTGATGACCATTTTCAAATAACTGCTGAAACTAAATTAATCGACCTAGATATCGCTGCAATTACCGATACCTGGGCAAATGCGATCGAGCGTCGTTTAGATGTGTAGTTAGACGAGAACCCCGACTTTTTGCAAAAAGTCGGGGTTCTGAAGCTCACAGTTCGTACTTTGGTTGACTATATTTAAGTTTATTCAGTAATCTCACGGATTTGTTTTTTTTCCAATGTACTGCATGATGAAATAGAATACCGACTTAGTAATTTTTTATATGCTAGGTTCTAAAGCTATGTCTGATGAGTCTCAACGTAACTCGATTTTTAACGTTGTCGCCAATCTCAACGTTTATCACGCCAAATTAGCCGATCTCAAACTTCACGCTCCAGATAAGCTATCACATCTACAGATGGGCGGAATTCGCGATGGTGTGGGAAGACATGAGGCTCAAACCCAGCAGATGCTAGACAAAATCCCGCCATCAGATCGATCGGGTGTCGATGCTAAATCTGCTGCTGAAAGCGTTAGAGAATATCTTGCTGACAAAGATGCCAGTCATGTAAAGCCTCATAGCAAAGGTGGATCGGGTCATCCAGATAATATCAAATGGGAAGACAGATCGGCTAATCGCGCTCGTGGCGATCGAGAAATGACTCCACAAGAGCAAATTCAACTCGATTTTGCCGCACAGATCGATAATTTAGCTGGGGCAGTCAAGGCTGGTTTGGAAGCTGCACCCAAAGGGGCGGTAATTGCAGCCGGAACAACCCTTCCATTGGCGATGCTTAGAAATGGGCTACGAGTTGTACGGGGCGAGATGTCAGCCGTAGAAGCAACTCAAGAAACCCTCAAAACAACTGCAATTGCTGGAGGAGTGGGTGGCGTAACAGCTTTCTCGGTGGTAGCAGTTACAACAGCCTGTGTTCCTCTCGCAACAGCATTAGCCGCAATTTCTCCAGCTTTATTAGTGGTTGGTGGTGCGGGCATGGTTTCTGAATTTTTTAAGATTCTAGATGACCATAAAGAAAAAACGAAAGAATACTATGAATCATTAACCCAGAAAGAGTTAGACTATCTTGAAAAAATTGAAGAAGATCTAATTTACGAACATCAAAAGAATATGGATTCTTTGGAAGAGGAAAGCTCCAAAAATTTAGAGTTTTTAGCTGAATCTCGATCGCTTAATGATATGATTTCCAATCGACCAATCGAAAGTGGGGTAGAAGGGGCATTGAAAAGATATCTTGAATCTGCGGCGATCTCTAGATCCCTTGGGTATAAGCCAGTTGGAGATAATTTATTAAATAGCTCTCAACAATTTATTTCTTCACCCGAATGTTAAGTAATTAGATTAGGTGAATTTATGTTGTTTGTATTAATTGGTGCTGCTGTTGGTGCAGTTGCTGGTGCTTATGTTGCTCATGCTGTTGGTGAAAAAGATCAGCAGTCATCAGAACATCATCGACAAGTTGCCAATAAACTCACGTCTGACTATTTAAACTTACAAAAAAGATATGATGAGCTAGATCGGACTAATAAAAATTATATTAAAGAACAAGCTAATCTAAATCAACAGCATATTCACGATTTAACCAAGAAAAATGCTTCAGATGAAGAAGAGAAAGACCTGCTACGGCTGACGATTCGACTCCAGCAATCTTTGTACAACCTCATGATTAATATTGATGAGCAACCAACCAAAGAAGCTCTGATTAAATTTGAACAAGCCGCTTTAGCAACTAATACAGTTTTGTTCAAGCTAAAAGAAGAATTGTTTCAAGTTCCAGACACATATTTTTCTCGTAATCTAGAAAGAATCCAATCAATCGAAGGAAAAAGCATAGGACAGATAATTACAGGAAATATATATCCAATTGAAAGGTGTCAGCAATGTGGGACACAAAATATAATTCGTTCTCTTAAAGACAATTTTGATCCAATATGTGGAAAATGCAAACATCGATTAATAACAGAAACAACCAGTGAAAATATTAGCCAACAACGTCGAGCCTCAATGCAAATCTCCGCTCGAAAGCGATCCGTCACATTTGCAACTTATGAATCTTACTTGAATTGGTTTTGTCGATCTCATCCCTCCCTTACTCCGTTTAGTGAAAATGATTTTTACCAATCGACAAGATATTCACACATACCTCAAGTGAAAGAACAGAAAATATCTCGAAATAATAGAAAGTCTTCAATCGATGAGTTTTATTTGCTATAAGAATCCTAAATGAGAAGCTGTCATCTCTTTATTTATGCCTCTGCGGTTCTTGCCAAAAGGGGGTTTCAGCCAAATAGTGAATTGAGCATGAATTTAGGTTAAGATGCTGTCTCCGCAAGGGTTTTAGAAAAGATCTCAAATGGGTTCTATAGATCGCCATCGAGATACACTCGATCGAAGATAATCCTCTCGATGAAGCCAATGAAGCGGAAACTCGATCGTCTGAGTAATATCTAGCCTAACCTTGACTGTGAAAGGATTCTCATCGGCTGATTTTTTATTTCGATCTATACCCGACTAAATTAGTCGGGTATGTTTGACGGGTCGATCGAGGCGTGATATATTCATTTTCAACCAGCCAACGGATATCTAATCACCGCGACATCCAACCATGACTCAAGCAACCCTCAACAGCACCAGAACCACCGCCGCCAAAGGACTAGTCTGCAAAGAGTGCGGTGCAGAATACGAACTCAAAGCCACCCACATTTGCGAACTTTGCTTCGGGCCATTGGAAGTTCAATATGATTATGAATACCTCCGCACGAAAGTAACTCGCGACAGCATCAAAGCTGGCCCGAACTCGATCTGGCGTTACAAAGATTTACTCCCCGTGCCCGACGAGCATATTATTGATGTCGGCACCGGAATGACCCCCTTACTCAAAGCCAATCGGTTGGCACGTCGCCTCGGCTTGAAAAATCTCTACATCAAAAACGACGCTGTGAATATGCCCACCTTGAGCTTCAAGGATCGGGTAGTGTCTGTAGCCCTCTCCAAAGCCAAAGAATTTGGCTTCTCTACTATTTCCTGTGCTAGTACTGGGAACTTAGCCAACTCTACCGCCGCGATCGCTGCTCATGCTGGGTTAGACTGTTGTGTATTCATTCCCGCTGACTTAGAAGCTGGCAAAGTGATGGGTACCGTGATTTATGGCCCAACAGTTATGGCGGTTCAAGGCAACTACGACCAAGTAAATCGCCTCTGCTGCGAAGTTGCCAATACTTATGGTTGGGGATTTGTCAATATCAATCTGCGTCCCTACTACTCCGAAGGCTCCAAAACCCTCGGTTATGAAGTCGCCGAGCAACTAGGTTGGGAATTACCCGATCACGTCGTTGCGCCATTAGCTTCGGGTTCCCTATTTACCAAAATTCATAAAGGCTTCCAAGAATTTGCCAAACTGGGCTTAGTTGCCGAGAAAAACGTCCGATTTAGTGGAGCACAGGCAGAAGGTTGTTCACCCATCGCTCAAGCCTACGCCGAAGGGCGGGACTTTGTAGTGCCAGTTAAGCCAAATACGATCGCTAAATCGATCGCTATTGGCAATCCCGCTGACGGTGTTTATGCCCTAGAACTCGCCCGTAAGACTAATGGGAACGTCGAATCTGTGACCGATGCCGAAATCATCGAAGGTATGAAACTTCTCGCCGAAACCGAAGGGATCTTCACCGAAACTGCTGGCGGTACGACAATTGCCGTACTCAAAAAATTGGTGGAAGCTGGTAAGATTAATCCAGATGAAACAACTGTTGTCTACATCACTGGCAATGGTTTGAAAACCCAAGAAGCAATTCAGGGCTACGTTGGCGAACCGTTAACGATCGAAGCCAAACTAGACAGCTTCGAGCGTGCGCTCGAACGCTCCCGGACACTGGACAGACTCGATTGGCAAGCAACTCCTGTTTAGGTTTGCATACTTGTCAACACAACCTAATTATATTCACTGCTCACTGAAAAAATGACTGTTAAAGTTTTAATCCCCACCGCACTCCAAAAATTTACTAGCGATCGAGCTACGATTGAGTGCGAAGGTAAGAGTATCGCTGAGTTAATCGACTCACTAGATGTTGCTTGTCCCGGCATCAAATCAAGACTTTGTGACGAGGGCGGTCAACTGAGACGGTTTCTCAATCTCTATGTCAATGATGAGGATATCCGTTTTCTCGATGGCACTGGTACACCACTAAAAGACGGCGATCAAGTGAGTATCGTTCCGGCGGTAGCTGGGGGTTAAATCTTTAAGATCGATCAAAATATTTTGTGCCCATCAACCTTCAATTTTGGCAGGTTGGTGGGCACACTGTTTGTAGCGGAACGATAATTGTGGGCGATCCGTCTAATGTAGTAAAGATCGATAAAATGTCCAAATCTGACGGTTCGATCTAATTGGATGTGCGAGGCTGAAAGGTAAACCAACGTTTGTGTGAGGTGTGAAAATGTTTGAACTTCTGACCTATAAAAAGTTCCGGGATACTCCCAGCGTGCGGTTCTTTGATATTACCGTCCCTGAGTCTAATGTGCGTGACTTAGTAGTCCATCAAGGTCCTGCTGTAAGTCCACCCGATAGCACAGAAGGCTACTGGCAGTTTTATCTCCACCCACACCAAGAGGATAACTTACTGGCGATATCGGGAGGAAGGACATTTTATCTGGTTAATTTCACCTGGAATTATCCTTATCATATTGTCCGCCTAGAAAGCGATCGCGAGATCCTCCGCATTCCACCAGGGACATTCCATCGGTCTGTCTCCGATCCTCACGGTTCAGTGGTGATGAATCAAGCAGTCCGCAATCCACAAGCTACTGTAGCTAGTGAATTTCGGGTTTATAACAGTGGCACAATCCCTCGATTATTGCGGGTGACATCTACCTCAGCACCATTACCAAAACTTCATGGTTTTCAGTGGTAAGGAGGGCGAAAACCTTCAAAAAAATCGACATAATTATGAAGCCAGATAGTTACTGCTATCTGGCTTTATTGCTAATCATCCAATTAACTTTTTTACTTTATCAACCGAAATATTATTTTGATGCAAAATGTGAGATTACTGATTACTCAATTATCAGATCGAATCTTATTTAGTAATGTATAGAATGGTTCCCAATCATTTTCCTGTGCGATCGGTTCCCAAACTGCTTCGATTTGTGGACGGAGCAAGACAGTTGTTGGATTCGATCGAGTGAGTATATTTCCAACTGCTTGAAACTCTGATTCAGGTAAATCGCTTAATACCTGATGATAAAGTTCTAGCCACCGCTGATATCCAGAATTTGCGACTACTGAAGGCATAAACTCAGCTTCATTCAAGATTAAATTTACATCTGTAACCCATCTGAGGTTAAATGCCTGACTAATTGCTGTAAAGAACTGATGATATCCGACTTGGGTATCTGATAATAGTTGAAGTGTTGCCAATAATAGCTCATCTTTCGCTGGTGTCGTCGCCCCCTCAACACCCAATTTTTGGAACATCAACTGTTTATAGTAAGGGAAGTAATATCCCTCAAATTGAGCTAAAGCCGTAGTCATTTCGGCTGGATCGATGACTGCACTTAAAGGTCGCTGAAGCAATTCTAAATTTAACTTACATATTCCCGGCTGATTACCGTAGCTATAGCGACCATAATGGTCAAAATAAGCAGCAGTAAAGTTAGGATCGTAGGTAGGCAAAAAGGCAAATGGGCCATAATCAAAACTCTCGCCCGTAATTGACATATTATCCGTATTCAACACTGCGTGGCAAAAGCCTACTGACATCCATTGGGCGACTAATTCTGCGACTCGTTGAACTAATTCCGTATAAAAACGAGCATATCTTTCTGTCGGTGTAATCGGATCGAGATGACTATAATAGTTACTGATGACATGATTTAATAATTTCTCAATTAAGTCTGGACGTTTGAGATAGTTTAATCGCTCAAAAGTACCAAACCGAATATGCGAACGACTAAACCGCACCATCACTGAAGATCGAGTTGGGGAAGGTTCATCCCCCCGCCATAAGTCTAAACCTGTTTCCACCAGACTCAAGCAGCGAGAAGTTCTGACACCCATTCTGTGTAAGGATTCCGCCGCCAAAACTTCCCGCACACCACCCTTGAGCGTGAGCATTCCATCTCCACCACGAGAATAAGGAGTTCTCCCTGAACCTTTAGTCCCAAAGTCATATAGTTCTCCATCGACACCGCGCACTTGCCCGTAGAGAAATCCGCGTCCATCACCCAATTGGGGGTTATATTCACCAAATTGATAACCATGATAACGGAGAGCTAAGAGTGGATGGGGTGGGTTGGCAAATTTGCCAAAGGCTTCAATAAAATGTTCATCACTGACTTGAGTAGGATCTAATCCTAATTGATTTAACAGTTGATCATTACGAAAGCGTAAGATATGTTGGGGAAAATCTGCGGCTACTACGTCATCATAGTAGTCAGCACCTAGAGATTCGATCGCGGTTTCGTAGTTTAGAGAGAGAATTGGATTCATAGAACAGAGGGTAAAGGATCGAGAGTAGAGGTTAGAGGATGTATTGAGTAAAAAGACCAAACCAAAGTAAATATCAAAACTAAAGATGGCTTTTGTGCAGAAAATGAGGTTAGAGTAAATATTAACACTTGCTTTCAATTAATATTTCTATTCCCTACTCTCTACCCCCTATCCTCTATTTTTATGTCTGACTCATTAATGTTTAATAATGATGCGTATGTCTTACTAGAGACAAATCAGCCAGAGCAAATATTAACTCCGGCGGAAATGTTTGAAAAACTCAAAGAAATTGTCATAAAATTTGCCGACGATCTACCGATCGATGTCCAGCAAATCGTTGGTGTCGAAGAACGTGTTCAGTATCTGCTCGATACTAGCTGTGAACTCAGTCTTACGGTAGGAGAATACTTTCAGTGGTATGCAGTCAGACTAGAAAAGTAATCTAAATTATGGTATCGAATCGACAATTAATGAAATATCAATCTCTTCCTTTTCGTGATTTGGTTCAATTTCTACTCGAATACCCGGCCCAAAAAATTTAGCAATCTTTTCAGATTTTTCTTGCCAAGCATCAATTTTAAAAAAAGGAGAATAAAATTCTAAAATGAGTGCGTAAGCACCATCGATCTCTGCTTCGCGAATACCTTTTAAGATCGGTCGATCGTCATCACTCGGGGCAAGTCCTAGCTTTTCCAGAGCTAGATCCAAGTGAGCCTCTTGTCCATACCGATAGCGGGTGACATCTTTGCGAAGTTGATTGAGAGTAGGAGTTGCTTGCTGTTCGCGTAGTTTAACAAGATTCGCCGGAGTCAATTCAGTAAAGGGGATTGGTTCGAGTTCGGCTGATTTGAGAGCCATACCGCCTAAGAGGAGGGGAATACCGTAGAAAAAACCAATCAGATTGAAAGTGGGGTCTTTAATTGCATAGGCAAAAAAACCGATGAGTGCTAGTAAGCCACCCACATTAATTAGGACGAGACTGAGCGGAATCTGACCAAACATATAGAGAGAATCGATGACTAGAGCCTTTTTATTATCAACTAACACAGCCGGCGATCGCTATCAAATCACTCGATCGATCGGCAAAGATCTCCAGAAAGTATAAATTCAAAGATATTTTCGGGTCTAATCAGGGAAGAATCTAATATATGGGCGGTGCCTTGGGCATATCACCTGTCACCCATTACATTTGGACACAGCAATCATGAGTGTAGATCCCAAAACTCAGAGCTTATTTGATGCGATCGCCGTAAGTAACTATTCTCAAGTCAAACGACTGATTGATTCAGGCGTATCAGTGAATAGTTGCAACGATCGAGGTCAAACACCCCTGGCTATGGCTCGCCGTCAAGGTAATCTAGCGATAATCGAGCTATTAGTAGCATTTGGTGCGCAAATGCAGATTTCCGGCGATCCAACTCCCATCCCGACACATAATTCGCACAGAGTTTCTCACCCAGGCAACTTGAATTTTCCATCAGTCGAACCGGAACTTCCCGAATCACCTGTCAGAGATCGACAGATTGCCTATGAAGATCTAGGCGAGCTAATTCATCAGCCTTTAAACAATCAGCCGACAGAGATCGATCGACTAGTGCCAGTTAGGGGAAATAGCCTCTCAAACTCAAATGTCCCAACAGTTCCAGTCCCAACACCTGGTCAAAATCTCAACTCGATGGCGGCAGCGTGGGATCATCTTGATTCAGATCCAGAAGCCACTTATACCTTCGATCTGGATGAAGTTTTTGCGGCTAATGAGCAGCCGAACGGTTCGGCTGAGTTACCTGCTGCTGAACTGCCAACGACTCGTGACATGTTTGATGAAGAACTAACCATGACTTCCCTCAAGCAACCCACTACTCCAATTCAGTGGGAAGCAGGCGAAACTTACGCCTTCGATCTTGAAGCCGATCTAGATCGACTGACAACGGGAGGGCAAGAAGAACCAGATCGCTTATTGATGTCAACAGAAGAATGGGAAGAGGGCGCAACTTACGCGATCGACGATCTTGATGATTTACTCGATGCGGCTGCGGAGTCGGAGGAGCGATCCAGCCTCTCGATCGATCTGACTAGCAGCGATCGGATTGAAGATCCAGATCGATTGATCGATCCGGCACAATGGGAGGAAGGAGAAACTTACGCCATTGACCTTGATGATTTTGTAGTCTCTCAGGATGAAAATCGTTCCGATCTGGACATTGACTTTACCAATGGTAGTTCAGACCCCTCGATCAATCCGGCACAATGGGAAGAAGGAGAAACTTACGCCATCGACCTTGATGATTTTGGTAATTCAGCCCAGATTATTGATGAAATGGGTCAGGGCATTGTCTCACCATCCCATCTCATTGGCGATATTGATTCGAGATTCTTACCGACAATTGGCGGTGATGACGGGGCTGATTTTGATCCTGATACCCAAACCAGTACTGATATTTACGGATTCACAGCAGCCGAACCATCCGAACAAACTCCAGTTTATGATGAAAATGCTACCAATACATCGCTGATGGCAGCAATCATTGCTGGGGATCTGGATTTAGCCAATCAAGCGATCGAAGCAAAGGCTAGTATCGATCTCTATGATTGGAATCTTGGCTACTCACCGCTCGGTATGGCAATTGATCGTGGACACGTTGATATCGTCCAATTTTTACTAGATGCTGGTGCAAGTCCTCATAGTGGCAGCATTTCCACCACTGCACTAGGACTAGCCGCTGAACGCGGTGAAGTCGAAATGATTCAACTCCTGTTACCCCGGGGCATTGATGTCAATGAACCAGTCGGACCAGATGGTTGGACTGCCTTACTATCAGCAATTAAAAATGGACATCGTGCTGTCGTCCAATTACTAGTGACAGCAGGTGCTAACGTGAATATCTGGAGTCGAGGCGAAACTCCAATTCTCCTAGCTGCTAAGGGTGAAGAACGCGAAATTTATAACTATCTGTATCCACTGGTCAATAGAGCTATTCGACTCTGCGCCGATCGCGATGGCGAACAGCTACTGCAAACTACCCGGAAACGTCGAATCCGTGAGCAAAACCGACCAGTAGAAAAGTTGATTGAGATGGCCACAGCCGGAAATGTTGATGAGGTTAATCGGGCGATCGAGTTTGATGTCGAAATCGATGAAATCGGTGCCAAAGGACATAATGCACTGATGGCGGCGGCTTATTATGGACATCAATCAGTTCTAAAAGTTTTACTCGCGGCTGGTGCAGATCCGAATTTGCTCAGTGATGGCTATGATGGTTTGGGCTATGGGATGACGGCTTTAATGCTTGCATCTGGTAGCTTCTTTGCCAATAATCGTCATTTGGTAATCCAGCAACTAATTGCGGCTGGAGCTAATATTAATCAACAAGGCGCAAAGGGCAAAACAGCTATTATGTATGCAGCTTTAGCCGGTTCGGGTTATCGACAGTGTGTGGAGACACTCATTGCTGCTGGTGCAGATCTCGATTTGCGGGACGATCGCGGACACACTGCGCTCACACTCTTAGCCCTGGCTGAAAACTACGAGATGTTTAATCTACTCCTCCAATCAGGAGCTTCAACCGAAGGACTAGCATCGATCCAACTAATTCAAGCAGCGACAATTGGCAATGTTGATCGAGTTCAATCACTCATCTCCACTCGCGTCAATCTCGATCTCGATCGAGGTGCCGCGCTCGGGAATGCTGCCGCAGCAGGACATACAGAGATTGTCGATCTTTTAATTCGGGCTGGCGCAAATGTTAATTTGATTAATAACTCTGGATTTACACCGATCGCCAGTGCTGCTTATTCAGGTTATAGCGAAATCGTCAAACTATTAATCGATGCTGGTGCTGATACCCAAGCTCCGGCAGGTGTAGATAATAGTTATTCTGCTCTAGAATACGCTCAAATGGGTATGTATCAATTCGTCGGTACACCCACTCAAAAAGATGAGCGCGGCGATCGTCAACATGCTCAGATTGTGCTGATGCTAGAAAAATTAGATGGTCGTTAAATTAATTATTTATCTAGACAGGCGAGAATACCCCCATCAGAGCGGTACTCCGCTTGATGGTGGGATGAAAGACGAGCGAGGGGACGATTGCCCCGCCAATTAAATTGACAAGCGAAGTTCTCAACAATGCTGACTTTTCACGTTAAGTCTGAAGCCAAGTCGGGGAAAGGATCGTAGCTTAGAGAGATGATGCGCAGTAAAATAGGGAAAAACTATACAGCGGAGAGCGAGAAATGCTGGAATGGTGGACGAAAAATTTTGCCAGTTGT
>JBGSPI010000142.1:0-29088 GCA_041738715.1 Chamaesiphon sp.
TGGGTTCGGTCGCACTGGGGTCTTGGCAAAAATCAAACTCCAGCGATGGCTATCGGTTACTATCATCGCCCCATCTCTATGACTGAACTCTTGACTGTGCCATGCTTAGACTTTCTCATTCTTTAAACAACCAGTGCTCAATGGGCGGACAATTGGGATCGACGGATAAACAATTTAACTGTGAATCATTAAAAGTTCAATCTTTACATCGGATGGTTAAACGAGAGGGGAAAAATTCACTCCGACTCTTGCCATTACATCTGGCAATGGAAGGATTTTTATCGATGTTTTTTAATGGGCCGAGCATTGCTTGGCGAGAGTACTCTAAACAAGCTTTTGCCAGTGGACTTTCGCCACGGTTCGAGCAAACTATCTCTGGTCGAGAAATTGCTCAATTAGATGATGCGCTGCGTCTATTTGAAATTCACGATCGTCAAGTCGGCGTATTATTATTTGTGGGCGAACGATTGGCTTCAGCTTTTATTGTGCCAACACCAGATGACTATCGTGCTCTACACACAAGTTTATTAGAAGATTTTTATTGTGAAACTCTCTATTATCATGGTTTGTATAGTGGATCGGCGATTCAATTAAAAACGACGATCGATGAAAATACTGTGAATAATTTGACAGATTTACAACAAGCTTTGGTCAAAATGCGTCAGGAGTGGGCGGCATTTCAATCTTTTATGGCTGAAGATTTATTAGTTAGATCGATCGATGCACAACGAGTTTATACAGCAGGGGCATTCACACTACAACGATTCATTACAGATCTATCTCGATCGAGCCATAATTATATCGGTGAAGCCATTACGGACGATCGCGATCGATTGCAATATTTGAAGATTTATGGATTGACAACTAGCCAATCCAAGCGAGCATACCTATTGCAGCAATTAGCCTCACATGGCTGGAATTTGGAGCGAGCAGCAAATAGCCAAGGTGACACATTAGATGAGTTGATTTTTCGGATGGAAAAGGCTGGTTTTGGCTATTTAGTTAATAATCAGTTGCGGGAAAAAGCCCATAAAAATAGGCGCGAACAACAAAAATTTCGCTAAACCGCCTTTGCACAATGGAACTTTGAGGTTATCCTAAAATTCTGATTCGATCTTTACCAAACTTTCATGCTAAAAATTCGTCCTGCCAAACCGAATGATGTTAATGCTATTTTCGATCTGATTATCGGATTAGCAGCTTATGAGAAATTGAGCGATCGAGTGGTAGGATCTAGCGATTTACTGCGATCTCATTTATTTGGCGCACACCCTGCGGCAGAGGTGATTGTAGCTGAATTTGCCAGCTACAGTGCTGAGATCAAAAGTCCTCTCTGTGGATTTGCCCTATTTTTTCAGACTTACTCCACCTTTCTCACCCAACCTGGACTCTATCTGGAAGATGTCTTCGTTGCGCCTGAATATCGCCGGCAAGGAGTGGGAACTGCTCTGATGAAAGAGGTTGCCAAAATTGCTGACGATCGCGGTTGTGGACGATTAGAATGGTCTGTACTGGACTGGAATCAAAGCGCGATCGAGTTTTATCAACATCTGGGGGCTACGGTATTACCCGAATGGCGAATTTGTCGAATGACAGCAGACACGCTGGCGGAGATTGCCACCAAAATCTAAATCTAAGTAACAAAATGTTGCCAAACACTAGGAAATATCAACAGATTGCCTCAGTGACTTGAAATTAGTTGGACTAACAGTCGATACTTATAGATCAATGAGTACGAGCTAAAAGGACGAGTATTTATGCTAACAATCTGGGTAAATGAACAGTTAGATCCCGGTGGCTTAATGTATGCCTGCATTGCCTGTATGAGTAAAGATTTAGCACAGGACTGCCATGAATCTTTCCAGCAAAATCTCACTGCCGAGCAAAAACAATTGGGTTGGGTAGCCAGAATCAGGACAGTTGGTTCGTGGGATGAGGTGCCTGTAAACTCGTTGAATCTGGGCTAATGAATTCGCCCTCGATCGAGACACAGATTCCAGCCACAATTTTATTTATCGACTATGAAAATGTTACCCAAGTCAAACTAGCCAATCTGCAACAACCAAACCTCAAAATCTTGATCTTTGTCGGCTGCGCCCAAGTCAAGATCCCATTTGAGTTGGTGCGAGAGACCCATCAATTGGGGGCGGCAGTCCAATGGGTGGGGATTGAAGAAATAGGGCCAAATGCCCTAGACTTTCATATTGCCTTCTACTTGGGGCAGATTAGTCTGAAATTTCCGACGGCTAACTATGTAATTCTCTCACGCGATCGGGGGTTCGATCCACTGATCCAGCATTTGGATCGGTTGGGGCTATCCTGTCGCCGGATTTCTAGCTTAGATTTACTGTCCGGTCGGCCAGATTCTGCCCATTCTCAGGATTTTTTGTCGGATTTTGCGATCGCGAAGTTATCGGTGGTAGAGCCGAAAAATAGACCAAAAAAGCGATCAACTCTATACACATATTTAAAATCAATTTTATCTAAGTATCAACCCAGTGAACCAGAAATCCGCCAGGTACTCGATAGTTGGTTTACGAATGGAAAGGTGATTGAATCTAAGGACAAAGTTAATTATAAATTTTGATGATTCAAATATCAAAAACGAGGAGCAAGTTGTAAACTTGCTCCTCATTTTTGTCAATCATAGCCCGAACTAAACTAATAATTAATCAGTCTTCAGATCGCGGAGACTATTGATATTGACTTCAATCGAAGGCCCCATCGTCGCCGAGACGTACATACTGCGCCAGTAGCGACCCTTAGCACCCGCAGGACGGTTGCGATCGATACTTTCTTGGAAAGTCTTGAGGTTGGCGAGGAGGTCTTCAGGGGCAAATGCTGCCTTACCAAATAGAATATGCACGATCCCCGACCGATCGGCCCGATACTCTAGTTTACCAGCTTTGAATTCAGCGATCGCCGCACCCAAATCGGTCGCTACAGTACCCGCTTTCGGCGAGGGCATCAAACCGCGTGGACCAAGAACTCGACCCAGTTTAGCGATTTGGGGCATCATATCCGGCGTAGCGATCAGCAGATCGAAATCCATCATCCCACCTTGAATTTCAGCGATTAATTCTTCCGAACCAGATAAATCGGCACCAGCAGCGGCGGCTTCAGCTACCTTTTCCCCACGGGCGATGACGGCGACACGGATAGTTTGTCCGGTACCTTTGGGTAAAGCTACAGTTGTCCGTAATTGTTGGTCGGTGTATTTAGGATCGATCCCTAAGCGCACGTGAACTTCAGCGGATTCGGCAAATTTAGCGGTTGCGGTTTCTTTGAGCAGTGCCATTGCTTCGAGGGGTTCGTAGGCACGATCCTCAACCTTTTTGACTAATTCTTGATACCGACGAGAATACTTTTTGGTCATAATTGCTCCTGGGGTAACTGGCGAGGTCTAACCTCTCCCCCAAATATTGTGAATAAAGAACTAATCAACGATCGCTACACCCATATTCCGGGCAGTACCAGCCACGATTTTCATCGCTGCATCAATGTCGTTGGCATTGAGGTCGGGGAGTTTAATTTGAGCAATTTCTTGTAATTGCGCTTGAGTGATTTGACCGACTTTTTTCTTATTCGGTTCGTTGGAACCAGTTTCGATTTTGGCGGCTTTTTTGATCAAGACTGAAGCGGGTGGAGTTTTGAGGACAAAGGTAAAACTCCGATCTTCATAGATCGAAATTTCTACCGGAATCACCGTACCTGTTTGTTCGGCGGTTTTGGCATTGTATTCCTTACAAAATGCCATGATGTTCACACCATGTTGACCCAAGGCGGGACCGACTGGAGGTGCGGGGTTAGCTTTACCAGCATTGAGTGCTAGTTTAACAATTGCGACTACTTTCTTTGCCATTGGATGTGTATATTAGCCCTGTCTTTGGACTTGGTTAAATTCGAGTTCTACGGGTGTATCTCTACCGAAGATAGAGAGTAAGGCTTTGAGTTTGCTCCGTTCGGGGCTGACTTCGACCACCTCACCTGCAAAGTCCTTAAAAGGACCAGACAGAACTACTATTTTATCGCCTTCGGTCAGATCTGTCTTCACTACTGGCTCTTGTTCGAGAGCTTGTTTAAAGATTCGGTCTGCTTCGCTGCGAGAAAGTGGGAGGGGTTTGACGTGTCCGCGTCCGCGTCCATAGCCACGTTTTTGCTCCGAGCCGACGAAATTAATTACGTTGGGGGTATTTTTGACTACCTGCCAAGCATCATCATCCATCGACATGCTCACGAGAACATATCCGGGGAAAACTTTTTCCTCGGCTGGCGTTTTAGTGCCATCTTTTTTGAGTCGGAGAGTGGGTGTTTGAGGAATTTCAATTTGGTAGATGCGATCGCTCATGCCAAAAGAGTGAATCCTTTGTGTCAAATCAATTTTGACCCGGTTTTCACAGCCAGATGCGACTTGGACGGCATACCACCTTGGTGGTTCCTTCACTTTATTCCCACGACCTTGTGCTTGGAGGTCGTCTTCTGATTCATCGGCAAGATAACTCATACAAACACCTGACTAGCTGCCCAACTAAACAGATTATTAACTAAATAAATCACCGTAGCTGACAAGGAGACCATCGCAATTACAGCAAGGGATTCGCTGATTAACTGCTGACGACCGGGCCAGATTACTTTGGCTAACTCTGCTTTACTGTCTTGAAATAGTTGGACTGGGTTAAATCCAGACTTTGAGTCGGTACTTACCGACTCTGTTTTTGATGGTTCGTTTTTTTTGACCATATACTCTTTAGCCTACACTCTTGGGGAGATGCAGTTTGGATGTTTAGACTATCAGATTACTAGTTTAGCTGAAAATTTTGTCCCCTGCGTGCGCAAGTTTTTCGAGGGGTGTGTTGGCAATTTAGCTAAATTCGTCCGGATTTACCAGTTACCAGTCTGAATTTAATAATTTAATCGCTATTTGACCGTAAGGAGAAAATCGGGGCTGATTGGCTGTTGATATGGTTCGTACTATTCTTCTGTACGTGAATCCACTGACTTAAAAAAAATGAGCCAAAAGTATTTCCGTAGATCAACGCTGTTGGCAAATGGGGTAGGTGGAGAACAATGTAGCAGTGGAGTTAATTGTTCCACAACTTCACGAGTGCCGATCTCTTAACCCCTCTGGTGTCATTGTACCCAGGGACGGAGCGGACAGACCATCGGCTAACCGAACAGGTCGCCTTAGCTTTCGCCGCATCTATCTAGAAATTAGGTTGTTCAAACGATGACTACTCAGACTCCTGCCCATTCCGAATCGATGAGCTTACTGATTACTTATTACCAGCAGCCCAGCGTGAGAGTTCGCAATCAATTAGTGCTATTAAATGCTGGACTTGTTAGACAAATTGCCCATCGGATCAGCCGACAATGTGCAGAACCTTATCAAGATTTGGAACAAATTGGTTACTTGGGTCTGATTCGGGCGATCGAACGCTTTAATCCCTACCAGGGTTGTGCTTTTAGCTCGTTTGCTGTTCCCTATATCCGGGGTGAAGTCTTACACTTCTTGCGGGATAAGAGTAATGTACTCAAGATTCCACGTCGTTGGCAGGAACTTCAGAAAGAAGGTGAAAAAGTCCGTCAACAGTTAACAGCTAAGTTGGGTAGAAAACCTTTCGATGAGGAAATTGCGGTAGTACTGAATGTCTCGGTTGACGAATGGCGGGAAACTCAGGCGGCGGAACACAATCGCCAAGCGTTGAGTCTAGATGCGACAGTTGGTCAAATGCTAGATTGTCCTGTCACATTGGGTGATAGTTTGCCAGATACCAAAGATCGGGAGCGTCAATATGTGGAAGAAGAACGTCAACAGTTAGAAGGGGCGATCTCTCAACTCGAAGTTAAAACTAAACAGGCGATCGAATACGTCTATATTAAAGGCTTGCCGCGCAAGGAAGCTGCGAAAAAGATTGGTGTGAGTCCCATGACAGTTACCCGTCATCTACAACGCGGTGTGAAGCAACTATCTACACTCCTACATCCAGAAGAGATGTTCGTGAGCTAGTTGACTTTGGTGGGAACTCGTCCACACAGTGTTTGCCATTCAGTCAATGATTGGCAAATAAATCAGAGATACTAAACAACGGTGAGGAGCAATCCTCACTTTTTTTGTTGGTATTCATTAAGTATTATTCTTCGGCACCACCCAAAACCGATAAACCAAATAGAGGATGATCCCCAAGATTGACAGAGAAATGAGGGAGGTGATCAGTTGATAAACTGTTTTGATCAATGAAAGACTCAAGAATCCACCAGCCGCGATCGCCAGCAGTTTACCACTTGACGGAATGCCATTAAACCAAATCACAAATTGTTGATAGCCTTGGCGGAGCACCTCCCAGCCAAAACCTTGGGGCGTGACTTCCACTTGATTGAGTGGCTGTGACTGTTCTGCTGCTGATTGCTCGATCTTGACTTTAAAATTTTGGAAGTGTCGTTTCCAATCTTGGGGTTGAGGGGATGTCATAAAATTATGAAGGATGAATGATGAATGAGAGCGGAGGACTAAAGCCACTCTAACCACTAGTCACTGCTGACTTCTACTGCTACCACATCGATCGTGTCTGGAGGAGTCTCACGCACCAATTTGCCTGAAGTTACTTGGAGCAATTCACCACAGTTAGTGCATTGAATCTCACTACCACTGACACCTTGCAGGGGAGTGTTGCAAACTGGACATTCCGCCTGGATGAGATTGCGGCGCAGCCACCAGAAAAAACCCAAAAATCCCACAATTGGGGTCAGGATTGCCAAGCCGATGATAATCAAGGCTGATTTAACTAACCAACCTAATCCAAGACTGCCTAGCAGCAGACAAATTGCCACGAGCGTTAGCCAAGATTGTAGCCGAGGTAGGTTGATTTGAAATAGATTAGGGCTGTTGTTCACAGAAAATCCACAGGATATGATAAGCAATGCCTTTGCAGGCTGGAATCAGGATGTGATGATAGAAGGACGATCTTTAGCGCAGCTTACCGGAGGAAATCGAGTTTCGATCTTTATTTTGCGGCAAGTTTCGCGGTGCTGAGAGCAATATTCGACCGCTTGATGCTTCCTGTTCTCTATTTTACCCTGAATTATCCTTTCGCATCAGTCGGTTTTCACTTCCACCCCAAACCGGTTACTGTGGAAAATACGGATAAGCTAGCTGGAATTAAGCCAGGGAATTCCTAAAGATAGTCGATTCCACGGATTTATTTATTGGTTTTACTTGGTATAAATGAGTGGCAGGAGGTATTCGCCTAACTCTAGTACTACTTACCAAAAGCTTAAAAATCAGTCAAAACTCGATCGATATTATTAAACTCATTTTCGATCGCTGACATTAGGAACAATTGTCTTATGGGACTTACGGGCTATTTATCCGAATATTCATTAGCTGAGGTTTTTCGACAGATTCAAACCGAGTTGTTGACCGGATTGTTGACGATCGAGCCAGAAGATGACTCAGTTAAGACACCCAGTGGCAATTACTATCTCTGGTTTCAAAGTGGTCGATTGGTGGCAATGGCAAGAAGTCTAGATTTGACTTCTCTGCTACTGATGCTCGAAAAACGTGGTTGGGTTACAACGCAAACAATTCAAAGACTTCTCTCTAAAACTGAGAAACTAGAGGAACCACTAGGACAGTATCTAAAATCTAAACGGATATTGTCCACTGAGCAAATACAGATCATTTTTCACGCTCAGGTCGTTCAGCCAGCGTGCAGTTTATTTAAATTGCATCATGCTCGTTTTTTCTTTAACCCTAAATCACGGCTACCTAAAGCAGAAATGACCGGATTGAGCGTATCTGCGGATGAGGCAAGCCTGCTCGGATTACGTGTACTCCGAGATTGGTCGCGATTAGTGGACAAGTTACCCAGTCCGGATCTTGGTTTAACTAAACTAGCAACAGTACTACCTACATATAAGCTGGACATGCAGGAGTTACAGATCTGGGAACTCGCTAATGGTAAAAGATCGATCGAGGCTGTTGCCAACAAAATCCAGATCGATCTAGATCTCGCTAGACAAATCGTTTTTCGGCTGAAAATGGTGGGACTACTGGCGACATGCTCGATCGAGATCCCCACGTCAATCGAACCAACTCCAGCTAAATCAGAAAATAAGATGAGCGGTTGGCTCAAACCACTGACTCAGGAGATTGCGATCAGTGATTGGCTTAAACCGATCAAGACTAACAAAGATTGATGATTTGGCGTTGCTGAATCCAGGTGTGAAAGCTTAGGGGACGGCGAGAATGGGGGATTTATGGGTTTCAAAAACAGCAAGTCATAAATCAATTCAGCAACGCCGATAATTTTATTTGCGGTTGGGTGTAGAATTATTGCCCAGGAGTGGTAAACATCCACCGATCGTAAAACCAACCCCGACCATCCCAGCCAAGACTAGTCCCCAGGGTAAATCGATCGATTGCCAAAATAAGAATTTTAGGCTGACTATCGTGGCATTTTGGACTGAGAGGAGGGCAATTACGACGATCCAGATCGCCGCGATCGTCGAGATGAGTAAGTTAGTGAGTGCGCTCATATATTTAATGCCTAAGACTCAAATCCAGCAAAGACAGGAGTTACGCAGTTGAGGCTGAAATGCTTATTGAGTGTGGAAAGTATGTTTTCCTATCTACTCATAATGTCCAAGGTGTGTTTTGCTATCCATCTTGCTTCTATTATAAATAAGATTTCCCAAGTGCGTAACTCCTGACTTTTATTAGAGTGATTCGGCACAATTCGGCTCTCAGGACATGGTTTGTTTCCTAAAAGCCTTACCAGTGCTTACCTTCCAACCAATGGACGAAACTGGACTCGAACCAGCGACCTCATCGATGTCAACGTGGAATCGATCGGGGCTGAAAAGATTGTTATATAAAGGTTTTGGGCATTCTCAATAAGTGGGCGGGGTAATTAGCGGGGCAAAAAGTTCATTTCAGCCGGAAGTACCAAGGGTGCGTTCTCACATCCTGGGTAGTTCTGGTGGCAAAATTGGAAATAGATATTTAACAAAAATTGCTGTCAATGCAGCTAAAGCGGCTAATGCTGTCCCTCGGAAGATAAAGCCCCAAAATCCCAACTTAGTGCGTTCGTCGAGTTTATCGATTTTGCCCTCTAACTTGGCTTCAACCGTATTAATCAGCCCTCTGACTTCCTTGAATTCCCCTTTAATGTCTGCGAAACCTAACCGCATCTCTAGGGTTAAATCTGCGATCGCCTTGGTATTGGCTTCAGTAGACTTGGCGATCGATTCCACCGCTGTCCTAATTTCTCGAATATCTGTATCTGTTGCTTGAGTCATGTTAGCCTCATAGTAGTTATTTTTTAACTTCGATCGCGCTGCTAGTAACAGTCCATCGATCGAAACAGCCCTCGCCTTCACTGGTGGGGGCTGTTTCGATTATATGAGTAAAAGGGTGCTTATCGGGTTTTATTGGTTGTTTGAGGGGCAAATGGGGAGATGTCAATACCTGTTCGCATCTTTTGTGCTTCTCCAGCATTAGAAGCTTTGGAGACGAGCATTAAAAGTTAAAATATTTTTAGACCATTTCCTAAAAACGAACTAAACAAAATGCCCAAAAGCAATACCTCAGTAGACTCAGAGCAAGCCAAAGACGATCGACTACTCGGACAGCTTGAGGAAAATTGTGAGAAGCTAAATTTTATTATCGACATAGCATATCATCTCTTTAAAAACCCGCTCAGTGTCGATCGAATGCAGCAAACGGTCGGTATGTTAATTAATGCGACCGAACAACATCGAAAAGTAGCATTAACAATCCATAACATTCGTCATCCCAAATCGACTGTATTTGTTAAGAATCAGGTCAACCAACTTCAGATTAAAACCGACAAGCTCCAACAACAATTAGAAGGTACTAAAAATGCCAAGATGGACTCCAAAAGCCAGAAAAAGACAGAGACAATTGATATTGGAGCGCAAACCGTGGCTTAATTCTACTGGTGCTAAAACGCCAGAGGGTAAGGCGATTTCGAGTCAGAATGCCAAGAAAATATTAACACCAGAAGATGCACGGTTAAAAGCTATGATGGATAGACTTAACGCTGCTAAGAAAGAGTTTAAAAAACTTCTTAGAGAGGCAAAAGTAGGATGAAAAAAGAGATTGATGTAGCTAAGATAGCCAAACAGGTGCTTGAACGGGGTGAACGGTGTCTAGAGTTAATTGATAAGGTAATTGAATTACAGCAGCAACTATCGAAGATGTCGTCCCGCGATCCAGATTATCGAGCCAAATTTATCTTGATGATGCAGTTAGGGAAAGAAATAAAGAAGCTGTCAAAGGTGTGAAATTTCTACGGTGAATCGGCGGTGTTGAGATTCTTGACTACCCCTTTAATCCGGCTCATAGATGCAGAATCTAACGCCGTTCCATCTTGCTTGTGAAGACCCACGCTTACTAGACTTTCAGCGAGTGCCTTGTTATCGGTTGGGTGTAGATCGATCGCTGACCTCGCTTGTGCTAGTAACTCCGAATCATCTACTAACAGGCGATAGAAGCGTCGATTATCAGTTGTAACCCAATCGGGTTCGCCGTCTGGTTTTGGCTTCCCATTCTTGCGCTGATTGGTGGGTGTTGGAGTTTCAAAGGTGGGGTGATTCTGCGGGGATTCTGGGGGGATTCTGGGGGGTGATTTTTTTTAGGGATTGGGGTAGCGATCGCGATGGTCTTTGACCCGCTGTAAGCGACCACCCCCAGGGGGTGCGCTTGCGCGTTCGAGTCAGGAGCTATCACCCGCTCGTCGTCAAGACGACGCGCAAGTTCCGCTAACGGCTTTTTTAATTCGGCTACCTCAGCCTCTATAGGTTCTAAAGCTACCTCTATAGATTCGTTGACTAATTTCTGTACCTCATGAATGCCTATAGAGGTGGTGCCCAATTTCTCTAGATGTTTATCTATAGCTCCGATAGCCATACATTCCACCGTCTCGATCGGTAAATACCCCGATACATCAGCTAGATGTTTCTCGATTGAGGCTTTTACCATCTCATCTATAGATTCTACCGATAATCCTCTAGATACCTCATTAGGTATAGATAGTCTAGGTGTTTCCTCTATAGATATAGAGCCTCTATAGACATCCATCGAGTCAGCCGCCAACATTCGATCGATACAGTCGTTCAAAATCCAGCCCATCGACTGTTTATATCGTCTGGCTAGTTCTGCGAACTTTTCCTTTTTATCCTCATCCACCAACACGGACAGGATCGGCTTAGTATTTTTCCCCATCACACAACTCCTATATATATCCTCTATTCTAACACATAATATATAGAGGACATCATTAGGTAAGCAAAACCTACATAGCTTCTCAATAGTATTAGTTGTTTCTATGCTATTCCTATGTATAGCCTGTTGACACGTAGAATATATAGAGGTATTATGTAGACAAGGGAATGAGGGAAGCGACCCGACCACCCGCAACGGCTCAAAATCGCACCAACTGATAGACATGACAAAGCGATCGCTATCCCTAGGAAAGTTAAGCGATCGCCAAGTCAATCCAAACTCAAACAAGAAAGGATATCTAAATTATGAAACTCTTAGACGCTCGTGTAAATGGAATGCCCCGCCAAGTGACCACCAAGTACGGGGAAAAGTCGGTTCTGGATGTCGCCACCAGTGAAGGTAATTACACCATCTGGCGACCCGCTGGGGACAGTGAGGTGATGGGACGGCGCAATGGTGAACGGGTGACTATCACCCTGGATTCCAAGGGTAAAGCTTCCCTGGTAGACCACGCCTCAAATTGTCCCGCTGTCGGTTTAGCCACCACTCACCCAGCCACCACCCTACCCTTTGAGGCTGAGATGAAGCAACAGATGGGGTTTACCACTGACCCACAGCCTAGCCGAAGTGTGGAAATTGCGGACTATATCGAACGGTTGGGTAAGCTCTATAACCACTGCTTAACTACCGCTGCAAGTATGCCCACTAGCATCGGATTAGAAGCCCCTCAAGTGAAGGATATCGCGACTACTTTATTCATCCAAACGACCAAACACTTTAACCTTTAACCTTCTTGGGGTGGGTAAGTCCCACCCCAATTATCATTAATTAAAAACTAGAAATTAACATTATGATCGACATCGATATGCTTTATCAAGAATTGGAAAGAATTCACAATTTGTCAGAAACTTTATTGCGGTCATTCGAGTATCGAGACATAGAGGAGGAGCCAAACCAGCCGGATATTGCCCTAGTTAAACATATTGTTGATTCCCTGGAAAACCTAGAGACACAAGTAGCCGGATCTACGCAGTATTTTTACTTTAATCGATCGATTAAAGAAGGAGAAGAAACCAACCAGTATTAACTAGTTACGCTACCAAAACATACCCGAAGGATTGGTTTGGTACCGTCCACTAAATCAAAGTAGCTTTTATTCCGGTTAGGCAATAAACAGTGATGAATATATTGGCAATCTATCTTGATTTGCCATGAAAATTAAGCCAATTATCAAATTTTATCTTTATACATTTGCGCTGATTGGATCGATTATTGCGCTTAAATGTCAGCCTCAAAGCCCCCAAGCGATCATCCAGCCGCCCAAGCCAACGGAGAGGGTTATACCTTCCGATCGAGTAATAGCCGACGCGCAAGCCGAGCGGGCTAGGCAAGATGCATTGATTCCAGCACTTAACAAAGAATTAAGCGATCGCCCAATTACTGTGGGCAATAAAACTTGGCAAAATGAGCGAGAACTAATCATTGATGTTTGCAAAGCCGATCCGACCATTAGAGGTTGTCGTTAAATTGTGTCTAGTCTATACCGAAAACAAATGTGGTTGAGTCTGTTTTGTACCCACTGTAGTAATTTAATCTCTACAGTGTGTACAAAACATACTCAACCACATTTTCAATTGCTGTCTGTTACCGATGGTTCGGGGTTCCTCAATACCAAGGATCGATCGATAGGCTTCATCTAGTTCAGTTAGATAATAATCAGCCCAATATTCCCCACTGTTAGTTTGGACTGGCATTGGTTTAAGTTGCCTACCAGTTTTCGCGTGGTACCTGTCTAGACGTTTAAACCAGTAGCTTACCCGCTCCCCTGCTTTGCCTAATCCCAACTCAATCAGATTCTTCTCCGATGTGGATATCTTGCGGGTGATGGTCAGATCTTCAACTGGGATATCACCACTAGTTAAGAGTGATCGAGTCTCTTGGTAGTAAGCCTTAGCCGTTTCTAGACCCTGGGTGAAATATAGCTTGATGAACTCGATCGGGAACTCATTCTGAAGGGGGTATCGATTCCGCTTTCTGAATAACCCCTTAACGCTGGTTTTTCCATCTGGAGTGACTAACACATAACTTTTAGCCTTGGGAGCG
This sequence comes from Chamaesiphon sp., assembly GCA_041738715.1. Classification (GTDB taxonomy): domain Bacteria; phylum Cyanobacteriota; class Cyanobacteriia; order Cyanobacteriales; family Chamaesiphonaceae; genus Chamaesiphon. The sequence goes on from JBGSPI010000142.1 coordinate 13,349, forward strand.
TATAACCCACAATGTTTAAGCTCTAGCTCGATTTCGATACCATCTGGCAGAGCATCAGCCACAGCACTAGAAACAGTTTCAGGATCGTTATGGCTGAAGAAGATCCCATCAGTATCGATCTCGATCGGTATACCCCCGCAACTTTCAACCACTGAAACCATCAAGTCTAAGATCTTTCGACCGTAAGCTGTCACCAATGCCGCCGCTTCATAATCATTGAATGAGTAGTAACCTGTCCCAAAGAATCCATAGCTACCATTAATTAGAACCTTCAGGGCTTTCTCTTGAAAACTGGCAGATTTGTCACCCGACTTACCCAAGGCTTTTAGTCTGAGCCTTTCGCCTCTCATATACTCCATTACACCTAAAAATCGATTCTCGGTGTCCTTACGGCTACAGATGCCATATCTGAGCATGATCGAAGGATAGAGGCTAGAAACGTCGATTTTAGCCACATTAGAGTGTAAACCAGGTTTAAGTAGTTCCACCGTTCCACCATCAAACCCCGACTGACCATCTGCATCTGGTTCTAGGTTAGGTAGTAACGCCTGGTGAATCTTCTGTGCCTTGAGAGCAGGGGAAGCGATCGCTAGTGTTTGGAAATTCAGATTAGGAACATAGTTCATCTGGTAATAAACTACAGGAAGTAAGAAATTAGCTAACAGTTGGGTGTCATCTAAATCGAATTCGAGATAGGTCTGAATTGTGGCTAAATCTCCAGACTCCCAACACTCACGGATACGATCGACCGATAGCTCTAACCGTCTGTCATCTCTTAGTCCCAAGGCGATAACGCTTGGTTTTAACCCGTAGCTGTCCAGTTTAGCCGCTGCCTTATCCCAGATAGCGATCTGCTGATAGGTGTCGAGAATGTCTGTCCCCTTCCAATACACGGGGGTGAATTCAATCGGTTGACCATTGATGCTACTAGATGTGATTCGAGTTGTCTTAGGTGCCTTGGTGAAGGGGTGAATAATTTTATTAATCCTGCATCTAGTAGCCAGAAAGGGGACATCGAAGTTAATCAGGTTGTGACCGATGAGACAGTCGGGTTTATTGGCTTTGAGGTGTTCGATCGTACTGGTTAGAATTGCTTTCTCGTCTTGGTCGGTGATGATGGTTTTCACGCCAGTCTCAGACATTAACCCCACCATTAGCACTCGATCGACTTCAGGGTGTAAACCAGTAGTCTCGATGTCGATGTACAGCTTAGTTAGTTGCTCATAAGGTTTAACGCTGGTGGTTGGTTGCCATGATGGAGTAGTGACAGATGGGCGATAGTCCAGTGATAGGCGATCGATGTCTACTTCTATCCTTCCTGGTAAACGCTTGACCGCCAGTCTGGGATCGGTTGGGGGATTTTCAACCCTAAGTATTTTCGAGACGTTAACCAGCCGTAAACCTCTAGGTGTGTCGATCGTCAGTACATCGCTATCGATCGCAGTAACCGGATTACCAATCCCACCTTTTCCGTAAACTATCGAACCGATTTTAATATCCATCTTCCTCTGTCGCCTCTGGAATAGTTTCGGTTGTGTTGTCACTACGGTCACTAACAATCTCGATAAACCCGTCGCTTAGATCTTTTTTCGTGTATTCGTTCGGTGTGGGTTGTTTGTCACTAACGTCTTCATCCCCAATTGGGACTAATGAGGAGATTAGATCGAATGGGAGGTAGAGGATCGATACTCCTTCTTCGACTGTGATTCCCACCTTATCGATCGCCTTCAGGGTTATCTCTCGATCGTTGTTGAGTAGATAGCGAGATCCGATTTTTAAATCTGAATTATTAGAAAATTTGCCCCTTTTGCCACCAACATCGCTAGAACCGTTGCTAGGTATGATGTTGAGCGTGGGGGTAACGTTGCCCCCATTTTTACCCCCATATTCAGACTCGCGGCTAACACCGTCGCCATTTATCGGTGGATCGATTTTGCGGGTATTTTGGGGGGTAACGTTGCCCCCAAGTGTCCCCTCGTTGATATCACTGGGTTCTGAGTTTTCAGTCGAATATTTTGCGGGTAGTGTTACCCGCTGCTGTGATTCAATCCCTATATAGGTTTGGTGATTTTTGGGGGCAAAAGGGGCACTTTCTACAGTAATTTTTATTTGATATTTGGATGAATCGCTCGGTTCGTCGTTATCGATTGCGTAACCAAGTGCGACAACCTTAGTCATAAACAGACGGATATTTTCAACAGTGCGATCTGATTTGTTAGACCACCAATTACGAACATCACGGGTACTCACCCAACCCTTACCGCTAAACTTATCGATAAATTTGAGAATTCGGGTTAGTTCGGGATCTGTGGTTAGTCCTAACATTTGGTATTCGAGCAAAGTTTGGGATAATTCCCACTTAGTCCACTCGATCGCTAGTTCCATCACAGCCGCGCTGATTAACTGGTGGGGTTCTACCCCCTTAATAGCTGCCAGAGTCCGGTGGATAATTAGCGCGTTACGCCCCGCTATACCGTGAATCTTAGAATAAGTGCCCTTGATAAGTCCTGATGAACCAGACAGAATCTTATCCTCGATCTCGTCATGCCACTTTTCCCAGACGGGTTTAGACTCGATCGATAGACAATGTGTCTGGTGAGTTTGTGCTGATAACGACCTGTAAACCCTGTCTAGTTCTGTTCCCAGATCTTCGGGCGTTTCGGTGAATGCTGATGTTTTGAACTGGGGTAGACCCACAAATGTGAAACGGTTCCAGAGTCCGTCTAGCTGGCTATCATCGCCCTTCATCATATTTGTGATGGTTTCTGGCTGAATCCCCCCAAGGATCGAGATCGATGTTTGGGGGAGTACGATAGTATCTGATGACTTGCGGTTGTTTTTTAAACCCGAACCATTCCAGATTGTTAGCCACTGTTGGCGATCGCTACCCTTGCCGCCCCGATACATATCCAGGGATTTATAGAACTGAGCTAATTCATCCAACATCACCAGCGATCCATCGCTGGGATGATGTTGGATGGAATCTACTAGACCCTCGATTGTGAAATTGGAAAAATAAAGATCGAGCATGGGGGTAGGTGCTTTCGGTTCATCCCCTCGATCGGTGGGTTTAGTATTTTTCCAATTGTTAAACTCAGCGTCATATTCCTCTTTTGTAGTTTTGTAATCCTGATATAGTTCTATCTGTTGTTTGCTAAGTGGCTTGGTTAATAGTCCGATTATTGGCGACTTTTTAGATCCGGTATCACCTACCAAACCACACCATCGGATAGCAGGAACATCGAAATCAGTACCAGGACTAATCATTAGTTTAGTTCTGGCATCGATCCGACTACCCAGAATCGGTAACAAACAGAAGTTCAGTATCTCGACTGGGATATTAAAGTTACCAGCGGCGATCGATAGCAATTCCCCCAATTTTCCACCAAACAATCTAGGGGCTTTACCATTTCTGAGGTTTAACGATTCTTTGATGTTTTCCGATAACTCGCTATCGATCGATACCACTTCAAACCGATGACCATTAGCCACCGCGACCGCTTTAACGGCGTTGTAAACCGATGAACTAGAACATCCTGCATGACAGATAAACCCATCCTGCATGACAGATAAACCCACCAGTCTCAGAGTCAATATGAAGGCTGTCGAATGATTCACCGTTGTGTGCTGGACATTTAGCTTTTAGCCACTTTCCACTAGAATCGAACCCTGGTAGATATTGCGCTAGTGTCCGCATATCGCTGTCTGTGGCATCACATTCGATAATCTCTAGCGATTGCTTACACCATCGATCGACATCCAATGCGGGTAAGATTCGATCGAAGTCAGATAGAGAGTAACTAACTTCATTCAGTTGTATTAATTCACATTGGACTCGATCGAAGTCGGTACCATTCCATGCCAGATGGTCAAAACCTGGCAGTCTCATCAACTGTGCAGGGTCAGCTAATGACGTGTCGTCACAGTTTGAATATTGCAACCATCGACGCTGGTATGTTGCCAGATTATCGATTCGGATAATCTCGGATGCCCAATAAGCATGTAGGGATTTCTTAGTTTTAACTACCGCTGTCGGTTTGCTGAACTCTTGAGTAATTCGATCGATCTCTAGTTGTTGTTGTTCTAGTGTCGCCTTATCTGATTCATGGAAAAGGTTAGACCCGTGAGTAATATCGCTGTTTCTTTCCCCACCATGACCCACTACAAAATAGATCCCATATCCCTGCTGATTCAGTTCGTAAAGGTATTCCCATCCGTCGGTAACTGGTTCATATTGCTTTCCGTAGCGACGATAGAATTCACCCGTCTGTAAATCGATATAGCCGTTAACTGTCGATTTCTTAACCTTGCCGCTCTTGTCTGTGTAGGTCATTCCCCATGATTGTAGTTCTGTTAACGGGGTATTCTTGGGCGATAGGCAACGGATATGAACTCTGTCAGTGTGACCGATTGAATTGAGAAAGTCGATAGATGGTTTCATGTTATAACATTGGTAAGAATTTGAAAATAAAAGACGACAAAACGGCTGTTAATAAACGTTTTGTCGTCTTTTTATATCTATTAATCGAGGTCGATCTGATGTTTAAAACACAATCGATCAACCCCGTTGGGATCTGGGATGATGTCATCTAGGCAGTCGGGATAACTACATCGATATGGATAGTAAATTTCATCGACACATAACATTTGATTTGCGAGTGTTAGTGAATTCATGGGTTAGAGTTGGTTTAGCTTTTAACTGTTTTCGCTCGTTGTCGGTTTCGCCAGGGGGCGATTTTTCTTAGGCAGCATCGGAGCTAGGGAGACTTTTATAAAAAGACTCAATCGCCTTTTGATGCGCTGGTGAATCACCGTTGACGAGCCAATCTAAGACGATTCGACTATTCCAAAGCACCCGAACGCTACCAGGCGGATGAAACCAGTAGATTTTCTCCGACAAGACTTCCCTTCTAAGTTGCTTCAGTGTGTCGGGCGACAAACCGCTACTAGCAACCATTTCCTTCGTTCGCACGAATGGAAAGGCTGTTAATTTGGGATCTCTGACTTTTTTACGATCGGTCATAGGCGAACTCCTTGTTTTAGGGTGAGTAGAGCTGAAAAGGTGGGTTTTAGGGTAATAAGCAATATAAAGCCAAATCTTCAGGGCACGGTAACGATTTCTTGTCACATTTTCCACCAAGTCGTCTAGCCCCGATTAAGGTTTTTAAAACATTTTCTACAAATGTAGTCATCATTCACCTGTCGCAATCGTCCCCCGTCTTTCTTGCAGTCATAACCTTTACAGTTTTTAGATTTACCTTCAAAAGCTTTTATCCAAATTGCTTTAGAGTTAGATTGTTTAGATAATCTCCATTCCTTTTGGCGATGTGCATCATATTGGTTTTCACATTTTTTCGATCCGCAATGTTCGCGTTCTTTGACACCTGGCTTGAGAATTTTCAAACTCTTACAATATGGACAGATAAATATTCGACTGGTTGTATCTGTTCCCTCTAATATAGAAGCCTGACAGGTATGTAGTTCTAGCTGATAAGAATCTAAAAAGCTCATTTCTGGATCGACTAATGAGGCAGTGTTTATTGAATCGAAGGCACTATTGAGCATGGTCAACGCCTCTTTGTATTCAGGGTATTTTTCTAGAAATGAGTAATTTTTAATAGTAACTACTTTAGATCGATCAATAGTAGTTCCTTCAATTTCCGCGTCGAGAATCTTTGCAAATTCTCTTCCTAGTCGTTGAATGTGGAAACTCCTAGAATTTGCAAGCATATAGTGAAACCAACTAATTACAGCTCTGCTTTGCCAGAATTGACGAAAATCAAGTTCTAATATTGCACACTGTATTTGATACACCTTAACTATTTCCAATTGCAACTCAAGAGCCGATCTTTCTTTAGGATCTGTCAAATCAGATGGATTATATTGAGTGGGATCTAGCCATCCATATAGACCACTTATGCACTCATCGCTATGAAGAATAAAAACATCCCTATCTTCATCTTTCAACTCATTCAAAACTAGATTCATTGATAAATCAGAAGGTATTTCTCGGTTAAAGAGATAAAGTCTCTTTGATGTAAATGACAGATTTTCCATTTTTAAACTTCTATAAATAAATATTTTTTAGTGATCGCGTGAGCATACGTTTCGAGTAAGACCCGCTTATCATGCCCCGTCTGTTCTGCCAATGCGATCGGATTCGCCCCATTAGCCAATGCATGAGAAATAGCCGAATGCCGAATTGCATAGGGTTTTCGATACTCGATATTGCAGATTTCTAATATCGTTTTCCAGCACCTCGATCGAAAGCGGTTATCATCGATCGCCCCGCCTTTGGGAGCCGGAAACACCAGATCGTTTGGTTTAGGCTGTAACTGCTCATATCTCAATACCAAAGCCGCCCGTAGTGTTGGCGAGATCTGAATCGTTCGCGCCTTACCTGTCTTGGTTTTCAGATTATTGTGTCCGCGACTGATACTCTCCCCAATCCAAGCGGTAGTATAATCCGCCCCTAAATGTTTCCACCGTAAACCCGCAGCCTCTCCAAAACGACAGCCAGTATTCGTTAGAAACGATACGAAGTCAGAATAATAGGAATAGTAGGGATGGATAGAGATCGCGGCTCTAATCGCCTGTAACTCGGCAATGGTGAACGGTTTAACCTGCTGTCTGGGTAAGATTTGGAACCGACCCGCAGCACCCAACCACGGGTTATCGGGTGCTAAATGGTACTTATCCCTCGCCCATTCCCATGCAGACTGGAGCAACCAACAGCGTTCCTTTGCAGTGCGCCCAGAGACAGTTTCCTGACAAATAGCCACAAAATTATCGACCTGATGCTTCCCGATCGTGTGAGCGGGTTTGTTCAGGTGCTTTTCGAGCATTCTGACGATCGGCTTATATCGCGACTCGATCGACGATCTGGAAACACTTTTGTATTTGAACTGATATTCACCAAACAGCCGGAAGAGTTCAGGCGTAAGGATATGAGATGCAGTCTTGCCCATTGTCTGAGGGCGATATTTAACTAGGGTGCGATCGTATTGATTGAGCAGCCAATCGCGTTCGATCTCCAGTTTCTTTTGCTGTGCGATCGATCGACCCAGTGGGGTATCATTAACCCCGATTGCCAGAGTGTGTCTCTTGTCTCCATCATGCCAGCGCAATCTCAGCCGATCGTTATGGTTTTCGATTTGAATCTTCATTAAATTAAGCGGGGTAATGAGCGGGGTAAAATTGACCCCCATTAACACCCCTTAACCCACTTAGCAAAAAGCTTGTTGACAACAGAAGGGCTTCCGAAAAGCTATAACACTTCCCAGAAACCCTTATTTATCAACCTTTTCAACCCTATGGACGAAACTGGACTCGAACCAGCGACCTCATCGATGTCAACGATGCGCTCTAACCAACTGAGCTATACGTCCTTGCGAATAATGAGCATATCATGACCATCGATCGATGGTCAAGCCCCCGACAGGAAAAATTGTGAGATAGGTGGTCATTCTCCACTGTAACCGCTTAATCCCCGACCTCTGATTATGATAGTGTTAGGAAAGCAAAAATATCAGCCAGCGAGCGGGCAATCAATGATGAGCGCAGGTAGTAGCAGTACGAATCAAATTAAATTTGGAACTGATGGTTGGCGGGGATTGATCGCAGATGATTTTACCTTTGCAAATGTATGTAAGGTGACACGGGCGATCGCTGCTTATCTCAGTACGGCTTACAGTCAGGATCGTCCAGTCTTAGTTGCTTACGATCCACGATTTCTCGCAGATAAGTTCGCTCACACAGCGGCACAATTGCTCGCAGATTTGGGTTGGAGTGTCAAAATTGTCGATCGAGATTGCCCCACCCCAGTAATTGCCTACAACGCTAGACTCCTCAATTCTGCGGGTGCATTAATGTTTACAGCCAGTCATAATCCCGCACCCTATTGTGGGATTAAGTATATCCCCGATTATGCTGGGCCGGCGACGTTGGAAATTACTGATTCGATCGTGGCCAATTTAGCCACAGCCAGCGACGCACCCCCAGAGAATAAGTATCCCGATCGCATTAGCACTTTCGACCCACAGCCAGACTACTTTAAATTTATTTATACGCTCCTGGATGTCGATCGGATTCGATCGGCAAAGCTCAAAGTCAAGTATGATGCGATGTATTCCACCTCGCGGGGATATCTCGATCGAGTCTTAACTCATTGTGGTTGCGAGACCGAATCTTTCCACATGCAGCGCGATGTTCTTTTCGGCGGTGGGATGCCAGAACCCACAGCCGAACTGTTGGGCGAGCTAATCGCCGCAGTGAAACAAGATGGAGCAGATCTGGGGATGGCGACAGATGGAGATGCTGACAGATTTGGGATTGTTGATGAATTGGGCAATGTCCTCACGCCAAATACCGTCCTCCTCGTCCTTGCCAAGCATTTAATTAAAAATAAGGGGAAAACGGGCGCGATCGTCCGCACAGTGGCAACTACCCACCTCCTAGACAACTTTGCCGCCAAGCATGGTGTCCCGTTGATCGAAACCTCGGTTGGTTTTAAATACATCGGTGAGAAAATGCGCGAAACTCAGGTACTCATCGGCGGTGAAGAATCCGGTGGGTTGAGTATCATCGGACATATTCCCGAAAAAGATGGCATCCTAGCAGATATGCTGATTGCTGAAGCGATCGCTTATGAAGGGAAACCTTTGAGTCAAATCGTTGCTGAAGTCATCGCTGAAGCTGGTGGGCCACTATTCAACCGTCGGCTAGATTTACATCTAGACAATGTCCACAAAGAGGCAGTGATGAAGACTTATACCCAAAATCCGCCGACTAATATCGCGGGAATTGCGGTTAAATCAGTCAATCCGCAAGATGGGGTAAAATTCTATCTTGCGGAAGGTAGCTGGGTGTTGTTGCGTGCATCTGGTACTGAGCCACTGATCCGTGTCTATCTGGAAACCACTTCCGCCGAACAGTTGCAGAAACTGGCAACGACGATGGAAATGGAGATCGACGCTCTCAAGTAATCCTCGTGGATTGTAGGTGAGACTGATCGGTATCAGACCTGGCAGTCACTACTGGTGGCTGTTGGGTCTATTTTTCGGCGTTGCTGAATCAGGGTATGAAAAGTTTTGAGGCTTTAGGCTTTAGGCTTGGGGGATAAGGCAGTTCGCGAAGAAGGGAATCATACCTCAAATCAGCAACGCCTATTTTTCAATTATCTTATTTCGTCATGCCCCGAATCATATATCCCAACACCAACCCAACTACTGAGGCTCCCGCCTTCCCTGAGTGGAGAAAATCTGTCCAACCAGCTTGAATATTGCCCAAAATATCAGTATTCTGAAACTGCGCTAATATCGACCCGTCTGTGAGGAGCATAGAGTATAAATCTGAACTCATCCCAAGATCCAAGGGGAGAATGGGAAATAACTGAATCATATCAGTGGCTGACATAGGAGGTAAAATATTTCTAAGCTAGTACTGAAACTGTGCTTATTATGCCCCTGAATATCCCTGAATCGATCGAGTTCAACTACGGAGATTTCGGCATAATTGCCAGATTTCGATCGGGATCGCCAAAATATGCGGGAGCATGATTATTGCGGGTAACGGCTAGGGGTGTGGGTGTCACTTGTCCCCATTCTTTGAGCAGAGCTTGCAATAACATGTCTTGCTGTTGGCGCAGTTTAGGGATTTGCCAACCTTTGTTGACGATGACAAACCAGACTAAACCGCGATCGCGTGTCGGCAATACTCCCCCTAATGCACTCACCTCATTTAATGTCCCCGTTTTCATCGTCGTTCCTGCAGGTAGATGGCGATCCTTGAGTGTGCCGATAGATTCTGCGCCAGCGACGGGAAATATGTCTGGTAAGGTGAGATTGGCTGGTTGTAGTTTCTGTTGGAGGGTGCGGAAGATTTGGCAGACAGCGCGGGGTGAGAGGCGATTTTGCACGCCTAAGCCGGAACCATTAATTAGTTGGATTTCTGCGCGGGGAAACTTCGCTTGAGTTGAGACTATTTCCATCACTTTCTCTGCGCCACCGACACCATCTGCTAGAATTTGGGCGATTTCGTTATTACTGTAGATGTTCATTTGGCGAATGATATCTACTAAAGTCAAAGATTGGTGCCTAATCAATGGTATGATGGGAGATGTGGGTGCGATAGTAACCATTACGTTGCCAGCGATCGGTACTTGCGGCAATTTTTCAGTCTTAACTCCAGGTGCAGTGGGGAGCTTGACAAAGTTGACATCTTTAAAATCAGTATTCAGCAGTGCCGGGGGCAAATCAATCCCCGTCAGAGCTTGTTTGAGCAATTCTCCCGCCTGTTGTGGATCGGATTTATAGTTCATGTGGAAATTGCCAACCACAATCAAATTACCATTAATCCGATTAATGCCCAATTGATTCAAACTTCGGGCTAACGAAATCGCATCTTCCCAGACAAACAAAGGATCTCCACCACCTTGAACGACAAGATCTCCCTCTAATACACCACCAACAATCTTGCCACTAGCACTAAAGAAAGTATCAAACCGTTTATCTAAACCCCAGGTAGTTAATGCCGCCAGAGAGGTAGCTGTTTTGGTCAAGGAGGCAGAAGGAACTGGCACCGTGCCATTGCGATCGATCAGTAGTGTACTCTCAGTCCGCAGCCAAAGTGCCTGCTGATTGACATCTAAACCCTCTGCCTTGAGCGTTTGGAGATACCCCGCAACGATCTTCTCCACCCCTGATTCAACTGGTTTCGGTGGATTAATCCACGGTAATCCCTGCCAAGTGGCGATTTGGGCTGGTGATACTAGCTGGGGATTGACACTAGCTAAATCCAACCACATTCCGGCTAATCCAGAAGAAACTAATTGCAGCATAATGAATCATTCGATCGCAAGCAAATCAGCTACAAGAATACATTAGTTCGGGGTTAGACGATCGTGCTTCAAAACAGACAAACCACGCATACACCATCTAAGCGGTTGGTTGAAGCTCGGCATATTGCCAGTAGGTAATGCCTGCGTCTTCACGTTTAACCAACAGCCCAAACCATTCTAATCGATCGAGATTTTCACTAATTGCATCGAGTTTCTTCTGGGTATTTTTGCCTGTAAATTGGTTGGCAATTTGTGCCACTGTCCATTCGCCGCTGCTGCTGCGTAATAGGTCGCGGATGGCGGCGAGTTGGTCTTTGGGCTGATTCGACCATTTTTGTTGTTCGACGGGTATGATGCCGGTTTCTGCCTCGTCTCCGATGCCTTCCAGGGTTGTCTGGGTAGATTGAACCTGTTCGGGTGCTTGATATTCGGGGCGGAGCCAGCGGATGTGTCCGTTGCGTTCTTCGGCGGCGCGTTCGGCGTTGAGGGCGACGAGGCGTTCGAGGATGGTTTCGGTAATTTCGGCGGTGGGTTTACCTACTAAATCTTGCCAACCGTAGGCGGCAAATACGGCGGTGTCTAAGTCGTCGTGGATTTGTTTGAGGGTGGAAACGAGGGCGCGATTGTTGTATGCTCGATCGGCATCGGTGAAGGGTTCGCCAGCGCGGAGTTTTTCGAGCAGGTTGTACATTCCGGTGATGGTAATGTCGGGATGGGCGGCTTGAACTTGTTTGCGATGGCTGTCTAATCGATCACCCAATTCTCGAATCTTTTGCTTTTGTTCTGGGGTAGGATCTGGAAAGGGGAAAGGATCGAAAACCTTAGATGGCTTCCAACGAATATCGTTTCCTTTACCCATTCTAGGGGCTATTTTTAGTAACCAATATTGATGAACACTAGATTCCAAAACACCTAAAATCCAGGTGTCATCAGAGACAATAGAATATAGTTGTACATCTGGCAGAACTTTAGATTCAACCAAAACAAACGGCTTGAATTTTGAAGTGTCAGGCGTAACAATAAATTTTCTTATTGTAGATATTGCAGATCTGAGTTTAGGTGCATTTTCCCCAAATAGCCACCAATTTTCTCTGCGACATTTTCGATTATTCTGCTCTCGTGATGGTTTTACAAGCTCAATAATTCTTTGATACAGAGAAGGATAATTTAGATACGCTTGTTCTTTTGTTAAGTTATGGAAATCAATTATCCATTTTTTTTGATGCTCTTTTACTACATCACGACCGATCATATAAGGTTTTATCACATCTGGTAGCGTATCCAGACTAAAGCCAAGTTTGTGAATTTCTTCCTGATTTAGACGGAAACCATCGCCGAGAGGAATTACGCCTTGAAAAGACATTCGATAATTTGATTTTAGAGATGTCATACTGACCACATTTGCGCCAATAGTCAAGTCAGAATATATATATCCTTGCTTTGTCGAAAATATTGGTATTAATTCTCCATTATCCAAATAACTTTCTTTTTGAATATTCAATAATTTCCCCTGACTATGCTCTTTTCCGCATACCGTCATTGATACTCTTACTGCCGCTCCTTCAGAACTATCTATCCAAGGATGATCTGGAATTACAAATTTTAGAAATATAGAGTTATTTTCGGACAAATATTCTTCTATAACTTTACGATTAAAAGAGTTCGAGATACTATTGGTTGTAATAAATCCAAAACTATTTATTTTATCCTTTTGCATTAACTTCCCTGCATGATGCCACCAATACATCACAAAATCACTAAGTTCTGATACTTCGCTTTGGACACTTCTTAGGATCTCAACATAGCCATCACCCAATGCACCTCTCATTCGCTTATTCCCAATAAACGGCGGATTTGAGACGATATAATCTGCATCTGGCCATACCGCAGCCCGTGCATTAAGATACTTGTAAATAACAACTCGATCGCTAGGATCTGGCACATCCTCACCTGTCACCGGATGCTTCATCATTTTGCCACCCCAACGCGATCGCACTTCCCCTGTTTTCGGATCGATATCTGGCTCCTTCCCGTCATAAGCCAACACCGCATCCCGACATTCGATATTCCCAAACGCTTGCAATACGGGTTCCGGTGGTGCGGCATTGCCATAGCGTTTGAAATACCATTGCAAATACCCAATCCAGATTACCAGTTCCGCGATCGCGGCTGCTCTCGGATTGATTTCGATCCCCAAAAACTGGGCTGGATTCACCTGTTCCAGCACATTTAACTGGACATTTCCCACCACATCTACCAGCCGCGCAATCGCTTCTTGCTCCAACCCCTTCAATAAATCCAGCGTCACATACAAGAAATTGCCCGTCCCGCAAGCCGGATCTAAAATTCGCACCTGACGTAATTGGGTTAAAAACTGGGTGATTTCCTGCTCCGCCTTCTTTTGCTGCGCCGCCGTCGGTTCCTTCCCCTCCGGCGTGACTAAAATCCGCCGTAACTCCAACTCCACCTCATCCCACTGTTGGCGCAACGGTTCCATTACCACCGGACGCACCAACCGCTCCACATACGATCGCGGTGTATAATGTGCCCCTAAGCGGCTGCGTTCTTTCTTCTCCAACGCCCGTTCTAATAACGTCCCAAAAATCGCGGGTTCTACCTGACTCCAATCCTTCGCCGCCGCTGCATACAAGACTTCCAACTGTTCCTTCGGCAAGTCAAACGCCGTCGCATCTTCAAAGAAACTACCATTAAACCGCAAAATCCGCTCGAAGCCGAAGGTTCCCCCCGTATTCATCGTTTGCCAAAGCTGTTCGATTTCCGGCTTAAATGTGTGCGGATTGGGTATCCAGCGATCGCGTAATGCTTTAGTAAATACCTCTCCCTTTAATAATTCCACATCCTCGGCAAACATCGTAAAAATGCACCGCATCAAAAAGTTTGCTGTCGCGTGAGCTTCATAACCCTGCTCCTCCAACCATCGCGACAACTTCGCTAATTCTGCGGCTACTTCCCGCGTTACCCGCGCCCGATATTTCTCAGGATTGAGCGATTGCGGATCGGTGAAAATCGCCACAAACCTGTCGAATATTTCCGGCTGTGCCAGATCCTTGAGATTTATCGTCTGACGCGCCCCATAGCTGCCATATTCCCCACTAAACCCCTGCCAAATCTCAAAATGCGACCCAATATCGCAAGTGATCAAAAACGGCGGTAAGGATGGCAACATCCGATTATAAGCATAGGATTTCGCCTGGTTGAATGCTTTTTGCATTTCATCCCGATAGCCCTTCGTGCCCCGTTTACCATGCCCCTTACTCGAATTGGTACTCCCCTGCTTCGCCTCAATCAGGAAGTGACCCTCTTTATAAAAGTCGGCAAATCGCGTCGTTTCAGCCTTCTCACTAAAAAATTTGATATTTTTGTCAAAACAATACTTGTCGCCTGCCTCACTGCCCTTTGGTGGCGGTGCAGGGACATCTAAAGCTACACATAGATCGCCAAAAAAAGTTTGATAATTTGCTCGTTCATTTCCCTCAGAACCCAACCACTTGTTGAGAAAATCCCCAACTCTTTGGCTATCGCGATCATTCATGTCAATCTGCACCCAATCCAATATTTAGCACGGCTTGCCGTCTGTCTTGTCTTGACACACACAATCGTACCTCAAAAGGTATCAGATCTGGACTCAGTACCCAAACGAAAACTGCACATAGTAAATTTACGTGCAGTTGTTAATTGATCCACAAAAATTGATTTATCTTAATCGATCGGCAGCATTGTAGACATCAATTTGGACATTAGTACGAACTTTGACTGGTTTGATATTAATCCCAGTTGGGTTGCCACTCCCACCGCTAATTTCTTGATGGCTTTGGCGATGTTGGGAAGCTCGCTGGGTACCGCCGACTTGAACTTGGGTATTAGTAGAACTGACACTATTCCCTACACAGGGACCACTGGAGTTCTGGGTGACATCATTACTCCGATTGCTGGGTTTGCGCGAACCATTGACGGCGACTTGAATATTTGTGTCATTTATTACGCACTGGGCACTGACTGGGGTGGATGGCAATGAGAATAGAGCAGATAATGTAGCGATCGAAAACAGTCCAATTGATAGGTATGAGGATTTCATGATATTTTGCCTGGGGGTAATCTTGGCTATCACTACATCAGATCGATCGTCGATTCCGTAAATTTGCACAGATGTCTTAAATTTTTACGATCAGCTTACCCATTCCCGAACTGGTAAGCCAACGACTGGAAGTCGCGGCTAGTGAACACGATCGACAGTTTCTAACCGCTCGGGTTATATTGGGTTGTTAGGGATTCAAGCTTTAGCTAGATGCCTCGATCTCGAACCTTTACGCCGAGTGCATGAGTGTGTCTTTGCCATTTTAGCCTCAGAAACTCAACCGATCGATCCGAGATTGTAATCATCTATGGCAATCCTAAGTCATTTGAATCAGTCTCGAAAAATTTTTTAAAAATTGCCCGCCTGATATGTCTAAATTAAATCTTCGTTCGTTCATGCAGAATATTTCGCCGATAACAATAATAGGCGTGATTTTTATTTGTGTCGCTGTCTTGGCTGCACATTCCTGGCGAGAACTAGACCATGCAATGCTGCCAATGAGTGTAAAAGCATCCATATCAAAAGAGCGAGGAATTATCAAATCGTTTGAATCCAGTCAACGCATATCTCAAGAAGACTATAATATCAATTTGTCGATCGAGAATGCTCGACAACAGCTAATAGACTGCGCCAATATTAAGTTGCTAGATCTTCAGTGGTCGTTATCAACTGACTTTTCACGTTAAGTCTGAAGCCAAGTCGGGGAAAGGATCGTAGCTTAGAGAGATGATGCGCAGTAAAATAGGGAAAAACTATACAGCGGAGAGCGAGAAATGCTGGAATGGTGGACGAAAAATTTTGCCAGTT
>JBGSPI010000145.1:0-22293 GCA_041738715.1 Chamaesiphon sp.
TGGGTTCGGTCGCACTGGGGTCTTGGCAAAAATCAAACTCCAGCGATGGCTATCGGTTACTATCATCGCCCCATCTCTATGACTGAACTCTTGACTGTGCCATGCTTAGACTTTCTCATTCTTTAAACAACCAGTGCTCAAATGGTAGAATTTAGCTCAACCGAACAAATTTTCTCGACACCTTTAGACCAGCGGACTAATGATTACGTGTCCGGTCGCTTTGGTTGAGTTTGAGATTCGAGTCAAAATCTAAACATTATTTTCTCGCCAACGCGATCGAGCATTTCCTACAGCCTACTACTTTATCAGCCTGGATGTTGTTTATCAAGAATTGAGTTGATCGGAACACTCTCTCGATCGGTTTTGTACAATATGTAAGCATAGAAAATAATCTAGTTAATTACTTACGTTTAATAGTAAAGAAAGGTTAACCCCGTCACCACTACGATTTCGGTAGTTCTGAACTGTTATGACTTCTTCAACACTACATACCACCCAACAGGTCACAACAGAAAAGGCTCAGCAAGTAACCGATCCTCGCTACAAAGCATTGGATCTACAAATGAAGCGTTATCAACAAAACCAGGACGCGCTAATTGAGGTCTTACACAAAGCTCAGGAGTCCTTTGGCTACCTGGAAAACGATGTTTTACTCTACATTGCCAGAGGATTAAAACTGCCCCTCAGTCGCGTCTATGGCGTAGCAACCTTCTACCACCTATTTACCCTCAAACCTAGTGGCGTTCATACTTGTGTGGTGTGCTTGGGGACAGCCTGTCATGTCAAAGGCAGCAATAAGTTAGTCGCAGCGTTGGAGGCAGAACTAGGTATTCAGATGGGTGAAACGACCCCTGACAATCAAGTTTCACTGATGGTCGCTCGTTGTGTCGGGGCTTGTGGCATTGCCCCCGTCATTGTCATCGATGGGGCTGTGAGTGGCAAGCAAACCCCAGCGGATGCGCTTAATCAGGTTCGACAATTGACAGAATCTCATTCCTCATAATTGAACAATATTGTTCATTTTACTTATGGATATTACCGAACTACAGGCGATCGCCCTAACAGAACGGGAACGCCAGAAACCGACTCGGATTCGCTGTTGTACAGCAGCAGGATGTCTGTCTTCCGGTGCGGCTGCGGTCAAAAACAGCTTAGAGGCTGTTGTCGAACAAGCTAATTTAAATAACACGGTAGAGGTGTGTAGTGTTGGTTGCTTGCGGCTATGCGGTCAGGGGCCGCTGGTGGAGGTCGATCCGATGGGTGCCTACTATGAGGATGTGACTCCAGAGAATGCTGGATCGATCGTGGCAGCCCTTCAAAGCGTTGATAACACAGGAATTACCGGACATCGCGATCGGCCATTCTTCACTCATCAAATGCCGATCGTGTTAGAAAACTGCGGTCGGATCGATCCCGAACGGATTGAGGAATATATTGTGGTTGGTGGTTATACCCAATTGCACCATGTCTTGACCGAAATGACCTCTGCCCAGGTACTAGAGGAAGTAACCAAGAGTGGGCTGAGAGGGCGCGGTGGAGCGGGCTATCCGACTGGATTAAAGTGGGCAACGGTGGCTAAAATGCCGCCCGGTCAGAAGTATGTGGTTTGCAATGCTGATGAGGGCGACCCCGGTGCATTTATGGATCGGAGTGTATTAGAAAGCGACCCCCATCGGGTGTTAGAAGGGATGGCGATCGCGGGTTATGCTATTGGTGCTGATCGGGGTTTTATCTATGTGCGAGCCGAATATCCCCTCGCAATTAAACATTTAAATAAAGCAATTCAACAAGCGAAAAAATACGAACTTTTGGGCAGTCAAATCTTCGGCTCCAATTTTGACTTCAAAATCGATATTCGGATTGGCGCAGGTGCTTTTGTCTGTGGTGAAGAAACGGCATTAATGCAGTCGATTCAAGGCGGGCGCGGTATCCCCCGTCCCCGACCGCCATATCCCGCCATATCGGGTTTATGGGAACGCCCCACCCTAATTAATAACGTGGAAACCTTCGCCAACATTACCCCGATTATCCGCAATGGTGGCGACTGGTATGCCAGCATTGGCACCGAGAAAAGTAAAGGCACCAAAGTCTTTGCCTTGACAGGTAACATCCAGAATACGGGCTTAATTGAAGTGCCAATGGGGACGACTCTACGCGAAATTGTCGAGGAGATGGGTGGGGGTGTACCTGACGGAGGAAAGGTCAAGGCAGTGCAAACAGGGGGGCCATCTGGGGGCTGTATTCCAGCAGCTCTCCTAGATACGCCAGTAGATTACGAATCCTTGCAAAAGCTAGGCACGATCGTCGGTTCTGGCGGCATGATTGTCATGGATGAATCTACTAATATGGTAGAGATTGCTCGCTTTTATATGGATTTTTGTCGGGATGAGTCCTGCGGGAAGTGTGTCCCCTGTCGAGCAGGTACGGTACAACTTCATGGGTTATTGACCAAAATCGCGAATCAGCAGGCTAATGCCGCAGATCTCGCTCAACTGGAATCTCTCAGTCATATGGTCAAGGAAATGAGCTTGTGTGGCTTGGGACAGACTGCACCAAATCCGGTGTTTAGTACGCTGCAATATTTCAGGCAAGAATATCTGGATCTGTTGGTATCATCAATGGAATCGAACGATAAAAATTTCAACAATTGTTAATGTCATAACCGCCTTGGCGACTGCGATAGTATGTCAGTTAAAACGCTCAAAATCGATGGAATTGATGTGGCGATCGAGTCAGGATCGACGATTCTAGAAGCCGCCCAAATCGCGGGGATCGAGATTCCCACATTGTGTTATCTCAAGGGAGTTTCGGCAGTGGGGGCTTGTCGGCTCTGTATGGTCGAAATTATCGGTTCCTCCAAACTATTTGCGGCTTGTGTGACGCAGGTAGAGGAAGGGATGGAAGTCATTACTCACAACCCCAAATTAACAGACTACCGCCGGATGATTGTAGAGTTGCTCTTTGCTGAAGGAAATCATGTCTGCGCTTTTTGTGTTGCTAACGACAACTGTGAATTGCAAGATGTCGCTGTCAAGGTAGGGATGGATCATTCGCGCTTTCCCTATCGATCACCCGATCGACATATCGATATGTCCCATCATTTGTTCGCGATCGACCACAATCATTGTATTCTCTGTACCCGCTGTGTGCGGGTCTGCGATGAGATTGAAGGTGCTCATGTCTGGGATGTGGCTTACCGAGGCGCAGATTGTCAGATTATCTCTGGATTGAATCAGCCTTGGGGAGAGGTGAGTGCCTGTACCTCCTGTGGAAAATGTGTCGATGCTTGTCCGACGGGGGCAATTTTTCGCAAGCATGAGACTACTGGGGAAAAAGTTAGTCATCCCCAAAGGCTGGAATTTTTAGTGACAGCGAGGGAGAAGCACCAATGGACAAGATAAGATTTGCCACCGTCTGGTTAGCGGGATGTTCCGGTTGTCATATGTCATTTTTGGACTTGGATGAATGGTTAATCGATTTAGCTCAACAGGTGGATGTGGTTTATAGTCCGGTGGCTTCCGATCTAAAGATCTATCCAGAAAAGGTGGATGTGTGTCTCGTTGAAGGTGCGGTGGCGAATGCGGATAATTTAGAACTGATTTATACTGTGCGCCGCAATACTAATATCCTGATTTCCTTTGGCGATTGTGCGGTGACGGCGAATGTCCCTGGGATGCGGAATATGCTGGGCGGAGCCGATGCAGTATTAAAACGTGCCTATCTAGAATTGGCTGATACCGGACAACAGTTACCCTATGCTTCGGGGATCGTACCAGAATTACTTGATCGCGTGTTACCCGTTCATGAAGTCGTTCCTGTGGATATATATATGCCGGGATGTCCGCCTTCTGCCGATCGAATTAAAGCCACGATCGAGCCTTTATTACAGGGCGAACTGCCCCATATGGTTGGACGAGATATGATTAAATTTGGTTGAATCGATCTCTGGATTGGTTTGGTAATAAATTATATCGATCCAGTTTCGTCGCTCCTAATTTTCCCTCAGATTGTATCATAATAAGGCTTTAGTCCAAGAAGCTCTATTGATTATTAGGTTTTCTGGGTTGTCCTTAATTGATTTAAATAGAATGCCTCATACTTCTTTATCAAAAAAATTGGTAAGCGCAAAACGAAGCTCTTCAGAGCGTAAAGGTATTCACTCTTGGCATTCATATTATGCAGGTTATAGTGAAGCCTTCGTTACTTCTGCTATTGAGTATTTGGATATTCGTCAGTCTCATATACTACTCGATCCTTGGCACGGCAGCGGAACCACAGCACTTGTTGCTTCAAGAAATAATATTCAGACTATCGGATGTGAAATCAATCCAATAATGAACATATTTTCTGCTGCCAAAAATGGGTTTTTGCTTGGGCAAGATAGGCTCATAAGAAAACTATCTAAGGAAATACAAGATCGAGATCTTGAGTCTTTATGTCAAAGTAAGCATGATGATTCTCTTGCGGATTTTATGTCTCCAAGCTTAAGCAGAGGTGTCCGCATTTTATATTCTGTTCTTAACTCCTATAGCTATCCTGAAATACCTTTAGAGAGTAAATTATTTAAACCTCTTGAAAATATTCCACTTTTTCCCAATCCGTTTGAAGCATTTTTTAAAGCTGCTCTTTTTATCACAGCTAGGAAACTCGCTGGCTACAAAGGAGGATCGAATCCTACATGGGTGAAGACTTTGGAAAATAAGCCAGAGTATTGTGTTGAAGATATTGTTTCGGAATGGATTAGGGTGATCGATCTCATGCTCCACGATTTAGACTCAGCTCTGATTCCTAAGCTTAACCAAACAATTCATATTCCACTTGCAATAGATTCTAGAAATCTTTGTATTCATAGCGACTCTATTGATGCAATTATTACATCTCCCCCATACTTAACTCGAATTGACTACGCTATGTCAACCAGGCCGGAGCTTTTGATAATCAGCAATGCATCTTTCTTAAGAAGTATTCGCGAAAAAACAATTGGAGCACCTGTTATTGTTAACAAAAATATTAAAATGGACTCCATCTGGGGAGAAACCTGCCTTACTATCTTGAAACAAGTAGAATCACATTCAAGTAAAGCTGCACGATCTTATTATCTACCCAATATGCTCCAGTATTTTAGAGATATAGAACTATCCCTCAGAGAATGTATTCGTGTGCTCAAACCGAAAGGTAAAGCCCTTATCGTTGTACAGTCTTCTTATTTTAAAGAACATGAAATAAATCTAGGACAGATATATACTGAAATATGTCAAAATCTAGGTGCTCAAAGTGAAATTGTTAATAGAGAGGTAGTCCGTGGTCACATGGCGCATGTGAATATAAAGTCCAGCTTGTATAAAAATGGCAAAGTGTATTATGAAGATGTGGTGTGCATCACAAAATGACTATACTTGAAAATCTCGATTGGCATATTCAAAATGCGATAAATCACTTTTGGTCTACCCGCATGAGCCAGATTCAAAAGCAGCAAGCTTCGGGGAGAAGTGATGCTGGAACCCGTGGTGCAGTAACGGGAGGCAAACAAATGTCGGTCTTTGAACAGCTTGCGGTAAGCATTGCATTAGAACGAGGCATACCTGAAAGCTCGATCTTTTACTCAAGTGCGCTCGAACTTCCTGGGTACTTCCGTCCAGAGAAGAAATGGGATCTGGTAATTGTTGATAAAGGTACCCTCGTTGCGGCGATCGAATTTAAGTCCCAAGTCGGCCCATCATTTGGCAATAATTTTAACAATCGAGCAGAAGAAGCAATCGGTACAGCTAATGACTTATGGATTGCTTACCGTGAGGGTGCTTTTGGGCTGACACTGAGACCTTGGTTGGGATACTTGTTTATCTTGGAAGATCACCCTAAATCGACCTGTAGCGTTAGACTTCAAGAACCTCATTTTCAAGTGTTCCCAGAGTTCAAAGGAGCATCCTACGCCAAAAGATATGAACTTTTATTGATAAGACTCATCCGAGAGCGGTATTACGATGCCGGATGTCTACTGCTCTCGAAGGCAACAACTCCGCCTACAACCACGGAGCCATGCAATATACTGCTTGCAAAACTCTTCTTCACCCAATTAGCTGGTCATTTGGATACTCACATCATGTCAAAAACTATGTGACTCGCTCGGCGTATGAACGATGAGAACATAATTAGTTATAGCTTGCGTGGGCAGAATCGATCGAGCTTCTAGAATGGAGATAGTCGAACTTGGTACCAACATGAAAACCATCGTGATCGATCCGGTTACTCGCATTGAAGGACACGCCAAAATCTCCATCTTTCTCGACGATGCAGGCGAAGTTACCGATGCGCGGTTTCATGTCGTCGAATATCGGGGCTTTGAGAAATTTTGTGAAGGTCATCCCTTCACCGAAATGGCGGGGATTACGGCACGGATTTGTGGCATTTGTCCCGTCAGCCATCTATTAGCATCTGCGAAAACAGGCGACAAAATTCTCGCCGTGCAGATTCCCCCAGCGGCAGAAAAACTGCGGCGATTGATGAATTTAGCCCAAATAATTCAATCCCATTCCTTATCCTTCTTTCACCTCAGTAGTCCAGACTTTTTACTCGGTTGGGATAGCGATCCGGCAAAGCGTAATATCTTCGGTCTGATTGATGCCAATCCTGACATCGCTAGAGCCGGAATTCGACTGCGCCAGTTTGGGCAAACGGTGATTGAGTTATTGGGCGCAAGGAAGATTCATGCGGCTTGGACGGTACCAGGTGGGGTACGATCGCCTCTATCGGCAGAAGGACGGCTCTGGATACTCGATCGATTGCCAGAGTCATTTACCACCATTCGCATGGCTTTAGACCTATTCAAGACGATGCTGGATGGCTCGCTTAAAGAGGAAATAAATGTGTTTGGGGCATTCCCTTCACTATTTATGGGCTTAGTAGGTGCGGATGGTGAGTGGGAACACTATGGCGGTCATTTGCGCTTTACCAATAGCCAGGGAAACATCGTTGCCGACAATTTAAGTGAAGATGATTATGCCTCTTTTTTAGGCGAAGCGGTCGAGCCGTGGTCTTATCTAAAGTTCCCTTACTACCAGCCTTTGGGCTATCCCGACGGTATTTATCGGGTGGGGCCATTGGCGCGGTTGAATGTTTGCGATCGAATTGGGATGGCAGCAGCAGACAGGGAACTCCAGAATTTACGCGATCGATCTCAGGGCGCGTCAACTTCTTCTTTTCTCTATCACTATGCCCGCCTAATTGAGATTCTGGCTTGCTTGGAACACATCCAAGCCTTAATGGATGACCCAGAGCTTTTATCTAGTAGAGTCCGCGCCCACGGTGGCGTAAATCAGCTTAACGCGATCGGGGTGAGCGAAGCTCCACGGGGAACGCTGTTTCATCACTATCAGGTGGATGAGAATGGTCTAATTCAACGGGTGAATCTAATTATTGCGACAGGGCAAAACAATCTGGCGATGAACAAAACGATTACCCAAATTGCCCAAGCATATATTCATAATGCTAATAGCGGTCATGAGATTTCTGAGGGCTTTTTGAATCGGGTGGAGGCGGGGATTCGCTGTTTCGATCCTTGTCTTTCTTGTTCGACTCATGCAGCGGGTCAAATGCCTCTGCATATTAGATTGGTTAATGCTGGTGGCGAAGTGGTAAGCGAACGCTTTTCTAACTAAATAAAAATCTGGAGTTTTCTAGAGAATGGATGACAACTATGAAAGTTTTAGTCATAGGTTATGGCAATACCCTGAGATGCGATGATGGGGTAGGCTACCAAGTAGCTGAAACCATCGCCGAGTGGCAACTTCCCCAAGTTCGATCGATTGCCATCCATCAACTCCTCCCAGAGCTTGCCACAGATATCGCGGAGACAGATA
This sequence comes from Chamaesiphon sp., assembly GCA_041738715.1. GTDB lineage: Bacteria > Cyanobacteriota > Cyanobacteriia > Cyanobacteriales > Chamaesiphonaceae > Chamaesiphon. The sequence goes on from JBGSPI010000145.1 coordinate 7,857, forward strand.
TAGTAATATTTATCGATGCTGTTGTTACTGCCGATCAAACTACATCAAAGATCTCGATTACCTCCCTAGTCCCAAGCGGCGATGAAAACTTTAGCACCCATATCACTTCTCCCCAATTATTGTTAGGGATAACGCAAAGGCTATATGGTGTGACACCTGTTGCTTATCTACTGACGATTCCTGCGAGCAATTTTACCTTGGGCGCAACCCCATCGCCGATCGCCAATACTGGCAAAGACTTAGCCGTAGGGTATTTAAAATCTTGGCTTGGCAATCTAACCATTAAGTTATGCATGAAGTCAGCCTGTTAGAAAACACACTAGAGTTAGCATTAAGTTATGCCCGCCAACAAAATGCCACTCAAATTCATCACCTCACGTTACGAGTCGGTCAACTATCGGGGGTAATTCCCGAAGCCTTGGAATTTGCTTTTGATATTGTAATCCAAGGCACGATCGCCGAAACCGCCACACTTTCGATCGAAACGATTCCAGCGATTTGTTATTGCTCGACCTGCCAGCAAGATTTTCAGCCGACAGATTGGATTTATGAATGCCCCACCTGCCATCAGCTTAGTGCCAAACTGCTGCAAGGGCGCGATTTAGAACTTGTTTCTTTGGAAGTTTCTTGAATGAATTAATAATTAATAATGGGGATTTAATTGTGTGTATAGATTGCGGTTGTAACGAAGTCGGGTCGGTTGCTATTGATGGGGTGAAACTGCCAGAAACTAGCGATCCACATTTACATTCACATGGTGATTATGCCCATAGCCATGTGAATGATTCAGTACATGCTCACGAGCATCATAACCATACCCACGTTATCCCCGTTCATCAGGGGATTCTAGCTAAGAACGATCGAATTGCCGAGCAAAATCGCAACTTTTTTCGCGATCGAGGTATTTTGACGCTCAACCTCTTATCGTCCCCTGGCGCAGGTAAAACCGCTCTCATCGAACGGATGGCGCAAGATTTACCACAACTCGTTGGCAAAGCCTCTCTGTTCGCGGAGCGTCTGCCTGCGCAGAAAGAGAATCGACCAGTTAAAATGTCCGTAATCGTCGGAGATTTAGCGACCGATAATGATGCCCAACGCTTACGCAAAGCGGGTACAACTGCTGTACAAATTACGACTGGAACCGCCTGTCATCTAGAGGCAGATATGGTGGCGCAAGCGATGTCACAATTGGACTGGCAAGGTTTAAATCTATTGGTTATTGAGAACGTCGGTAATCTGGTTTGTCCGGCTAGTTATTACTTGGGGGAATCAATTCGAGTGGTTGTTTTATCTGTCACTGAAGGGGAAGATAAGCCGTTGAAATATCCGACAATGTTTAAAACTGCTGATGTCATTTTAATTAGTAAGGTCGATGTAACTGAGGCGGTAGGCTGCGATCTGGATTTGGCGATCGATAATATTCGTCGTGTTGCGCCTCAAGCGAGTCTATTTCAGGTATCTGCTCGTACTGGGGAGGGTTTAGAAGCTTGGTACCAATACCTAGCCACAGCGATGCCAGAAAGTCGAGTTCGAGAAGTCGGGTTTCTTCATCCCTCAAGATGAGTCTCGATCGCATCACCCACCAGCGGCTCCAACTCCAGATTACCGGAGTGGTTCAGGGAGTTGGATTTCGTCCGTTTGTCTATCATCTGGCTCGAAATCTGGGCTTAACAGGCTGGATTCGCAATACAGATCGAGGTGTGTCGATCGAATTAGAAGGCACATCAACTCAATTGCAAGAGTTTCAAACCCGTTTACAGACGGAGAAACCTACTCACGCCCAATTGCAGCGAATTGAATTGACTCAAACAGCGATCTTGGGCGATCGAGACTTTACAATTCTCGATTCTGACAAATCATCTTCCCAGCCCAAATCGGTCGTAATCCTGCCAGATTTAGCCACCTGTCCCGCTTGTTTTGCTGATATCTTCAACCCCACAAATCGTCACTATCGTTATCCCTTCACTAACTGTACCCATTGTGGCCCTCGGTTTAGTATCGTAAAATCGCTGCCTTACGATCGCGCAAATACCACCCTCCAAGGGTTTCCGATGTGTCCAGCGTGCCAAGCAGAGTATGACAATCCCGCAGATCGTCGCTTTCATGCCCAACCCAATGCCTGTTCTAGATGTGGTCCCCATTTAAAACTCTGGAATCGATCCGGTGAGCTAATAGCTACTCATGACGATGCTTTACTCCAAGCCGCAGCCGCAGTGCGATCGAGTCAAATTCTCGCGCTCAAAGGGTTGGGTGGTTTTCAGCTAATTGTGGATGCGCGCAATGATGTTGCTGTTAAAAGGTTGCGCGATCGCAAACACCGCCCCGATAAACCATTGGCAGTAATGTTTCCCTCGATCGATCTCGTGCATGAATATTGCCAAGTTAATCCTCTTGCCGCCGATCTTTTACAATCTACAAACGCTCCAATCGTGCTACTACCAGTTCGCGCTCGATCGTTATTCACCCTACCAGATGAGATCGCCCCCAATAATCCAAATTTGGGTGTGATGTTACCCTATACACCCCTCCACCACTTACTTCTAGCTGAACTGGGGTTTCCAGTAGTAGCAACCAGCGGCAATCGATCGGGCGAACCGATTTGTATCGATGAAACCCAGGCTCTAACAACATTAGCGGCGATTGCCGATATATTCTTAGTTCACAATCGCCCAATCGCTCGTCCGGTAGATGACTCGATCGTACAGGTTATAAACGGACAACCCAGCTTACTCCGCCGCGCTCGTGGCTATGCGCCCATGCCGATTTCGCTAGGAGATGTTGAGATTACCAGTGATGAGACAATCTTAGCCGTGGGCGGACATCTGAAAAATACGGTGGCACTGTATGTCAATCGGCAATTATTCGTCAGCCAATATATCGGCGATTTGGATTGTGTACCAACTGGCGATCGATTTCGTTCGACCATTCAAGAGCTATGCAGTCTCTACAACGTCACACCCTCGATCGTCGTCTGTGATGACCATCCCGACTACTATTCCACTCAATTTGCCCAAACCCTAGCGACAACGGATGCACTCCCGCCCAGACTGATTTCAGTCCAACATCACTATGCCCATGTGTTGTCTTGTTTAGCCGATAATCAATGGCGATCACCAGTATTAGGGATCGCCTGGGATGGTACGGGTTATGGTTTGGATGGCACGATTTGGGGTGGTGAATTTCTCTGGTTGCATGCCGCATCAGGATTTATTCGCGCTGCACACTTAAGAACTTTTCCCTTACCAGGGGGAGAAAAAGCAGTGAAAGAACCCTATCGATGTGCGGTGGGATTGCTCTACGAATGTCTGGGCGAAGCAGCTTTCGATCCGCTGGATTTAGCCCCTGTGCAGTCGTTTTTGCCAGCGGAGTTATTAATCCTCAAAACTATGCTCCAACGCGGCTTAAACACGCCCAGAACCTCCAGTATAGGACGACTTTTCGATGCGATTGCCGCACTGTTGGGACTCTGCCAAAAATCGAGCTTTGAAGGACAAGCTGCTATGCAACTCGAATATGCGATCGCGGGTCATGTCACCGATGCTACTTATCTCTATCTCGTACATGGCGAACCGTTACAATTTGACTACGCACCAACGATCGAAGCAATTCTTCAAGATTTACACGATCGAGTATCCCCAGCCATAATTTCAGCAACCTTCCATAACACTCTAGTCGCTGGACTTGTGGACATTGCTTGTCGGCTGAGACACCAGTATCCAGAAATGGTGAAAGTTGTCTTGACTGGTGGCTGTTTTCAAAATCGTTACTTATTAGAACGCTCGATCGAGCAGTTGCAACGGCATGATTTTTTAGTCGGTTATCATCATCAGTTACCCAGTAATGATGGCGGTATTGCCGTAGGACAAATTATGGCAGCATTGCGACTTTTAAGTAATAAGTAATCAGTAATCATGTGTTTAGCAATTCCCGGACAACTCATTAGCATTGATGACTCGTTGCAAGATGAAGGTGAATTACCAGCCGATGCTTTGCTGCGCCGGAGGGGAAAAGTCAGCTTTGGCGGCATCCTCAAGCGCGTGAGTTTAGCTTATGTGCCAGAAGCGATCGTTGGCGATTATGTCATCGTTCATGTGGGGTTTGCATTAAGTATTATCGATCCAGTAGAAGCACAACAAACTTTAGAGTATTTGGAACACTTGCAGCCGATTGTTATGGATTAGATTTTCGATCGAGATTTTCAACTCAGTTCTGATAATTGATTAGACGTTGAATGTTATTTTCCTCCTATACTCGTAAGCACCAAAGTTCTCTTGAATTATACAAAATTTAATTAAAAGCTATCAAGAAGAAGAAAAAACAATAGTTAGATTTTCCGTGCTAGAGGGAGCTATTAAATGTTTAACACAAAATAGATTTAGAAGTACGGTCGCCTCTAAAGACTATGTTCGGAACGTGTCTCAATATATTTGTAATCATGGAACTTCTTTTGACAAGCGAGTAATAGATGGCCTTTCAAATGAAACAATAATTCGCTGGGAAAACTTTTACGAATCAATAATACAAAGTAGAAAGCCGGAAAATTTGAAGGTAGCATATCTAGCAGGAGCGAATCCTGAAAATGATCTTCAGGCACTGATGGCTTTTGGCATTCTACCTGAAAATGTTTGGGCTTTTGAGACAGACTCTTCCACTTATGAAGATGCCGTTTGGGCGACTCTTGCTTCAGAGTTTCCATTTCTAAAGCTGATAAAAGGAAATATTGGTCAGTTTTTTGCTGTGTCTCCCCAAAAATTCGATATTATTTATTTGGATTTTTGTGGGCCACTTCCGAGTAGAAATAAAAAGCAGAAAACTTTAGCAACAATTACTGCAATCCTATCCCATCATGTAATCAACTCACCAGGTGTATTAATTACAAATGTCTCCCTTCCCAGTGAGGTACAGGATAGTAAAGGACTTAACTTATTAATAAAGTTAGTTGCTTCATACTTGTATCCTAAAGATTTCCTAGAAAACAAAAATAATCTCAACGATAATTTTGTTGAAGGTGCTCTTGCTTATGGCTTTAACTTTGATGATTGGGTTTTAGAAGTACAGAACAATATTGAATTTTATTACAGTCAGTACATAACAAGACTAATCATAGATCTTGCATCAATCATAGTCCCTTATGACAATTTTTCAACAATACATGGCTTATTTGAGCAATTTTTTGATATAAAAAACAAAACTGAGTTGAAGAAAAAGATTGATGAATTATACCATTTCTCAGAAAATGGAGAAGGTGGTTGCATTATTTCCGATCCAGAGCAATTTCCTGTCCTTTGGACGATTTCCTCACTCTTTAAAAATAGAAATCGCGAGGACATAAATTATCCGCAACTCATCTACGAATGCACTGAATACGAGGAATTTTGCAAGCTTTTCATAAGGCAATTAAGCTCAAAAAATGAGCAGCATTTTGTTGAGAATCTAGAGACATTGCTTTTCTTGCTTTCTGAAGATGATAACCGAAATAATTTCTACAGTGAAAAGCTGAAAGAATTATCTCAAAGACGCTGGCATAAAGACATGTACCAGTTTTGTGATTTAGTATTGTTTCATCAAATAAAGGAACTGCTATTTCGTCAAATAGCAGTTCCATATCATATCAATATTGAGAAGACAAAGAGATGGACTTATCTTGCAAAAAACACAAGAATGTTCGTGGATATGATTATTTTGGATGAGTGTAGATATGTCTATGATTGGATGCCTACTATTGATATGATTAAAGCTGGCATGGATTCTATCGATAGACAATTATGTTATCGTTTTGCATTAGATGCTTTGGGGAAACATAGGAGATGGTACAACAATGAATATTTTTCTGGGACTGCTGTAATAGATCAGTTTCAAGAGGGTTTTGAAGCAAAGTTTTTAAAACCAAGAATTATTATTAATTAAGCTGTTCTATATCTAAATTTTTTGACTGAATCGCTTACAGCAACTGGTCTGGAGTGCCAATAGAGTGGTTTAAATGTCGAACAGCTTAATCGAGTCAATGGCTTCATTTTAATTGTTTTTCGATGGCGTGAACTAGCGGAATGTGGGATCTAGTCTGCGTAGCTAGAATTTGCCCAAGGAGCGGTTTCTAACCGTTTTGGTTACTTGACTGCCGCTTTCACTCCCCCACATAAATGCCGAGCGATCGAGCGGTGTGTAACATGAAACCCTGTGGATCGACAGGAGCGGCACAGGCGGGTAATTTAGCAGCTTGGCGGGCGGCTTTCTCTGCTCTGATTTTTTCGATCGTCTTAGCTAGCGGTTGTAGCTGCGTTTGACCGCCTTTCCAAACCACCATCTGCTGATACGGTGACTGACTCTGAGCGATCGCATCTACTGCTTTAACCCCAAAAGACACGGCTAACAATCGATCGAGGGTTGTGGGCGGGCTACTCCGCTGGATGCGACCCAATATCGACACCCTGACTTCTAGATCGGCTTGCAGTCCACAAAAATCTGACTGTTGCGGATCGCTATGACGATCGACATATTGCTCAATCCGATCCTTGAGATATTCACAGATCGATTCTCTCACACAAGGCTCGGCTAAGGGATCTCGATCGATTCCTTCGGCAATCACAATGAGCGCAAACTTCCGCCGCTGTTGATAAATCCGGGCAATTCGATCGCAAATATTGGCGACGACTTTTTCCGTCAGATATGGAATTAATTCGGGAATCAAAATAACATCCGCACCCCCAGCGATTCCGGCATGGAGTGCCAAATGTCCTCCATCTCGCCCCATCACTTCGACAATCATCACATGGTCGTGACTTGCGGCTGTAAAACTTAGATTGTGCAGGGTTGCAGCTACCGTATCAACTGCCGTATCGAATCCCACCATTCTTTCGGTCACGGGAATATCGTTGTCAATGGTTTTCGGTACTGCGACCAAATTCCAGCCACCCTGTTGCGCTAACTCTGCAATAATCTCTAAACTACCATCTCCGCCGATCACAATCAGGGCATCCAATCCCATCTGGCGATACCCCGCGAGAATTTTTGCCGATTCCCCTGGTTTTGGTACTTTCTTCCCCCGACAACCCAGTACGCTGCCACTCAGAAATAGCAATACATTGATGCCCTTTTGACCGGGAATATCAAAGGAGTGTTCGTGTAGTTCGAAATCCTCTGGTTGACAAATTCCATCGGCAATATCCACAAACCCATCCGTGCCATTGGGAATGCCATAAACTTGCCAGCATTTAGAGACGCGGGCATATTTCACCACTGCATAAATAACCGCATTTAGCCCCGGACAATCACCACCACTGGTGAGAATGCCAATTCGCTTCGATGGATCGGTCAGTAGATGTTGTACAGTCATAGTCAATTTGTTTTTGTTACGGTTAGATTCTGTCTACGATCGGGACAGAACTCATTTAATAGCTTTTGAACTATAGGCCGATTCTCTTTTAATTCATTAGGAATCCTGAGAGTTGGTGAAATCTGAAGCAATATTTCTAACATTCGCTCCGAATACAAACCACATGATGGCATAAGTGGCATAGTCAAAAATAGAGCTAATCGGGCCGATAAAAATCATAAATCGCTGAATATTTTCAATCTTCCACTTAGGCGGCTTGACGAGATCTTCTCTATCTACATTATCGAAGGGAATGCCTGTTTGTGAAAAATCATAGAGGAGATTATTGACTGTCGGGGCGACAAGTCACCAATGCCTTACATCATTCGCAAAGCTAATGAGAAAACTGTTGCTGACATCCATGCTGAAATCCGCGCAGCCCAAAAATCAACCGTTGTAACGGGGGATGTCCAGGTTGGATCTTCCACCGCCGCATCAATGATGAAAATCTTTGTAATGCTGCCACCGCTTTTACGAAACCTGTTCTTTTGGCAACCAATGTTCCGCAACCCCTTTCGCTTCAAGCGCACGATGGGTAACGTCTCCGTGACCTCCTTGAGTATGTTCGGTGGGGGCGGTATGAGTTGGGGTATTCCCATTGGCATTCATCCGTTACTCTAATTGCAGTAGGCGGAATCGCCAAACGACCTGGAGTTATCCAGACGCAAATTGTCATCCGCGAATATGTGGGATTGACGGTAATGTTCGACCATGATGTGACCGACGGTGCGCAAGTGGCACGGTTTATCGGATACCTGCGGGAATTAATGGAAGGTGCGTATGGGCTAGAAGAAATACCAGAGAGCGAAGATTGCAACTGACCGCCAGGAGTCCGAACTTAAACGTCAGATTATTCATCCAGCCCGATCGACTGATTATTTATCGTGACTTACGACTCATTTTAAATCTCATCTTCACGAGTTCCTCACAAAATAATAATAACCTAACAATATAAAAAAATAGCTACAATTCCCCGATCGGTCTTCACAGGACAACTACCAAAAATAAGTTTAAATACATTTAAAAATTTCAGCCAAAGGTACCGCAATGATTTTATCTAGTCATTTAACAAAATTAATTCATTTTTTTACAAGATGATTTAGCGATTTCATCTTCGTCGATGGCAATCACACTCAAGCAAGTAGAACACAATCCCAGCCCGTTGCCGATGATTTTATGGCAACACGGATTAGTGACGATCGAACAACTTGATCGGATCTATGATTGGATGGATGGTACTTGAACATTTGCATATTACTCGATCACTAGATCTACAAATATATTTAGATTTCGTTTAAGATTGACAATGGTTAAGCCAAAGATTCAGAGATAACCCACGCCGATCGGGAGAATAATTATGCGCTCTCCATTTAACCATTTCAAATTTTGGTGCTGTTCTCTGATGGTGGCTGTAGGAATCTACAGTTACCAATTATTGCCTGCTTTGGCAATCCCATTGCCAGTTGCCACTTCAATCGAGATGAAAATTAGTTTAGGAAATACTGCCAACGAACTCAAATTCTTTCCCGATCGCATCCAATTAGTCGCAGGTAAAAAGTATAAATTACTATTATCTAACCCCAGTCCCCAAAAACATTATTTCACGGCGCGGGAATTTGCCAGCAATAGTTGGACGCAAAAAGTTGATGCGGGTAATGTCGAAATCAAAGGCGCGATTCAAGAATTAGAACTACGTCCCAGTACCACCGCTGCATGGGTGTTGGTGCCGATGAAACCAGGAAGTTATCAGTTACGATGTACGATTCCTGGACATACAGCAGCAGGCATGACTGGCACGATTACAGTAGCTACCAAATGACATTTACTTGCCCGATTTCCCTTCAACAATACCCCACCGTCTTGATGGCACATGGTGGTGGGGGAAGACTGATGCACCAATTAATCGAGACGATGTTCTTATCGGTTTTTGGTTCGCCTGATCGCGAAAGTCACGATGCAGCCTTACTTTCTATCCCTAGCAATCAGATTGCCTTTACCACTGATTCCTATGTTGTCAATCCGCTATTTTTTCCTGGCGGTAATATTGGCTCCCTCGCGGTAAATGGTACAGTGAATGACTTGGCAATGGCTGGAGCGCGTCCGCTCTACCTCAGTTTGGGCTTAATTATCGAAGAAGGCTTGCCGATGGAAACTCTGTGGCAGGTGGTACGATCGATTAAAGCCGCAGCGGATCTAGCTCAAGTCCAAATCGTCACGGGCGATACCAAGGTAGTCGATCGTGGGAAAGGGGATGGTTTATTTATCAATACGGCGGGGATTGGCATTCTCGAACATCCGCTCAAAATAGTCCCCAGTTCGATTCAAGTTGGGGATATCATTCTACTCAATGGCGATTTGGGGCGACATGGGATTGCAGTGATGGCGGCGCGGGAAGGACTAGAATTTCAAACCAACATTACCAGCGATTGTGCGCCCCTAGCGGACATTGTGGGTGAGTTACTGCAAGCGGGGATAAAAATTCACTGTCTGCGGGATCTGACTAGAGGCGGTTTAGCCAGTGCGCTCAATGAGATTATGATGGCTACCAAACTCACTGTATCGATCGATGAGTCAGAGATCCCCGTGTTAGAAGAGGTGCAGGGAGCCTGCGAATTACTCGGTTTAGATCCGTTGTATATTGCTAATGAGGGGCGGTTTGTGGCTTTTATCGCGCCTGAGGATCTCGATCGAGCATTGGCAATCTTGAGATCGAATCGGGGCTTGAGTAGTGCAACTGCGATTGGTAAAGTTGTTGCATCTACTACATCCGCCGTACTCCTGAACGGTAAGCTGGGCACCACTAGATTTCTCGATCTGTTGAGTGGCGAGCAATTACCCAGAATTTGTTAAAGTTAGATCGCTTGAGTCAGGATGTCTGAAAAGGGTAACTCGCAACGAAGAAATAAGGGTTTTGCTCGATCATCGGAACGAGATAATCGGCATTTCAGCTTTTTAATTTGAGTTCTCAGACATCCTCTTAAGGTGACACAATGACATGAAATCCTTTGGTGATCGCAAAAAACGGTGAAATTATTACATGGCATAGTTTTCGAGCACTGACCGACGAAATGACATTTATTTATTCGACAATATCATGAAATAACGTATAATTCTTCGCTTGCCTTTTCTTTGAAAATTGGCAGTTAAAAAACCCTAAAGCATTGCAGAACAAAGCTTTGGGGCAATTAACAGTTGTGACATTTATTTCTTCGGTTATGACACTTATTTCTTCGCTCTACATCATCAAAAACATTTCATCCACTGCAAGCAAAGTCGATAATGCTTAGGGCATAATAGATAGAGTTGTCCAATTTTAGTAGGAGAGAGTTCAAGCGTGTCTGTTGAAACCATCGAACAGCGTTCAACATCCCGTAAACTTGCACCGAATTATAAGGTGCTGCTCCATAATGATGATTTTAATGCGATGGAACATGTCGTACAGGTATTGGTGACTACCATCCCCAACTTGTCCGAACCTCGTGCCATCAATGTCATGATGGAAGCACATCAGTATGGGATGGCACTAGTGATTGTCTGCGCTCAAGAACATGCCGAGCATTACTGTGAAGTATTGAAAAGTCATGGGCTGACGAGTACGATCGAACCAGCAGAATAATAGCTTGCTCGCAAGATCTAAATTCAAAGTTTATCCTCAATTAAGCTACCCTAGTAGCATCGGCTGGAAATTTTGGGTTTTGGGTCTTGACGATGCTAAATTTTAGTTATATCAAAAATTACCCAGCACCAAGTAGGATGTTCCTCTTCCTCTTGGTGCTGGTTGTATTATGGCTACCGGGATTGGCTTTAATTTATGGAGTTATGGCTATTAGTCAAAATCTTGCAGATCCTGGTACCAAAAATTTGCTGACGATCCTGACAATGGGGTTACTGGCAATCGAGTTTATCGCTGTTCTCCCCTGGTGGGGACGGAAGGTTTATCAGCATCCCAATCTATTCTATCGTTATGGTTTAGTTGCCACCCGTGAGAATGGCTTATTGCTGTTGAAAGGGTTAGGCATAGGTCTATTTGTGGCTTTCGCTCTATTTATCACCCAAGGGTTATTGGGTTGGCTGACTTGGCAATCACCAAGTTTGCCGATCCCCCAATTGATTTTGGAAGGTGCTGCGTCAGCATTAGGTGTTGGATTAGCAGAAGAGTTGTTTTTTCGGGGCTGGATGCTCGATGAATTGGAGCGAGATTATCAACCGCAAGTGGCATTAGTCGCTAATGCTGGTTTATTTGCCTTGCTACATTTTCTGAAGCCAATTCCAGTAATGCTGCAATCTCTACCCCAATTTCCAGGGTTATGTTTATTTGCCACCGTATTGGTAATTGCTAAACGTCAACATGGAAATTTATTAGGGATATCGATCGGTCTTCATGCTGGGATGATTTGGGCTTATTATATAATTAATGTCGGTAATATTGTTAGGTATTCTGGCAAAGTTTCTGATTGGATGAGTGGGATCAATGGTAATCCAATCGCTGGATTGTTGGGCTTGGCATTCTTGGGATGTCTGATACTTTTATTGCCAAAAATATCCGGTAAATCTGTCGAAAATAAAAGCTTTTTCCACCACAAGTAGATTGCTTCAGCGCAATGATAAAAATTCTAACTAACCTGGCTTTTCCTAGCTTAAACTCGATCGATCTCCTGAGAGGATGGTCGATCGCTATACTCCTAACAGGTTTCGATCTGACAACATTGGGCATACCGTGTGTGGCGAATGAATTGAGCCTAGTTGCGAAATCCTTACCACCGATCGCCGGCAAAATCCGCAACCCAGGATTATTGAAAATTCAAGGCACATATTGCGACCTACATTTATTAAAAGATCCGCGCAAAAGTGATATTTTCCTATCGGCATATCAATCGAGTCTCAAGAGTACAGCTTTGATGAATATTGATGGCAAAGATACGATCTTAACCTCAATCCAAGAAGTAAAAACTAAACAAGGCTCGATCGCCACCTATCGATCGGGTAATCTAAATATTCGAGTTACTTATATCAGAACTAGCCCAGATTATGAAGGAGCTAGCTATGATGCGACGATTTTAGTTAGTCGCGGCAACCAGCGCAAAATATATAGGGTCAAGGGTGCCTGTGGAATTTAGGATTCATATTAGTTAATCTATGTCGATCGAGGTCAGTATTGCCAGTTGTCAACATCGATTTGTTGGTTATTGGGGTTATGGAAATCCACTCATTTTAGCGCAGTACTTGCAGACATTAGCCGAGGATGATTGGTGCATTTCTGCTGATGCGGTCAATGGTAAATTAATTTCACTCTCAGCGGCTGGTTTACCACCGGATGATGTGTGGGTGAGAATTGATGACGATTGTTTGCATTTGGGGCGAGACGGGTTTGGGCGAGTGACGCTCTATTGGCTCCAACTCGAACAGGTGATTTGGTTTGCCTCGCAGTTACAATTACTATTGCCCCTAGTGGCAGATCCGCAGGTAAGTATTCCCGGCTTGTATGGATATAGTTGTTTTTCTTATATCCCAACACCACTGACCCCCGTGGATCGCATCTTCGCCGTCGCCGCAGGCACAGAGCAGATTTGGCGAGATCTGGGGGCGGGAAAGATCTGCCAGGAAACAATTCAACATCAAGTAAATTGGCGTGAAGGATCAGCGCAGATCGATCGTGAGCAAAAAGCGATCGATATATTACAAACACATCTAATCGCAGCGGTAGAGCGGCAAATCGCCGATCTGCGGGGTGAAACTGTCGGGGTGTTTTTATCGGGGGGATTAGACTCTTCGATTATTGCTGCCCTATTAGTGCGGGCGGGGGTGAAAGTGCGGGCATACACCCTAGATTTCGGCGTAGAAGGAAATGCTGAATATCCATACGCCGCGCAGGTGGCGGAGTATCTACAGATTCCCCTGGTGAGAGTCGATGCTACTCCCAAACGGGTGGAAACAGCCCTGATACCGACGATTAAAGCCTTGGATTTGCCCTTTGGCGATGGGGTGACGGTACCCTTATATTTGCTCAATCAAGCCGCGAGTCAGGAGGTGCGGATTGTGTTTAATGGCGAAGGTGGCGATCAATTATTTGCTGGCTGGACGAATAAACCGCTAATCGCGGCGAGTATCTACCAAGTTGCCCATCCAGAGCGGGATGAATCTTTTGCCGATCGATATTTACGCACATTCCATCGGTTATGGGGCTATGAGGCGCAGGTATTTCAATCGGCGGTTTATGACCAAATTCGCCAAATTCAGCCCCAGGATTGGCTAGAATCTGCCTTAGACGAAACGCAAACCCAGTCTCTAATCCACAGATTGCGGCGCGCATCCTTGATCCTCAAAGGAGCGCAGAATATCCAGCCACGGGCGACAAATTTGGCATTTGCCCATAGTTTACACGTGCGATCGCCTTTTTGCGATCGAGAATTAGCCGCCTGGACATTTCAAGTAGCTAGTTCGCTCTATCTCCAAGGAGCTTGCGAGAAATATATCCTCAAACGGGCAGTGGCAGACTGGCTACCACCTGAAATTGTCTGGCGACAGAAGCGGGGGATGGGTGTCCCGTTAACTGCTTGGTGCTTGAATGAGTGGTGGAGATCGATCGGGCGATGGTTGAATCCAGGCATACTGGAGGCGGAAGGCTATTGGCAGGCGAATTTAGGTGCTAGGGTGGCAATGGGAAATTTGGGCGGTGGGATTCAAGGTCGAAGAATTGGTGAAATTTTGTGGTTATTAATTGTCTGGCAATTGTGGCGAGAGCAGGTTTTAGGCGAATCGAAGGGGAATCGATCTTTAAATCATCCATTCTGGCTACCACATCAGGTTTGGCACAAAATGCGGAGTTTTGAGTAAATTTTAACCATGCCAAAATACCTTCTTGCGCATGATTTCCGGCTGCTGCTTACAAAAATATCCTGATTGTCACCAATATAGCTTGGATATATCTGACTTTTCACGTTAAGTGCCTCTAGCAAGCTGCCAGCCTTGGCAAAGATCATGTAATTTTAGCCAACCACGCCAGAGAACTTGGATGCCAATCGGAGTCTTACGTCGATGTTCGAGATAACCACCCAGATAAGCAAC
>JBGSPI010000151.1:0-15643 GCA_041738715.1 Chamaesiphon sp.
GATTAAATGTTTCTATCTGCAATCCACATCTTCTTTTGAATGCTTCCGGCTTTAGCTGCTTTAGTTGTTCATAGGTCATGGTTTCTCCCCCTTTTCTCTACTTCTACCCCAATTCTCCCTATTCACGCAAGAGGTCTATTAATTTCGATCGCTTGACTCCATCAGGAATTTCTACGGGATAATCGCCTGTAAAACATGCCGAACAGAAGTTGTTGGGATCTTGATTGGTTGTAGCTAACATCCCTGCCCAAGAAAGATAGGCGAGAGTATCTACGCCGATTTGTTCGGCGATTTCGGCGACTGATTTAGTCGCAGCAATTAGTTGATCTTGAGTATCGGTATCGATGCCATAGAAGCAAGGATGGGTTACTGGTGGCGAGGAAATTCGCATGTGTACTTCTGTCGCGCCAGCATCCCGTAGAGCTTTGACTAGTTTGCGACTAGTTGTCCCACGAACGATCGAATCATCAATGATAATTACTCGCTTACCTTGAAGAACGTCCTTGAGCGGGTTTAACTTCATCCGAATCCCCGCTTCACGCATTTCCTGAGTGGGTTGGATAAAGGTGCGCCCGACATAACGATTTTTGATTAAACCTTCCGCGTAAGGGATGCCAGAGGCCTCAGAGAAGCCAATCGCCGCAGGTATCCCCGAATCCGGTACACCAATCACGATGTCGGCGGGATGGGGTGATTCTAGAGCCAACTGTTTGCCCAATCGCATCCGATAGCTATACAAACTCTCGTCATGTACCCAACTATCTGGACGGGCAAAATAAATCATTTCAAAAACGCATAGCTTCGGCTGTGCTTTGGGTGCCCAGTCGATCGAGGTGATCCCTTCAGCAGTAATCAACAGCAGTTCACCGGGCCGAACATCTCGTTCGTGGTCTGCGCCAATGATGTCTAGAGCGCAAGTTTCCGAAGCCACGACGTAATGGCTCACATGGTCTGGCATGATGCCGAGGACGAGCGGCCGAATCCCGTTGGGGTCGCGAATTCCCATAATTCCTTCGGGAGTTGCGATCGCTAAACTAAACGCCCCTTTACACAGTTTGCAAGCAGCGATTGTCGCCTCAACCCACCCTTTTCCACCATTGACTTCCTCTCGAATCGCGATCGCAATCATCTCTGAGTCAATCGTGGTGTTAAGTTCACAACCTCGCGCTACCAAATATTCCCGCAGTTCGTTTGTATTGACAAGATTACCATTATGTGCTAAAGCGAGTTTGCCTAATCTTGTTTCCACAATTACTGGTTGAGCATTACCTCGATGGCTCGATCCAGTCGTCGAGTAGCGAGTATGCCCGATGGCGATCTGTCCTGGCAACCCCTGTAAAATTTCTGGATTGAAGACATGGGAAACCAGCCCCATATCCCGATGTTCGTAGAGTTGCTGTCCATCAAAAGTAGCGATTCCGGCTGATTCTTGTCCGCGATGTTGGAGCGCGTACAAGCCGAAATAAGTAAGTCTGGCCACATCTTGACCGGGAGCGTAAATCCCAAACACTCCACAGGCTTCTTCAGGTTTATCGACAGCGTTATCATTGTCGGCAGAGAGATCGAGGTGTAAGTCGCAATCAGGCATCATGAATGGCTACTGTGGGGAAGGGTGGCTAAAGATAAAGATTGGTGGCAGGTTGGGTTTTGGCAGTTTCAGCACAAATTGCTGTTAAATATTCAATGTTTCGATCGCCTGATAGCTACAGTATAGCTTAGATCTGTATCAGATTATACGCATAGAATCTTGCTGACGGGTACCAGCAAGCTTGCTATCGAGTACTCTATCGGGAGATCGACTGGTTTTCGGATGATTAAGGTTATCTTAATAATTGATTAACCATAACATGAAAATGGAGAACCGCGATCGGAATACCGCTGCATATTTATAGATAGAAAGTACCCATTGTGAAGGAATCGATCGACAAAAACTGTATCTATGTCACCTTGGCGATCGAAGATGGCAAAAGCACTGCTGATACTTGCCGCACCGTAAAGTTTGTGGCATTATTAGCGTGCGGTGAAGATTTCGATCATACCTAAATTGTAATGTCAAATTCCCCCCATTGGTTAGACTTGAGTGAGTATGTGGCGATCGCTATCGCCGTGGTAGGGTCGATCGCCGCAGCCACATCTTCAACTTGGCTCTATGCACTGGTACCGATTCTGATTAGTTTGATTCTAAATTCGATCAATCGGTGGCGATTGACTCAACGTCTTCGGTTAAACGATCGCGCCTTGGATCGTAAACTAGAGCGAGAACTCCAACAGCAAGGTGAAGCTCTCCAGCAGGAAATTGCTCAAGCACGGAGTTTTGCTACGGCATTGGTGAAACAAACTATGTCTGCCCAAAAGTCAGAACCGCCGGCACTGGCCGCAGCGGTAGACGCGCAAGAAGTTAAGGCTCTAGAACAAAAATTCGATCTCCAGAAACGATTAATGGTGTCAATGCAAGAGCATGTCGCTGGAGTCGAAGGAAGCCTCAAAGATGTAGTCGATCTATTGGAAGGTACTGCATTAACGGATCGCCTAGAGCATTTAGAACGACATTTTACACACCTAACCCAGCAACTAGGTATCGATCCGGAAGAATTGAGCGCAGCCCCTACGGCGAGATCGAATTTTGGCAGCGATGATGCAGATGTGGATATTATGCCGCTGTTAGAGATGATTTCCGAAGATTTAATGAGTGGGGATCTCTTTTCTGGCGATCTGACATCGGGGGAGTTGAGTGGTGATTTATGGACTAAGCCGACTTGGAATCTTCAGCAAACAATTATTGCCCATAGCGATTGGGTGCGATGTTTGAGCTTCACCCCTGATGGTACCAAGCTAGTCAGTGGTAGTTTTGATAAAACAATCAAGTTGTGGCAATTGGATACGGGAGAAGTGATTCATACCCTGGTCGATCATCCCAAGGGCGTATTTGCTCTAGCTGTCAGTCCAGATGGTAATTTGTTGGCGAGTGGGAGTTGGGATGAGATGATTAAATTATGGGATTTAAACTCTGGTACCCTGATCCACAACTTAACTGAACATAGTGCTTCGGTCCGATCTTTAGCGATTAGTGCGGACAGTCATACCTTAGTGAGTGGTAGTTTCGATCGAACGATCAAACTCTGGCATTTGCCCGATGGTAGAGTAACTCAAACAATTACAGATCTCGAACCGATTGCGGCGATCGCTTTGAGTCCGAATGGTAATTTTTTAGCCTGTACTGGTGATGATGGTAGTGTCAAGCTCTGGTCACTCACTGCTGGCTCACAGATTGCTGAAGCAATCGGTAATCGACATTGTATTGGTTCAATGACGATATCCCCCGATTCACAAACGATCGCCGCTGGCACCGTTAATGGCTATGTCGTGCTGTGGAAGTTAGAAAATCAAGAAAACGGTCAACAATATCAAATCAAGCCACTACAGGCGATTAAAGCCCATGCTGGACAGATAAATGCCTGCGTGTTCAGCCCCGATGGTCAATATTTGATTACTGGTAGTGTCGATGGCAAAGCTAAGGTATGGTACAAAGACGAAGATCTGAATTTTCGCGATAAAGCGAGAAGTATTCTCAAAGGCGATCCTGGTCGTTCGGTGATGTCGGTGGCGATCGATCCAACTGGTCAAACGATCGCGGTCGGTGGTGCTGATGGTACGATCCAGCTTTGGCAGAAACAGTAGGGGGATGGGGGGACTTGGGGACAGGGAGACTGGGGGACGAGGGGATGAAGGGACTATCAACTATCAACTATCAACTTTCAACTTTCAACTTTCAACTTTCAACTTTCAACTGTTCCCTAACCCCTCACCCCTAAAACATTGGAGGAAATAAAAAATGCGTGTATGTACGATCGGGACTGGATATGTAGGGTTAGTGACAGGCGTGTGTTTGGCGCACATCGGTCATGATGTGATCTGTGTAGATAATAATCCCGCCAAAGTAGCATTGATGCAATCAGGACAGTCACCGATTTACGAGCCAGGATTGTCAGAAATCATGCAATCGGCAATGTCTAGCGATCGGTTGAAGTTTACCACCGATCTGGCTCTCGGCGTTGCTCATGGCGAAATTTTATTTATTGCCGTCGGTACACCACCGCTACCGGATGGTTCGAGCGACACACAATATGTGGAAGCTGTCGCTAAAGGTATCGGGCAACATCTCAAAGATGATTATAAGGTAATTGTTAATAAGTCTACTGTCCCGATCGGTTCAGGTGATTGGGTCAAAATGCTGGTGCTTGATGGTGTAGCCGAAACACATCAGCAACTTAGTCTAGCTGGTGCTGGAGCTAGTGCCCGCACCAGTCAACCAGATGTGAAATTTGATGTCGTTAGTAACCCAGAATTTTTACGTGAGGGTTCGGCAGTTTATGATACGCTCAATCCCGATCGGATCGTGCTGGGTAGCAATAATCAAACAGCGATCGATTTGATGCTCAAGTTGTATGCACCGATTATTGATCGAGTGTATGCTGAAGATCGTCAACTAGCACCTGTTTCTGTCCTAACTACAGACTTAGGTTCGGCAGAAATGATTAAATATGCCGCCAATGCTTTTCTGGCAACAAAGATTAGCTTTATTAACGAAATTGCCAATATTTGCGAGCGAGTTGGTGCAGATGTCACCCAGGTTGCCACTGGTATCGGCTTAGACTCCCGGATTGGTAATAAGTTTCTCAATGCGGGGATTGGTTGGGGTGGTTCTTGTTTTCCCAAGGATTTAGCTGCACTGATTCATACGGGGGCAGATTATGGCTATGATGCCAAGTTATTAAAAGCAACTGTCAGCGTCAACCAACAACAGCGTACCCTAGTCATTGAAAAACTCCAGCAATCTTTGAAAATTCTCAAGGGAAAAACTATCGGTTTATTAGGTTTGACATTTAAACCAGATACCGACGATCTTCGCGATGCACCAGCCCTCGATATTATTAAAATGTTGACCAATCTAGGTGCTAAAGTCAAAGCTTATGACCCAATTATCTCCCATCAACCAACAGTTCATCAGGAGTTAAATGGTGTTAATCTGGTCAATAGCCCAGAGTTATTGGCAACTGATAGCGATGCCATCGTGTTAATGACAGAATGGACTGAATTTCAAGATCTAGACTATCAGTCTTTGGTTCCACTGATGCGTTCTCCTTTACTAGTTGATTGTCGCAATTTTCTGATTGCCGATCGAGTTACTCTAGCTGGGTTTAAGTATATTAGAATTGGTTGTTAAGCTGTTCGGTAGAACTATTCTCGATCCCGAATCTATTCATTTATTTGTGGGTTTGGGTTTGGGAGTAGTTGTCACAACGGTGTTGGTTTTGTTTGACTGAATTGGCGGTTTTGAATTTGTGGACTGATTACCAGACAATCGCTGGCGATTTGATTGAGTCTTTATTTGTGCAGGGACAGCTTTTTTCGGTTTAGATTTAGCAGTTGAATTCTCTACAGTTGTCGTGACTTTCTTGGCTTTGGGTTTGGTGGGGACTTTCTGCGTTGCTGTGGTTACAGCAGGTGATGTTTTTGGTTTAGTTTTAGTCGTCGAATTCTCTACAGTTGTCGTGACTTTCTTCGATTCGGGCTTGGTGGGGGCTGTTTCTGCTGCTGTCACTACGCCAGGTAATGATTGCAGCACCTCAATCTTTTCTTGGTGGATTACCTTGTTATCTTTTCTGATAGTTAATCTATTAGCAGCGATCGTATAATTAGTATCTCCATTATCAGCCGAAAATCTCGTCCGATCAAAATACCGCAGTCGGAGAGTGATACCTTCAGAACCATCTTTGGAATGTCCCACGTAATGAGTAGGCGTTTTTGCTCCACAGATATACATTAGATAATTTTTAGAAGTGGCTCGGTAGAGAATTCTGGTATTATCGGGGCAGATCAAACTATTATCGCTGCTCACACTAGGACTCAGAATAGCGGGTTTTGAAGTTGTTGCTGCAATCTGGCTAGTTTTTGGTGTATTAGGATCGAGAACAACCAGGTTTCTAAATTTGACAGTTGAATTAATCCCGCCACCAAGGGGAATTTGCAAGAGTGCAATTTTATTCACACTTGTAGGAACTTTTCCAAACACAAAATTTGCCTTAAATGGTACGTTTTCAACTAATTCAGTTTTGATAGAGTTATTATTACTAGTTCGATTAGCTAGTCGGAAACTACTAGGATAATATTCATTACCTTCGCTATCAACTAATCTAATGGTACTACCATTGAGATCGATCGAGCGATCGCTATTTTTACTAGTCAAGACAGCCTGACAGATCAGATCCTGAAGGTTGCGACTACAGTCTTGAATCGCAACTCTAATCTTGTCATCTTCATAGGTAGTAGGATTAGCTTTGTTATTGCTACTATTTATAGTTTGGGCTGACAAATGTTGCGGGCAAATCCAGGTGCTAATAATACCCAGTAAGCCAATTAAGCTGATCGATCTATTTTTCATAGTACTATTTAGATACACACTGATCAAACACCCATTTGCGCCGTATTGTATCACGATTACTGAGTTATCATATCAGCCGTTAGAGTTATTAGATTTCACTAAGCCTGTGTTTACCTCAACAGATATTTCCGGCGCATAAACATATTAATAGCCCACTGATTAACTACCAGGGGCTAGATAATTCATAATTTATTAGAGATTGACTTTAGCCAAATTGTTCCACAAATTGGTTCACATCTTCGATAATGCGCGTCAATTCCGCTTCACTACTAAACCGAATTCGATCGTCGCGGAGCGTAATTAATACTTTAGCAACAAATGGGTTTGCCCAAATATTCGGATTGCAGAAGACTTCGAGAAATACTTCACCTGTATATTGATATTCAATCGGTTTGTGCTGTTTGGGTTTACCTCCTGCACCTCCGGCTATTTCTGTTGTCTTGGCTTTAAGAACTTGGACAATTTCGTTGAGTTTTGCTTGTAATTCTTGCGCTGCTGCGGGTGTGAAGCCACAAGATACCGAACCATTAGCTAAATTAAATACTAATTGTGATGACACGATCTGCTGAGGATAAATAATTGAGGTATCCTCTCATGCTAGCAGGAGTTGTCGGTAGAGACGTTTCGCTGACAGGATCTTTCAGTGAAACGTCTCTCCAAAGAGACTAGGAACAATAACGGGTAACATCTACACCGCACTCATCTGCGAGATAGCACAGAGCGCGAAAGCGTAAACCAACGGTTTCTTCGTAAAGTGGGTTGAGTTTGCACAAAGGTGGGATATGGAGGATATTATGCTCGAATAAGATAATATCTCGCTCGAAGGGACATTGAGCAGGGATGAGCCGACAGAGAAAGTGCGCTAATTTAGGACTATGGATTTCCAAACTATCGAGCCAAACTCTGACTGGTGACAAGATATCGAGGCTGTTGCGACTCTTAATTCTTAATTCCACGTTTTCTAACTGGTAGTTGTCCGATTTCAGGTGTTTGCCACCTGGATTGAGGTTCGGTGATAGATTTATTGACATCAATCGATCGGTAGTGGTTCCCACGGTAAATACTACCGCAACCCTACAGACAGAAGATATTTAACCGACTGAACCCTTGTAAATGATTTGGTTTCCTTAACCCTATGATTTACTCTACTTATCTATAGTAGTTCAATTTAGCCAAGTTTGACTGTCTAATCGGCTACATATTAAAAAAATGTTAAGAAAAATTCGATGCTCCACAGGAAAGGCTGTCGCTTTAGTATGGTGTACCGTCTTTGTGAGTAAACTGCCACTTATTGTCTACAAGTACAGCCTGAAGATCTTCATCAGGATAGGTACCTTCGTCTCCTGGTGTTCGATCTCCGATTTCCAGATATACGACTTCCTCTGATGTCTCGTTGATTAGATGATGTCCATTTTGGACAGATGCCTTGAAGCCTGCACACATCCCAGGGGAGAGTTTAGTTTTGCCTTCATTAGTTTGCAGAGTGGGTTGCCCCTGCAAGATGTAAATGAACTCATCTTGTTTGGAGTGATGATGCCGCAGAGCCGAAATTGCGTTTGGACCTAGTCGGGTGAGGTTAACACCGAAGTTAGTCAGACAAAACAGATCCCCTAGCGGATGTTTCTGCCTACCCATCATCCGCGAGGCAAAAGGCTCAGGATAATTTGACGACTGAGTTCGTACAGGTGCTTCTGCCGCATTAATGAAGATTGGATTTTTTGGTATTTCCATGCAAGATCAAGCCGCATTGTTGCGATACCATTCGATCGTATTTTTCAAGCCAGTTTCAATATCAACTTGGGCGGTAAATCCAAAAAACTCTTCAGCTTTTTGAGTATCTAAACAGCGACGAGGTTGACCGTTAGGTTTGTCGGTTTGCCAGACAAGTTCACCTTGATAATCCATCAATTTGCAGATCAAAGTAATCAGATCTTTAATCGTAATTTCGTAGTTAGTTCCTAAATTAACCGGATCGGCACCATCATAACTAGTAGTAGCGATCGCAATGCCTCTGGCGGCATCATCAACATAGATAAACTCACGGCTAGGACTACCATCTCCCCAAACTGGAATCTCTTTGTCTCCAGCAATTTGAGCTTCATGTACCTTCCTGATTAATGCTGGAATTACATGGGAACTTTCTGGCTTAAAGTTATCCGCAGGGCCGTATAAATTTACCGGTAATAGATAAATTCCATTAAATCCATACTGCTGGCGATAAGATTGTAGTTGTACTAATAAAGCCTTTTTCGCAACACCGTAAGGTGCATTAGTTTCTTCTGGATAACCATTCCAGAGATCTTCTTCTTTAAATGGTACGGGTGTAAATTTAGGATAAGCACAAATTGTGCCGACACAGACAAATTTCCCGACCCCAGCTTGATAAGCGGCATGAATGAGTTGGGTACCCATCATCAGATTATCATAGAATAATTCCGCAGGTTTGAGTTGATTTAAACCAATCCCACCGACATGAGCGGCGAGGTGAACAATGACATCTTGGTTCTCGACGGCTCGATGACAATTTTCAAGTACCCGTAAGTCACAATCTTGCGATCGAGGTACGGTAATATGATCAGGATTGGCACCTTGCGCGCAGAGTTGGCTAATTACTTGTTGTCCGAGAAAACCCGCACCACCAGTCACTAGGATGCGTTTGGTAGATAGATCTAATTTTGTCATGGGATTCGGGTGTGGGAAATAGGGAAAAGGGTAAATCGGGAAGGGGAATCGGGAATAGAAGTTAAAAGAAACCCAGTTACCCAGTCCCCTCTTCTCCCCGTCCCCGGTCTATTGAAAAGTAAGTAACTTACACGACTAATCGTGCATTGTTGCCATCGCTTGACGGACGATCGCGATATCCGGTAGTGTTTCTTCACCTGCATAATTAGGTGATTTGAGTCCGAGCGCGTGGAGGTCGGTATCGACCATTAGATGGACTAATTCGGTAAAGGTGACAGAGGGTTCCCAACCAAGTTTGGTCTTAGCTTTGGTGGGGTCACCAATCAGTAATTCTACTTCAGCAGGGCGCAAGTAGCGGGGGTCAAATTCAACGTAGTCTTTCCAGTTCAGATTGACATACTCGAAAGCAACTGTGAGAAATTCGTGGATGGCGTGAGTTTCCCCGGTGGCAATCACATAATCATCTGGTTGATCCTGTTGGAGCATCAACCACATGGCGACAACATAATCCTTGGCATAGCCCCAATCCCGTTTGGCTTCGAGATTCCCTAGATAGAGTTTATCCTGTTGCTTCGCCATAATGCGGGCGATCGCACGGGTGATTTTGCGCGTAACGAATGTTTCACCGCGACGTGGGGACTCATGATTGAATAAAATCCCGTTGCAACCGAAGATATTGTAGGATTCGCGGTAGTTGACGGTTTGCCAGTGGGCGAATAATTTACCGCAAGCATAAGGGCTACGGGGATAGAAGGGGGTGGTTTCGGATTGAGGGACTTCTTGAACTAAACCGTACATCTCCGAAGAACCAGCCTGATAGTAGCGAACTTGGAGCTTTGTCCGCTGTTCGTAGTCGCGAATCGCTTCCAGTAGCCGGAGCGCACCCATCCCAACGGTATCGACGGTGTATTCTGGTGCATCAAAGCTGACGCGGACGTGAGACTGGGCACCCAGGTTATAAACTTCGTGGGGTTTGGTGAGTTCTAATAAACGGCGCATAGTTACGCCATCGGCTAAGTCGCCGTAGTGGAGAAATAGTTTTGCCCCTGGGGTATGGGGATCTTGATACAAATGTTCGATCCGATCGGTATTAAAGGTTGAAGTCCGGCGGATAATGCCATGAACTTCATATCCTTTGGATAGCAGAAGTTCGGCTAGATAGGAGCCGTCTTGTCCGGTGATGCCCGTGATTAATGCGCGTTTTGTTTCTGTCATTTGTTAATCTTACTACTAGCCGATTCGCTACTTAACAGCAATTGGTTACTATAATTAAGCAGCTATTTGTGGTCACTGTCAAATTGCTGGGCTTAAACTTCCCACTTATTGTGCCCAATATCCCCACCACCGAATCTAATATGCGCCATTATTTTTTGGCACGAGCATGACCAGTATGGTTTTGAGGATAATGCGAAAATCTAACCAGAAGTTGCGGCGGTTGACATATTTGACATCAATCCGAATCCGTTGGGCGTAGGGAATATCATTGCGACCAGAAACTTGCCATAATCCAGTGATTCCAGGTCGAATTGTCAGTACAAGGTCGATCGCGCTACCATAGCGATCGATCTCTTCCGGTACGAGGGGACGTGGGCCAACCACACTCATTTCTCCCTTGAGCACATTAATAAACTGGGGAAATTCATCCAGACTGGTGGTGCGGAGAAATTTACCAATTCTAGTAATGCGTGGGTCTTCCTTAAGCTTAAAATTTTCGGAAAATTCTTGTCGAAGATGTTCTGATTGTGCCATCATCTCATCTAGAACTCGATCGGCATCGGAAATCATTGTCCGAAACTTGATACAGCCAAAATGTTGATGATTCTTCCCAACTCGCTCTTGGATGTAGAAAATTGACCCTGAAGAAGTACAAGCGATCGCCCCAGCCAAAATCAGGTAAATAGGGGCGCAAAAAAACAGTACTGACAGCGAAAAGACAATATCAAACAACCGCTTGGCGATGTCGCTACGCCTAGACTGCGCCAGTCTTCCTTGGGCTAGCAACCCAACTTTTGTGTTCTGATTCTCAGGTTGGCTGTGTGCGGTTGTCTTAATCCTCAATTTCACTCTCTCACCAATATTACCCAGCTTGCACAGACAAGAGTCAGTCTTATCTGCTCTTTGGAGACAATTTTAAGTCAGCTAGACTTCACCATGTTTGATATGAGTTGTCGATTTCCACTTGTCATAGCAGCGATCGAGTAAACTCAGATATTGCGATCGAAAGACTGAAGCACCAAAGTCTTCAGCATGAGCGCGGATTTGTTCGGCTTGAAACTGCTGGTGATAAGTTTCAAACGTGGAAATAGCGGCTAGGATGGCTGCTGTAGTCTGAGTGGCAAACAGAATTCCTGTGCCACTATCGGGGTGAGTGCGAATGTCCAAAACAGTTTCAGCAGCCCCGCCAACACCATAGGCAATGACTGGGGTACCACATGCTTGGGCTTCCACCAATACAATACCAAAATCCTCGCAAGCTGCATAGACAAATGCTCTAGCACGAGCTAAATAATCTTGGACGACGGCGTTAGATTGATAGCCTAAAATTTTGACGTTGGGTTTGGCAATTTGTTGCAACTTTTGTAATTCTGCCCCTGTACCGATGACAACTAGATTTTTACCGTTCTGATTAAATGCTTCCACAATCGGCGCAACTTGTTTGTAACCTACGAGACGGCATACGGTTAAATAAAAATCTTCTTTGTCGGCATTACAGGTAAATCTGTCGATATTGACAGGGGGATAAATCACTTCTGCCTGACGGCGGTAGCATCGCCAAATCCGCTGGGCGGTAAAGTGGGAGTTGGCAATAAAAAAATCGACTCGATTGGCAGATATAACATCCCACTGTCTCAACTGGTGCAGCAGATAGCGGGTGAGAATGCCCGGTACACCCCTGCCAACTCGGCTTTGTTGTAAATAGTCAAAAGTTAGATCCCAGGCGTAGCGCATGGGTGCATGGCAGTAACAGAGGTGCAATTGCTGGGGGGTGGTAATCACACCTTTGGCGACGGCATGGGCAGAGGATAGGATTACATCATAATGCCGTAAATCCAACTGCTCGATCGCGATCGGCATTAAGGGTAAATAGTTCTGTACTTTGCCATTTGCACCTGGAAAATGTTGTAAGAAAGTCGTCCCAATTTTGCGCCCATACAGATAACTATCGGGATTTATCGATTCAAAATCAACCAGGGCATAAATATCCGCATCGACACATTCCAAGATCTCTCGCACCACCAATTCTGACCCTCCCGTTGCCCGTGGGGTCAGCCATTCATGTACTAGTGCGTAACTAAGATCTGACATAATTCCTTGAATTAGGCTGTTATTATAGTTTGTCTAGTTTAATCGATCGAGTCTCATCCTGAGAGACTCGCAGGAACGAGCCATCATGCGATCGGATGTTATTGATTCTGGATCGATTTGACACAGGATATTCAAGGGCAAATATTGTAATATGATAATAGCGGATTAGCGTGTGAGTAGTATGAGCTTCTTCTTCATCGATCGACCAGAAACTGACAAATTTTTGAGTAAGTTGGCAGAAGGACTGAAAGATCCGGCAAATAATCCGCTAGTTTTGCATTCTTGGGGAATTGGTGGGGTGGGGAAGACAACTCTACTGGCAAAGATTGTTGAGCAACATCCAGAATCAGCGATCGCACAGGTAAGTTTTGGCTCTACTAGTGATATTGAGACAGAGATCGATCTGATGAAGCAGTTGCACGATCAGCTATATCCACCCAGATCGAATGATGGTTGGGAAAATAATGAAGATGAATTTACTCAGTGCTATAACAAGCGTGAAACCACTATTAGCAGACTAATTAAAGATAAAGATGCAAAAGAGTTCAGCAAAATCTTACAAAGTGGTATCCAAGCTTTTGCACCAATAAATAAGGCAGTTGCTGATGTTGGTGGGTCGGCGATCAAAATGGTGTCAGAGTCCACAGGATTGACTGATAGATTTAATGATTTTCTTAATCGAATGCCTGTAACTAGAGGTAATGTTGAACTGCAAAAATTAATCAGTGAGCCAATATCTATTTTGACGAAAGCTTTTGCAAGTAGCTTACGGGCTAAAGCTTTGCAGCAGCCAGTTTTGTTGATATTTGATACCTACGAAAAGGCTACGAAAGATACAGATTATTGGCTATATCATTGGTTGCTAACAAATAATGAGCTACACAATCTGGCAATTCGGCTGGTCTTAACTGGGCGGAATTGTGTCTTAAAACAGGAAGGATGGCACAAACTTCAGCAGGATCGAAATTTCATCTACAGTCAAGGAGTAAAAAGGTTTGATCCAGATCGAACACAAGCTTATCTAGCTAAAATTGGGATCAATCAGCAGGATGATTTAGATCGATTCTATGCAATTACCAAAGGTTTGCCGTATTATCTAAATCTGATTAGAGATCGACTATCTGATGGTCAAAACATCGACTCAAATCTCGCCCGCCTAGCTCAAAACATTGAAGATTTATTTCTTCAAGAAGCCGATCTCGACAAAAAAAGGCTGATGAGTCAAGTTTCTAGGGTCGCAGCTTGCTGTCAATCTTTTGATCGAGGATTGATTAATTATTTGTTAGTTAAGTTGGAGTTGCCACTGGTTGTTGACGGCAGAGATTGTTACGACTGGCTGAAAGTACAGCACTTTTTTGAAGAGGGACAAGATCGACTAGATGATGTAGCGCGAGATGTCTTTAGACAATCACTATGGCATGAGGAACGAGAGGTATTCTCGCGGATACATATTCTGCTGGCAGATTACTTTAGTCTAGAATCGAATCGCTATGCTAGTCCTGAAAGCAGCTATGTCGATAAATACGAAAATGAAGATTGGCTAACAGCTAAATCGACATATTTATATCATCGGCTGTTTGCCGATCGAGTGGATACAGGGGAGTTCGTTGGCTACTTGCTTGAAGCAAGTTATTTTCGGAAAAATAAGTTGCTTCAACTTCCGCTTCAAGCGATTATTTCAGAAGCCGATCTCGAAGGTCATCCGTTCTTATCTGATCAAGGGCGAAAGTTTTTGATAAAGGTCAAGCCTGCGATCATCAAACCTTGGGAAGTTTTGGAAGAAAGCCCGATCGATTATGATTTTAATGAACTAATTTGGAGTTTATCTAAGACTGAAACTGATGAAGCTATAAAAGTTTGTTTGGATACTTCAGCGCAAATATCGAAACTAGCCGAATTTATGCGGTTGTACTGCAAATCTAAGCGTTGTCCACCTTCAGGACGGATCGCTCTATTGATACAGGCACAGAGGCAGGTCGAGCAATTTACTATCGAAAGTGAATCAGCAGACTTTATTTGCAATTTGTTATGGGATAAAGTTGCTAATTCACTGTCCGCAATAGCCGCATATCAGGAAGCGATTGTTGCTTACGACCAGGCGATCGCCATTAAACCTGATTCACATCAAGCTTTTTACAATAAGGGCAATGCTTTAGGCAATCTGGGCAGATATGAGGAAGCGATTGTTGCTTACGATCAGGCGATCTCCATTAAACCTGATCAAGATGAAGCTTTTAACAATCAGGGCATTGCTTTGATTCAGTTGGGCAGATATGAGGAAGCGATTGTTGCTTACGACCAGGCGATCGCCATTAAACCTGATCAAGATGAAGCTTTTAACAATCAGGGCAGTGCTTTAGGCAATTTGGGCAGATATGAGGAAGCGATTGTTGCTTACGACCAGGCGATCGCCATTAAACCTGATAAACATGAAGCTTTTTACAATCAGGGCATTGCTTTGAGTCGGTTGGGCAGATATGAGGAAGCGATTGTTGCTTACGACCAGGCGATCGCCATTAAACCTGATCAAGATGAAGCTTTTTATAATAAATCCTGTGCTTTTGCCTTATCTGGAGAGATCGATCTAGCAATTACCTCACTACAAACAGCAATTTCTCTAGATCCTCAATATCTAGAATTAGTAAAAACCGATCCTGATTTTGATGCCATGCGTAATGATGCGAGATTTCAACAACTGATTATCGATTAATTCAACTTTGATCTATTCTAGATCTCTCGATCAGACTTTTGCAGGAGGTCTAATGTGTCAATGACGATCCTGATTTTTTGAGCATCGCCGCAGCATGGTCAAATCCGCAGATTGAAGCGATGCTATCTGAATCGAAAACTGAATAATTAATTTAGTGAACAGCAATAGTTCCGCTATCATTCTTCACTTTCTCGATGAATAGAATTGCCACACCACTTAATAGTAATGCAAAGCCGATAAAGTAAAAACAATCATTAAAAGCCATCACATAAGACTCACGACTAACGATACTGGCGATCAATCTAAATGCCTGAGCTTGGGCTGTATTCAACTCTATACCCTGACTAACAAACAATTGAGTCAATTCATCCACCCGCTGTTGAGTTGCCGGATTGTACAACGAGACAGCATCGCCTAATCGATTGGAGTGAAACTGCTCCCGCTGAGTTAATAAAGTTGCCAAAATTGCAATCCCAAATGAACCACCTAAATTTCGCATCATA
>JBGSPI010000069.1:0-14160 GCA_041738715.1 Chamaesiphon sp.
CTAGTGCTACATGTCTGGTAGCCAGCTTGGAAGTACTATGTACGGACTGGATACCGTGATTCATACTTCAACGAATCGCACTACTTAAACTTGTGAAGCATATCCTGGCTTTTTACGCCATTTTATGGGTAAAGTGACACATTTTCAGTTTTATATTCGTACTCTGTTTCCAGGAGATCGGCAAAGGCATTGGCATCACTGACAGGGGTGCTGAGATCGTGAATATTTTCATCGTCATAGCGATCGATCCCGATGACGACTGCTAGATTGCGATCGAAGTTAGTTCTATTTTGCGCCCAAGGCTTTCCGTTCAATTGATTTGGTTTATTCATGTCCAAATAGATCTCCTAAAACTTCTTGTTTAGTCTAATGAATGTCGCAGCAGAGAAAGCGATCGTCTCATCATCTCGAATCTCTTGGCTTATATCGATGGGAACACAAGTGTTGAACCGCTCTGGAACTCAGTTTCAGCCTGCTTCACATAGCCTAGATCGACGGATTTAGAGATCGTCTGATACCTTCAAATACCCAAGTTGCCTACCAAAGAGGCTTTGGGTGATTCAACACTTCTGCGATGGGAAGATGAGAGGCTATTTCTAAAATTGTCTTTTTCCTACAAGTTTTAGATGGAGTTCATTCGTGCAAAATGCTCCAACAACATCCGGTGAAAAAAGACATAGCCACCTCCGATTTTTTTCATCAGCAGACGCTCTGAGGCAAAATCCAGAAATTTTGCATAGTTCCAAGGACTATAACCTTTTTGGTAAAGCATCTGGCGCAGGATGAGGTGTTGAGCAAAAACAGATCCACCATATTTCATCCCAAATAGCAGACCAAAAATCATCCCCCCAATTAGCGCAATCCCTATACTTAATTCATTGACAAATGGCTGAGAAATCAGTCCGCAGATCGCTCCAAACACTAACGCGCCAATCGATCCAACGACCCAACAGTTTCTGATAGAACTATGAACTCCTTGATTTGGAGTTGTGCTCGGTTTTATTTCCGAACTACCCAATCCGCTTCCCAATACAAAAAACAGTCCAAAAATTAGCCCTGAAATTAGCCCAAAGTATAGACCTTTGATACTAGAATTCAGCCATAAAAATAGCCCAAAAATCAATCCAAACCCGATCCCTGTCAGCAATTCAATTACACACCTAGACTTAGCCCTTTGCCATGACCAACTAAGTTGCTCTAAGGTTGATATTTTTTTTGTTAATGCAGTAAAGCTTCCGCCCACAATTGCAGCAGTCAGCCCAAAAATCGCTGGAAAATCTGCAATCTCCATATTCCAAAATTTCAACCCTGGAATCAGGTAAGCAGTCAGCTTACCCACCAGCCAACCGTTAAAACCAGCCATCGCTCCTGAAAATATAAAGGTGATAATTCGATAAACCCATTCTTCGCTACGAGATCGCAACCAGTTTGCTTGCATCTTCTCAATCAAAAAAATTGTGCGCTTTTTTGCTAACAGACAGTTTGCCAACCAACTCAGCCAATGCATCACTCGATCTTTGGAATATGCTGAAGTAGCACCTTGTTCTAGTCGGCGATCGATGTAAGTATCAAATAAATTTAGATTGCGAAGCTCTGTTTTTACTCTCAATTGTGGGATTAAATCTTGAACCGACCATCCCGTATATGCCTCTTTCATGAAATTCAAAATCAGCGGCGTTCGCGCAAACTGCTCTAGTTCGGCATCATTTTTGAGTAAAGTTTTCAAGCCTGTCAGGGGAATACCACCGCTATCTAAAACCGCATAAACCTGCTCTACAGTGAGGGGTTGCAGACAAAGAGCACTGCTAATCTGCAAACGTTCTGTCAATGCTTCATAATCTTTAACTCGGCTACAAACTGCTATCTCAGTTTTGGGATATAGAGAAATAAACTTATTTATGGCACGAACGCAATCGTTACGATGATCTGCATCAACTTCATCTAGCCCGTCTAGCAAGAGGATCAGTTGTTGTTGCTGAATCCAAGGTTTGCTCAAAGATTTAGGCACCTGATATTTTTCCCGCAATTCATCGATCGCCCAATCCACAATTGACTTGTGATCCCTCGCCCAAGAAGATAGATTAAACACCACGGGTATCGGTAAACTCAGATTCCCTTGGCTGCGTTCGATTAGGCGTTGGGCTAGTTGCAACAGGGCGATTGTCTTTCCCGCTCCCGGCGATCCCAAAATCAACAGCGTTCGCCCTCGCCCGATTTCATCATAGATCTGTGTCGCTCTTAATCTTTCATAAGATGGATCTAGCTCGACCGACAACGCTTCAATTCCCTGCGTGAGATCGGCGATCGCATCTGGACGGGCTGTTACGCCAAGTGGAAGGGCAGTAGCTCCTTGAAGGGAAGGTTTGAGAAATCCTTCGATCCAAAATTGCTTGACCTTATCTAACAAAATCTGCCGCTGTTCGTTGTCTGATTTCCTCAAAGATGCTGCATTCTGAATCGAAAATTGTCCAAAATTGTCATAAGCCTTACGCGCGAAATCTTTGTATTCCTGACGATCAATTTCTTGCTTGACAAATTCAATAAATTCTGGAGATTGATCGGGCAATGCTGACAGAGTATGAACTTCTCGAACTGAGTTAGAGGTCTTTTTAAGTAGGACTGGCTTCTCATATTCCTTCAGTGAGGATGATGTGGGTTCTACAATATCCCCAGCGTATTCAAGTTTGCGATCTTTTCTAGACTGAGAA
This sequence comes from Chamaesiphon sp., assembly GCA_041738715.1. Lineage (GTDB taxonomy): Bacteria > Cyanobacteriota > Cyanobacteriia > Cyanobacteriales > Chamaesiphonaceae > Chamaesiphon. Next base: position 2,709 of record JBGSPI010000069.1, read on the forward strand.
TTTGTTTCGCTCCAAATTTGAATTGCAATACACCCCATCTCATAGGCTTGATCGATCGATTTTTCAGCTCCTAAGCCTTTATAAAAGCCTACTGAAAAATGATAGGCAGCTTTATCGAGGATTGCCTGATTCATACCAATCGCATAATTAATATATTCGACGATCGCTTCTGCTTGTGGAACGGTATCGCAGGCATTTAGCACCGTACAGTTAATTTCTTGCGAAAAAGTCCTGAATATTCGCGCTAGGATCTCTGTGCTAACTAGCTGTTCTTTCCCCTCCTCATCCTGGAAAACTAACCCTTTCGCTCCTGCTCCATGTCCGCAAAAGTGAACGATTTGTGGACTATGCTGGGCAATTAATTCGGATATCTTCTGAGCGGGAACGCCCAATCCTAGACTTATTTCAAACATTCCCAATCGTTGCAAGGCATTGTTTAAATCTGATATTTCTCGATCGAGATTCAAATCTCGTCTGGGATTGGAGGAGAGAATTAGTAGTTTGGACATTGTTTCTAATCTTGTTGCATCAAAATTTATTTTATTAAGTGCCAAAAAATATTTCAAAATATCGAATATTCAGTTTTTTGGTTTATATAGCTTTATACCAATCTCGACCTTCATTTTGATTTATATCGATTTGAATAGCCTTGGTTTTTGGTAAATTAAGATGGCCATTATTAATCTTAGTGTGGTCTGTAATTTTAATTACTCCATCATCGGGATATGGTTTGTGACTGGGCGCAACAGTTATAAACCGAGTACTTAAATCTTGATGTCTTTTTTCATATAACAACAAAATTCCTTCTTCTGAAATTATTTCTGCTTTCTCCCAATAAAAACTACCCCATTTAATAGTAATGTGATGACGTTTATTGAAATTATTTGATTCGGGAATAATTAGTGTCCAAATTCGACCTGTGTAAGGTTGAGGATCTTCACATTCTACTGTGATTCCCAAATTATCATTTTTGAGTAGTACAGGAGTTGAGTACTCAGAAAGTTTAAGATCTTTTTCCTCTTCGGCACTAAACTTGCGAGCTTTTTCGGAGGTTTTGTCAATTTCCAGTTGAACATTAAGTTTACCAATATCAAAACTTTGTTGAATTGATTTTCCGTTTGCTATTCCGTCATAAAATCCAGCAGCAAATTCAATTGCTGTATTGTCTTTTACTGCTCGACTCATCCCCACAACATAACCAATATATTTTGAGATCTCATCTGCCTGTTTTTTTGAATAACAGCAATTAAGTACTACACATTCAATCGATCCTGATAAAGTCTTAAATAATTCTGATAATGTCTCCGTGCTAACTTGTTGAGACTTGCCATCATCATCTTCTAGCCACAATCCCGATCTTCCTGCCCCATGTCCACAAAAATGTACAAATTGAGGATCTATTGCCAGAATCTCATGACGCAAATCTTTGGGACGTGTACCAACACAGATTTCAATTGTAAAATTGGTATTTGGGCAACGCTTAAATACTTCTTTAATTTCACGAATTTCACGACATAAGTTAAGAACGGTTGTGCCTCTAGGATTAGAAGCTAAAACTAGGATTTTTTTCATTTAGCTATTTTGTATTTTACTGGTTAACAGTTATTAATATTTGTTTAGTCACCCATTCTGCTTCTGGATCGTTTTCGTAAACTAATGCACGAGTTATCGTCGGCGGACTATTAACATCATTGCCGATTTCAGTTAAAAGATTATTAAGTGGATTGATGCTTTGAGTCGATCCTCTTGTTATAAGATCTTTATTTAGATTATTACCTTTTGCTGATGCTTGTTCATCGAGAGAAGATAAAATTAACCATTGGAAATTAGCTAATCCTTTCGTGGCAAAGATCTTGAGAATTTCCTTGGTTTGCTTATAATCAGGCGGCAATGATAATCGCAGCTTGGTATAGGCTTCTTGCCCAGACTCTAAAGGAAAGAAGGAGGCAATATCTCCTTGAATTGGAACCTGTGAAATCTCCCAAGTAGGTTCTAAATCTAGTACAGCAACATTGAGTCTTTCAGAGTAGTTATTTTTGATTTTTAGATAGGATACTTCTCCAGGTTTTAAGGATGCATTTTGCGGCTCTGGGAAAGGCTGTTTGTTTCGATCGCAAAGTTCAAATACTAGATACTCAGTCAGTTCAGAAGCTGGGTTATCTAATTCCTGTACTGCCTGATATTTACTCAAATGAACCAAGCGATCGACTACTTTTCTAGGGGCTGATGGATCTTCAATACTTAATGCTGGGCGTAGATTTTTAATTGGCATCCCAATACAAATTTCATAGGCGCCATCTCTGTCAACAGCAACCTGATAATATCCTTCTTCACCATCTTCTACTTCCACTAACCAACCATTGCCAGCTAAAGCTTGACGAATTTTCTCTAAAGCTGTTGCTTGTTTATCTACTAAATCTGCTGGTAAATCTTGTTCTCTATCCCCTGTTTGTTTTTGAGCGAATAAGCGTACTTTCCTGATTAAATCTACAGGTGCCGCTACCATTACTGCTGAAGCACCAGGTTCGATCTTACCTTTGACTTCAATTCCACCTGCTACTGCATCTAAAATTCGGGCAGTTGATTTGTCAGCTAAAATATCATCTGTGAGTTCAACAATGGCTATTTGTTTAGTTTTATCTGCGAGATCGTAAAAATCGAAAGGATAAATCGCCAAGCGAGTACCTGTGCTTAAACCTGCTGCTAATCCAGCATCTAAAATAACTTCCTGGTTATTGTCGTTTACCTCCAGAACTCCAACTGTATAAGGCTTATATTGTCTTATATCGCCAAATACCAATCGATCTCCATCCCCACTTAACATCGGTAACTGCTGAGGAAACTTACTCTGAATCATTCCCTTGAGACGATTGTAGAGAGACTTGTAAGTCAAGACAGAAGTACTGCTAGTCAAGGTGTCCATCATCCAGTAGGTTAATGCACCATTGCGTTGTCCTCCATTTACTGCATATTCATAGGCAAATTCTGAAGGACGACAGGCGGCCAGGAACACATAATCTTGATTTGGTAACCAGCCACCAGTAAGATCGGGATCGGCTTGAGTTAAAATTCGCCAGTTATTCAGTAACTCCTCACGAGATGCCACTAAACTATCTTGGCTTCTAGCTGTGGTGTCCACTAAATTATTTTCATTACCTCGAATTGCACAATCTCCTCTAGTCGCACCGCCTGAATGACAACTATCAAAAATCACTGTCAAGATACAGCCTTTATCAGTCAGACGTTTGAGTAAGGTGGCAATTTCTACATCCCGTAGATGATGACCATCCGAACTACCAATATCCATCGGCACGATTCCTTCGTCCTGACGGCGATCTCCCTCAAGTTCGGGATAAATAGTTGTAGCACGTCCTCCATGTCCAGAATAGTGAATATATACTTGATCTCCCGCTCGTGCAATTGCGGTTATTTCCTCAAACGCTTTAATGATATTTTCATAAGTTGGGTTTGCGGCTGGTTGTGCCAATCGATAGGCGGGAAGAGTGCTAGTATCTGCAAAAGGAGAAGTTAATTTCCAGATCTGCTCCTTGGGAACATTAAGGGTTTTGTCAACATAACGGGCAACTAAATTAATGTCCGCAACACATCCGCTCAAATCTTTGTAATATTGGTTGGGTTCATAGCGATCGATCCCAATTAATAAAGCGTAAAAATTATCAGCCATCATCCTTTATCCTCTTATCGATTAAATATTAGAGAATGGCTGCGGCATCTTGACGATTTATATTCGCAGCCATTTTTTCACACTTCAATCTGCCTTGATCGATAAACCCTCCTCTACAATTGAGGAACATCAAGTGCGTTGTTCCACAGTCTATGGTTTCGCAGATGGAGCAACTGGCTTAACTGAATTAAGTTGGAGTGCTAACGTAACAGCATCTGCTAGTGCTGTTAAACCAGCCGGATGACTGAAGTAAGTCAGGTGATCGCAAGCAACTTGTGTAACCATTGGGACTGGCAATCGATCTGGCAAGTGAGTAATACTATTGACCTTCACAGCAATATCGTTAACAGCTCCCATAAAAGGTAGATCGATCGTATCCCGAACAATCCGCTTGAATAATGCTTGAATCTTTGCCTGATGCTCTGGTGTGCTGGGTTGAATAAGCGATGTATTCCCCGCAATAACTGTGTAGGGAATCCCTGGTGGCTGGCTCGAAAACAGTGTCTGTACCAGTGTTGAATCAGGTTGCATCTCTTTTAAAGCAATAGTCATTTTGCGTTCCGCTCCTGCGGTAGCTAATCCTGCTAAATGCATTAAGGAGCCGATCGCCGAGACAGGCCAAGCAACAGTAGCTAGTCCGTTTAATCCCACTGTTAATAATGGCAGGGCAAATTCCACCACATTCGGCCAAGGTGAACCATTATTGGGCGTTCCCAGCATGATTAAGTGATTGATAACCTCGTTACCACCTTCACGTTCGATGAACCAGCGAGATACCAGTCCTCCCATGGAGTGGGCAACAATATGCAATTGTTTGTCATGCCCTTTCCCTAAGCCTACGGCGGCTAGTCGTTCCTTGAGCGACCGGGCGTTATCTGAAATTGAAGTATTCAGGTTTTCGTAATCAAAAGCCAGCACCAAATCATAAACATTGGGATCGAACAGAGGATATTCTGTCCCATTAACTTGAACTTTAGCCCGATGTACACTGGGCACCATGCTTTCGGTATCGCCAATAATACCGTGAACAAACAGCACGATCCGCTTGGCTTTGGCCACCTTTTCTTTGATGGAAACCTCGACAGAATCATAAGGTTCGATCGACTCATCGGGATGAACTGTTACCGCCGATAGTAAGGGATAGTTGAAATCTAGCTTCAACCGCTTACTAATTACTTTTTGGAAAAAGATCCGAATCGAACCGCCTATACTGCGTTCGCCTTCCTTCATTGGCTCTGGCAAGCGTTCTAGACTGATTTCAATCCCATTCTCATGATTTTTTCCTAGACCCACTGGTAGGAAGAATTCGCCATCATAACCGATCGCGAGGAGTTCTTCCTCTGCTGCTAGCGATGCGTTTGCCACTGTGAGCTTCAAAGGGGTTTCTGGGGTAACAGCATCGATCGAATCTGCCGTTAAATTGCTTAATTCCAAGGCACTCAGACCCGGATCGCTACCCCTGGTGGTAGTAAAGCTAAAGGGCTGCACGACTTCATAGTTGGTTTGGAGAATAGCTGGCAGAACATGACCGCCAATATCTCTTGTCGATTGTGGAATTGTCGTCAACCGGGCATTGCCTGCAAAGCTAGGATGTGGCTCGATCTCCACGCCTGACCCCAAGTTAGCTTCGGTTTGGGTATTGACTGTTACAAATGCCTGGGGTCTGACAATGGTGAAGATTACCGATTTAGCAATCCAGTCATCGTATGCGGTATCTTCAAAATCCAAAGACCGAGTAATAACTTGATTAAAGCGTCGATTTAGGCTGCCGCCTTTCCCGCGAGTAACACTTTTGGTCGTCGGTAAGGGGATACCCAATTCACCTTGCTCCAACAGAATCGCTGGGAAATCTGTAGTGCAAGCAATTACTTTCAAAATATCCGTAACTTGTGTAATCCCCTGTTCTGCCAGAGCATCTGCTACAGTACCCTGAATTACTCTTCCGTCTCTTACCCAAACTTCATGTCCAACATTGGGATAGGGTTCCAACTTAACAGCACCGTTTGGCAGCATTGATTTCACCGAAAAGGTTTCTGTTAAATTGAAGAGCGAACAGAACAGCGGTTTATCGGTTGTGTTCTTGAGCTTGACGCGGAACCTGGGCTTCTTGTCATCTTTGTACTCTAAACGAATATCTGTCCCCGGTATTTCCTCGTCCTTGTCGGGATGCATAATCATCAGCTTTACCCCATCTGCTGGAATACTGCTATTGGCTTCACGACTCAATTCAACAACTTTTCGCCAACGATCGATATGCTCCAGATTCTTAACTACTTTTGCTGCACTCTCAGCCGTATAGCCTTGCACTTGTTCTACCAATGGGCGAGCATCTGTAGGTCGGGCAATGATGTATTCACCGTTCTGGGCGATCGCTCGAAATTGAGCTTTCTCTCGTTCGACTATTTCCTCTACATACAACGATGGGGTTTGGTTCGCACCAGCAGTCTGAATAGCTTCGCGAATCAGCGACACCCCTCGTTCATCACCTTCTAAGTAAACTAACATCGGTGCGATGGGTTGGCTAATGACAATTGCTTTATAGGATGTTTGCCGATCTAGACTAGGCTCTGACAATTTACTCTTGGCTGGTCGAACTTCTGTAACATCTACTTGGGCAACAGCATTAGCCAATTGAGTCAAGTCAGACGGATTGCCCTCAGCATCTGTAAATGAAAACAACGCCAGACGAGTTAATTGTCCTTGGGTGGGTGCAGCTACACCATGTAAGGCTCCGCCATCGATCGTCCATCCCAACTCTGGATCGTAGGACGCGGTGAAGTAGTGCTGCCGCTCGGCAACTGCGCCAACCCCCAAAAAGAATAAATCTGACTCTTCACCTTCTAGTTGTGGTGATTGGTCGCTAATATTCCCACGAATCAGGGCATTTGTTTCTTGAAATAGATCGCGATAGGAAACATTACCATTCGATCGCTTCAGTGCTTCAGTCAGAAAGTACGAGAATGCACCGCGATTCTGTCCATCTCCATCGGTGTACTCCTTGGCTGTCTGATAGTCTCGGCAGGCGGACAATACCAGATGTTTGCCACGAGGGAAGTCTAGCGAAGGGAAGAGATAGCTATCAAGCGATCTGGTTTTGGTTGATTCTGGTATCCGCCGCTCTCTGGCCAGTTGAAAGGGATTGCGAGTGCCCGAACCTGAGTGGCAGTTGTCTAGTATGACCACAATATGCGGGTTCTGTTTGGCTAGCTCTCCAATTAGATAAGCCAATTCTTTATCTGTTAAATCCTTCCCAGTTGAAGTACGGCTATCGTAACAGACCAAGGTTTCATTCTTGCGATCGGGTTCGAGATGCCAAAACTCTTCCGGCGCGGGTTCTTGGGAACCATGACCAGAAAACCAAAAAAGTACTGTATCCGTTTCACTTTGTGCTTGGCCCAAATGATTTCTAAAGCCATCGACGATCGCATCATAGGTTGCTTGTTCGTTAATCAACGTTTTGATTTCACAGTCGATATCTTTACTAATTCTTTCTTTGAGATATGCTTCCATGATTTGGACATCATTGACACATCCCTGCAACGGATTCACTCTTGCCGTTGGCTCGTACTGATTAATACCAACTAACAAAGCATAAATATTTTCAGTTTTTTGCATATTTTTTGACCGTTGTTTAACTTGAGAAGCTGAGGGCGATCGCCATCCCAGAAATAAGTATTTCTGGGAAGGACACTAACTACTTACCAAACTCATGTTTTTGCCACTCGATCGAGTTCAATCGCTGCAATCGCCTCAATCATTTGTGGGAACCACGGGTTCGCCTTTTCTAGTGGTTGATCGGTGCTGACAGCATCGATCTCCAAAATAGGATCTTGAAGAACTAAGCTGGCATGAGATACTCCCACCGACTGAGGAATGCGGAAGAAGGTGAATAGGTCGGGAACCGATACTTTTTGGAGGTCTTCGATGCCTGTAATATTAGCAGTAGTATCACTCTCGGAATGTGCAGCAAATACCCGCTTAGCAAAAGGCTCTTGGATGTTAAATCTTTTGACGAGAGCATCAGTTTCATCGATCAGCTTGGACAATTCTCTTGCCCCATCCAGGTCAACACTTTCGTAGCGGTAGGGATTTTTGCCGATTAGAGGCTTGTTCACGTCTAAGATATCCACCAGGAAGGTATTCCGCAGCATTTTTTCCTTAAACTCACCGATTAAGCCAAAATGACCGCCAGCAAGATCGAGGGCGGCGGAAAATAGATACGTTGTACCGTTGATTTTGGGGTTGGTCGCTGCTGCGTAAAAGCTCAGTGTACCGCCAGTAGATAATCCGCCGATCGAAATCTGCTCGGCTTTTTTTTCGGCGGTATCGATGGCAAAGTTTACGTTATCCTTCCACTTTTCTAGGTCTACACCTTCCATGCCATTCGGCTCTTTGAGACCATGACAGTGGAGGAGTGGCAAATATACGTTGTATCCTAGTACTTCAAAGAAGTAGTTACCGATCGCGGTCAGAAAATATGGGGAATCGCTCAGACCATGCACTAAAACGATCGCTTTTCCGGTGGGCTGTTCATGTTCCATGATTCTTGGATAACAGCCATCGCGCACGGTTTCTGCTGAGAAATAGTCGAATTGTTGATAGTAATCTAACCACTCGTGATCGCGAGCTTCAGGTACTAATTGGTTCATAATTTTTCCTCCTTATTAGTCGGTTAATTTTTAGCCTACTGATAAATTTATGCCTCCAGAACATCATGTGATGTTACAGCTTTGCTTAATTGATGTCTGAAACTAAAATCTTGAAAATATAGCTCTACCGAACTTGCATAGCAAGTTGGCATATCGAAGCTATAAAATGCTGGTTGTGAGTCAGCTTGTGTCAAATAAATCTAAGAACAATCCACTTTTCGCCTTAGAGCCTTAGCCGGAAAGCATTTGAGCCAAATTGAGCATAGCAAGTTCGGTAAAACCGAAAATATTAAGAGATAAATCTTACCCCACTACACAAATATTATATTTCAAGCTCAACTAAATCTAACTTCATTTCCACCGATCTTATGTCTTTGCTTAAATAATCTCTACTTCAAGCTGCATTCCTGCCTGTTTTAACCGCTCCACCAACACATCTCCCAATCCAGTCGCTGGAGTCAATACCCCGCCCCTCGTTGCCCCTCCAGGCAAACTGTCAAAATCCACTGCCAAACACAACGCTGACTCACACACAAACTTAACAGTAGCCCGATTCCCCGGATCTCCCTTATCCGCAATCAGCCCTTGCACCTGTTGCCCCTCACTCCCCCAGCCCAACAATTCGCACCGAAACCACCCTTCATCCATAATTTGCTCCGTCGGCCCACTCCCAGTTTGAGGGATAATCGATTCTAAGAGATGGCGCAGCGGCGGTATTTGAATCGCTCCAGCAACTAAAGCCAAACTCGCCACCATTCCCGCCGACTGAAGCCATGCCCAAGGCGGGTCAAATTTGAGATATTCCTGGTAACTAAAATCCATCCCATAAGGTTCTTGCCATTTTTCTGACAAAGCACAACTACGGCGGCCAATTCGGGTATTCACTGCACCCATGAAAAATGGCGCAACCCAAGTCTCAATATTCTCATCATATTGGGGAGAAATGGGATCTCGATGTCGCTCTATATCCGTGGGTATAGATTCCGGTGGATTGAGCAGGAAAGGCTGACTAACTTGGTTGAGTTCACCTCGATCATAAATATTCAAACCTGAAGCCAGAGTACCACCATTAAAACCCCCTGCCATCTGATAATAAGCCTTCACCTGAGTACATCCAACACCCAATTCCTGCTGTAGATGACGCACCAATAAATAGGTACCTAAATCAGCAGGTACCGAATCAAAGCCACAACAGGGAATAATCCGTGTTCCACCAGCGGTAGCTTGGCAGTGGTATCGATCGATTAATCCCTTCACCCACGGCGTTTCTCCCGTAATATCGACATAATGGGTGCGGTAGCGAACACAAGCATCCACGATCGCATTGCCATACAGCGCAAACGGCCCAGCAGTATTCAACAATACTCGCGTCTGGGAGACAATTGAATCTATAGCAGTCGGATCTTGGCTATCAGCCACCAGAATATCGACATCAATCCCCACTTCTGCCCTGACTAATTCTAGTTTCTGTCGATCTCGACCCGCGATCGCCCACCACACCTTATCGTCAGCATGTTCGGCAAAATACCGGACAGTTTGCTTGCCAACAAAGCCACTGGCACCATAAATTACTACCTCGTAAGTGGTTTCACGCATTCGAGTCTAGATTAAAACATTCGATCTATTTTATTTTAACACATGACAAAATTGATTGTCGTGAGCTTAATTTGTGCTAAAATGGATCTACAGATAGCAATCTCCATCAACAAAATATTCGATGCCAGCCAAAGACATCTTCCACGATTGCTTCAAAGTCGCCCTAATCAAAGATGGGTGGCACATCAGTCACGATCCCTACAATCTCAAGGTTGGTAAAAAAGACCTCTTCATCGACTTGGGAGCCGAGAAGTTACTAGCTGCTGATAAAGGATCTCAGAAAATTGCAGTTGAAATCAAAAGTTTTGTCAGTCCCTCGGAGATTAAAGATCTCGAAGTCGCTCTCGGTCAGTACGTTCTCTATCAAAACGTTCTGGCACGAATTGAACCAGAACGCACCCTTTATTTAGCCATTCGTGAATCAAGCTTTCTCAAATTGTTCGAGCAAGAAATTGGACAGATTTTGCTCGAAAACCAAGTTCTCAAACTCTTAACTTTTCACCCTGAAACAGAGGAGATTGCCAGATGGATCGACTAGATACTTATCGACAAATTATTCGTCAAGTTCTCACACCTTACATTAACACAACCTATGCCAATGTTAATGTCAAAAATCACCAAATATTTGACCATGAAACAGATCGATATCTGATTCTGTCCGAAGGCTGGGAAAACCAACAGCATCTCCATAGTTGTTTAATTCATGTCGAAATTATCAATGATAAAGTCTGGATTCAATTGGACAATACTGAAGATGGCATTGCTGAAGAATTGATTCAAGCAGGTATTCCCAAACAAGACATCGTGCTTGGTTTTCACGAGCCAGAAATTCGTCCTTACACAGGATTTGCAGTTGCCTGATTTCTTGGGAGTTAGAACAGATGGTTGTGGGTGCTAATATTGAAGGTGAAGTGTCCTCTGCTCTGGAGAATGAACAACTTAATGAGGAAATCCTTCCTGTTGTTGCTACATCATCTCCACCAGATATTTTAGCTGACTTCCTTCGCTTGAAAATCTCTACTAATACTCGGAGAAACTATAGTAAAGCGATCGCTGATTTTTGTCGTCGCACCTACGATCGTGAAGTATCAGAGCCGCTTTTGAGTCAATTTCTCTCCCTAAACCAGCCAGAAGCTGTTTATCAAGTTCTCCAATACCGACAACAACTCATCGAAGCGAAGTTAGCACCCAGCACGATTAACGTCCGGCTGTCAGCCCTAAAATCCTTTGTCGATTATGCTCGTAGTGTAGAGCAGTGTAGCTTCAATCTTGCCGATGTTACTTGCTTGAAAGTCGAGAGTTATGGCGATACCACAGGGATTGCTGTCGATGGGTTTAAAGAGATGCTGCAAATTCCAGACCGCACTACCATTAAAGGTATCAGAGATTATGCCATCCTGCGGTTGCTTTGGGATAATGCCTTACGTCGGAATGAGATTTGTAGCCTGGATGTGGGCGATTTCGACAAATCGGGGCGATTATCGATTTTGGGTAAGGGCAAGATTCAAAAAAGCCAGATCGA
>JBGSPI010000022.1:0-14645 GCA_041738715.1 Chamaesiphon sp.
AGCGTTCGAGCAGCTAGAATAATATTGCGATCAATCTGTTCAAATGCACCTAAAACAGTGCGATACATGAGGGGAAAGGAAACAACGATCGAGGTGATAATAGCCGCTTTCCAGGTGAAGATAATATCGATCCCAAGCTGATGAAGAAATTGTCCGATGGGGCTATTTTTGCCCAAGAGTAAGAGTAATAAAAAACCAACGACAGTAGGTGGCAAGACTAAAGGTGAAACCAGAATTCCATCAATTATTCCCCGCAATCTCCCTCGATAATCTAGCATCCAACGTGCTGCCACAATGCCGAGCAAGAAAGTAACAGCAGTTGCGAGGATAGCCGTTTTTAGAGAGAGCCAGAGTGGGGAAAAATCAAAGTTCATCATTATAGATAATTTACATTTTCTTTAAAATTTAACAAGATAATACTCAACTCCGGTTTCAAAAATTCTCATTCCACCTCCTTCAGCGATCGTGTTTTTTAAAGCAGTTGGATCGGTAATTGTCACACCAGCTAAATAATCAATTCCCATTGCACCTAATTCAGTCAACCAGGGCACAGTTGGCCCCATTAATACTAATTTAGCATTCTGAGATAATTGGACTAAACGAGGAAAAGTTTTATTTGCGATCGAGCTAGCTGTTAAAAATACCCAATCCGATTTAGGTAGCAAAAATTCTGCCGCCGGATCGGGAAAATCTGTGCCGCTCGGTTGACGCTCAATTACTTGTAGGTCGAATTCTTGTTCATATTTAGACAGCCCTGGATATCGCCCAATTATTGATACTTTTTGCCCTTGAATTAGTGGTAAAAAATGCTCGAATACAGCTGGATTTCGATTACCTATCGAGGACAAAGGTTTAGCTTGTTTGAGAAGTGGAGAATTGGTATTGATAATAGAGTTAATAGCCGCCATCGCCACAGTGGCTTCATAAGGCTGCCAATCAAGCAGCCACGGGGCCAATTCGCCAATGGATTTATTGACTAAATTACCCGACCAAGATAGGGTTCTTGTCGGTATGCCTGGACTCATACACAAGCCAATTCCTTCGCCTCTACAAAGTGTCCAAGTTAAACCAATTAAGATTTCTTGAATCTGAGTTTTACTATTGCCATAGTCTAGCAATATTTCATAAATTTGATGCGGATCGATAGTGGACATTTTAGTTACATGGTTCGCGATCGAGTTTATTACTATTTGGGCAAGTTTCTAGATCTTGCTGAATGAGAGCATCTCTGACAGGTTTATGCTGACGATTAGCAGCTTGCAAGCCAATCCAAGCATCGATAGTTTCCGTCTCAAATCCTACTTTTCGGCGATCGTTTACTTGCATCAGCGGACGACGAATTAATAAGGGATTCTTCACCATCAAATCTAATGCTGTTTCGGCAGAAATGGTGTCAGGATCGATCTCGCCTGATTTAATTTGTGGCGCGGTACGATTGAACCAATCAGGGACAGGTAAATCACCAAAAAACGATTGCAGTGTTGTAGTCGTCCACGCTTCTGTGAGCAAATTGTGGGATTTTACTACATGTCCTGAAGCTTTCAGTAGTGCCTTCTGTTTGGCGTTATTAATACAACCTGGTTTTTCGTAGAAAATAACAGTCACCATAATTTTTGTCCTTTAACTAACCCACATTACTAACTAATACGATGCCTACAATTGAAACCACTTTGAGTATAGGTGGTAACTTAGATTAACTACTAAAGCCATATTTTTTAAAAACTTCCTGGGCTGGTTTACTAGAGAGGAACTGGGCAAATGCTTTAGCCGCATTGGGCTTTTTAGTCTCTTTTAAAACTGCAATCGGATAGATAATCGGTGAGTGAGACTTTGAGGGTGCGATCGCGGCAATTCTCACTTGTTTAGAGGTTTTGGCATCTGTCACGTAAACTAAGCCTGCATTGACGTTTCCTGTCTCCACATAGGTCAAAATTTGTCTGACATCTTTGCCGTAGATAATTTTGGATTTAACTGATTCGAGAATCTGATAATATTTCAGAGTTTCTTCTCCATACTGTCCGGCGGGAACGCTTTTTGGCTCTCCGATGGCAATTTTAGTGACTTTTTTGTTAGTCAAATCGTGAAATTTACTGACAAATGTTTCGGTTTTAGGTGTAATTAATACTATCTGATTGGTTAACAATTTGCGGCGAGTTCCCTCTAGGAGTAACTTCTTGGATTGTAGCGCGTCCATTTGTTTAGCTCGGGCGGATATAAAAATATCCACTGGTGCGCCTTGTTCGATTTGTTGTTGGAGCGAACCCGATGAGCCGAAGTTATAAGTAATCTGGACGTTAGGCTGTTTTTTCTGATAGAGCAGATTAATATTCTGCAAGGTATTCTTCAAGCTAATTGCGGCGGAGACAGTTAGTGTAATTGGTTCTGCTGAAGCTGGAATAGTTTCAAATTGCTGTGCCCACCTCAATGGTAGCAATATACTCAGCACAATTCCTAATAAGAAAGTTAAAATGCGTCTTTTTTTCACTATTAAACCTCATAAATTTTATTTTTGTTGAAAAAAATTTAGACTTGAGTTAAATTTTTATCACTGAAGATATTATAAGTAAAATAGTTCAAGTTAAACTATCTGTGTGATAAGCTATAAAAGCAATCATTGGAGAAATCGTTATGAAAATCAGTGCTAGAAATACTATCAAAGGAACTGTCAAGAAAGTCATAACTGGAGCAGTTAACTCCGAAATCACTATAGAAGTTTCGCCAGGTATCGAAATAATTTCAATCATTACAAAATCTTCTGCTGAAAGCTTAGGACTTACAGAAGGGAAAGAAGCCTATGCTGTAATTAAAGCAAGTGAAGTAATGATTGCAATTGATTAATACTTGGAGTTTTAATCAAAGAGCGCACTAGTTAATAATTAGTGCGTTTTTAGCTATAATTAATAGGGTCTATTATAAATAATTTATCTTTGCATTCGACGGGGATAAAATCAAAAAAAATCGCGTAACATTTTTTTGATTTCAATATTGTGGAGTTCTTCAGTACCAATCATCGTTCTCGCAAATTCTTCTAAGTAAATACTGGCATTTGCCACGATGTCTAGCAATTTTTTATACATCGTCAAAACACTTTTTTCATGAGCTAAACTTTCTTCTAAAATATCCTTAACGGAATGTTTGTCAGTTTCCTCCATTAGCGCGATTTTCAGCGATGGATGACCTTCTAGTCCGGTTAAAATTTCGCCAACTTGTTGAGCATGGAGTAAAGATTCCGTAGCTTGAGCCTTAAAAAAGTCAACAATTGGAATCCGATTGGGTCCTGTTACTATCAGTGCATAGTGGGTATATCGGACGACCCCAGCTAGTTCAAACTCCATCAGATTGCGGAGTAGATCGATCGCTTGTTCTTGGTTTAAATCTTTCATAGTGGAATTATTGTCTGTTGAGACTACTGATGTTTTAAGTAGTGGCATAAATTACTCCATTGAGATATCATAAGTGTCGAGCTAAAATTGATTCGATCTGCCAATCTTGAAGTTGACGATAATGGATTTTTTTTCGTGACAATTCTTCTGATGACCGATCTATAATTAGATGGGGAGCAGCTTTACATTGGTGAAGACATTTAACTGCTTGAATTTCCACTCGATCGGCTAATTTATATCGATCGAGATAATTTTCCATCGCTCGACATATTCCTTTAATTCCGTGTTGCCGACAACCAGAACCATGACAAACTTTAATATGAACTGGTGATTTATCCTCTCGATTTACTGCTGGGAGAGCATCATTCGGTAGACGTTCGATTGCACTAATACGTGGAGGAGTTAATAATTGTTTTACCTTAACAATTATCTCTCCAGTTTTAGGATTGACTCGTTGTTTACCTAGTAGAGTTAGCCAGATTCCCTGCTGCCAATCTTGAATTAATGGACGCAGACTTTTCGAGATCTTGTAGACTTTTTCGCCGCTAACGGTAGCAAGTTTAATATAACGATGTGGTGTGGAATCATCACCCCAACCTAAGAATTGACCTGTTAGCGGCTGGATAGATTTTTGTGGATGTTTGCTCACGATCGATCCTATGCTCAATGGATATTATTAGTGTTTTCAATCAGATTTTGCAGATCGACTCTAAGCTAATCTTTTTGCTTCGATCGTTTGGGGAAGTTTAAACGGTTTCGTGAGATCGGAGACAGCTAATTCCCAGCCATTGGCAAGTGTTAATATTGTGCCATCACTGTTATTTTCCTGTTTAACCACATCTTCTTCCAAGTCTTTTTTAGCAACATACACTACTAAAGTACCTGAACTATTTTGACGCAACATAACTTTCATACAATTGATTCCAGTTTTGATTATTTAGATATATGATATTTGAGGATTAGAGAGTAGCGATCGCTAATTATTAATTATTAATTATCAATTAATTTAATCGTCCATTGATTCCAACTCTCTAGCGCGACAGCCCACAACATGACCAGTCTCGATAAAATGAACAGCGTAAATATACGACGTTTGTAAAAAAGTACCGATACTGACTACATAGCCAATATCACCTTTTTTAGCTAAGGTTTCACCGATTTCTTTACCTGGGAAAGTGCCATCATTGCGGATGAGTTTGCGGATGCGGACTTTTTCACTCATTTCAAATTGAGGTGGAGAATCGATTTCTATTTCGTTAGTTTGCATAGGGGTGTGGGGACGGGGGGACTGGGGGACTAGGGGACGGGGGGACTGTCAACTGTCAACTGCTTGCCCTGAGCTTGTCGTTGGCGCAGCCTCTGCCTAAGTAGAAGGGTCAACTTTCAACTTTCCCCTATCCCCTGATAGCTAAATCTAAGAGTTCTTCAGGCGTGAGATTGCGTTTGAGTTCGATCGAGTGTTGACGTACCGTATCTAATAGAGACTGAATTTCGGCTGGGGGGAGATGAACGCCGGAGGTATTGAGTACCTCTTGTAATATTTGCCGCCCCGAATGTTTGCCAACGACTAAGCGGCGTTTTGTGCCAATTACTGCTGGGGAAAACGGTTCGTAGGTGTGGGGATTTTTGAGGATACCTGCGGTGTGGATGCCAGATTCATGGGTGAAAGCATTATCGCCGACGATCGCTTTCCAGGGGGGTAGGCGACTCCCCGAAGCACGGGAAACGAGGGCAGAGAGTTCCAATAGGCGGGTCATATCGATGCCCACTTTGATGCCATAAAGCTGTTTGAGAGCGGCGATGACTTCTTCGAGAGCGGCATTTCCCGCCCGTTCCCCTAAGCCGTTGACGGTGGTATTTACCGAGGTAGCACCTGCTTTGATTCCGGCGAGAGCGTTAGCAGTGGCTAAACCAAAATCATTGTGGGTGTGCATTTCCACAGGGATAGAGAGCGCGGCTACCAATTGGCTGACTTGCTGATAGGTAGTAAAGGGATCCAGGATGCCCACGGTATCACAAAACCGAAAGCGAGATGCCCCCCATTCCTGCGCCGTCAGAGCCACATCCAAGAGTAAAGATCGATCGGCTCTAGAGGAATCTTCCCCGCCTACCGCCACATATAAACCCTGGTCTTTAGCATAGCTAATCGTATCTCGCAATCGATCGAACATTTTCTGGGTTTGTCCCTGAAACTTGATATCAATCTGCATCTGAGATACTGGAATCGAGATCTGTACCCGCTCCAAGCCACAGGCGAGGGAAGCCGTAATATCCGACATCACCGCCCGATTCCAACCGAGTAACTTGGCTTTGAGTCCAAGGTTATTAATGGCAGTAATTGCAGCTTGTTCGGCGGTTCCCATTGCGGGAATACCAATTTCTAATTCCTGCACGCCAATAGCATCTAATAAAGAGGCGATCGCGATTTTTTCTTCTAGGTTGAAAGCAACTCCAGCAGCCTGTTCGCCATCGCGTAAAGTGGTGTCGTTAATCTGAATTTGTTGCATGGGACTGGGGGATGGGGGGACTGGGGGACGAGGGGAGTGGGGGACGGGGGGACGGGGGGACGGGGGGACTGGGGGACTGGGGGACTGGGGGACGGGGGGACTGGGGGACTAGGGGACTAGGGGACTAGGGGACTAGGGGACTAGGGGACTAGGGGACTAGGGGACTAGGGGACTAGGGGACTAGGGGACTAGGGGACTGCTTGCCCTGAGCTTGTCGTTCGCGAAGCGTCTCGAAGAGAAGAGAAGGGTCAACTTTCAACTTTCAACTTTCAACTGTTCCCTTTTCCCTTTTCCCTTTCCCCTTTCCCCTTTCCCCTTTCCCTCATCCTTCTACCGGATTAAATCGTAGGAGATGTCAGTTTTGGCGGGGATAATGGTATTGCGATCGAGTTCGTCGAGCAGAGTGTTGACAATCCAGTTAAGCAAGTTAATCGTACCTTGGTAGCCGTAGGTAGCATAACGATGCAGGTGATGACGATCGAAGATAGGATAACCAATTCGGACAAATGGGGTTTTGGTGTCTCGCCAGAGGTATTTGCCATAGGAGTTGCCGATTAAGAGATCTACTGGCTCGGTGAATAATAGCGATCGCATATGCCACAAGTCTTTACCGCCCCAGATTTTGGCATTTTTACCGAAGGGGCTGGAGTCGAGAATAGCTTGTAATTCCCGTTCAAAGGTATCATTGCTGTTGGTGACGACGATATGCACAGGTTCTGCACCGACTTCGAGCAAGAATTGAGTCAAGCCGATGACTAAATCTGGATCGCCATACATCGCTACCCGTTTACCGTGGAGCCAGGCTTGGGAATCAGTGAGCGCGTCTACCGCCCGTCCCCGTTCGTCAGCGAGTTCCTGGGGAATAGGTTTACCAGTTAAGGCGGATAGTTTCATTAAGAATTCACCAGTACCACGAATCCCGATTGGACGGACAACAGCGGTGGGTTGCTGCCATTCTTTGGCGATATATTCCAGAGTTTTGGTAGTCGAGTACGCTTGGAATGCGATCGTACTTTCCGCATTAATCGAATCGGCTGCATCTTCTAAGGGCGTACCACCTGGATACATTTTATATTCGCCCGTATTTGGCGAATCCAGATACTCAGAGTTATCAGCTAAGAGGGTGTAATTTACGCCCATCACCTCAGCCAGACGTTTTACTTCCCGCATATTACCAATATAGGTTTCAAATCCAGGAATAAAGTTAATTTTGCCGTTTTTAGTCTCGGTTTTCTTCCCTTCAGTGAGGTTCGACAAAATCCCTTTGAGCATATTGTCATAACCAGTGATGTGAGAGCCAACAAAACTGGGAGTATGAGCGAAGGGAACGGGAAACTCTTGAGGAACAGAATTGGCTGCTTTTGCGTTGGTAATAAATGCTTGTAAGTCATCACCGATAACTTCTGCCATACAAGTAGTGGAGACGGCGATCATTTTGGGTTTGTACAAGTTATAGGAAGTTGCCAAACCGTCAATTAAGTTATTCTGTCCGCCAAATACCGCCGCATCTTCGGTCATTGAGGAGGAAACCGCCGAGAAGGGTTCTTTGAAGTGGCGGGTAAAGTGGGAACGGAAGTAAGCAACGCAACCTTGTGATCCATGCACGAAGGGGAGAGTTTCGGCAAATCCAACCGCTGCGAGAATCGCACCAAGGGGTTGGCAAGCTTTAGCCGGATTGACAGTCAAAGCTTCCCGCTCGAAATTCTTTTCTCGATATTCCCAAGTTTTAGTCCACTCAGCTATTTTTTGGACTTCTTCAGGGCTATGTCCGCCTTCAAACTGTTTCTTATTCTCAAATAGTTCTTGATACTCATCCTGATGGAAGAGTGTAGCGTGGTCTTGAATGTTGTCAATGTTATTTTGAGCCATGATGGTTGCTCCGGTGTGGGGGACGGGGGGACTGACTGGGGGACTGGGGGACGAGGCGGGGGGACGGGGCGGGGGGACTGTCAACTATTCCTTTTCCCTTTCCCCTTTCCCCTTTTCCCTAACTCTCTACTTCTGCCAAGGTGCGCCGATTAGGCTCCAGGTGGGGCTGTTGAGGGCTAAGTCCATATCGCGGGCGAAGATGGCGAAGCCGTCGTAACCGTGGTATGGACCGGAGTAGTCCCAAGAGTGCATTTGGCGGAAGGGAAGAGCCATTTTTTGGAAGACGTATTTCTCTTTGATCCCAGAGGCGATTAAATCGGGTTTGATCCCTTTGACAAATTCCTCAAATTCGTAGGCGGAAACGTCATCGTAGATGAGAGTGCCGTTTTCGATATAGTGGGTGGTGCGTTTATAATCGTCGTTGTGACCGAATTCGTAGCCAGTCCCGATTAATTTCATACCCAGATCTTGGAAAGCGGGAACGACGTGACGGGGACGCAAACCACCAACCATTAAGGCGACAGTTTTACCTTCTAAACGGGAGAAATATTTATCGAGTACGGCTTGGTTTTGGGCTTCGTACTTGGCGATGACTAGTTCTGCTTTCTCCTGAATGGTGGAGTCAAATTTAGAGGCGATTTCCCGGAGGGATGCAGCAATCTGAGTGGGGCCGAAGAAGTTATACTCTAACCAGGGAATACCATAGGTTTCTTCCATGTGGCGGCTGATATAGTTCATCGATCGATAGCAGTGAACTAAATTCAGTTTGACGGTAGGAGTCATCATAATCTCGTTGAGCGTACCGTCGCCCGACCATTGAGCGACTACGCGCAAGCCGATTTCTTCTAAGAGAATCCGACTCGACCAAGCATCACCACCGATATTGTAGTCACCGATAATCGCTACATCGTAGGCAGTACTATCAGCACTTAATTCTTTGAGTTGCTTGTCGGCTTTGGGGAATACCCAGTCGCGAATAGTATCGTTAGCGATATGGTGTCCGAGGGATTGGGATACACCTCGAAACCCTTCGCAGCGAACGGGAACGACGGTTTTACCGATTTCTTTGGCGGATTTTTTGGCAACGGCTTCAATATCGTCCCCAATTAAGCCGATGGGACATTCTGATTGGATGGAAACTCCACGATTGAGGGGGAAGAGTTCGTCGAGTTCGGTAATAAGTTTAGCAAGTTTTTTGTCACCGCCGAAGACGATATCTCTTTCTTGGAAGTCGGAGGTAAATTGCATCGTCCCAAAGGAATCGATACCAGTGGTGCCGATGTAGTAGTTACGCCGACCGGACCAGGAATAGTAACCACAACCGACGGGACCATGACTGATATGGATCATATCTTTGATCGGACCCCAGACTACACCCTTAGAACCAGCGTAGGCACAGCCACGAGTGGTCATTGAGCCAGGGACAGATTTGATGTTAGATTTAACGCCGCAATCCGATTTACCTTCTTCGTAAACGTTGATGTGTTTTTCCCGTTTTTTCTTGGCTTTGTCGGGATAGACTTCTAAAACGGATTTGATTAGTTCTTTTTGGTCGACTCGATCTACAGTTGTAGTCGATTCTTCGAGTGTAGCGGATTCTGGAGGTGTCATAATGTGCCTCGATCGATTAGGTGGGGATGAGCGAAGAGAGAAGAGGGGGTGGAGGGGAGAGCGATCTTCTCCCCTCTTCAAATGAGCTAATTAAACAGTCAAAGCTTCAACGGGAAGTTCGTCTGCTGTTTTACCGACTAGATGCTCGAATTCTTTGTCGTCGCCGAGGAGACCAAATTCAACGAGTAGTTCTTCGAGTTCGTCCATCGAGATGGGTGTAGGAATTCTTAGTTTCGTGTTTTCTTCGATTTTCTTGGCGAGGGTGCGGTACTCGTTGGCTTGATCGGAGTTTGGCGCATACTCAATTACAGTCATGCGGCGTAACTCTGCATGTTGGACGATATTGTCGCGGGGGACAAAGTGGATCATTTGGGTGTTCAGACGTGCGGCGAGAGTTTCGATTAATTCGACTTCCCGATCGACTTTCCGGCTGTTACAGATTAAGCCACCTAAGCGCACGCCACCGGAGTGAGCGTATTTGAGAATACCGCGAGCGATATTGTTAGCGGCATACATCGCCATCATTTCGCCGGAGGTGACGATATAGATTTCTTGAGCTTTACCTTCGCGGATTGGCATCGCGAAACCACCACATACAACGTCCCCAAGTACGTCATAACTTACGAAGTCCAGGTCTTCATAGGCACCGTTTTCTTCTAAGAAGTTGATCGCGGTGATAATACCCCGTCCGGCACAACCTACACCAGGTTCGGGACCGCCGGATTCTACACACTTAATACCTTTGTAGCCAGTAAGTAAGACTTCATCGAGTTCGACATCTTCTACTGCACCACGTTCGGCTGCGAGGGAAAGAATAGTAGTTTGAGCTTTACTATGGAGCATTAAGCGGGTAGAGTCAGCTTTTGGATCGCAACCGACGATCATAATGCGATTATCTAAGTCTGCTAAACCTGCGAGGGTGTTTTGGGAGGTGGTGGATTTACCGATACCGCCTTTACCATAGAAAGCGATCTGTCTCATTGCTTTGTCGGTCATGATGAGTTTGTCCTAGTATGAATTAGTAAATTGTTGGTGTGAGAAAAGAAAGGTTAGAGAGTATCGATCGTGTGGAGCATTAGTAAAAGGTGGGGAACGCTCCAGCGGGGGATGGCGATGGTTAGTGTTCATAAGGGATGGGGGGACTGGGGGACTGGGGGACGGGGGGACGGGGGGACTTTCAACTTTCAACTTTCAACTTTCAACTGTTTCCTTTCCCCTCTGCCCTCTGCCTTAAAATCAGGCTGCTTCAACAGTTAGGGTTGGTGAAACTTGGTCGCGGAGGCGAGATTCGATCGCGTTTTTGAGCGTATCGGTACGGCTGGAGCAGGAGCCACAAGCACCTTTGAGGGTAACTAGCACCCGATCTCCATCCACATCGTAGAGTTCGACATCGCCACCGTCAGCTATTAATAAGGGGCGAATTTGTTGGTCTAAAATCTCCTGAATTAAGGTAATCTTCTGGATAGTAGTTAAAGTTTTAGCTGCTTTTTTCTGAACGATTTCGGTTGCTACTTGGACACTTTTTTCCATGTCTTTCTGCACGGAAATCAGAATATCTTCAATCCCGATCGTGCAGGAACCGCAACCACCACCAGCTTTGACATAGTTAGTAACTTCATCAACAGTGGTCAGATCGTTTTCAATAATCACTCGCCGAACGCGGTTATTACTAATCCCAAAACAACGGCATAATAATGCTCCATCATCATCTTCATGGGCAACAATTTCGATGCCTCGGTATTTAAAAATCGCCGCTTCGAGGGATTCTTGTCCCATCACTGAACAGTGCATTTTTGCTTCGGGTAAACCACCTAAATAATCAGCAATATCTTTATTGGAAACCTGTAAAGCTTCATCTAAAGTCAAGCCTTTAATCATCTCTGTCAAAGCCGAAGAAGAGGCGATCGCACTCGTACATCCAAAGGTTTGAAACCTGGCATCGAGGATTGTATCTTTGGCGATATCGATTTTGAGGTGTAATCGGAGCGCATCACCACAGGCAATACTACCCACTTCGCCAAATACAACAGCAATCCCTGATTCTTGCTTGTTCTCGATCGCGCCTTGATTCTTCGGATCGTGAAATAGTTCTAATACTTTATCGGTATATTCCCACATGACTAGTTCTCGGTAATAAAGGACGGGGAGACTGGGGGACGGGGATCTAGTTCCAAGTCACCCTGCTAGCCTTGCTCCTAAACAGCAAGGGCAGATTGACGATCTTGGAGCCATTCAGCGTCGTCACTGGTGAAGGGAGAGAGGGCGCGGAGTCGAGTAACTATTCCTGGCATGACTTCCAAGACTCGATCGACATCCGCAGCGGTGGTGTAACGACTGAGGCTAAACCGGATCGAACCGTGCAAGATCGTGTAGGGTAAGCCCAGGGCTTGCAAGACATGGGAGGGTTCTAAGGAACCAGAGGTACAAGCCGAACCGGAGGAAGCGCAGATGCCATACTTATCTAGCGAAAGTAGAATCGCCTCGCCTTCGATATACTTGAAGCCAATATTGGTAGTGTTGGGGAGGCGGTTAATGCGATCGCCATTGACTTCGCAATCGGGAATCGTAGCGAGGATACCCTGTTCCAATCGATCGCGTAATTTGCTTTCCCACTCATTAGCAGCAGCTAAATGGAACCCTTCTAATTCCGCAGCTTTACCCAGTCCGACAATGCTTGCGACATTCTCAGTTCCGGCTCTACGTCCGCGCTCTTGATGTCCGCCGAGGAGGAAAGGACGGAAGCGGAAACTCTTTCTGACATAGAGTGCGCCGACACCTTTGGGAGCGTGAAGTTTGTGCCCAGAGAGTGTTAATAAATCGATCGTGCTATTTTTCAGATTCAGCGGGATTTTACCGACTGCTTGCACGGCATCGACGTGGAAAGTTGCACCGTATTCTTTAGCAATTGCCCCAATTTTCTCGATCGGGAAAATCACGCCCGTTTCGTTATTGGCATACATGGTGGTGACTAGGGCAGTATTCCCAGTCATGGCGGCTTCTAGTTCTAATAAATCTAGTTGTCCAAATCGATCAACTGATAAATAAGTAACTTTATAACCTTGTTTTTCGAGATGTTTGCAAACATTGAGAACGCAAGGATGTTCGACTTGAGTAGTAATAATATGTTTGCGTTCTGGTTGAGCGGCTAAAGCAGCATGAATTGCACTATTGTTGCCTTCACTTCCACAACTGGTGAAAACGATTTCTGTCGGTTCCGCTCCGAGTAATTTAGCAACTTGTTGGCGGGCTGTCTCGATCGCTTTCCCAACTTTTCCACCGAAGCTGTGCATGGAGGAAGGGTTGCCATAAAATTCGGTCAAGTAAGGTATCATCGCCGCGACTACTTCGGGATCTACTTTCGTTGTGGCGTTATTGTCGAGATAGATGGTTTCCATGAGTCGTTACCAGTGGGGAGTGTGGGGACTTGGGGAGGAGGGGACTGGGGGACTGGGGGACGGTGCTTCTGCTGAGGCAGACGCTACGCGAACGGCTACGCTCAGCAACCAGGGGACTGGGGGATTAATGGGAGCTTTTACGGCTCGATATTTTTGGCAATATTTATCTGTGCGTACTGGGGGTTGGGGTAATCCAGTCCGATTGATTTATTGATTTTGGTTAGATCTTGGATCTTGTCGATCGATGAAGTGGGGTGCTATGTCTTTGGTGGAGGTAGGGATAATTTTCCCTACCTTTAGTAACTAATTATTCTCACACTGCACCAACTAGACTATGACTGAAATATTGGGTATAAAATTCGCGGGCAACTGTATCGATCGCATCATAGGCTTGGACTACTTGCAGACCTGCTTTTTCCAGTTCTTCTTGAGGACAATTCCCAATTTTAGAAGTGAGAATAGCCTTGCAATCGGAGATCGCCGCGATGATATTTTCTAAAGTAGCTTCTTCGCCATAACCAGTTTGACAATAGAGATCTATTTTCCGGTGTCCGACAAATTTCACTTCGTTAGCATCTACTTCGTAAACCTGAAATTCTTTGGCATGACCAAAATGTTGATTGACTATGCCGCCGCCTTTAGTCGCAACTGCAACCAAAATCTTGGGACTATTAACAACCTTCCCCGCAGGTTTTAATTTATTTTTCTTGACATTTAATTCGGCTTTAGCGTGTTCGATGCCAGCATGGACGGTTTGGCGTTCCTCAAAGTTGTAGGTAGGAGCCATTTCCATGAATTTATCTTTGGTAAATTCCTGCGATCGATCTTCACCTAATAAGCCGACTGCATCAGCCCGACATTGACGGCAGTGACGCATCATTTTCATGTTGCTATCTGCACACTCATCCTGCAAAGCTTTTAACTCTTTAGGTGTGGGACCACGTTGACCATTCAAGCCAAAATAAGTCCCATGTTCGGGTGCGGAAATCAACGGCATAATGTTGTGGAGAAAGGCTCCGCGTTGACGAATTTCCCGATTGACTTCTGGTAAATGTTCGTCATTAATCCCAGGAATCATTACTGAATTCACTTTGCACAGGATATCAGCTTCTTTGAGTGCTTGTAAACCCTCCATTTGACGTTCGTGGAGAATCCGAGCAGCTTCGATACCCTTGATTCGCTTGCGTTTCCAATGAACCCAAGGATAAATTTTTTCCCCAATTGCGGGATCGACCATGTTAATGGTGATGGTAACGTGATCGACATTTAATTGTTTAATCCGATCGACGTAATCGGGTAACATTAACCCATTGGTAGACAAGCACAGTTTGATATCTGGAGCTTTGTCGGCAATTAGTTCAAAGGTGCGAAATGTCTTCTCTGGATTGGCTAAAGGATCGCCAGGACCCGCAACACCTAATACGGTCATTTGGGGGATTTTACCCGCAATTACTAAGACTTTATGGGCTGCTTCTTCGGGAGTCAGCAACTCACTCACCACTCCAGGACGACTTTCGTTCGCACAGTCGTATTTGCGATTGCAGAAGTTACATTGAATATTGCAAGCTGGAGCAACAGCAACGTGCATCCGAGCGTAATGGTGATGGGCTTCTTCGCTATAGCAGGGATGCTTGGCGATCCGCTCTTGCATTCTGGTGTCTAATTCTGGGGTGGTTTTGCTAGAACTGCTGCAACCACAATTACTCGATTTCGCTGATGCTGGGGGAGACTCTGCTACTGCTGGTTGACTGACAAAAGTCAGTGAAGATAGCAGAAAAAGCAGACCCAGAGTGGATTAGAGAGGAAAAGAGTGGGTAAACTGTTTTTAACCAAAAAACCAGTATGAATCGAAATGCTCGAAAACCCCTCTCACCTTCATC
>JBGSPI010000053.1:0-17494 GCA_041738715.1 Chamaesiphon sp.
GTTGCTTATCTGGGTGGTTATCTCGAACATCGACGTAAGACTCCGATTGGCATCCAAGTTCTCTGGCGTGGTTGGCTAAAATTACATGATCTTTGCCAAGGCTGGCAGCTTGCTAGAGGCACTTAACGTGAAAAGTCAGGTGGATCGATGTATTCAGGATGAGAGAAACGGTCTTGAATAATGGGGATGGTTTGAGTATTCACGGTTTGTCTCCTTAAATAAGTAAAAAGCTAGTATCATCTCTTTTTGGCTTGCCAAATTAACATAGAAAACTCCCCAGTAAACTAATTACTGAGGAGATGAAGAACGTGTCAATTCAGAGATCGACAGGTTTATTGATGGGGATGAATAGTGTGAAGATCTGTCTTAATTATGCAAAGAACTCATAATAAGTTTCTAGTAATGCTTCACCAATCGAGAATTGACGATCTTCAAATTCTCCTAGACGTAGACAGATAAAATGTTTATGAGCGGCAATAATTTTAGTTAACATGGTGTATTCTCGAAGTAAAGTTTAAGAACGATCTGATGTACGATACTGCGATCGCATCAGATCGTTCCTTTAAGGCTTTGCCTTCTTAACTGTTAGATATCTACATGGAGAGTAAGCTATATCAAATCATCTTTATCTCCTATTAACCAATGCGTAAATGAGTACCGCGTGGTTCTAATTTAGCTAAGATTTTTCCATTAACTATTAGTTCTTCACCACTAGTATTAGTCAACTGCTCCCGAATTTCTTCAGTAGAAACTGAGTAAGAGATTTGAGTAGTTACTAATTCTGCGGGGAAGTCTTGAGGACGAATGGTATTATTAATCCACAGCGGTTGCTTGCCGCCATTCTTTACCAGTCGGAGCTTGGCTTCACGCCCAGCAATAGTATTCCCTTCTCGACGCTCCAGAGCCTTCTTGAGATAGTCCTTAAACCTGTCGAGAGCATTCTCTTTAGATTTAATTAGCTTATCAAAGTAGTCGCGGCGTTCGCGTAGGTAGGCAATTTCCCCATTCTTAGCAGCGAAGACAGCGGCAATTGCATCGACTTTATCAGCAATTTCCAACTCTAATTGGTCTAGTTGCGCCTGAAGCTCGGTGTTATCCTCTGGACTCTCAAAAGCATCAATTATTAGCTCGACTAGAGCATCGCGAACTTGTTCTAACTCAGTAAGACTTGACATAATTTTAGCCCAGATCTAGATCTGGGCAATAGGGTTTAGTAGCCGGAATTGTCGTAATAATCACGTTTATTCTGCATCAGTTCTTCATCAGCATCTAACTGAGCTTGTTCGTCCCACTCGGCTGATAAATTAGTGAAATCTGGTACTTGAATCTCTGGCAGTAATTCTAAATCTGTTATATTAAGCATAATCTATGACTTCCTCAAGTTATTAATTAAAGAGTGACCTCGATCGAACTTAATTTTCTAGTCTTCTTTGTATTAAATGTACTAAAAAATCTAGACCATAAGACTTAGATTCACTCAAATAATCTAAATTAAATACTTCAGGACTCGAACGCCGCTTCATGCCACGGATTTTAATCTCCCACCAAAAACCATTAACCCGTTTGGCTGTGCGATAGACAATTTCACCATCAATCTTCCAGATATTTCGTAGTTGGGAAATAAATCCATCTCGCTCTTCTGGCGAGTTATAGCCGAGATAAACGATAAATGGTGGTTTATTCCGTTCGCCATTATTCCAGCCGTGGGGGTCGCCATTTAGAGATTCACAAATGACCAATCCAGGCAGCAATTCTTGGCAGGAGAATGATTCAGTAACTTGCAGTTGTAATTTGCGGTTAGCTAGGGTCATAATATTAGTTGTAAATATGTGGTTTAGGTCTAGAAATAGACCTATTTTTTCTCCCAATAAACAAACTCCTGATGGCGAATGAATTGCCATCAGGAGTAATACTAGGAAAACGATCGAGATAGGCGTTGCACCTATCGGACAGCTTGAGTACTGAATCTAGCTCGATCGACTAATTAAGATACGATCGCTTTAACAGTTTTCTTGACTGCTGTAGTTTTGGAACTAGAACGGCTACCTGTTTTCTTTGGGGATTTAGCTGGAGTGGAAGGTTCGAGCGATATGACAGGATTAGAGATAGGGACGGATGCGTTAATCTCCAGAGTTTGGGAAGATTCTAGAGCTTCTACAGGGGTAGCAGAAGTCGGTAGCTCGACAGCTTGAATACTTGCAATTGGTGTGCTAGAAGTGGCTTTAACGTAGGGTAGAATAGCAATGATGGTGTGAATCCAGACACCAACAGTTGCAATTTCTTTACCAATCCGAAACTTACCAGCCACAACCAAATTAGCTTCTGGAATAAATATCGTGCGATTGGTATCACTATTTACGGTGGAGTAATTGACGTTGATATTACTGTCGGTATCGATCGCTGTACCAGAAATTTTATCATCTGAAATTTCAGCCGACAAGATTGTAATATTAGCATTTAAAGTGTGCATAGAAGCTGATTCCAGTAATTTACTAAAATTTACCTTTATTTCTTTGCAGCTATGCTGCTCTGAGAGTTTTACTTATAACTCTCAGAATCAGAAAACGAAGTTAAGCAAATCTAGGCGGGAGTTGAATTTCGCTCACAATAATCACTGGACAGGATTTACGCTCTTGAGTTTCTCGATCGATCCAATATTCAAATTCTAAATGACCGACTACCGATAGTAGCATTCCTTTTGAAATATACTGCTCGGCAACTTGGATGAGCTTATCAGTGAATCTGAGCTTGAACCAGTCATCAAAATCGGGATTAGTTTTAACAGATAAAGATGTCTCAGCTAACTCAAAGAAGCCAGAACTATCAGGAAGGAGAATGTTTTTGACTTCGACACTTTTACCAACGTTTCCAGAAATAACTGCTTGCATAAAATTTTTAAGATAAGAATCAGTGTCAATTCTCTGCGGTTTACCGCATTCTTCTCAAAAGATATATGCAGATAATCAGAAACCAGCAATAATTGCTGATTGAAAGTAAGTTTATTCTAGTGCTATGAAATAGCGATAGTAAACAATTTTATCTCTATATGCTTAGAATGCCATTTAAGTAAAATAAGCTTTGTATTCGCTAACATCTACATAAAAAGTATCGAGTTTTATTTCATTTTCTGTTAAAATAAATAGAATGGTAATCGCTTAATTACCATTCATAAATTGATTAATAGTTTCAATTTAATTATAGATGAAAATTCGTGGCGATCGAGTACCTGGTCGTAGTGGTACTCTCTGCCAACGCACCAAGAAAAAAAAGTTACAGAATGGACAGATCCAGGAATATCCACTGGTAATCGGGGAACGTGACCCCCACAATATTTCGCATTGGTTTTGGCACCTCACTTACAAGCAAAAAGAGCTAGATGGCAAGTACAAATCTCATACCGTCTCTGTTACACCAGCGCAGGTGGCAGCGGTACAAGTTCTAATCGCCGGAAATGCCCAGCTAGAGGTAGTTCTGAGTTATTTACGTAGTTCCAAGTAATTACTTGGAACCGTACTAACTCGATTAAGTTGTTACTGAATAAAGACTTCAGTGTTTAGCAGCAAGACTGATAGATTCTTATTCGAGATCGAATATTCAATTAAAGCGTTGCCAAGCATAGGTTTTACGCTATTTATTAGTTCCAAGTAATTACTTGGAACTGCGATGGGGGATTGGGAGCATTCGATCGCAACTTACTATCTATCCGTACCGATCGGAAGCAACATATAATGATGCTCAGGAGGCTACTATGACCTACACAAAGCCTGAAATCATACTGGTATCCCTGGTGAAGACATTGAGGTCATTGCACGGAGAATAGCGGCTGCTGCACAACAGCGATAATTCTACTAATGCTGAACATTAGTTAGTTGCTGCGGTTGAAGATAGATCGATCTACCTACTCTAAATATTTGATAGTATGCTCGATTATTGCTCAAATCAGATCATTCATAAAATCACACAATTCGGCGAGAACGGATAAGATGTTCTCGCAGATAGTATGCCCTTGACGAGGCAGTTTCAACAATTGCGTCAAGCAACACAAAACAAGCCTCATGCATAGTTTTTGTCAAAGATCCAGTTTGATCGATCAGTAAAAAATGCTGAATTGCCCTTTCTAAGTAGAATGGAGTATTTACTCCTGATAGCAAACGAATTCCGTCTTCCTCTTTTTGATGTTTTGCAAGAATACGTACTCCTGATTCAAAGAAAATTGAAGGGAAATGATGCATGAGGGAAGCTAATGATTCAAACGCATCTGGATTCTTTCCGGCATTTGTGACGAATTCAAGTATCAAGTCTTTTCCAAGTCTAACATCTTGATTTTCATAATCTATTTTCTGCCAAGGGGTATCAGCATGTAGTATACTACGAATTAACTTTCGTCTGTTATCTCGCTGTCTGTATTCGGAGTTGTTTCTGGCAACTGCAATAGCTATTTCTTGAATCTTCGGCGATAATTCTTTCCACAGTTGCCAATAGACTTCATTTTTATTTCGTTTTTCAGCTTCTGCTGCAATACATAAAATGAAATGGTTTATAAAATCAGGTGCTATTTCACACCCTATCCGTAATTGCTCGATATAATCTTCAAAATTTGAATCGTGTAACTGAAATAGGTATTCAGCAAACCGCCTAGTGAAGTTCAAAGATGTGTCAACATCGATCTCGACTCGATCGTCTTTTTTAGAGCCTTGTCTATCTTCTTGTTGCTCCGCTTCAAACAAGAGAGATAGCATCTTCGACCATAATTTGATGTGGCTCGATTCCTTAGAGGCATTTGGAATCATTAGGCAAGGGCTTAAAATATGCCGTGAACTATAAGATCCAAGCGTAATTAGATCGATGTCGGTCGAAAGTTCACCTCGTTTGAATCGCTCTCGGAATTCATTTTTTTTTGCTTGCAGCTTAGATACTTCAACTTCCCTAGCGTCATCAGCTAGATTGTATATTTGTCTTTTTATATATCGATTATCTTGGTCATACTCAAAACGGGCATATTCAAGCGACCCAGTTATACATTCTTGTGCGAACTCTGGATCTCTTTGCCAGAGATAGTTTCTAATCCCATCTGCTGCTCTGTGCCTAACCTCTTTATTCGTATGTGTTAACGCAGTAATAATCAAACTTTTAACAATACATCGATAATTTTCTTCAGAAAATAAGTCCAAGAAAATTGGGAGAACAGATACCGAAGATGCTGTATCAGCATAGTTTAAGCTTCTAATTGAATCGTCTACATCTGCATTTGTCAGAACTGTTTGACCGATTAGATCGAAACTCCACGCAATATCTTCATCTGTCAATTTGTCTGAATAGTCACGTACAAAGATCGCCGCAGCAGTAACAATACCTCCGAACGACATCGCTGCTAGATTGCTAACTGTACCAGCTTTGAGTTTTTCAAAAAGCTCTTTTGCCTCAGCCAGAGCTTCATTCCACATCGAGTAGTATTCAGTTTTCAATGGCTCTCGTGCAAAGGTATTACGTGCCCAAAGATCGAGTTTAATAAAGCGAGTTTGTTCTTGCATTCTTTCTTGGGTTTGTTGCTGAATATCTTTTAAGTCAGCTTCCAAGTTTTTAGGCTCAAATATGATTCTATTATTCTCTCGATCTTCGACAGGGTTCCAACCGCGACTATCAATCCTATGTAAAAGGAAGCGTGTCGTTTCATCCTGTGGTTCAGATGCACGTAGCAGATCGATAGCAGTAAACGTCTCATCTTTCCATTCCGAAAATTGAAGACGAGTAACTAGTGTTTCTAAAGACTCTTTGCGCCACGGACGCAGCGCAGCAGTACGTCTTTCTTCTGCATAAAATTTAGATAGCGCATCTCGTTGAAAGCCAGAATAATGCCAATTTATTTCACTGCCGCCCTGCTCACGATTAGCTCGAATCATATCCATGTGGTACAATTCAGGGGTTCGTAGAAGTGGCAAAGCAGATTTCCCAACCTTTTCAGGAAAACCTGTTGCGATAGAAGCTAATATTGCTGTAGGCATTACAGAGTTGCTATTACGCAAAATATAGTCAAATAGCCACTCTAATTTCCCTGATTCACACGATTCGACATGTGCGATGAGCGAGTTCTCAAGTGCCATTAAAGCGCACTGTAGTAAGTAAGGTATATTAGAAAATCCACGGTATGCCGACCAAAAATCTCCAGAATAATATTGGTATACTTTTCTCCCATTATTTAACTGAATAGTCAAAGGTTCAACGACTGATTCTGATAACTCTTGCGATATTGATGAATAACTCTCTGGCAAGTACAAGCCAGGACGAGTGAATATTTCAACAGTTTTGTTCAGCAATTTTAAAATAAACTTCAATCCTTTGTTTGGATGAAATAGAAGAAGATGATTGAATAACCCCTTAGCACCACTCGCAGGAAAAAACATATTTCCATATGTTTTAAGACCAAAGCACCGATCTGTCTCTGGATAATTATCACTAGTACGGCGAGAAATACTAGTATCATCAATTGTCTCTACAAACCATTCAAAATAGGCTAACTTCATTAGCTTGTTCGGAGCATATTTAGAGAAAAAAGCTGATTCTACCTCCTCCAAAGACATTTTGCAAAGTTCTTTAACATACGACAATCTATGACTTTTACTGCGATAGACAAGAACATCTGTTTCCAAAAGCTCTGTAAATTCTTGATGAATTATCGGAATGGTTTTGATGATGATACTAAGCAGCTTCTTTCTATTACCATCATCTTGATATGATTCTTTAAGAGGAGTTAACAGATGAAGGGATAATAATCCTACTTCACGGGCTGGCACTGGTAAATCCTCATTTAGATTTAATAAGGAAGACCAATCATTTAAGACTGCTGTTATATGTGGTATCAAATCCTTTGACAAAGATTTTCTATTTTCAAATAGAAAGCAAATTATTGCTTCCCAAGCTTTGCCATAGGGTTTGAGATATAAAGCATTAACTAAATTCGTTTCATCATTTTCTTTGAGCTTGGGAATTAGCTTCAAGTCTGGCATCTGACAGGCTAACCGGAGAATGAAGCAGAAACGTTTAAGAAGCTCGCCATCCTCCAAAAAAAGTTTGTTCTTTAACAGGTTAAGAAATTCATCTGAATTATCACCTTGAAGTATTGCAGCAATAGTTTCATCTTGCCAGTATCTCTTAATACCTCGATCGTTCAGAACAGTAAGCATGAAATCATAAACATTGTCGCCATATCTTAACTTTTGGTGAAGCCATAAGCGAAATGCACGGTTGATTGCAGGTTCATTGCCGATTGCATTAAGAAAATCTTGGATATTGCCTGAGTATTGTTGGTAAATTTCTTCAATATATCGATCGAGTGCCCAATCCTCTAAAAGGTCATGTGCGGGGCTAACGAGTCCATTCTTATTGCGACGAACTAAATTATCTTCTTCAAGCTTGAGTACTGCATTCTCATCAAAAAGAGTATCTGGAACTCCATATACCATCTGTTTGGCTCGGCGGACGGCAATATTGATAAATGTCTGTCTGCGCTTAGTTGGCATTCCATTTGCTCGTTCTTGTTCTTTTGCGATCGCATCTCGCCACACAGCATCACGAAACTCCTTTTCGCCATCTTCAGGTGTAAATTCTGTTCCAGTCTCAAGAACTCTACATGCTAAATCTGCAAAGAAGGGTGACTTCAGCAAAATTTTCAGATTTGGATTGTTAGAAAATTTTTGTAATGATTCAATTTGTTCGCATAGATCCCGAACTTGCTCGTTACTAAAACCATTTAGTGTCAGCGGTGCAAATTTGATGCCATGAGGCTGAAGATATGTAAAAGTAATTTGCTGATATGCATAGTCACGACCAGTAGCGATTATAGTCCAACCTTGCTGTTTATTTAGAAAATGAAGTAAATCTATGAATGCTGTCGTTTTTTCTAACTCAAGAAGCTTTTCCAAAGATTCGATCAGCAGATATTTTTTGGGCATTAAAGCGAAACCTGCTTCTAAATCGCGAAGTGAACCTTTCAAGCCCATTGCTGAAAACACATTGTCGAGATGAGATCGATCTAAATCTTCTGTGCGTAAACAAAAGATAGGGGCACGTTCGCCCATATAGTCTGAGAATTTTCTTACGAGGCTAGATTTTCCAGCACCACGTTCGCCAGATACCAAAATAAAACTGGATGTTTCAGCTAAATTAAGTAATCGATCGAATGTATCTGATTGCTTAATATGAATCCCACCAATAGTGGTTCTTATAACACCTAAAATATAATTTCCATGCTCTCTCAGCTTACTCAAATCTGATGACCAATTAGAATAATTAGCAGTACTAAATTTAGTCCGAATGTCCTCTGGTAAAGTTTCTAAAGCAATCGTACCCGCATTTTGATTAGAAATTTGAACTACATCAACAACTCTTGCCCATACAGATGGTGCAGCTTCATTTGAATATTGAGCGATTAAAGAATGAAGTAATGATAATGTGCCTCCTGATTCTGTATCTAGATCGTAGCCAATGAGATTAAAAACTTTTAAAAACTCCCATACTTGTTGATCGGTAACATCAATCCCCTCATTTGCATTTTTTAAATGTGTCTTGAATGCTGCTAGCTTTTTTCTTTTTGCATCACTACTAAAATTAGCAGTCTTAATTTTGGTGAAAAACTCGGTTTCATCTTCAGAATGTCTTGCCCATTCTAGAATAGGTCGCACATCATCTATATCAGTTGCACTCAAAGGGCCTGTAATAAGAGCAAGGGCATCAACGCTGGAATCGAAACTTTCATCATTAAAGTCATTCCAGGTACTTTGAATTACTTCTGCAAACGTTGTATCTCCTGCCGTGATACTAATAGCATGTTTAATTTGAGCGAGTAGTTTTACTACTTTCTCTGTTTCTGGTTGTTTCGAGAATACAATAAAATCATCAGTATTAAAGCCAGCATAATGCCCTTGCAGCTTAATCTTTGTAATCGGGAAAGGTGGTAAGCAAGGTGCAATCCGTCCTGTCAGCATCAGAACAGTGAAGGCTGCTTGAACCCGCGTTTCAAAATTCACTCCACCACCGCCTGTCGAGTAAGGGTTACTTTGCTGCTTTACTGTCTCAGGCATTGATTGTCAGTGTTCTGGCTTGTCCCCTTTATTTTAGCCTTTACATCAACAAGAGGTGGATTTATATGGTAAGAGCTGCTGAAAGCTTTAATTGAAGATAGTTTCAGCCATTCTCAATAAGACATACAATTCCTACTCACCTGGCTATCGATTGCAATTTAGTGATGCCTCCCACTGCTCAAAATCTCCAGCAGCACACCTATCTTGCGGATTGTAGCTTCCCTTATTTAATCTACCAACCCGCATCGCAGCCCTAAAACCGCCAGATCTTGGAGGTCTTCAGTCCCCAAGATCTGATGCAGCTTTTTCACATGAACATCCGCAGCTTGCCTACTGATACCGAGCAAACCAGGGATTGCGCCCACTTTGATCCCGTCAGCGATTAGTCTCAGAACATCTGTTTGACGGGGTGTAAGTGCGGGTGGAGATCCCGACATCCGCCTAATCGTGACGTATTTCTGAGGTTGAATCTCATCTAATAGTCGGGTGAGATCCTCTGGCTGAAAAGTTTCCGCCAGACAGACGCAATCCTCTATCAGAGAGGCTTCTGCATTGGCAGAGGCTTCGCCAACACCAATGCAATACTGGGCATTTTCGAGCTTTCTGGCATAGTCGTCAACTATCAGCAAAATTCGCGGCGCGGGTTCGACAGAGCGAACGCTGTTTAGATATTCAGCATTGGGCTGATGGGAACTTGTCACGAAAACTACTAAATCTGGCTTCTGTTCGTAAACTAGTTGCAATCCTCCTTTGTTGTAAGCAGCAATTTCCATTAAATTTACGTCATGCTTTTCAAATAGGATTGTCAAAGCAGTTGTAGCTAGAGAATTAGTTGAGAAAACGATCGCGTTGATTTTAATCTTGGGCATTTTTTTGTGCAACCTCTCATAAAACCCTCCAGGTAAAGATTTTAACTTGCTTTTCAATATTTTTGTCAATGTACAGATCTACTTTGGTAGTTTGATGACCCGATTTTCAGATATTTATCTTGATTTTTGCCTTGCCAGATCTTTTTTTAATAGGCTAGAAATCTTTGATAGAGCAGATTAACTTGAGGTTGCACACATCTGAATATCTCTCATTTTATTGCTGGATATGATATGTTCTAAAAAGTACTGAATATCGTTATTGCTCTAGGTTTTTGTAAACAATACTACGTTAAAAATTACATTTTAGTTCCCACTTATATCTAGATCGTCATCACAAAATTCTGTGAAGATTTCACGCAAAGGGGAATCTAAAATTTATTGTTAATTGTTGATGCTTATTTTTTAGAGATTGAAATTTGAGTAAGGATTTTTATTTCAACGTCTGATCGAATCATTATTTTATTCGTCTTGGTTGAGCCAGTTTAGCTATTTATCACTGAACAATATGGATGCAACAACTATTCGCAACCGCCGCAAACCGATTAGCTGGACTAAAATCCGCTATTTGTTGATTGCTGTTACTTCCGCTGCTTTCTGGAGTTATGCCGATGCTCGTCCAGCTCAAGCGATCGTTTTCTCGACTTTTACTACCTATTTGAATACGACTATTAATGCTTTTCTAACGGCTGCTGGAGCTACTGTGGTGGCACCTTTAGTTACCGCAGCCCTGGGGATTATTCCGTGGTTGGTAATCGTCCTGGCTGGCTCGGTAATCATCTGGCAAGCATATGAGGGCTATAAAGAATACGAGCGAGAAAACTTCTCTGGGATTGCCAAACCAGTTGCGAATATTTTGATCATTGTCGTTCTTTTATACTTAGCCGACAAAATTACTGCAACATTGGTGACTTGATGGAACAGGACACCAGGATTGAAGTAAATCGAGCACTACGCCGCAGAGCTAAGTTCTTTGGTATCTCCCGCGATGTCGCGATCGTGTTGATGGCAATTACCGTCGTTTGCTTGATGCTTGGTTCTTCAGGACTCCCGCCAAATATCGCTACAGCTCTGTTTGTCACGTTATTCTTTACCGCACTATTTATCCTCAAAGATGGTACTGGTGAAATCCTCGCCAAGATCCGCACACCCAAACACTACACCAGAGGCTGCTTTGATTATCGATCGCCATTAAATCGTAATTCAGGTGATTTAAATGAAAAAGAACAAGGCTAAACGATCGAATTCGCTCAAGCCCAATCCGATTATTATCAAGCACAAAGGTTTGAGTGGGAAGTCGCAGAAACTTCGACCTTTGGAGACGGCAACCCACCTTCAGAGCATTATCAATTACACGTTGCCGAATGGGATACAGGCTGGGGCATTACTTTTGAATACCAGCAGATCGCTAGATCGGCCCGATTACAAGCTGCGGTTCATCTGGGAATGTCAGGGATTTCATGATGATTTTGGTGAGATTGAGGCGAGATCGATCGTTAATTCGATCGCTGCTTTGAGTCGAGAACTGTCACTGGGTGAGAGCTTGCGGGTGGAATATCAGTGTTTTTCGGATTATCAGGAGCATCAAGCAGAACTGGTAAACCTGTTTGAGACGGCACCAGTCAATACTCAGCTTTTGATTGCCGAGGAAATCAAGGTGATGCAGGTACTCGATGCTAAAGGGCAACGCCGACCGAAGAGAATCATCCTGATGGGCACCTATACGCCCCAGATGGAGGAACGAGAGCGAGATTTGCTTGAAAAAGTAATTAAGTTTGGCATGGGCTGGTTTCAGCAGCTTTCTGGAGCCAATCGAGAGATTCGTCAACAGCAAATCGACATCCTCGCGCTCAAGGGTTACGAGCAAGGTTTCTTGGTGTGGCAGGATCTATTCCGCGAAAAACTTCAAGTGGAAACGATTGCTCTATCTGGCGAACAAGTTTGGCAATTTTGTTGGCGGGAACTCAATCGATTTAACGATCGAGAGTTAGGACAACAGCCAGAACTAGCTCCCCAGATCATTGAATTCAATCTAGTCACTGGAACGATCGGTGAAAATGTTCGCAACAAAAGACATCCAACTACCCTATTAATGAAGGCACCATCCGCTGTTCCTGCTTCCAACCGCGATTATGTAGCAGTCGATGGTAAATACGTCGGTTCGATGTTCTTGAAGTCCCAGCCAGAGGCGTTTGAAGCAGCCAATGGGAAGAGTTTGCGCGAGATTCAGCTTAACTACTTATGGACGCTGGCGGCGCGTCGCTCTGCTTATGACATCAGGATGGTGTTGGAGATTTCGCGCCCAGAGGATTTTGGGACGCGCTACAACAACCAACAGTTGATCCGACAGGCTTTCTATCGGAAGAAGGATAAAGAAGCTAAGGGGCAGATCGACGTTGGCGCGACGATCGAATTAGAACAAGCGATCGCGGCAGAGAAAAACCTCATCGGCGGCGATCCGGTGGTCGAGTTTGCCCTGTCGCTATTCATCTACCGCGATACCCCAGCCGAAATGCGGGTGGCGGCGCGGGAGCTATCGAGTTATTTTCAATCCCCAGCGACGATGATATTGGAGGTGGATACTGCCGACGCACTCTGGGTTTCATCCCTACCGTTCTATGGTAAATCGATGTTGGTGGATGTGTGCGACAGACGCGATCGAGAGCGTCCTTTACTCACTGCGGCTTACTACCCGCTTCTGAACACGGTTAACGCTCATCAGAGCGGATTGGAATTCATCGCCTTCAAGGGGGCATCCCCAGTATATTTCGACCCGTTCAAACACATGGGGCATATTGCTTTGTGGGGGAAAACTCGATCGGGTAAATCCCTTTTAGCAGCCCATATTATTTACCATGCCCTGGCTCGACATATTCCCGTGACGATCCTCGATCAGCCGCCCACCAGAGATGCCAGTACTTTTAAGGATTTCGTCGAGCGAATGGATGGTGCGTATGTGGACATCTTCAATGACGCGCTGAACTTCTTTGAAACTCCAGAGATCCCACTAGAGCTAGATTCAGCGACTAGAGCCGATATGAAGAAGCAGAGCGAGGAATTTGTGCTTCAGATTCTCTCGACGATGGTATTGGGGGCGAAAGGGGAATTGCCTGGAGTCAGTAGCAACAAGGTCACATCCCTATTAACTACGGCGTTGAAGCGGTTTTTTAACGATAGCCAAATCA
Organism: Chamaesiphon sp.; assembly: GCA_041738715.1. Classification (GTDB taxonomy): domain Bacteria; phylum Cyanobacteriota; class Cyanobacteriia; order Cyanobacteriales; family Chamaesiphonaceae; genus Chamaesiphon. The sequence continues at coordinate 13,129 of JBGSPI010000053.1, forward strand.
AACTCAGATATTACCAGGCGCGTCAAGGGGGAATCGGTTCTCTGGAATGGCAAGTTTACCCAGTTCTAGGCGACTTTATTAAATTTTGTTCGATCGAGCGGATCGATCTCAAAGACCCAACCGACCAGGATGTGGATACCCTCAGCGCGATTCAAACCCAGCTTCAGCGGTGGATTGACGGGGCTTATGGGAAGACGATTAATTCTCCTAGTAGTGTATCGCTCGATCGACCGTTAATGGCGATCGCGATGCGGGGTGTATCCAGTAATGACGATGCGGCGGTCTTTGGCAGCATCATGTATGCGGCTGCGATGAGACGAGCGATTTCATCCGCCGATAAAGATGGTTCGCTGTTATTCGTCGATGAGGCTTCGATTACCTTCGATTTGGATGCACTGTCGCTTTGTGTCGGGCGAATTGCCGCTAATGGTTTGAAAGCGGGAATGCGATTGATGTTGGCAGCCCAAGAGCCAGCCAGCGTGTTCAATTCGGCGGGAGGTAACAAAATTAAGGATGCGATTTCCTACCACCTGATCGGTCGGATTGGTGCCGAAAGCTTTACGCGGTATTGCGATCCAGAGATGTTGAATCTACCGCGATCGATGGCAGAACGCAATGCTAAAGCCAGCTTTGCACCAGATAAAGCTACTTGCTCCAGTCAATGGCTGCTCAAAATCGACGATCGATTTACCCACACGCGGATCTATTTACCACCCTCGTTGGTAGCTCTGACCGCCAACAACATCGACGAACGCCAAGCGCGGTCTGCATCAGCGGTTGACGACAGTGGAATCTTAGTTCAAGCCGGAAAAATCCTCATCACCCAATCGGTAACTTTATGAAGAAAACTACCATTGCTACGCTTGCTACCGTCCTGACGATCGGGATCGCGGGAGTGACCTACGCTGAATCTACACCAATTCAAACCGCAATTACCCAGTATTCGCCATTAATAGTTGGTTTGCTGACAGGTCAAAAACTCCAACCATCAGATCTAACTAAAATTGCCCAGACTTTTAATATCAGTAGTGCTTTTGGGATCAAATCAAATGCCTCATCACCATTTAACCCGATCGATCTATTCGGATTTATCGATACCTCTCAAACAACTGGAGATCCACTTGCCTTGCTAGTGAAAAATTCAGTCGAAGGTAACATTTTCTCAATGGAAAATATTAAAAGCTTAATTAATATTGCCACATCTGGTGTAGCCGTCAATGAAGCCGCCAAGCAACAAAAAACTCTCAACGAAGCTAATACAAGTATTTTCAACGATGCAGCTTCAACATCTAGTCAGGTTACGCAAATAGTCAATGGAATCGCTCCAACAATCGGCGTGGCTACTAGTAGTCTACAAGCTGATAACACGGCAAATATCCTCAAGAAAAACGATTTAGATTTAAACAAATCCAGACTAGATGTTGAAACTGCTAGCGTAGCTCAACAGCAAATGGCAAATCAGCTTGCAGCGATCCAAATCAAAACTAAACAGGACGAAGCTACTAAAAATAATGCCGAGAGTGAAATGGATACATTAACTCAAAGTGGACTCGATCGCAATACTAAAAATGCTAATTCAATTGCCCGGACGGTCAATCAATGGTAACTATCAATTTTCTGACGGGGCGACAGGTAGCCTAAAAACCAAACAGGGAGATGATTCTAGGCAAGTTGCCTAAAAAAAGATAGGGTAAGAAAGCTTCTTACCCAAAAACAATAAAATGTTACCAGAATTGTATCATGCCCATTTGTCAGAAAAACTCACAGGCTCTAATTACTTATTGACAATTTTATTGATTCAGGTAGTGCAATCAATTAAAGAAGTCACGTTAGAAAGCATAGCGACAAAACTAGCTATGCCGATTAAATTTGAAAGTAGAAGAAAAAAAGTTCAGAGATTTTTATCGGATGATGAATGGGACATAGATAAAATTTGGTTGCTACTAGTGATTGGTTGGATCAAAGGCAGTGTTAAACAGAATAATGTTATTTATTTAGCAATAGATCGAACCAAATGGCAATCAAATAATATTTTGATGGTCAGCATGATTTGGAGGAAGAGAGCCATTCCTATTTATTGGAAAATGCTTGACAAGCAAGGGAGCAGCACATTAGAGAACCAACAATTCGTATTAACGCCAGTATTTACCGCCTTATCAGATTATAGTTTACTGGTATTAGGAGATCGTGAATTTTGTAGCGTTACACTTGCAAACTGGCTAAGAGAGAAGAAAGTAGATTTTTGTCTGCGACTGAAAAAGAATGTTTGTATTAAGATGGAAGAGGAGTTATGGACTGAACTAAAAATGCTAGGATTAGAGCCAGGAAATAGCTTTTTTAATCAAGAAGTTACAATTAGAAAAACGGCACCCATCGAAGGCTTTAATCTGGCAGGTAAATGGCTGGGTAAATATCGAAATATTACTACAAAAGAGCCTTGGTATATTTTGACAAGCTTGGCAGATCTACAAGCAGCAATTGATACCTATGCTAAAAGATTTGGAATTGAAGAGATGTTTAGAGACTTTAAGAGCGGAGGATATAACTTAGAAAAGACTAATTTAACAGGCGAACGATTGAGTAAATTATTGATTTTGTTATCACTAGCATACTTGAAGAGTATAATTCAAGGCATCGATATCAAATCAAAGCAAGTTCAAGAATATCTAGGCAGAAAAACAGAAAGCCACAGAAAATATGCTAGGCATAGCACTTTCTATATTGGACTCTGGGGTGAATCATGGGTCGATTCAATATCTAGTAATTGGCAGGTTGTTGTTGAATTAATGTCTTTGCCCCCACACAAACTACCGTAAGAATTCAGGTGTGGGAAAGGGGAATGAGAGAAGGCATTCAATACGGTTCGGTTAAGGGCTGAAAGCAAGTAAAATGGTTGTTGCCGTCAGCAAGATTCAGATTAAAGATGCAACTCAAAGAACTATCCTTGTTTGTACCAACAATTGAAGCAGGTACAATCTTAAAAGCATTGGAAAGAGCGATTCCAGCGTCAGCGATAGAACAGGCATTAAAGGAGACAAACGCAGGCGAAGAGAGAAGAAGAGCTTTACCGTCACATCTAGTGGTCTGTTTAATCATTGCAATGAGCTTGTGGTCAAAAACCTCAATGAGAGGAGTACTGAAAAATTTAGTTGATGGTCTAAGCGAAGCTTGGATCAGAGTTGGATCGTATTGGCAAGTACCATGTAAATCATCAATTACGGAAGCCAGACAAAGAATCGGGGCAAGGGTAATGTGTAGATTATTTCATCTGGTAGTGCGCCCACTAGCGACAGTGAAAACGCCAGAAGCTTTTCTGGGAGGATTGAGAATAATGGCAATTGATGGCAGCGTATTTGACATCCCAGATAGTGCAGAAAATGCTAGGGTATTTGGCTATCCAGGTAGTCGGCCAGGTACAAAAGCATCATTCCCAAAAGCGCGGTTAGTGATCTTAGTGGAAGCAGGTACACATTTGATAATTGACGCACAAAGCATTGTCCTTATAAAATCGGTGAAAGAGTTAGATCTAAAAAGTTACTCAGATCTGTCAGTCCAGGAATGCTATTGATGTGGGACAGGGGTCTTCATTCTTATACAATGGTCATGGCGACTCGATCTCAAGGAGCTGATTACCTGGGGCGAATGCCAAAAAATGTCAAATTTTCAGTAGATAAAGTGTTGTCAGATGGATTCTATTTATCGTGGATTGCCCCAGATGGAAAATCAAAGAAAAAAGGTGCAAGTAAAATCATGGTTCGAGTGATTGAATACACGATTGAGAATGATGGAGAACCAGTAGTATATCGCCTAATTACTAGTTTATTAGATCCTGTTGCTTTTCCAGCTTTAGTACTCGCGATCGAATATCACAAGCGGTGGGAGGTAGAAAGTACTATCGATGAACTAAAGGTATATTTATTGGGGCGTAAAACACTAATTCGTTCTCTTAATCCTCGTGAAGTTGTTCAAGAGATTTACGGCTGGTTACTGGGACATTCAGGGTGAACGCACTTAAATTTTCTATTATTAAAAATACGTGAAAATTAGATACAGATTTAATTTATCAAATACGTAAAGTCTCTGTCTACAGGTAGTTTTAGCTAATTAATTATGTTAGATTGATTTGCAATTAATATCATTTCAAATGAAGCTGAAGCCCAAGCAGAGTATAGCCGAACATTTTAACGACATAGAAGACATTAGAATTGAACGTGGGAAAAAACATAAACTAATCGACATCATCACAATCTCAATTTGTGCAGTAGTATGCGGAGCAGATGGATGGATAGAGATAGAAATGTATGGTATTGCAAAGAAAAAATGGTTAGAAAAATTCTTGGAGTTGCCAAATGGAATACCATCACAT
>JBGSPI010000087.1:0-154810 GCA_041738715.1 Chamaesiphon sp.
TCAGCTTGGGATCGATATTATCTTCACCTGGAAAGCGGCTATTATCACCTCGATCGTTGTTTCCTTTCCCCTCATGTATCGCACTGTTTTAGGTGCATTTGAACAGATTGATCGCAATATTATTCTAGCTGCTCGAACGCTCGGAGCTAATGAATGGATTGTGTTCTGGCGGGTGATGCTTCCCCTTGCCTATCGCGGAATTGTAGCAGCGACAATTCTCGCCTTTGCTCGTGCGCTAGGGGAATTTGGCGCAACTTTGATGCTAGCCGGAAACATTCCAGGGCAAACCCAAACTATGCCCCTTGCGATCTTTTTTGCCTCGGAATCAGGAGACTACCAACAAGCATTAATCTGGGTATTAGTTCTCTTATCGATTTCTTTATCTGTCATTATTATTGTCAATTTCTGGGCAGAATCTAAGGTAAATAGGAATTTAAAAACCAGGAAAATCAAATCGAGAGAAAGTAGAGCATCGGAACCACCGCCAGCTAGTATCCGAAATTATAGCGGCTTATTTGTCGATATTGAGAAACAATATCCTGGCTTCTTTCTAACCGCAACATTAGAAAATAATGGACAGCCTCTAGGGATTTTAGGTGCTTCTGGTTCCGGCAAAAGTATGACACTCCGCTGTATTGCTGGATTGGAAACACCCGATCGCGGAATTATTAACGTCAATGGAAAAATTTGGTTTGATGCTCGCCAAAAAATTAATCTTCCCAGTCATCAGCGGCGCGTCGGCTTTGTGTTCCAAAATTATGCTCTCTTTCCCCATCTTACCGTCTGGCAAAATATCGCTTTTGGCTTAGGTAAATTACCCCTGAGCGAGCAAAAACAGCGAGTGCGATCGCAAATCGATCGAATGCAATTACAAGCACTGGAAAATCACTATCCCCATGAAATTTCTGGCGGACAACAACAACGAGTAGCCCTAGCCAGAGCCTTAGCGATCGAGCCAGAAGTTTTACTATTAGATGAGCCATTTTCTGCCCTCGATACCCAGTTACGCAGTCAAATGGAACACCAATTAATCGAAACTTTAGCCACTTATGAAGGAGAAACTATTCTAGTCAGTCACAACTTAGAAGAAGTGTATCGAATTTGTCAGCAACTAATGGTCATCGATCGCGGTAAAATATTAACCCACGGAGACAAACGAGAAATTTTTGTCAACCCTAAATCTTATGCAGTTGCTAAACTAACCGGATGTAAAAACTTCTCTCGCACCCGCAGGATATCCCCGAATCAGATCGAAGCAATAGATTGGGGATGTTCGCTGACAGTTAACGCGCCAATTCCCCCAGATTTAACCCATATCGGCATTCGCGCCCATCATCTTATCTTCACCGAGTTAAATAGCTTAAAACACCAAAATCGACCCCTAGAGCCTGCTCATGCTCTCTCAGTGAATGGGGAAGTTTATCTATCGCTAGAATCACTGACAGATCGATCGATCGCACCGATAGACACACCCACAGAAAATACCTTCCCCTGTTGGTTGGTCCAAACCAGCGAAACCCCGCACCGGATGACAATTTACCTCAAATTAAATCACCCACCTCAGCATTTAAAAGATTACCATTTACAGGTAGAACTATTTAAAGAAAACTGGTTGTTATTATCACAAATCCCTTCACCTTGGCAGATTAGACTCGATCGCGATCGACTATTTTTATTAAGCGATCCTAAAGATGAATTACTCGATCTTATTACTCCAATTTGATATTATAGCGGTTCTCAAGTTAATGAGGCACATCACACATATAGACTGTAATCAAAGTAGTAAATCATCCGTACCTCACCAATTAGAGAATGGCTATAGTTGGCGTTGCCGATCTAAGGTGCGATTTCACTTCCTATGAAAGTATGGAATCTCCCAGTCCCCCAGTCTCCTAGTCCTCATGCATAGATTGACAGAAATTTCTAGCAAAGGTTTCAGTAACACTTGCTTCAGGCACAACCGAACCTTCTAATAAAGGCTTGAGTATTTCTGCTAGTGAATCCACACAAGTAATCTGTTTGGGTTGATTTTCAGCAACAGATGCCGATGATTTATGTCTCTCAACTACCTTTAACATCACCAAATTTTCGGTTACGGTAAAGGAGTGCAAAGTATTTGCAGGTAGCTCGATAAAAACTCCCGGTGTTAAAATCACTTTCCGCCCTCCTAACATAAATACCCCCCGTCCCTGGATCACCGTAATTAACCCATCATGTTTACTAGGATGTTCGGGGATTTCAATCCCAGTTTGCAAACAAATTAACATTGCTTGTCGCTTCTGGTTTTTAACAAGATATTTCCGAAACATCCCATTTTCACCATACTCAATCTCATCCTGTAACTGTGTTGTCAGGGGTTTCAGTGTGCTTGCCATTATCTTTAAATCTCAAATAAATTAGACAGTTAATTAACAAGCAAAATATCTAGAGACAGATGCTAGTTTTTATGAAATTTCAGGATTTCGATCGGGTAAAAGCCGATGCAGTTCTAACCAGAAACGGGGAGCTTCTTCTTTCAATCGTGAATGTGGATCGCGTAGCAACCGAGTAGCATTCATACACACAGGTTCAGCTAATCCCATATACCTGGAAATGTTTCTGAACGCTGTTTTTTGAGCAGAGACAACATCAAGCAGCGTGTCAGGATAATAAATTGCAATGTAATCCAAACGTCTAGGTGGTTGTCCCCAGTGCGCTGTCACTAGTTTGAGATGACACTGCTGCAATAGATTTGCCGCTTGAGGATGGGTGCGCTCAATCAGTGTCGTGAATTCCTGAATCAGATGACCTTCTGTTAGCATGATGAATCTGGTAATTGAGGTGGACAATCCGCATCGGTTAGCGATCGCCGTGCCAATTTTATTTGTACCATACACCTCAAAAATAGTGGAATTTAATGGCACTGAATTAAATATATTAAGAATGTACTCAGTTCTCAAAAGTTAGATTGAGTAAGACTTTGAGATTTATATTTGGGATGAGGTTCGAGTATTTTTGGGTAAGGGTATAAGTATTTCATTACGGACGAAGATCGTGCCGTAATAAGTCCATTAGTAGCGTAAATAACAAATACTAAAACCGATCGCCCTTACGCTAAAAAGAGCAGGCAATTTTTATGGCAATTTTTATTTTTTTAATTATGGAAGCAAAACGTGAAACCCTCTACATGGAGGTCATCAATCAACTACTTCAATGTCCCAATGGACAAGAACCAGAAGTATTAGATAATCATTCAGAATTACTCGATGCTGGTCTCGTTAAAACTATGACTCAAGTAGCCGCATATTTTGCCCACCATGATAATCCTGACGGAGCCAAATTTTTAGTCCATGTAGCTCGCGTATTAGCGAGAGAGTTGGGTCTATATGGGACTGGGGGACTGGGGGACTAGGGGACTGGGGGACGGGGGGACGGGGGGACGGGGGGATGGGGGGACTGGGTTTCTTTTAACTTCTTATTTCCCTTTTCCCTTTCCCTTTTTCCCTTTTCCCTTTCCCCTTTCCCCTACACCCCACACCCCACACCCCAATTACTGAATATTTAGCTCAAAATAAGGAATAGATTATCATGCTTAGTAGTGTTGAAGCGGAAGGATTAGCTTTAGAATTTATTGCCACAGATTTGGAGATTCCCGAAGAAGATCGCGATTGGTTTGATGCGATCGATACTCGTCTAATTCAAAATGGTTCTGGTTGGTATGTTGTCGAAATTGGCATTGCCGGATTGCCAGATAAATGGATAGTTCAAGTCTACGATCGCGGTGAGTGCGACCCTTGTTATACATTTTTATCGCCCTTGAATATAGATGCACAGATCGATGATTTAGCTGAGTTTCCCGAAAGTATCGCTCAGGCGATCGCTCAAGAGCGGCAAAATCGATTAGTCGGGGTAAATAAATAACTCAAATTGTTGGTGAATATTTATCGATCGAGAGAGATAAAAAATATGGAAATTCTTGCATCTGAAATATTAGGTACTAGTAAGTTCGATCGATCTGTGCTGAATATGGCATTGATTAATATCTGCGATCGCGATAGCGAAATCGGTCGCGAAATAGTTCAACTCGATCGCGATCTTCAAGCTGAAACAGATCGAGCAGTAATAAATCCTTGGTTAAACTTGTATCAGTTCAATATCTACATTCCCCATCCCGACCAACAGTATGATGGCATCAGTGCAGGAGAAGGATTTACCAGGGGGTATAATATTGAAGTTAAACCCATCCGCGATCGCCGTAAAATTCCCTATCAAATTCCAGAAGGCGGTCATTTTATTGTCATTTTCAAACAGAAAAGATTAACAGCTAAGTTTGAGATAGCTGCTACGGGTATTTTCGTTCGTCCTGTAGCAGCTTTTGTCCTCGATATCGTCCTCGATCCAGAAACAGGGGCATATCAATCTTCAATTATCAAACACCCGATCGTCAGACAATATCCCGCAAATTGGGAAGATAAATTAACTGCTTTTCTCAAGGGAGAAATAACTAATGAAGATCTACCCGATCTGGTCGGTTATGTCGATCGCGCCTTCAATCATGATTATCGATCGCCAAATTGGGCTGAAATCTGATTAGCAACTCTACCTAAATCTCTAGAGTTCAATCCTTCTGAATAATGGCTGTTTTTTAGGAATATGAAGATTAAAGACTGGCTCGTGACAGAACAGGGGGAGTGTGAACCTCGTCCCGCTGCGAGGGAATGGGATTTGATTAGAACCAATTATTACTTTCACCGATTCCTGACCGATGTTGTCGATGTCCTCGATCTTGTCAGCGATGAAACCCAAGAATGGGATCGGCTACCACAAATTCGGCTGCTAGTCCGAAAATTAATCACCAACTCCTACTGGGTGCAAACTCAATCTCTCCCACCTTGCCCTAAAACGGGGTTCTCGATTCTGACATTGTATGACGAGATTGGCTATCCTTTGACTGTACAGAATGTGAGCTTTGCGCCTGGGGTTGTCTCGCCGATTCACAATCACGGTACCTGGGGTGTAATCGCAGTACTCAAGGGCCAGGAAAAACATACGTTCTGGCGAAGAGTTGAAGATCCAGAACTCCCGCACAAAATTGAACCAGTAGGCGAGAAAATTTTGCTGCCTGGGGAGATAATTAGCTTTGTCCCCGATGCTATTCACCAAGTGGAAGTTGTGGGTGATGAACCGACACTTGCCTTTCATCTTTACGGTGACACTCAGCCCCGATCGCGCTTTGAGTTCGATCCGCTAACTTGTAGTGCCAAAAGTTTTTAGAGTGTAACTTCTGCTGGTGTAACTTGGCTTCAATCTCGAAGCACATACCGATTCATTTTCGACGATCGATCGCATCTACGGATCTAAAATACTGCTGATGTCTCTGGTTGCGTATAGAATTCTCACGATTTCCACAACTTCATCACGATCCATATAAAAAATTAGATATTTCCGAAAATCTTTAACTGCCCATTTTCGTAGCCCTTGCAATCGATTGTTATTCGTGACGAAAGCACCGCCAATTCCAGGCATTCTGGCAATTTGAGCAATTGTCAACCGTGTTGAATCAAAGAACTGGAGAGCAATTTCAGGATTATCTTGGGAAATCTAAGCAAAGCAATCATCTAAATCTTGACTTGCCTTTGGTGTAATAACGATCTTCTTAATCATGCACTCGGTTGGTGCAAACCATCAAGTGCAGCGCGTTTAGAATTCCACCAATCGTCTGTTGCTTCTACAGATTTGCCACTATCCAATCCTTCCATCAGCATTGATTCGACTCGTTGTTGTTGTTCGAGTCGCTCTTGTTCGCGGAGAATAATATGAAAGACGTACTCGCTAGGCGTATCAAAACCATCGGCGATCGCTTGTCGCTCGATAAATTCACTAATTTGGTTGGGTAGTGAAATATTTAGCATCGAACCTCTACCATCATAATTTGCTACGTTACCTAATTCTAACTCAGCCAATAGCTCTAGCCACGATCGAATAGATCGATCCACCCCAACACGCAAATCGAACCTCACCTCATTCATTCAACCACGATCGACCATAAACAATCGATCGCGCTTCCCCTCACACCCTCATCCCGATTTTGTTCCAAACACTGCTCAATTTCGGGAAGAATTGTATCTGAGGTTTTAGCTAACTGACCTAATGCTGATGCTGCACTAGAGCGCACAAACGACTCTTTATCGCCGAGCAAGGCAATTAAGCGGCTGACCACTTCTGGAGTGCTCTGTCCTAACCGACCTAATGCTTCTACTGCAATAGAGAGCACCAACGACTCTTTATCGCCGAGCAAGGCAATTAAGCGGCTGACCACTTCTGGAGTACTCTGCCCTAACTCACCTAATGCTGCTGCTGCATAATAGCGCACAGACGACTCTTTATCGCCGAGCAAGGCAATTAAGCGGCTGACCACTTCTGGAGTGCTCTGTCCTAACTGACCTAATGCTTCTACTGCACTAGAGCGCACATTCAACTCTTTATCGCCGAGCAAAGCAATTAAGCGGCTGACCACTTCTGGAGTGCTCTGTCCTAACTGATCTAATGCTTCTACTGCTCTAGAGCGCACAAACGAATCTTGATCGCCGAATAAGGCAAGTAAGCTGCTAATAGCTGCGGTCTCTTGTCCTAAAGAAGCTTGGAATATTAGTAGTCGAAAACGATCGATCCGATTTCTCTGCGCTTGTAACTTCTCCCAAACAATCCTTTCTACAGTTGTTTCGCCAAAGCAATGTAAAATTTTTTCGACCTCTCCTCTGATTTTGCTGCCAACCCGTTGGGACTTTTCAACTTCTAAGCCGACCAATCGAGCGAGTATTCCCCCAACCCAATCCGCAGCCACCACTGATAATTCTGGTGGATCTTCTGTCAAACACCAACCCGCAAATAACAAATCTCGATGAAGCCACTGTTCGTATTCACTCCCAGCATCCAAAACCGCCTGAATCGCCTTCTGTGCCTTCTTCCCCTTCAGCTTCGACACCAGCAACAACAATACCTCTCGCCAATGTTGATCGTGTAAATGCTTCCGAAAATGATCCAAGATAATCTCAGTATCATCTTCAACGTCGGCTCGATCGAATATCTCCTCCGCTGTCAGATATTCCTGAAACGTCTTATGCACAAAAGCATATCGATCTCGCCCCTGTTCATTCAGTAAACCCGTCCGCTTTTGGATAAAATCGATAAACCTTTCGGCTTCGCCCTTTGCCTCATGCGCTTCGCATTTTTTCAGCGTTTGAATCTCCTTCCGCAACCACCGAATCAATTCATCTTTATCGATCAGCGTCCCGCCTTCAGCGTCGCCCGTGCTGCCTTGGGTATGAATCCAGTAGGCTAATTTCTTCAAGATATACAACAGATCGTCCGACTTGAGAAACAGCAAAACCTGCTCGTAAAAATCGATATCCTTGACAGCCTCCCAACTTTTCACCAGCGTCTCCACAGCAATCTCGTAAAGCTTGTAACGCTGTCTAGGCAACACCGCCCGATCCCGATGAATCAAGGTGATAATTGTCAATATCAAGGGATTTTTCGCCAGTAGTTTAATGCGATCATTTTTAGCAAAAGCCTTATTTAAATCCGCTTTCCGTCGCTCTGCTTGTACTTTATTTCCCTCAATTCTGCTGTCGTACCAATGATCGATAAACGTCGTCATTTGCTTATCGTCAAACGATTCTAGTGTGTAGTGGGGAAACTCTTCTAATTTAAACAAGTCCCGCCGATAACCTGCTGGGCGTGATGTAATTACCGCCGGGTTTTCCTTGTATTGATGCAGGAATGTCTCGATATGCTCCGCCACCTTGCGCCGCTGCGCTTCATCCACCACCTCATCCAATCCATCGAGCAATATCAACGCTTTACCCCGATCTAACCAATGCTCGAAAAATCCGGTGGGTAATTGCTTACAAGATAAACTAGCTTCAGCATTCGATCGTAAGTACTCCAGCAATCCCATATTAGGCTGCAAAATCCAATCCCGAATCCGCACTACCACAGGCAAGTAATCATCTTCTTTTGTCAAACCAATCTGACTCGGTTTACTTTGATCTGTTTCACATAGCATTAGGGCAAAATAACTTGCCAGCATAGTTTTCCCCGAACCAGGTGCGCCCAATACTACTGCTTTTTTCTGAGCTAGATTGATGACTTTTTGAGCTGAGATTCGTGGTGCAGATCGATCGCGCATTACCCATTCTCTCTGTTCTTCTAGCAAATTTTTCTGTTGAGCAAAATCAAATAACTTCTTGTAATGTGACCAATATTCTTTAGTATCATTCCTAGAAGATTTAGATTCATAATCATAGTCAAGGATGACATCCCATATCCGTTTACGGTATTCCTCCGTGATCTTTATCCCATCCAGAAATACTAGCGCACCCGATTTATTGTTTATCCCTTTACTGCGTTCCTCACGTACATCTGGCATCACAAAAATCTGAGCCAAAACCTCCTGCTTTTCTACCTCTTCCCCTGGCACTGCAATCCCGACAAACTTCACATCATCTACCCGCCGTGCCAATTGCTTCAGATATTGTGTCTTCGCCACCTGAAAGCAAATCCCCTTCACCTGCTCGAAATAGCTCTCAACAAACGCATCCATCCACAAAGGCATCAGATCGACTAGGTAATCCTCTACGTCTGGATGCTCTGATGCCGACTGTCTAAATGCCACCACCAAAATATTTACATTGGGCTTACCCCGATCCTTTAAGGGTTTCTGCAACTCTGTTAGCACTTCACCCGACTGAAAAAACTTGAGAAATTTTGATATCCATTAGCTCCATCTTGATCGATCCGCCGAAATAATCCGCCAAGTTTTCGCTGTGAGTCATCTGCGGCTACTTCAGCTTGCTGCAACGCCAATACCATCTCATCTGGATTCAACCGACTGTTCGCTTCATCCCACACAGCACTGAATAATTTTGTTATGGCTACTCTACTTGCGATCGATCCAAAAAAAGTAATCAAGGAGTCCATACAGTTACAACAAAGTAGCTCAACTCACTCCATTCTGAAGCAAAAATCGATAAACGGCTATTGAAGATGACAGAAATGTTAATTAATTTGCCATTCAAACTCATTGCTGACAGTCGATCGCTGACATATGTTATAAAACTACCATCCAGATCGATCGAATTGAGTAGCAGTACGGGAGAATCAGATTTTATGCCGCGAGGAAAACAATCTCAGGGAAAATGTGCCTATTGCAGTAAAGAAATGGCGAAAGGATCTGTCAATAAACATCTGGCTACTTGTGCCGAACGGAAGCAAGTGATCGCAATCGCCGAACAGAAAAAAGGGACTAGCGAAACCCTCTACCATTTAAGAATTCAGGATGCTTATACCCCAGACTTTTGGTTGAATTTAGAAGTGCGTGGTTCGGCTACTTTAGGCGATATCGATGCATATTTGCGAGCAATTTGGTTAGAATGTTGCGGACACATGAGCCAGTTTTCGATCGGTGCTTGGAGCGGTAAAGAAATATCGATGAAACGGAAAGTTGGCGATGTTTTTCAAGCAGGAGTGGAGCTAACACATATTTATGATTTTGGCACTTCTTCCGAAACTCTGATTAAATTTGTAGAAACGCGCGAAGGCAAACCGACGACCAATAAACCGATCGCTTTAATGGTGCGAAATCTGTTGCCGCCCAGTGAGTGTATTGAATGCAAGGAAACAGCACTTTATCTGTGTTTGGAATGCTTGCACGATCTAAATGAGTGGGGAACTTTATGCGATCGACATCTCAAACAGCACGGACATCAAGATAATTATGGAGAGCCTTTACCTTTAGTTAATTCACCCAGATTGGGCATGTGTGGTTATGATGGTCCGGCAGAACCACCTTATTAATCAGGCTGAATGCTCGATCGATTATCGTTGTAGGGTGCGATTCGTTGATTAGTGAATCACGGTGAAAGCCCGTACCTAGACTTTTCTTATTTTTGCCAAATAATAACTATCTTTTATCGAATATATCATATTAAACTATCAAAAAATAGTTAAGTATTGTAAAAGCTATCGGGATGAACCACTCTCATAAATAATTCGGATTATAACTATTAAGTGAAGGTTGTTGGCTCTTCAAAAACAACAAACTCTAGGGCTTCAAGTCCTAACGTGCTATGACATATATAATTGCCGATGATCGCTGCTTGGGATGCGGCCAGTGTCTGCCTCAATGTCCTACCCATGCGATCAGCATCAAAGATGAACAATTGTGGATCGATCCGCAGCTTTGTAATTATTGTGAAGGATACTATCCTCAACCACAGTGCGTTATCTCGTGTCCCATCAGTCTACCTGCCCCCGCGATCGCCAAAAAGGGCAGAAAGAAAAGTATTGAAGCCGATCGACCCCACACTAATCTAGACTTATTTCCCCACGGAAAGAAAAACCATCCCTTTGCTTCAGCGATGGTATTATGGGAGGCTTGCAACCTGCTTGCCCAAGGATCCTCATTAGATTGGCAAAAAGATGACAAAGGCAAACTCGTTCTCTCCCGCCCAATTAACCAAGGCAAAGGTCAAATTCACTTGTGGATGAGCGACCGTCACCATCGAGATCGTCCGGTTGCCCTCACCGCCACGCCAGCCAGAATTAAAATAGAATCGTTAGACATTCGGGCTGCTTGTCTCCATCTAATTTACGCCGCCCAAGCCACTACTTTAAAACAACCTTGGGAGCAGACATTTACGATCGGAGATCGCCAAATCGAGCAATATTTAGGACTCCATAAACGCAAAGACTTGAGCAAACCAGCCAAGCTAATGTTAATTAAAGAACTCGTCCAACAACCTTGCGAGATCCTGACCGAAATTAATTGGCCGACTCAAGGTAAAGTCAAAGGTTTCCACTTGGAAAAAAGCTATCTCTGGCATCTGATCGAAACCCAACATCACTTTCAAGAAGAAGCGAACGGCTGTAAACATTTAGTCGGCTTGACTTTCACGATTCAAGCGGGTTTATGGGCTAAATATTTCTTAAATCAGCAAGATTGTAAAGAAGGCAAGGCATTTTATCAATACGGTAGCTTGCCCCAGTCTGTATTAAATATGGTCATGAGTCTGTGGCAACAACATGAAGGAGCAGTCAGAATGATGCTGTGGCTGTTGTTCAAAACACGCATCGGTCAACAACAACGAATTATTATTGCGACCTTAATGCGGATTGCTTATGGTCAAGAGAAAATTAATAAAGCCGAGATCGATCGAGAGGAAAGAAAACGACGATTGCGTACCTTTGAAAGTGATTTAGAAATCCTCGATCGATCGGGACTAAAACCGATTTTTGACCCCGATACCTACCCCGCCGATATTCAACCCCTCTGGGCAAAATTAACCGATATTCCCGAAGATGGCGAAGCCGCCCTGGAATTTTGGATGAACGATGGCAGTAATGAAAATCGGTTGACAGATGCCGCACCCAGAGGGAAATGGACTCGCTTGCTCCATGCACGGTTATTGGGATTTGAACTACCAGCCGACTGGGCACCAGTCAGGATTGAGCGCGAACAGAAAAAACCACGCACCCCCAAACAGCAAAAACTGCTGACCCCAACGCTCCTGTCACCAGAACAAATCGCTACAGCGAGAAAAAATCAAGGCTGGAGTCAGCGAGAACTAGCAATAAAAATCGGCAAAAGTCAAAGTTGGGTGCGAGATATTGAAAACGGTCGCTTTCGTCTTAAAAGGGCAGAACACAGCTTATTGCGATCGATTCTAGTAGACCTTGGCAGCAGTTGACCAATCTCTTAGTCAAATAATTAACAATTTTTGCTCCCGGGATCATGCTCTTGGTTCGTTCACGCTCTGGATAGCAATGCTTAATTACCTTTGATTGAGAATTCGCGTCTCTTGAGAGCGGGGAGTGTGTCAACGACTGTTACGAGCGAACAACTTAGCGATCTCAAATCAGCTAAATAAATTACAGTTAAAGAAAGTAATCAAACACCGCGAGCGTATCAAACGGGGAAAATGGCTATGCACCTAAGCGAAATAACCCACCCAAACCAGTTGCACGGTTTATCGGTTCGGCAGTTAGAGCAAATTGCCCTGGAAATCAGGGAAAAACACCTTCAGACAGTGGCAGCCAGTGGCGGTCATTTAGCACCAGGATTAGGTGTGGTCGAACTCACCCTCGCCCTATATCAAACCTTGGATCTCGATCGAGATAAAGTAATTTGGGATGTGGGGCACCAAGCCTATCCACATAAATTGATCACTGGCAGATACCATCGCTTTGATACCCTTCGCCAAAAAGATGGCATTGCTGGATATCTCAAACGCGGTGAGAGCAAATTTGACCATTTTGGAGCGGGACACGCATCCACGAGCATTTCTGCCGCATTGGGGATGGCGATCGCACGCGACCTCAAGGGTGAAAATTTTAAATCTGTCGCCGTGATTGGGGATGGAGCCTTAACCGGGGGAATGGCATTAGAAGCGATCAATCATGCCGGACATTTACCCAAAACCAAACTATTGGTAGTGCTAAATGATAATGAGATGTCCATCTCGCCCAATGTCGGCGCAATTCCACGCTATCTGAATAAACTCCGTGTCAGTCAGCCGATTCAGTTTATCAGTGACAACATTGAAGAACAGTTAAAGAATATTCCCTTTGTCGGTGGTTCGATCTCGCCCGAACTCGCACGGGTGAAAGAAGGGATGAAGCGGCTAGCGGTGCCAAAAGTTGGTGCTGTATTTGAAGAATTAGGTTTTACCTATATTGGACCAGTCGATGGACATAATCTGGAAGAGTTGATTAGTACCTTCCAAGGCGCACACAAGCATCCAGGTCCCGTCCTTGTCCATGTTGTCACGACCAAAGGTAAAGGCTACGCGATCGCCGAGCAAGATCAAGTCGGTTATCATGCTCAAAATCCGTTTAATCTCGCCACAGGCAAAGGTGCCCCTGCGACGAAACCCAAACCACCTACCTATTCCAAGGTATTTGCCGATACGCTAATTACGCTAGCCGAACAAAACCCCAAAATTGTCGCAATCACTGCTGCAATGGGTACTGGAACTGGCTTAGATAAATTTCAAACCAAATTACCCGATCGCTACATCGATGTTGGTATTGCCGAACAACATGCGATTACCCTAGCAACTGGATTAGCCGCAGAAGGAATGCGCCCCGTCGCCGCGATTTATTCCACCTTCCTCCAACGGGCATTCGACCAAATCGTTCATGATGCTTGTATCCAACATCTACCTGTATTCTTCTGTCTCGATCGAGCAGGCATAGTTGGGGCGGATGGCCCGACCCACCAAGGGATGTATGATATTGCCTATCTACGGTGTATCCCCAATATGGTCTTGATGGCTCCCAAGGATGAGGGCGAATTGCAGCGGATGCTCGTGACCGGAATTAATTATACCGATGGTCCGATCGCCATGCGCTACCCTCGCGGGAATGGCTATGGTGTACCGTTGATGGAAGAAGGCTGGGAAGATCTACCGATCGGTAAAGCTGAAATCCTCCGTCAAGGTGATGATATCTTGATGATTGCCTACGGTTCAATGGTGCATCCGACTCTCCAAGCGGCACAATTACTCAACGAACACGGTATTTCTGCCACGGTCATCAATGCGCGGTTTGCCAAACCCCTCGATACTGAACTATTTGCCCCACTAGCACAGAAGATTGGCAAGGTAGTAACTGTGGAAGAAGGTTGTCTGATGGGTGGTTTTGGTTCAGCAATCGCTGAAGCACTATTGGATCTAAATGTCGTAGTACCAATCAAACGAATTGGTGTACCGGATATCCTCGTCGAACATGCTACGCCTGACGAATCGCTAGGTAGTCTGGGCTTAACTAGTTCCCAAATTGCTGAAACAGTCCGAACG
The DNA here is from genome assembly GCA_041738715.1 of Chamaesiphon sp. Classification (GTDB taxonomy): domain Bacteria; phylum Cyanobacteriota; class Cyanobacteriia; order Cyanobacteriales; family Chamaesiphonaceae; genus Chamaesiphon. Next base: position 13,839 of record JBGSPI010000087.1, read on the forward strand.
ACTTTCTTTACTCAGAAGCCTGTAGCGGTTGGGGTTTAGAGAGTAGGCGGTAGTGAATAGAGAATCTTGAACTTTAATGGTGGGCGGTGCCTACCATTAAAGTTGATGTCAATATCTTGCCGCATGTCAGCAGCTAATTTAATTCATGGCGTTCGACAAAGGCAAATCTCAAACCTCGATCCTCAACATCGGCGAGAATGCGATCGTATGCCTCTAAATCCCAGAGTGTCCACTTGGCGGTAGCCTGAGCATCGCTACCTGGTAAAATGTGTGGATTCTGAGCCAGAAACTCCTTGAGGCTGCCAATTGTCTGACGGGCGACAGCAGGTTCATGCCAGCGAGGTTGAGCCGATAGACAGGCAATCTCCGCCCGCATCGCCGAGGCTAAGACAGCATTGCCTTCAGACTCTGCTTCCTGGAGAATCCGAACATAACCTTTGGGATCTTTGTAGATAAAATTGTCGATCTTCTCCACGCCCAAATCTTGCGTAATGCGATCGAGTTGGTTTAATAATTGTGGTACTGTAGTGCCATATACGAGTCCTTCTGCTGCCACATCCATTGTTTCTGGGAGAGGAGCTAGTTTACCATGTTCGAGTTCGATCGTTAGCCAGTATCCCATGAGAGTCACTCTTCTATCTTCACAGAGTTAGAGTACCCATTTTGATGTGATTAGCAAACCAGTCGGAACTTGCTAGAATAGAAAGCCTGTGAATATCTCTCCATCGTTATGACAGTCAAACCAGAATGGTTGCGCGTAAAAGCACCGCAGTGGGAACGAGTCGGTAATGTCAAAGACATCCTCCGCGACTTGCAACTCAATACTGTATGTGAAGAAGCTTCCTGTCCAAATATCGGCGAGTGCTTTAGTGCGGGAACGGCTACTTTTCTCATTATGGGGCCTGCTTGTACCCGTGCTTGTCCCTACTGTGATATCGATTTCGAGAAAAAACCCCAAGCTTTAGATCCCACCGAACCGCTCCGTCTGGCGGAAGCTGTCAAACGGCTCAAACTGAATCATGTCGTCATCACCTCCGTCAATCGGGATGATTTACCAGATGGGGGAGCCAGTCAATTTGTGCTGTGTATTGAGTCCGTCCGCGCCCTCTCACCCCAAACAACGATCGAAGTATTAATTCCTGACCTGTGCGCGAATTGGCAAGCCTTGGAGACGATTTTAGATGCCGCTCCAGAAGTGCTCAATCACAACACGGAAACCATCCAAAGATTATATCGCCGCGTTCGACCCCAGGGGGATTATCATCGCTCGCTGGAAGTCTTACAGCGAGCGCGTGACTACACTGCCAGCGTCTATACTAAATCAGGGATTATGGTTGGCTTAGGCGAAACCGATGCCGAAGTTCGACAAACAATGCGAGATTTGCGATCGGTAGATTGTGATATTTTGACGATCGGTCAATACCTCCAACCCTCTGCAAAACATCTCGGGGTCGCAGAATTTATCACCCCAATTCAATTTGATGCTTGGCGGATCTACGGCGAAGAAATTGGTTTTCTTCAGGTCGTATCGACCCCGCTCACCCGCAGTTCCTATCATGCCGAAGAAGTCCGCAAATTGATGCAAAAATATCCGAGAGTTTAACTGGCTCTCGCGTATTTATGGTGATAAGTTTGGCTGATTGAAATTGGCGAAGCTAATTTTAACAGAATCAGCGAAAGTCCCTAGCCTCAGCGAAGTAGGGATGGATGGCGACCGAAGCGAGAAATCCCGCCTCAAGTGATTTGACAAGCGGAATTTCCCCCCATAAACCCAGGAGAGGCACCAATACTTCTCGGTTAAGAAATGCTAGCGACTTCAGTCGCTGCTAGTGATGCATAGTCCGCGTCAGCGGACTAATTAATTTTTAGCTTAACCGAGAAGTATTGGGAGAGGCACTATTTAGTTGCAACTAAGCCACTGTGACGTAATAACGCTGATGGGTCTGGTTCCCGACCACGGAAGGCGGTAAATACTTCCATTGGATGTTGGCTGCCACCGAGAGATAATACTGTATCGCGGAATCGTCGTCCCGTACTACCGATCGCATCAGGATCGTCCAATCCAGCATCTTCAAAGGCGGCAAAAGCATCAGCACTTAACACTTCTGCCCATTTATAGCTATAGTAACCAGCCGCATAACCACCCGCGAAAATATGCCCGAAAGAACAGAGGAAATTATCTTCCGGTAAGGGGGGAATCACCATACTAATTTTAGCTAACCGATTGCGGACATCGGGCACTGTTTCGGCTCCGCCTGGTTGATAGTTACTGTGGAGTTCCAAGTCGAGCCAGCTAAAGTGAATTTGGCGTAACATACCGCTCCCACTCATAAATGTCCGTGCGGCGAGGAGTTTTTGATAGTAGTGTTCGGGTAAGGGTTCACCAGTTTCGTAGTGTTTACCTAAACTCAACAGGGTAGGGCGATGGTAGCACCAGTTTTCCATAAATTGGCTGGGTAACTCGACGGCATCCCATTCGACGTTACTAATTCCCGATGCACCGACATAATCTACGGTCGTGAGCATGTGTTGTAAACCATGACCGAATTCATGAAAGAGAGTTTCCACTTCCCCGAAGGTCATCAGACTGGGTTTCCCGTCCACTGGTGGCGTTTGATTGCAAATCAGGTAAGCGATAGGCAGACGGACTTTATGCCCATCTACATCAGTCAGTTTGGCGCGACTGACGCAATCTGCCATCCATGCTCCCCCACGTTTTTCGGCGGGACGGCTGTAAGGATCGAGATAGAAATAGGCGATGGGTTCTTGCTGCTCGTTGGCGACCTGGAAATACCGAACATCAGGATGCCAAATCGGTGCTTGGCCATCAGCGGCGGTAATGGTAATGCCAAAAAGTTTGTGGGCGAGGTTAAATAAGCCCGATAATACCTGTTCCAAGGGGAAGTAGGGGCGCAATTCTTCAGCATTAAAGTCAAATTTAGCTTCCCGCAGGCGTTCTGACCAGTAGGCTAGATCCCAGTGCTTGAGGTCGTTAGCTTCGGCTGCGTCTTGGGAGATGGCAAACGCTCGCAGATCTTCGAGATCCTGTTTAGCTGCGGCAAAACTGGCACTGCGGAGAGATTCGAGCAGGCTTTCGACAGCGGCGACATTGGGTGCCATTTTACTGGCGAGACTGAGTTCGGCGAAGTTATCAAAGCCGAGGATATTGGACATCTCGCGGCGTAATTCCAGGATCCGATCGATATTGCCGAGATTATCATGTTCACCCGATGCGGCGCGACTGACATAGGCTTTATAAATTTGCTCCCGCAAGTCTCGCCGTTGACTATGCTGCATGAAGGGCAAGTAACTGGGAATATCTAAGGTAATTACCCAGGGGCCATCTGTTGGTGTCGCTGCTTCATCTCCGACTGCTCTGGCGGCTTGGGCGGCTTGGGCTAGTAAACTGTCTGGTAGTCCGGCGATTTCATCCGGTTTGGTGAGAGTTAGGCGATAGGCTTTAGTAGCATCGAGGACGTTATTTGAGAACTTATTGGCCAGTTCTGCCAGTGCCAACTGAATATCGTTAAATCGCTGCTTGGTTTCGCCAGTTAAACCGACTCCAGAGAGCTCCATATCGCGGATGGCTGCTTCGATAATCCGTTGTTGGGCTGGATCGAAGGTTGCCCATTCCGACCCGGCTTTAATGGCTTTATAGCCTTGATAGATAGCGGTACTCTGTCCCAACCTCATCCAAAATTGGACGACTTGGGGCTGCATTTCCTCATGGGCGGTGCGAAGTTCGGGGCTGTTTTTGACACCCATTAAATGCCCGACAATACTCCAACTCCAGCCGATGCGCTCGGTCAACCGATCGAGTGGTTCGACTAGTCCTGCCCAAGTTGGTGTAATATTAGCTTCAAGCTGGGTCAACTCTTGATTAACTTGGCTCAAGAGTTCGGTGATGGCTGGAACGACTTGTTCGGGGTGGATTTCGGTAAATGGTGGTAAACCCTGACCTTGTAACAGAGGATTCATAAATATCTACGCGCGATGAGATGGGGATAATTCCATTATCTGCGATTCTCTTTCTGAGTGTCCAACCAAGGCTATTGGGTTCGGTAGGCTTAGATAGTGATTTTATGTAGTCCTCATACGCTAATTTAGCCAGACTAATCAGTTGATTCTACTCGATCGAAATCTACTTTTTGCTCGCGCCAAATATTTTGCCCTTGCCCCATGATGTGGAACAATCATGGTGGTAAATTGTCAGGGGTATTATTAAGCGAAGTTGCTAGTTATCACTTGTCGGTGGGGAAAGGGAACAGTTGAAAGTTGAAAGTTGAAAGTTGACAGTGAACAGTGAACAGTGAACAGTTAGCAGTCCCCTCGTCCCATCGTCTCCCCGTCCTCCGTCCCCCAGTGCCAGACAAGTTGCAAATAAAAAGGATCCATCAACCATCTGATGATAGATAATTCATCATTCACTTCTCGTCCCTGGCTGAAATTATTTCTCAAGACTGGTAGCATCATCGGTTTAGGCTTATTTGGGTTGGCGATAATTGGGATCGGATTCGGTCAGTGGTGGGCAAAACGTCATCTGGCACCAATTGTCGCGCAGGAATTAACTAAAACGCTCAAACGACCAGTTCGCTTGGGCAAACTTGAGGATATTTCGTTTACCGAATTGCGGCTGAGTGATGCGAGTATTCCGGCTAGTGGTAATCAATTAAATCATCTCAAGGTTGAGGAAGTTGTTGTTAATTTTAATCCGCTTAAATTAGTCTTCGATCGCACACTAAAATTAGATGTACAATTAGTCGAACCGAGCATCTATCTACCCCAAGATAGTCGAGGCAGTTGGGGGACTATTCCTACATCAGAACAAACAGCACCAGGGCCAGTCAAAATTCAAGCTGGCAAGATTAAAATCGATCGCGGTCGGATTGTGTTGGTGCCTTATAGTAAAAATTTCCAGCAGCCAGTTACTGCAAATAATTTAGATTTGCAAGCGGATATTGATGATTCCCAAAAGGAGGTCAGTTTTAATGGTAAATCTGAGTTTAATACCGATGGTAAGGTACAATTCCAAGGTAAAAGTTTAATTGCTAATGGTGAAACTAAAGTCACAATTACAGGTGACAAGCTAGATGCTGCGGCGGCGACTAGAATTGTTAAAATTCCAGAAGTGACGATCGATCGGGGAACTGTAGCTGGTAAATTGGAGTTGGCGATCGTGCCGCAGAAGTCACTCCAGATTAGCAGTAATCTATTAGTTAATAATGGTAAGCTGTCGATTAATAATGTTCCTCGGAGTTTGGATCGAATTAATGGACTGATTCAAGTCTCGGAACGGGATATTAAATTTAATAATGTCACGACTAACTACGATCGAGTACCCGGAATAGTTAATGGTACCCTCAATTATTATACTGGCTATCAACTCACTGCCAAAACTGCCCCAATTACCCTCCCTGATATTTTCACTAGTATTGGTGTTAAGTCACCGTTTCCTCTCGCTGGTGCGGCGGTAGCCGATTTACAATTGACGGGTAAATTAGATCGACCAATTTTAGCTGGGCAGTTTAATAATACCCAACTTAGTCAAGTCGATCGCGTGCAAGTTGATCGGGTTAATGGTAAGTTTAGATTAGCTGATGGTCTGATTAAAATCGATGCGATCGCTCAACCCAAATTAGGTGGACAGATTGCGGCAAATGGGGATATTCAGTTTTTAAAAATCCCGCAGACGCGCTTTCAGTTGCAGGGAAATAATCTTCCTGGCGATACTCTGGCTCGTCTCTACGGTGCCAAATTACCACCGCAAATCGAACTGGGCACTGCGTCGGTAGTAGGCACAATTGGTGGCAGTGGCGAGAATATCTATACGAATCTGCGGGTGAGTACACCCCAGGCGACTTACCCACTCAGTACAGACCTCCAAATTACCCCCCAAGGAAAAACCCTCGTGCAGAGAGCGACGGTTCAAGCAGCAGGGGGAAAAATACTGGCACAAGGGGCAATCAGCGCAACTAATTGGCAGTTAAATTTACAACCACAAAATTTAGATACCCAGCAGTTAGCAAAAATTTTGGGGACAAGTTTACCAGCGAACTATCGAGGTAAATTGGGGGGGAATATTCAAGCGGCTGGGTTGAATAATCAGATTGAAATCGATCGGATTCAGGCACAAGGAAAATTGAGTTTACAGCTAGCTGCTGGACAAATTACGGCGAATAGTTTGACACTCGATCGCGGTCTGTGGCAAGCTGATCTCAGTAGTAATGCCCTCGATCTCCAACAACTTGAAACCGTTTCTACCCCGGGAGGTAGCAATCTACCCGCAGGTATTGTGAGTGGTAATTTTCAAGTCAAAGGTAATGGAGTCAAGCAAATTAGTCCTCAGACTATTTTCGCCCAAGGTCGAGCCAAAGTCAAACTAGGTGCTGGTGAAATTAAGTCAGACAATTTAAAGATCTCTAATGGTAAATGGCAGGGGTTATTTACAACTAATGGGTTAAGTCTAGCAACATTTAATTCTCAACTTGGTGGTAAATTAAATGGGGAATTTAATTTAGCGGGTAATGTCGAACAATTCACACCTGAATCGATTCAAGGAAGAGGTATTGGTTCGATCGATTTACCCCAAGGTAAGATCACCAGTAAGAATTTCCAGATCGATCGCGGTCAATGGCAGGGCAATATAAACATATTATCATTAGTTTTGGGTAAGTTAGCACCGGAAATTCCCCTCCAATTTCGCAATGCTAAACTGGATGGCAATCTCAAAATTTCTGGCAATCTGAAACAACTTAAACCTAATCAAATTAATGTGGCTGGAAATGGCAAATTGAGCGTAGCAAATGGTACAATTACAGCTCAACAACTAGAACTAAAATCTGGTAAATGGCGGGGTAACTTTGGGATTAATCGAGTCAAATTAGGCAGCATCAGTGAGAATATTCCTGTTGGCTTTGAATCTGCTCAACTTTCTGGTAACTTCGCTGCTGCCGGAGATTTGGACAAACCTAATCTCGATCAAATCCAAGTAGCTGGGGATGGTGAATTAGCCCTGGCTGATGGCAGAATTCGTGCTAGAGACTTACAATTAGATCGAGGTAATTGGCAAACAAATCTGGCAATTACCAATTTCAAATTAGGTAGTGTTGCCGACAGTATCCCTAGCCAATTTCAAACTGCCAAACTAACAGGTAATTTTAATGTGGCTGGCAATTTAAACCGATTAACTCCCGAGGCAATTCAAGCCAATGGTAGTGGAGATTTAAGACTAGCCGACGGTGGAAAAATTTTTGGTTCTAATCTGAGCATTGCCGAAGGAAAATGGCAGAGCGATCTGGCAATTCGTCGATTAAAATTGGGCACGGTCAATCAAGAACTACCTAAAGCAGTTCAAGCTGGCTTATTATCTGGCAACTTTCGGGCTGCGGGTAATCTCCAAGATCCCAGCCCAGAAAATATCCAAGCTAGCGGAAATGGACAGATAGAGCGAATTTTGGGTGGAAATATCCAACTGAGTAATTTAACCTTAGATCGAGGACAATGGCAAAGTAGAGTAACTGCCGACAGCTTAAATATTGCCGCATTAACTCAATTCGCTCCAAAAAATAGTATCGGCGTAGAAAAATTAACTGGACAACTCAGTGGCGATCTCCAATTAGCCGGAAATATTCAAGCTAATAATCTTGCCAAACTCCAAGTATTCGGACAAACTAAATTAACTAATTTTCAGTTCGGTACACTTAAATTCGATCCTAATCTCATTGGCAGTATTCAAGCCAATCCTGGACAGGGTGTAGATATTGCCTTCGCTGGTGGAACCGACAGATTATCATTATCACTCGATCGCAATTTACAACCCCAAAAATTTGCCGTTCAGCAGCAAGGAATCATCGCTAATGGTACGGTCTCCCGCCAAATCCTCGATCTCAATGTCGAACGATTGCCCCTCGATTTATTACAACCATGGATTCCCAAAAATATTGGGATTCAACAATATCGATTTGGGGGGATCGCCACAGGTAATTTAGCTGTTAACCTGACAAATTTCCAAGTAGCCGGAACCCAAATTGATATTACCAACCCCACCTTCGGCGCATTTCAAGGCGATCGCCTCCTTGCCAATTTTCGCTATGCTAATGGACAGTTTAATCTCAATGACACTGAAATTCAGCGCGGGGCAAATAGTTACTTAATTAGTGCCAATATCACTCCCACCGCCACGACACCCACCTTCCAAGCCAAAGTTCGAGTCCCCAAAGGCTCCCTCGAAGATGTCCGAGATTTGTTCCAGATTTTTAGCATCGAAGATCTCTTCACCCCACTAAATCAACGCGAATACGGCACTGTCGCCGACCTCGATCTCCAAACCGAAAAAATCGCTAATCGCCCTCAACCCCTATACAATGAGTTGCGCCGTCTCTCCGAACTTAGACGGTGGCTCGATCGAGAAACAGATCGCCAACAAGCTACTACCATAATTCCCGAATTACGGAATTTACAGGGAGACTTCCAAGGCGAACTAGCGATCGCCAATAATCCGAACACCGGACTAACTGCTGATTTCGATCTTCGAGGCGACAAATGGCAACTCGAACGCTACAATCTCGACAAGTTTCAAGCCAAAGGCTCTTGGCGCAATGGTCAACTTCGCCTCGATCCCCTCGCCATCACGATCGAAAATAGTCAAATGCTCGTAGCAGGAGAATTTGGGGTCGATAATCAAAATGCCCAAATAAACATCCAAAATGTCCCAACTGAGTGGTTAACCAGCCTGGTAGAGCTACCTGTGGACATCAAAGGCAAGGTCAACCTGACAGCCCAAATTGGGGGAAGTTTAGGTAATCCCCGGATTAATGGAACTGCTAATCTCCAAGATGCCCAATTCAACCAAACCAAGCTCAAATCCGTCGTTGGTAACTTTAACTACTGGGATGGGCGATTAAATTTTGATAATAATGCCACCTTTGCCAAAGCTTCGCTCACTAGTCAAACAGATCTAATTAATCTGAATGGCAGTATCCCCTATCAACTACCCTTTAGCCTGAAACCCCCAGCTAGTCAAGATCTACGCATCGATGTCAATCTCCAAAATCAAGGCTTAAAAATTCTCGATGTCTTCAGTAATAGACAACTCCGCTGGATTGATGGACAGGGCAAAATCGCCCTTAATATCAGTGGAAAAATGAAACCACAAGGTGGAATAGACAGCTTCACAGCTAGCGGAATCGCGACAATTGCCCAAGGAAAAATTCAAAGTCCGATTATTCCAGAACCTCTTCAAGACATCAATAGCGAAATCTTCTTCGACTTCGACAGAGTCAATATCCAAAAATTAACGGGTAAATTCTTCGGTGGAGCCGCTGGCAAAGAAAATAGAGGTCAAGTTAGCATTGCTGGGATTATCCCAATTTCTGATTCCTTCAACCTCGATCCGAATGACCGATTGAGCGTCATCATGCAGGGTATCGCCGTCGATCTCAAAGACAAATATAGCGGCAACGTCGATGGTAAACTGACGATCGAAGGTACCGCCCTCGCACCGATCCTCACAGGTAAAATCAAACTCAGCAACGGACAAGTCTTCCTCCCCGAATCACCCAACACCACATCCACCGTATTGGGTATCAATCCAGCCCCAACCGAAGAAGTAGTTAGCAGTAGTTCTCTCCCACTTCGCAGCCTCCAACTCACCCTCGGCGACAATATCCAAATTACGAGTTCCCCCGTTCTCAACTTCATAGCTACCGGAACACTTGACATCGATGGCACAATCGATAATCCTCGTCCATTTGGTCAAGTTCAACTCCAAAAAGGTGCTGTCAATCTCTTCACCACTCAATTTCGCCTTGCCAACGGCTACCCCCAAACCGCCGACTTTTTCCCCACATTAGGCACTGAACCTGTCCTCAATCTTCGCCTCTATGCCAAAACCCTCGAAACAGCCGGTGGGGCGATTTCCCAACGGAGTTCGATCGCCAAAACAGTTACAGGGAGCGAAATTAATGAGACTGCGAACTTCTATAGCACCAGCCTCGGTTCCGTCCAAACCGTTCAGGTGGAAGCTCGAATTGCCGGATTAGCCAGCCAAATCACCCAACGTTTAGAACTCTCCAGTACTCCACCCCGTACCCAACCGGAAATCCTCCTCCTGCTTGGTGGTGGCTTGGTCGAACGGATTGCCACTGGGGAGAATAATATCGGGCTAGGTATTGCGAATCTCGCTGGTTCCACCCTCCTCAACAATATCCAAGATCGCGTCAGCGAAGCCTTGAGTCTGAGTGATTTTCGCCTTTTTCCCACCATTACCAAGGACTCTAAAACTAGCAGTACCTCCACCCTTGGTGTCGCCGCTGAAGTTGGCGTAGATATCACCCCAAAAGTCTCTACTTCGGTGTTTAAAGTGCTGACGAATAGCGAACTACCCCAGTACAGTATCCGCTATCGCCTCAACGATCAAATGTTATTGCGCGGCTCTACCAATCTCTTCGGCGAAAACCGCGCCATCCTGGAATTTGAACAACGATTCTGAATATTAGTAATTTTGCCACCATCTACCACTCGACGTGAGAAACACGATAGACTATAATATTGCTCTCTTGTCTTCAGAATTTTATGTCGCTGCCGATCGTTGCTATTATTGGTCGTCCTAACGTGGGCAAATCCACACTCGTCAATCGGTTGGCGGGCGCAAGGGAATCGATCGTGCATGATGAGCCAGGAGTTACCCGCGATCGCACATATCGACGGGCATTTTGGCGAGATCGTGAGTTCGTGGTCGTAGACACGGGCGGTCTTGTATTTGACGATGATACGGAATTTTTACCCCTGATTCGCGAACAGGCGATGACGGCTCTGTCACAGGCGAGTGCGGCGATTTTTGTTGTCGATGGGCAACAGGGCATCACTGGTGGAGATCGGGAAATTGCCACCTGGCTGCGCGTCCAGAAAATACCTGTATTTGTCGCCGTGAACAAATGTGAATCGGAAACAGTTGGTGCCCTGCAAACTGCTGATTTTTGGGAGCTAGGGATCGGCGAACCTTTTGCGATATCCAGTATTCACGGTAGTGGTACGGGCGAATTACTAGATGAATTAGTTCTGGGTTTACCCGTCGTCGAAGAAGTGGAAACTCCCGAAATTCGGATCGCCATTATTGGTAGACCGAATGTGGGTAAATCCAGTCTCTTGAATGCCTTCCTCGGTGAAAATCGATCGATTGTCAGTCCAGTTTCCGGGACAACTCGCGATGCGATCGATACTGTAATTACCCGCAATGATACTAATTATCGTCTGATCGATACTGCTGGGATTCGGCGGAAGAAAAACGTCGATTATGGCCCCGAATTCTTCGGGATCAATCGGGCATTCCGTGCGATCGATCGTTGTGATGTGGTGCTACTAGTCTTAAATGCGATCGATGGTGTCACCGAGCAGGATCAAAAATTGGCGGGCAGAATCGCCGAGGAAGGTCGTGCTTGCGTGATTGTTGTCAACAAATGGGATGCAGTGGAGAAGGATTCATACACCATTTATGACTACCAAGAACAACTAAATAGTCGGCTCAACTTCACCGAATGGGCGGAAAATATCTTTGTCAGTGCGCTAACGGGACAACGGGTTGATAAAATCTTAGAAATCGTCGATCGGGCTGTCGAACAACACCGTCGCCGGGTCAGTACTGCTACCATCAACCAAGTGATTGAGGAATCTACCACTTGGCACAATCCCCTGGTGACAAGGCAAGGGAAACAGGGCAAAATTTATTATGGCACCCAAGTTAGTACCCAACCGCCGACAATTGCCCTATTCGTCAACGACCCATCACGGTTTAATGATAACTACCGTCGTTATATCGAGAATCAATTTCGGACTCAACTCGGCTTTGCAGGTACTCCCCTCCGCCTCCTCTGGCGCGGTAAGAAACAACGCGAAGGCGAGAAAATCGCCAACCGAGCAACAAGAGTTAAGTAGAGAGTAGAGGGTGGGGAAAAGTTGAAAGTTGAAAGTTGAAAGTTGAAAGTTGAAAGTTGAAAGTTGAAAGTTGAGAGTTGAAAGTTGAGAGTTGAGAGTTGACCCTTCTCTTCTCTTCTCTTCGAGAGGCTACGCCAACTAGACGCTACGCGTTGGCGCAGCCTGCGCTTTGCGCTTACGACAAGCTCAGTGCAAGTCAGTCCCCCAGTCCCCTAGTCCCCCAGTCCCCCCGCCTCCCAACTCCCAGATGGATTTACTCCGTTCCTTACCGATTGGTCTATATCTAGAGCAGCCAGTTACCTGGCTGCATCGTCTCGATCCTCGGGTTAAGCTATGGTGGCTATTAAGCTTTTTATTAGCTCCAATTCTCGCTAATGCAACCTGGAAACTTAGCTTAGTCGCATTGTTAGTGATGATCAGTGTCCTCGCGGGGATTCCCTGGCGGGCACTTAAACAGCAAATGGGTTGGTTGTTATTCATTGGCGGGGCAATTTTTCTGGTAGGCATATTTGCACCAGATAGTATCAACGTGACTCATCAGCCGCGTACCCCCGCAGATCCAGAATTAGAAATTGTTCAGCCTTATCAATATGTTCTATTTAAACTCAATTCTGGGATTGTGAATCTCACAGTTACTAGAAAATCGCTCCAGAATGCCATCTATGCGAGTACCCTGATCTTCACTCTGGTATACAGCACTACGGTTTATCTACTAACTACTGCTCCAGAAGAAATCACGGCTGGGTTGGAAGATCTGATGTCACCACTGCGTCGCTACCGTGTGCCTGTCACCGAGCTTGCCCTGACGCTGACGTTAGCGCTGCGGTTTATTCCGTTGGTTTTGGAAGAGATTCAAAATTTAGTTCGATCGATATATACTCGATCTATTAATTGGCAAAAGTTGGGGTTTAAAAATAGCTTTAAAGTCTGGTTAACCGTTTGCGAAAAACTGTTGCAAAATCTCCTAGTTAGAGCGGAACAAATTGCTGTGGCAATGCAAGTACGCGGCTTCACTACGCCTAATACACATCAGGTTCAATGGCATCAACTGAAATTAGGTAGAATTGACTTTTTGGCAATATTATTTTTATCAGTCTTCTGGGTAGCTAGATTTGTTGTTGGTGGTCAGTTTGTTTAAGTAATGTAGGGGCGGGTTTATACTATAAATTCTCACCATCTGTCGATAGCCTGAGAACAAAACCTGCCTTAAATATCAATAATAAGTAATAAGTAGGGCGAGCATTGTATTTATCCATTCCGTTACTAAATCGAACTGGCTCACAGATATTCGATCGATTATTTAGACATGAGAAAATTGCTACTTTATTAGAAAGTCCCGAAGCAAAGATTTCCGAGAGATCTATCCTTACCCGTTATTCTATTTGTGCAGGATCGCCACAAGTAATCGAAGGTCGATCGCAAATTTTCACACCAGCAGTCGGAGAAATTTTAGATTGTCTGGATGGTTTATTAGCCACAACAAAGGATCTCAGCCATATCGATTTACCAGCACATTTACCCTTTACTGGTGGGTGGCTAGGATGGCTAGGATACGAACTAGCTTGGGAAATTGAGAACTTACCTGATAGATCCACCGACCCATTACCTTTTCCAGTTGCTTATTGGTATGCTCCTAGTGCTTTTGCAATTTTAGATCATTGGGATCAAGTCCTCTATTTATCGGCAACGACAATCACTGAATTAGATAAATTAGTAAAAAGAGTACAACTATCGATCGATGAAACTGAAAAATTAGTTGATTTTAACAGCCAGCCAAATATCAACACCAGTATAGAGAATATTCACTTCTTGACTTCTAAATCTGAATATCAACAGTCAATTATTACAGCACAGGAACATATTCAAGCTGGAGATATCTTTCAGGCTAATTTGTCCCTCAGATTTAGCACTCAAACCAGCCTTGATAGTTGGCAAATTTACCAGCGATTGCAACAAATTAACCCATCCCCTTTTGCTAGTTACTGGCAGACTCCGTGGGGCGCGATGATTAGTTGTTCTCCCGAACGACTCGTCCAATTACAACAACAACAAGCGACAACTCGGCCGATCGCTGGAACTAGAAAACGGGGCAAAAGTCCAGCGCAAGACTGTCAGTTAGCTGAAGAATTATTAACTAATACCAAAGAAATTGCCGAGCATATTATGCTAGTCGATCTCGAACGCAACGATTTGGGGCGTGTCTGTCGATGGGGTAGTGTTGAAGTGGATGAATTACTGTCGATCGAGCGGTATAGTCATGTTATGCACCTTGTTAGTAATGTCCGAGGAGAACTAGCCTCGCAGTTTAACTCGATCGATCTGATTCGGGCAATGTTTCCTGGTGGTACAATTACAGGCTGTCCAAAAGTTAGATGTATGGAAATCATCGCCGAACTCGAACCTTTTCCCCGCAATTTATTTTATGGTGCCTGCGGCTATCTGGACTGGCGCGGAAATTTAGATCTTAATATTTTGATTCGGACATTACTGTATCATAAGGGCACAGTCTGGGGGCAAGTTGGGGCAGGTATCGTTGCCGATAGCCATCCCGAACGTGAGTGGCACGAATCTCTCCAGAAAGCTGCTGCTCAAATCGCCGCACTGGGCATTATAAATTAGGGGATAGGGGATCGGCTTGACAGCTTTAGGTTTGTGCTGGCTTTAGGTCATTCTCCTCATTACCCGTTTTTCCCCATTAACTCCTAACCCCTAAAGCCTAATCCCTAATCCCGAACTAATGACTTCTGAAAACTACCTCAACCATCCTACCTTTGGTCTGCTCTATCGCATCTGTGTCGTTGAGGACAACCAAGAACTATTTACCACTCTCTACGCACAGCGGATTTTTTTCATAGTTACTAATACACCCAGCGGATTATCGTTTCAACCCGTCACTCGTAGTGATGCCCGTCTTTCGATCGATACTCGCATTCGTCTGCTCCGACGCAACGGTCAAATTCAAGAATCGCAACAGTTACAAGCCATGATGCAAAAGAATTTCCCAGGATAGAGCAAATCCCAACTCCCCACTCCCTAACCCCATGACTGGATCGATCGCGTCTAACATAGATACAATTCGCCAAAACTTACCCCCTCATGTCAAATTGATGGCTGTGACAAAGCAAGTATCTGTTGCTGGTATGCGCAAAGCCTATGCTACAGGTATTCGTGATTTTGGGGAGAGTAAGATTCAAGAAGCAGAAGCAAAGCAACAGGAACTAGCCGACTTAGTAGATATACAGTGGCATCTGATCGGACATCTCCAAAGCAATAAGGTTCGTAAAGCCTTGCAAATATTTGACTGGATTCATTCTGTTGATAGTCTTAAACTCGCCCAACAAATCGATCGAGTATCGGCAGAACTAAATTTGTGCCCTAAAATATGTCTACAAGTCAAAGTATTGCCCGATCCTGATAAATATGGCTGGACGATACCAGAGTTATTCGTGGACTTACCGCAACTAGATCTCCTCGAATATCTCGATATTCGGGGTTTGATGGCAATCCCACCGCTGGGGTTGACAACCGCCGCGACTGAAGAACTATTCAAGCAAACAAAAGAAATTAGCCACCAAATTCAACAGCAGGGTTGGCATCGAATTCATCTATCCGAACTGTCGATGGGGATGTCCGGCGATTACCTCCACGCGATTGCCGCAGGTTCCACCATCGTGCGGTTAGGCAGCATTATTTTCGGGAATCGCATTAAGTAATTAAAACTAATTACAAATAAATATTAACTAACCTTACCTAAAGTTATCTAGGGTTAGTCCGCGAGATTAATCTATTTTATAATTCCATCTAAGTTTGAAGTACTATTTCTGTATCAGCAGCGATGGTGATTTGAAGATTTCCGCAGTAAACCTCTCTATCACGACAACAAGCTAATGTCAACTCATCCGCATCAGCACTTTGTACTAGCCCGATCGCCGATTGACTAGAATATGTCCTCAAACTCGGATTGACTTCAGTAGAATGACGTAGCAAAAGTTACAACGCACATAAAATTAACCAAATTAAGTCGCCAAAGATTCTTTTAATATTTGCGATGTTGTGGTAACATCTTGCTCTATGCAGGTTAATTAAGTAAAGTTATTCAATTAACAAAGACAGACGATCGATCCTCAACGATGATCGATCTCAAATCAACGCTAAATGTACTATTTATTTAGTACATTCAGTCAATTCAAAGTTTGCTGATTAACCGAATGTTCAAGAGCATAGTTTAAGCAGTACTCAAAACTTTTGGGTGTATTTATCAACAGGGAGCAGGAGTAACTAAGGTGAACGTTTTAAATAAATTCAAAGATTTCATGGGACTGAATGAAGAGGAGTACGATGAGTACGACCCCTCAGATGATGATGCTTATCGGAGTGAATATCATGCCCCAGAACCTCCTGCGCCCCAACCAGTCGAAGAAGACCGTCGTAGCAGTCGGCACAGTCAAAGAGTAGCAGCGGACATCCGCAGTTCTAGCCGCAATAATGTCGTGGGGATGCCTGGGATGATGCACGGAGTATCCGAAATGATCTTGATCGAACCCCGTTCTTTTGAAGAGATGCCGCAGGTAATTGACGCACTCAAGCAGCGGAAGTCGGTGATTTTAAATATGACATTGATCCGTCAAGAAGAAGCCCAAAGATCGGTAGATTTTGTCGCTGGCGGCACTTATGCGATCGATGGTCACTACGAACGCATCGGTGATAATATTTTCCTCTTTACCCCAAACTGCGTCCAGGTTAGCACCCCTACAAACGTCATCGATGACGTAGTAAATCAACAGGCACCTGTTACCCGCAGCACTCGGAATAACTCGATTCCAAGTTGGGGCAGCGAGCCAATGTCAGCGGCTCAATAAATTGATCGACTCAGAAATTGCTGTATATTCAGTGATGGTATTTTGAGACGGTCCGCGACCGAGAGCAATTATGTCCATCAAGCTAGGTACGATCGGCGGCGGGGTAATGGGTGAAGCCATTTTATCCCGTCTGCTGACTCAAGGAATTTATCAAAGTACTGAAATCATTGTCAGTGAACCAGCACGCCAACGGCGGGAATTCCTCCAGCAACAGTATGGCGTGCAGGTAACTGACGACAATGATCTCGCTGCCAAGGCTCCAGTGCTACTACTAGCAGTCAAGCCGCAAATATTCGATTTAGTCGTGGCAGAATTAGCCAATCGACACCCCACACAGTTGGCGATTTCGATCCTGGCAGGGGTAAGTATTGCCAAACTGGAACAGGCTTTTGCTAATCAACCAGTGATCCGAGCCATGCCGAATACACCCGCCACCGTGGGTGCAGGCATGACAGCTATTGCAGCAGGAAGTTTAGTCCGCGCCGAGCATTTGGATCTAACTACCAAAATTTTTCAAGCAGTCGGCGAAGTCGTCACAGTTGCTGAATCACTCATGGACGCAGTGACAGGTTTGTCTGGTTCAGGACCTGCCTATATTTCCATCGCGATCGAGGCTCTAGCCGATGGTGGCGTAGCGGCTGGACTGCCCCGACAGATCGCGGATCGACTTGCCTTACAGACCGTTCTCGGCACAGCCCAGCTACTAAATCAATCTCAGCTTCACCCCGCCCAATTGAAAGATCGAGTGACGAGTCCGGGTGGGACTACGATTGCTGGCGTAACCAAATTGGAGCAAGCCGGATTTCGATCCGCTTTAATTCAAGCCGTGATTGCCGCAGCCAAACGATCCCAGGAGTTAGGAGGGTAGAAACATGGCGACCAATACTACCAACCGACGCAGATCTAAACCCAGATCGCGACGGAGATCAACTCGTCAACAGCCGCAGCCGCAAAAGTCGATCGAGAGAGTACCGGTGTCGCCGTTGATTTACCTGGTGCGGCTGGTAATTTTGGGGTTCGGCGGGAGCACAATTGCCGGCACAACAATCTCGTTGATTAATCCACCTAAACCACCGATCGCCACCACAGCAAAATCAATCGTCGCTAAACCCCAACCTCGACCGATCGATAGCCTCCAACTCAAGCAGGAAAATTTGGCTCTGACCAGTCAAATCCAAGCCTTGAGCCAGAAAAATAGTAAATTAGATGCGAGTCATTTATTTGTCGCCCTGGATAGTGGCGAGTATAGCAGCCTGGGAGCCGATCGAGTTCTCCCTGCTGCCAGTACGATTAAATTACCAATTCTGATCGCGCTATTTCAGGATCTAGATGCCAACAAACTAAAATTAGCGGAACAATTGACCATCGACAAACAATCGATTGTCGGTGGCGCGGGGGATTTACAAGCGCAAAAGCCGGGTACTCAAGTGACAGTACAAGTAGCGATGACCAAAATGATCGCCATCAGCGATAACACTGCCACTAACTTACTAATTCGTCGCTTGGGCGGACAAAGTGTTCTCAATCAACGCTTTCGGAGTTGGGGACTCAAAACTACCACCATCAATAATCAACTGCCCGATTTAGAGGGAACGAATGTAACTACAGCGAGAGAATTGGCTAGCTTGATGGCAGCGATCGACCGAGGTAAAATTGTCTCTGGCACTGCTCGTACTGAAATACTAAAAATCATGAGCAACACGGTACGCAATACCATGTTACCCAAGGGCTTAGGCTCAGGTGCCAAAATTGCTCACAAAACCGGAGATATTGGTTCACTCGTGGCGGATGTCGGCACGATCGAGCTACCATCTGGTAAAATTTATATCGCCGCAGCGATTGTCAAACGTCCTTACAATGACCCCGCAGGCCCTGCCTTAGTTCGGCAAATGTCCAAAGTCGCCTACACACATTTCAATAAACAGACCGCCAATAAAGTTAGTTTCCCGGTTAAATCTGCCCCCGCGCCTGGATTTCCCAATACCGTCTTCATTAAGAAAAACTGACTAGGATTTATCGGATTACTTTGATTGACGAAGATTAAGTTATTGGTACTAATCTACGCTCTTTCCCCTTTCCCCTTTCCCCTTTTCCCTTTTCCCTTTTCCCTTTCCCCTTTCCCCTAACCTCTACCCTCTAAACTTATGCATTTGTTAATCCCTGCCGCTGGGATGGGGAAACGGATGGGTAGCGATCGTAATAAGCTGCTCATCTCCCTCTTAGGTAAACCACTACTGGCTTGGACGCTAATGGCAGCAGAAAGTGCTGGATCGATTAGCTGGATTGGAATTATCGGACAACCAGGAGATCGGGAAGATTTGGACAGTATTCTAGATCATATCTCGATCTCCAAACCTGTCGAATTTATTCAGGGTGGCTCAACTCGCCAAGAATCAGTTTACAACGGTTTACAGGGTTTGCCCGATCGGGCGGAACGAGTGTTAATTCATGATGGGGCAAGATGTCTGGCTACGCCGGATTTATTCGATCGATGCGCGGCTGAACTCCAATCTTGTCCTGGACTGATTGCTGCTGTCACGGTCAAGGATACAATCAAAGTCGTCGATCGTCAGCGGATTGTCGAACATACACCCAATAGATCCAATCTCTGGGCTGCCCAAACCCCTCAAGGCTTTGAGGTGAAGTTGCTCAAAGCCTGTCACGAACAAGGACGTACTCTAGGCTGGGAAGTGACTGATGATGCTGCCCTATTTGAAAAATGCCATTTACCAGTCAAAATTGTTCCCGGCGAGGAAACTAATCTTAAAATTACCACCCCAGTAGATCTCGCGATCGCTGAATTTATTCTCCGTAGCCGAGAGCTAGATCTGTAAATTTCATTTGCTCGACTCTAGTTTTCGCTATAGTGGTAACGCGCTTGGAGGAAAATAATTCGATTTTTGTCTATTTGATAAACTAATCTATGTTCTAGATCGATGCGCCGCGACCAAGTATTAGCAGCTACATATTTAAGCGGTTCTGGTTTGCCCAAACCTGTAAATGGTTCCCCATCTAAAATATCAGCAACCAGATCCATGATGCGATCTCCTTTTTTAGGCTCCTGGCGATACCACCAGCGCAAATCAGTCTTGAATTCAGGGCTAAATACTGGTAGGAAACATTTATTTACGATCTCTACTATTTCTTCATTATGATCATCTTCTATTGTTTTTTTGCGTTTACGGCTCAATTTCTAGCTCCTCTTTTAACTGAGCTAAAGTTTGAGGTTTTGCTAGATCTGATTTTGCCCACTCTAATGCACTAAATAACCGTTTGGCATTAGCAGGACTGCGAAGTAAGTAGACTGATTCTAATAAGCTAGAAAGCTCATCTGCGGAGATCAATGCCACGCTAGATTGATTGCGGCGAGTAATAGTAACTATTTCTTTCCCTTCGCTGACTCGATCTAGTAGTTCTGCCAGATGCGCTCGTGCTTGGGAATAACTGATTTCCTGATTCGGCATAAGGATCGACTCGATAGATAGTTGTACAAGTTTATTGTACAACATAATAGCTAACTCCCGAAGGCAAGAGAGACGTTAATTCCAGCACTCGATGATCCCAATACATCTTGGTTAGCCAGCGACTCAAGTCGCGGCTAACGATCCAAAGCTTGGCTCCGCAGACTAAAACTGCAACAGATATTAGTTTAACCGAACTGTATTGGAAGAGAGTCTGGCTTGAAAAGCTAAAGCTCACTTCCACTTTGTGAATTAAACCACCGCTAGCTCGATAATTTCTGACAACTGATACTCAGGAATTAAATGAGGATGCGATAGATCGATTACCGGAAGGTTCTCTAACTCTAATTTAATCCGTCCTTGGAGTTTTGGTAATAATTCTGTCCACTGAATTGGAGCTAATTCACCTGTTAGAGATATTGTTAGAGATTCAGTGATATCTATATCCTCACTCATCATGATATTCATAACGATCGCAGATATTAGTGCGTTGGCACTCTCAACATCTGGCACACCAGTTGTATCGATGATTAAAGTCATTTGACTGACATCAGGGTGTTGAGCTAACTGATAGAAAATCTCCGATAGTTCTTCACCTAATAACTCTTCATCAGCTGACCAATCTGGGAAGATAATTAAGTTGATATCTCTTAAACACAAATCATGAATCAGAGTCTCTTGCTTATACTGATCGAACAGTTCTCTGAATAAATTGCCGATTTTAGATGAATAAGCTCGACTATCTAGAAAAGCAGGATTGTTCTGAATTTTAGATTTAATCTCATCGATCTTTTGTTTTCGCAACTCTGTATTTTTGCCTAGTTCGATCGCCAGTCGAACATAAGACTCTTCACTATTTGCAACCAAACTTTCAATATCTAAAGATTGAACTATTGCTGCACCCATCGCAGAGCGAAAATTATTTCCACTGCTAGCTACTACTGGCAGATTAACTTGTAAAGGCTCAATTAGTGATGTTGTCCCTGCAAATGGATATGAATCGAGATATACATCAGCAAGCTTAAAATATTCTTTAATATCTTCTCTATTGGGTATAGGCTGAGGATCTAATGCTAATACTCGATCAGGTGAAACTCCATATTGTTTAAATACTTGATGTAGATGGCATTCAAAAGTTCGTTTGGGATAACTATTGGACCAATTCGGGCCAAAGGGGAAGAGCATTAATATTGAATTTGGTACTTCAAAAATAATTTTTGCCCAGGCATGCATTAGCTCAGGACTAATTTTAAAGAAGTTAGCCCCAGATGCAAAAACTACTGCATCTCTTGGAATACCAAGCATTTCTTTTTGACGCAACTTATCCTCTAAAGAATCGACTTTAAAAGTAGATTTAGTTTCATCATCACCGTAACTAAAACAATGGGCAGATCCCGGAATGCGGATTAACTTTTCTGAATATTGATCTTGTGCTATTATGGCAGGGTCTGTCAATGTACCAGACAGAAAATAATCCATATGGGCAATACCCGTTGTGACAACAGAGCCACCACTGGTCATCTGAACTCTTGCTAGGCGGTGGGTAGCAAGTAGACAGATTTGATTAGTGACTGCAGTAACGTTAGTGGCAACAAACAGTATATCGAGATCATCAGCACGAATTAGATTAACTTGCTCTGACAAATCTTGTGGTAACTTTATAAAATAATTGGCGGAAAGACGACAGTATTGCTCTAGTGGGTGATTTGTTTGCCGAAGTGAATATAAAATCACTTCAAATTCCCGACTGAGATATTCATACAGAGGTAGACTTGCAAATGTTTCGGCTGATGGAGTAAAATGCGATGCTAAAATGCCAACTCGAATTTTTTTGCGGTTTGTTGTAGGACGCGAAAATTCATAGTCTATTTGATAACCATTACTTCTAAGATACAGATCAATTATTTCTGCTCTTTTTACATAAATATCTTTGAGATTGTTCTCATTAAAATAAACAGGTATAAAGTTAGCAAATTTGACAAAATAACTGGCTACATTTCGCCAAAATGGATCTTCTAAATTATTAACAATAGATGCATGCAGATAATCTACCCAATTTTTAAGGTGTTCATAATAATTATTTGCTGATCCACGTTCCATAAAATAGACTGGATTAGAAAATAGAAATTTTATATAATCTGGAAGAAACCAGTCGGGGATATGAATCAAGTCATGCTTTAGTGGTAATTTGCTAGAAGAATAATACAGCATGCCTGTTAGCAAATTTTGTATTGCTCTCGGCTGATTCAAACCTTTAGAAATATTTAATAGAATGTTGTCTAAGAAATATTTTTCGCTGCTGGTGATTTCAGTATCTATGATTTCAATATTTATTATATTTTCATAGATTTTTTTGAAATAGTCTGCGTAAAAGCTAGGTATATCACTATCTAAAACATCCAAGCACTTATCACTCAGTCTAGTACGTAGATGTCGTATATTTGCAATAATTCTTTGGCTATTTGGTTGTTTTTGATATTCTATAATCTGTGTGTTTAGTTCGTCTAATAACTTGTTTATTGATTCTTCATCAAATGAATTTTTACCCGAAGTATACTGTGATAATTCGCTATTACCATTTGTCGGCACACTTGCAAAACTAGTCTCTATATTCAAATTACGACTGTTCGAGTTCAAGTATGGCTTTACTACCTGTAACTTAGCAATTACGTGAATTACTTGATTTTCAGATTCCTCTGAATCGAGATGTAAAATCTTAAATTCACCTTTGAAGCCATATCTTTTGCACAGTTGTAGGTAAGCAGGGAATTCAACACAATAGTACATAAAAGAGTTGATATTCCAAAAACTAACATGAGTTGGGTCTTGAAAAGCTCCTCTTCCATCTGTTGATGGTACCCGAATATCAACTAAGGCACCATCCTTACAAATTCTCCAGATTTCATTCATTGTATGCAATCTGTCATGAAGATGCTCGATTGAATCATGTGCTTTGATTTCATCGACGCTGTTGTCTTCAAACGGAAATTTCTGATTTAAATCTGCGACAATATCTACGTTAGGACCAGGACAAACGTCAACACCACAAAAATCAGAATCCTTATTTTCACCACATCCCAAATCAACTCGAAGTAACTTATTTTTCTTTGAGTAACTCGATGTACTCATTTGTGTTGAGAATGATTTAATTGGTAGTTTAAATTCAGTACTTGAAGTGTATAAAGAGCATTTTTTATTTATGTAGTCATCAAACTTTTGACTTAAAATTCCACTCTCTGCGGTACTCTTCATTTGAGAATCTTTGAAAACCCTATATTTTTGGTATTTCAATTCCTCTATACCATCAGTGCTCTGCCAAGTTATGCCATTAACTATTGGTGCTTTACCAGCAGGGAGATGAATACCAATATTCTCATCTTCCATATAAGCATTCAGTAGTCCCGAAAGTGATACTCTAAAGCTGTAATCACAATCTTCAAATCCGTACAGACCATAATCCTCACACCAATATCCCAAAATTCTATGAGTACGCTTAGGAATTAGAAAGCAAGCACCTCCAATATTACCCTTCTCCTTGATTCTTACTTGATAATTACCGAAATATCTTATGGGATAACTATTTTGTTCAAAGTTATAGCCGATTACACCAATGCTTGGGACAGCATCAATCACAGACACTAAATTTGAAAGCCAGTTATTTTTTTCAATAACAATGTCATTATCATACTTCAAATAATAATCTGCTTCTGGTTCTTGTTTCCAAGCTAAGTTGGAAGCCTTTGCGACACCAATATTATTTTCTAGCAAAACAACATTCTTGACGATTTTTATTTCTTGTAATTCTCGCAAGTATTCTTGAGTTCCATCAGTACTTCCATTGTCAACAATTGTAATGATGTGAGGATGAGTTGTATGTTTTATAATCGATGCTATTGCCTGCTTGGTAAAGTCTAGTCGATTAAATGTAACTATGCCGATATTTACATATTTACTGGTCATCATTATAAAACTTAATTATTGAGTTGTTACGTGAATTATTTTACACTTAAAATAAGTGAAGCAGCTACTGTTGAAGATCGAGTTTGAAATGCCTATTAATTTATGTGTTTATGATATGAAATGAAATGATCACCTATATTTGCTCGACCTATTTTTGGTTGGTTGTCTTTACAGTACCCACTTTTTTAGTCTCAGCGATCATTTTATCGATCCCTACTAGAAATTATTTTGCTTATTTTGAGGATTGGCTTCCATAAAATCCAGGGATTAACGATTGCAACTTGACAATCCATGAAATCATCGACGTTTCGAGAAGGATCTTCATGATTACTCTGCTTCAAAGTTGGGAGGCGATCTCACTCATCGCATCTCTGGGGGGTGTCGTTCTAGCCGTCGGGTCATATTTGGTTCTATCTGGTAAATGGTGATGTGAGACATGACAGAAAACTGGATAAGTTAGTTGAAGACAAAACACGTTTCATAGAACTTGCACAAAAACTAAACCCTTGACTTTACTAGCAACTACTTGGATGTTTTCGGTGGTTGCTTTTGCTCGGTTGGTTTTAGAGTGCCCACTTTTTTAGTCTCAGCGATCGTTTTATCGATCGCGCCTAGCAATTCTTTGTACTGCTTATTTTTTGGATTGGTTTTTACTAGTTCTTCGATCGTCTTTTTCACTCCCTGCGCGTCGCCCTGCTGAATGCGGATGCGCCAGATTTCGATCGCGCCTTGTAGTGCGGTGGCATTACTGGGTTCTCTTTTCAAGACACTGAGAAAACCTTTCTCTTGGGCTGCAAGTTGGGCATTCTGAGATTGGGCAGGGCTTTCTACTGCCGGTTGATTGATCGAACTGGCGATCAATCCGCCCAATCCAGCCAAGCTAGAACCGAGAAAGGCGATGCCTGAAATGAGTACTACTACCTTAGTTGCTTTTTTCTGCTGCATAGTCCACTCCGGTTTCTTCTAGATATTTGTACTTTGCTCACACTTTCTCTAAGTTACCAACTTTCGACTGTTAACTATCATTTTGTCTCCAAAGTTAGCCGATTTATGTCCATATCTATTTCAAATCCCACCGACGGTAAGATCATCGCCAAAGCCTCATTAGTTTGGCAGCAGGTAAGATCGATCTCCTGCGTAGTAGCCGCATTCACCCTCGCCGTCTCACTCCAAACCCCACAGCTAGCCAAGCTTAAACAACAAAACAAGACTTTCACCAAAGCCGATCTCGAACAGCAGGAAGCCAGAACGAAAACTCAATTGTCTCTCATCAAATTTTTGCCGAGCTTTGGATTCAATAACTTGGTGGCTAATTGGTATTTTATCGATTTTCTCCAATATTTTGGTGATAGTGAGGTGCGAAAGCAGGCGGGTTATAGTACTGCGATCGATTATTTTGATGTGATTCTCGATCGAGATCCCCGCTTCCTCTATGGTTATTACTATCTCTCTAATACGGCATCTCTCTATGCTGGGCAACCAGAAAAATCAGTAGAATTAATGAATCGGGGTTTAAAATCATTTACGCCACGCATTCCCGATCGCGGCTATTATATTTGGCGACTCAAGGCCGTAGATGAGTTACTATTCTTAGGTAGAGTACCTGATGCCCAAAGATCGATGCTGACTGCGGCTCAATGGGCGAGACAGTACCCCGATCAAGAAGGTCAAAATGTTGCCCAAATTTCGCAAAACACCGCTACCTATCTAGCTCGTAACCCCAATAGCAAGCAGGCGCAATTCGATGCTTGGAATATGGTGTTAAATGCAGCAGTAGATCGACCAGTAATTGACAGATCGATCGCAGAAATTAGGGCACTTGGTGGTAAGGTGACAACTGGTGCCGACGGGCAATTAAAAGTTGAGGCTCCGGCTATGGATTAGAGATTATGGACTTACTAGAGTATCAAGCCAAAGAATTATTCAGCCAGATTGGGATTCCGGTATTACCATCCCAGCGGATCGATCGACCGACAGATTTGAAGGCTTTACGGATTCCTTATCCGGTAGTATTAAAGTCTCAAGTCAGTGTCGGCAGTCGGGGCAAGGCTGGTGGGATTAGATTTGTCGAGAATACCATCGATGCAATCTCTGCCGCCCGGACAATCTTTAATCTACCGATTTTGGGTGAATATCCCCAGGTACTATTAGCTGAGGCTAAATATAATACCAGTCGGGAATTCTACTTGGCGATCGTCATTGACAGATTAGCCTGTCGACCAGTTTTGCTAGGATCGAGTGACGGGGGGATGAATATCAATGCTGTCTTGAGTCAAATTCAGCAGGTAGTTGTCTATGAGGAGTTTTCACCATTTTATGCCCGCCGGCTGGCACTGAAAATGGGACTCCAGGGGGATTTGATGCTGGCGGTGAGTGATATCATCGAAAAGATGTACATGTTAATGCAGTCCCACGATTTGGATTTGGTGGAGATTAATCCACTGGGGATCGATAATCAAGGTGGGGTAATGGCACTCGATGGCAAAATTAGTGTCAACCGTTATGCAGTGGGTAGACACCCACACCTGCGGCAATGGGATGTTGTCGATGTCGCTAGCGATCGATTGCAAACATTATCTCCCCTATTTCCGGGGAATGGTAATATCAGCATTCTTTGTAGTGGTACTGGGTTAGCATTGGCGATGCTCGATGGTATCGCTCAAGGTGGAGGACAAGTAGCACAATGTATCGTCGTCGATCCGGCTCGCTCCAATGAAATTCAAATTGCCCTCGATCGCATCCGCTCCTCGGCGGTGGACGTTTTATTGATAAATTTAGTGGGTAGCAATCTGGACAGTTGCCAACAGGTACTTCAGTATCTCCCCCACGATCAGAATTTGACAATTATCTGGCGGATCTTAGAACACGATCGAGATCGACTCGCAGGATTACTACCATTATCAGTTAAGCTCATCACCGATCTCGATCTCGCCATCTCTCAAGCCCTCACAATCGCTAAAGAGTAGTTTAGGCTCTAGTCTCTAGGCTTGAGGATGCTAGCGTCCTGTTTTCCCCCTTTCCCCTTTCCCCTGGTTGCCGAGCGGAGTCGTTCGCGAAGCGTCTGCCTCAGCAGAGGCATCCCCTTTCCCCTTTCCCCTTTCCCCTAACCCATGACAATCGACCTCCAACTTGACAGTCGCGTTATCATTCAAGGACTGGATAACCCCCTAGCTAAAGCGGCAATCCAGCAAATGCAAATCTATGGTACGAATATTGTAGGTGTTATTAGTGCTGGACAAGGCGGTCAAAAACTTGGCGACTTGCCGATATTTGACTTGGTAGAGCAGGCGCAAGTAGAGTTAGGCTCGATCGATACCAGTCTAATTTTCGTACCTGCTTATGAAGTGCTAGATGCTGCTCTCGAAGCAATTGCCGCCGGAATTGGACAACTAATTATTGTGACACGAGGTGTTCCACCACTGGATCTGATCCGACTCTGGCGGCAAGCTAGTATGACTAATACATTAATTTTAGGTTCGGGGAGTGCTGGAATCATCGTCCCCCATCGGTTATTACTTGGTATCTATCAACCACAAATGTTTAGCCCTGGCAAAGTAGCGATCGTCAGTCGTAATCAGAGCCTAACAGCGGAAATCGCCAGTGTATTAAATCATGCTAATTTAGGTCAATCGATCGTCATTCATATCGGTAGCGATCAGCTAGTTGGCTCCTCCTGTCGCCGTTGGCTCGAATGGTTGCAATCAGACCCTTTAACTGAATCAATCGTCCTTGTTGGCGATATTTGCTGGGAATCCGAAGCTGCTACAGCCGCTTATTTCATCGAACAAAGAGGGAAACCAATTGTTGCTTATTTGGCAGGGATTCACGCGAATACACCTCAACCACTAACAGATGCCGCGATCGTGCTAAGTCATACCCTCTCGAAACCGATTTATGATGGAGACACAATCCAGCAACGGATCGAAACCTATAAACGGGCAAAAATACCAGTTGCTAAAAAAATTAGTCAAATTCCCCACCTGCTCAAAAAGTCGTCCGCAGATGCTGCCAAGCTGACGAAAACAGCCCAATAGTTCTACCGCTAAGTGTGAAAATTGGGAAAAGTTATAAACAGCTAGTTGCTAGTTACTTTTGACAGAGCTAAGGAGGGGCAATTCATTAATTGCCCCTCCTGGAGAAAGAGTGCTTAACTAGTCGCTGCTAATTCCTTACTCTGAGACTGTCCGGTAATTTGCAACTTTCGCCGAAGTTGCTGGGTTAAACCAGCTAACAGAGCCAATTGTGCCATGAAAGTAGCTAAAATCGTGCCCCCAGATAGGTTGAGAATTCCAATCGGTGCAAACGGAGAGAACAACAGTAAAATTGCGGCAAGTCCAGTGGGGTTGCGATTAGGCGAAAGGACGAAGGCAGCAACTAGTGGTAACAACATTGTCCCGCCAACGAGTGCAATGATCCATAGATTGCGTTTCTTGTGGCTTAAATTGAGAAATAGACCCCAATGCGCGATCGCCGTATAAATCAAAATTAGACTAGCTGCTAAACACAAACCAGCCGCAAATCTGGTGCTTTCACTGACATTGTTGAAAGTAAATAAACCGATCGGTATCCATAAAACGATCGCCATACCCAGATTAATCGCGATCGCTAGGATTGTGGGACTTTGATCATTATTAATTAGATCTTGGACTAAATCCCGTTGCCAGAACTTCCGCTCTTGATGGGTGACATGCTCCCGCCGATAGCGACTCCAATCTTGCAAAGCTTGTTTGCTAGGTAGTAACAATGGAATTAATAAAAATAATGCCATGAAATCCGCGATCGCCATTGAGACAATTGCACCTTCTTGGTAGTAAGTAGCAGATTGAGTGACTAATGGTAGAGCAAAACCAGCAAACCAAATCTGCAAGTGGAGATTGGCGAGATAACTCTGGGATTTGCTGAGGATTGTCGCTGTCGGCTTGAGATAACGACGTTCTAGAGCTTGCCAGATCCAATAGTTGGCTAACAAACAACAGCCAATTGCAAAGGTGTAAAACAAAATTGCACTACTGGAGATCCGCAGCCAAAACCAGGACATATTTTCATTGTTTTGGTTCAACCATTCAGCCTGACTAATCGTGGCTGATAACAAGGAATTAATCGCTAGGAGAGGGATACCGACCGGGTATGCAACCGCAATAACTGTCAAAATTGCTTGAATTCCACCGAGCAAGACGTAGAGTGTCGCTGCACTAGATAGTAAAAACCAGATCGAGCCGATCGTGAGATACCATGTTGCCAATAGTGGAATGCTGGCACCAACAGTCATGCCGATTAATAGGTGAAATGGTAACATCAAGGCAGCCGCTAGATAAACTAGACTGGGCACACCCAAGATTTTACCAATAAAAATTGTCTGTGCTGATTGAGGACTGAGCCGGATAAAGTTGAGTGTACCGCGCTTTTCTTCTTGCACCAGATCGGCAACTAATAGATAGACTGAACCTAGAATTAATCCCAGGGGCAAAATCCAGCTTAAGCACAGGAAAATATCTGAGTACCATTGTTGCCAGTTGACGTTAAATTCACCAAAGGCATTCATCGAACATAGATCTGAATACTTATCGATCAGCGAGTTGCGACAGTAACGATTGTAGGTTTCTTTAATGTGTGGATTCTGGACTGGAAGCTGGCTATCAAAGTAAACCCAGACAAATACTTGAATTAATACCGATGCCGTTGTGGCGATTCCGATGTTTTTTAATGTTAACCGTTCTTTGAGTTCGCGGAAGATCTGCGGGTTCCAGTTGCCCACTCGATCGATTAAGTTATCTAGTATCATTACAACCTACCTAATGTAAAGTGTCGATTATTTTTCGGGCTTGATGGTTTGGATTTGGAATTTTTCTCACCTCATAATTTTTGACCTCTCTGAGTGAGATGCTGGTTTAATCAAATTTTGACGATCTGATGTAACCAATTTTTCTAATCTTCGTTGAAAAAGTTTAGTTAATCCAACAGATATACCTAATTGCCCCAAAATGTTGATGAATATCTGTGAAATAGATAATTTATGAACGCCAACCCAAAATAATGGTGAAAACAGGAATAAATTAGCACTGATGCTAGTAAATGCGGGGTTACTAGTTAATACTAGCCCACCCAAAATTGGCACCAACAAGAATAATAACAATACTGCCCCAATCCCTCCGGCTTTGGTGCGATCTGAAACTAATCCCAATAAATTAGCAATTATGGTTAAAATTAAGGTCAAACTTGTAGCGATCGCTATCCCCAATATTAACTTAACGAATAGCTCTAAATCGTGTACAAATAAGATCGCACACAGTCCCCAGATTATCGCAGTAATTGCTAGATTAATTACCATTGCTAACACTGACGGACTGCGATCGTGCCAGATGAGATCTTCAATAATATCTCGATCCCACCAATGATGCTGATTTAGATTTTGGCGATATCGAATCCAATCCTCCATTGATCGCTTACTAGGTAAGATCAGCGAAATCAAACAAAATGTCCACAAGCTACCAATACCAGAAAAAATAGCTAGCATAGTAAAAGTACCTGCTAAGTTTGGTTTTACTAAAGTGTCTGTTATCACTGGTAGAGCAAAACCCAACAACCAAATTTGACCACTAAAGTTCAGCCAATAACTTTGTTCCTTGCTGAAACTAGTACTTTTTGAATTAATATAATATCGGTTAATTTTTTCCCATAACCAATAACTAGCTAACAACAATGTTAAGCTCACAAACCCATAAAACAACCAAATATTATTGATCACTGGCAGATAAAACCATTGCAGTTCTCTCGAATCGCCACTCAGCCATGATTCATGTCTAATCGCACAATCTAAATAATGATTATCAAGTCCAACGATCGCGCTGATGGGTTGGAGCATCACCAAACTAACTAAAAGCCCGTATTTACCGCCAACTAAAGCGTAAAAAATAGCAATATTTACAAAGAAATAGGTAGTGATACCAATCGTTAGATACCAAATTAATATTAAACCCAAACTTGCCCCACTCGCGAAAGCTAGGCATAAATGTAGTGGTACGATCGACAGCACAGCCAAATATACCAAACTAGGTACACCCAAAAGCTTCCCCACAAATATACTTCGCGCCGACTGAGGAGTCAGACGAATAAAATTTAATGTACCCTGCTTCTCTTCCTGATTAATATCACTAACTAAACTATAGATACCACCCAGCATCACTGAAATCGGGATGATCCAATTTAAAGACTGAAATCCTCGATCTACCGGATTACCATCGCCTAACCATAGACAGATAAATAATTGGATCAGTCCAGATGCAGCTAATATAAAGATGTAATTATTTCCGCCAAATCGACCTCTTAGTTCCCTAAATAACTGTGGATTCCAATCACCTACTCGATCGATCAATCTATCTAGATTCATTTCTTCCTCTGCGCCTCTGTGGTTGAACTAACCATTTTTAAAACCCCAACCATTAACTATCAATTATCAATTAATTCAAGAGGCTTGCTGATGTCCCAACTTCAAGAAAATAGTCTCCAAATCTTCCTGCGTACATTGAAAATTAGTAATTGGCAACTGCGCGTGAATCAGCGATCTCAATAATTCTGCCGCATCTTCATCAGTTCCTGAAAATCCCACCCTGACTTGATTAGTCCCAACTAACGGTTCGATTTCCGCCACCAACGAATTACCCTTAAGTTCGCGTTTGAGTACCTCTAAATCACCCAAAGTACTAATCAAAATTTGCTGACGACTTAACCGTTGGTAGAGATCTTGCAACCGACAGCTTTCTACTAAAAAGCCTAACTCCATAATCCCCACCGAGGTACAAAGTTCAGCTAAATCGCTCAATACGTGGGATGAAATTAATACCGTCATCCCTGCCTCTTGCAGCGTCTTAATAATCTGGCGAAACTGCATCCTGGCGATCGGATCTAATCCCGACACAGGTTCATCTAATAATAGTAAAATCGGTTCGTGAATAATTGTCCGCGCCAGACTCAATCGCTGCTTCATCCCTCGCGAGAGTGTGGCAATCTTACTATTGCGCTTTGTACTCAGTTGCACCAACTCTAGCACATCATATAAACGTTGTTGACGACGATCGGCAGTCAACTTATACAGCCTAGCAAAATAATCGAGATAATCCCAAACCGTTAGATCGTCATACAGGGGAAAATCATCGGGTAAATAGCCTAAAAACCGCTTAAGATTGGCATTGCTGCGATCTCGTAACAACCGTTCCCCATTGATATAGATCTCCCCCACTGTTGGCTCCTCTGCGGCGGCTAACATCCGCATCAAGGTGGTTTTACCCGCTCCATTAGGGCCAATCAACCCGTAGACTTCACCTGCTGCCACAGCCAGATCTACCCCATGTACAGCAATATGTCGATCGAATTGCTTGGTTAAGTCTTCTGTCCTAATTGCCAGTTCTGTCGCCATAAATTTTAGCTAGTCCGGTGATTCGTGTTAGTATACCCAGTCCGGGCTGGGAAATAGAGTTTCGAGCCAAAACTCTATTCTCTTCTACTACACGAGCCAAATTAGCCGTTACGGAAACTCGATCAAAATAAAAGCAGAAAGGGTGTTAGGGTGTGGGCTGTTTCTTACCCCATGCCGTCTCCCCTATTCCCCCTCAGACTTATCACTAACCGCCCGCACGATCCGCGATAGTTCGTATTTCTCATCTACCGCAATCCGACTGGGTGAACCACTAATAATCCCTTCATAGTTGCGGAAAGAATCCTTAATTTCTGCACCATCCTTGCTGATCGTGTACTCATGAATCCCTTTATCATGCCAAGAACCGCGCATCTTAAAGACATTGAGTGCCCGCGCCATTTCGCCCCGAATTTCGACATATTGGAGCATCAAAATTGTATCCGTGATCGTAGAAATATGGGAATCGGTAATTGAATGCGATCCCATAAATTGGTCGGAAGTATTGGTGAAGAAGCCGGTAATTTCTTCCTGCTTGGCATAACCAGTCACCCCAATCACAAACTGACGGAAAGAGTTGTTACTCACCCCCCGTGCCAAAGCAGAGAGTGAATCAATTGCAATTCGAGCGGGTTTGAACTCGGCAATTTCCGACTTAATCGTCTGCAAATGATCTTCCAACCCCGCTGACTCTGGATAAGTACACAGAATCTTCAGTAATCCCTGACGCTCCAAATCTTCAAAATCGATCCCCCAAGAATAGGCATTCCGCGATAATTGTGCTCGTGATTCCTCGTAGGCAAATAAAATCGCTCGTTCTCCAGTTAGACAAGCTTCTTGGATAAACTTACTGACCAATAAAGTTTTACCCGTCCCCGTAGCTCCAGTTGCTAAGATGATCGAGTCTTTAAAATAACCCCCGCCACACATCTGATCCAAGGCTTTGACCCCAGATGATACTCGCACGTTTGAAGACCTTTGGGTGAGGCGCATTGCCCCCAATGGGAAGATATTAATCCCATGATTAGTAATCGTGAATGGATATTCCCCTTTCATGTGGGTTGTACCCCTAAGTTTGAGGATTTCGATGGTCCTGCGGCGGCGTTCTCCTTCCAGGACATTGCGGACGATAGCAACGTTATCTGAGACAAATTCTTCCACGCCAAATCGAGCAACTGGACCATATTCTTCGATCCGCTCGGTCGTCATCACAGTGGTAGCACCCATTTGTTTGAGCCGAGCGACAAGGCGAAAGATCTCCCGTCTCACTACTGATGCGGCATCATACTGCTGAAAGATGGCGGTGACAGAATCGATCGAAACACGTTTCGCTTTATACTTAGAGATTGCATAATTGATCCGCTCGATCAAAGCGGAAAGATCGAAATTTCCGACTACTTCTTGACCTTCAGGATCGGGCGAAGCATCGAGGATAAATAATTTACCATCATCGATCAGTTTTTGTAAATCCCAGCCAAAACTATAGGCATTTTTAATGATATCCGCAGGTGACTCTTCAAAGGTGACAAAAACTCCAGGTTCGTCAAAGTAGTGAATCCCATTATAGAGAAATTGGACAGCCAGCATCGTTTTCCCCGTCCCAGATGTGCCACTAACGATCGTTGTTCTGGCAACGGGTAAGCCTCCATGTGAAATGTCATCGAAACCCTCGATCATCGTGCGCATTTTCTGTACGCCTAATGGATTTAATGGCGGCTCTACTGGTTGATTCGTAGTGGTCATTGTTACGATATAAGAAAAGTGATAACTAAACAACTAATTACATCGATCTAAAAGTTATCATTCAGCCTTTGTAATTAGGATTTGAACCTATTCGATTGGTTAATTTTTCTAAAGATTAGCAAATTTTGGCAAAATTAATCAATCACCCACGAAAAATGGAGATACTCACAGAAAACGCCGCATCATTGACGATGTCTAGAAATCTCCATCTCGCTCAGATAGTTCTTCATATAGGAGATCTAGCCCGATCAATACTTTTTCTCGATCGGATAAGTCACCAATGATTTTACGAACTGGTAGTGGCAACACTTTTGACAGTGTTGGGGTCGCTAAAATTTTATCCTCCTCGGCTAATTGGGGATTTTTTAACACGTCAATTACTTTAAGGGCATATACGCCTTTAAACTCTTCTTCTAATATATTCTTTAGAGTTCGCAGTGCTCTGACTGAATTTGGCGTACTTCCAGCCACATAAAGTTTTAGAACATAAGTTTTCATTAAGGGAGTCATAAACTAAGCTATTGTATAGTGAATAAAATATCCAACTCGAACACTACATTTCTCGTGGTACAGAGCGGCGATACATTTCACACAAATGGGCAATGATATCTATGAGGGTCAGACGGTAGTCTAGCAAAATCTCCTCGCTACGCCCTTCTAATTTTAACTGTTTCGCGAATTCCTCCATCAATTCCATGTGAATCTTGACAATTTCGGAAACAGAAAGATCGCTAAAAAAGGCAGAACTGACAAATTCATCGATCGTTTCATTGATTTGGCTACTTTCAGAAAAATAGGCAAGTACAATGACACGATACTGCGATCGTAGCTGATTGAGTAGCTCTTGCTTCTGTTCGCGATCGAGATGGCGGAAAAATTGACGAGGATTGCGTTTGTAATAAACGGCTAGATAACCTAACCGCTCTTTGAGTTTTTCGGCTAGACGGTTTTGCTGCTCAAGCAGGAAATTTGGCTTGGCAACGGGGATCTTAATTTCGGTGAACTGAACATCTTCAGATATGGGAACAATCGGTGTTAAACTCAAAAACTTTTTAATGGCTTCATCGATCGCCATCCCAATTTCCGCGAGATCTGTAACTGCTAAAATGACCTCAGATGGTTGATAAATATAACCTTTAGCGATATTGGCTAGTTGTTCCGGCTCCTGGCTGACATCTTGTGATGATTCTACAATCATGACTGACGGTAAAATCAGCCCCCGCTCGTAAAGATGATTGACAACTGGGATCAGTTGAGTCTGTGAGTCAAATACCAGGCAATCTAGTTCGTTTTTTCCTGCCTTAACATGTGCCAAAAACTCTGATTGGCTGGTGAAATATTGCAAAACATAACGCTCAGAACTTAGATACTGGCTCAACAGTGGGCAAAAATCCCCAGTGTCAGTCAAAATTATAATTGTGAGAGGAGCAGACAAAATACTTTACGCTCGCTAAAATGCTAGGAACTAGCTAAAACACTTCGATCCAAATATCTCGTAATTAAACTTATGCCAGTTAATCTCAACTGAATTTGGAACCGATCCATCCTCGGCAGATCCTCAGATCTACTTTATTGGGGTCATACTATTTTTTACCAAACTTATCTAATTGCACTTAAATACAGTAGTCGCAATAAATTTAATATTTAGTATTACATTGGACGATTATAGCATAATCCGATCGGGAAGATTAAGCTCTCTAGCTTCTGGCGGTTAGTCATTTAGTCCAAGCTATGCTAATGGACTTAGATTAGTACCGGATCGAACTAGAGTTTCAACGACTCAGTATTGACTTTTGATTCTCGCGAGAGTGCCACTTTGCCCGTTCGAGCGATCTCTTTGATCCCAAATTTCTGCAATACTTGAACGATCGCGACAATTTTCCCGGGATCGCCGACTACCTCTAGTGTCATGGCATCTTCGGCGACATCAACTACCCGCGCCCGAAAAATATTTGCCAACTCAATGATTTCCGATCGATGCGTACTACTCGCATTAACTTTCAGCAGCATCAATTCCCGTTCCACGCAGGGAACGTCAGTCAGATCCAGTACCTTGAGTACATTCACCAGCTTATATAACTGTTTGGTTAACTGTTCGATCGAATGCTCATCGCCATCGACTACCATTGTCACCCGCGATCGACCATCGTGTTCTGCTGGCCCAACAGCGAGACTTTCGATATTAAATCCCCGCCTAGCAAATAATCCAGCAATCCGAGTTAAAACTCCAGCTTCGTCTTCAACCAAAACAGATAGAGTGTGTTTCATAATTTAGGGGGTAGCGTGTAGGGGGTAGCGTGTAGGGGGTAGCGTGTAGGGAGTAGGGAGTAGGGAGTAGGGAGTAGGCTGATAGTTATACTTTGGACGGCAATCTATTAGATCGTGGCTTTTACTAACTCTACTACCCCCTACCCTCCACTCTCAATTCAGGCACAGCCTTATATTCTCTCACAATCTCGCCCGTCATAAAAATCTTAAAAATTTTGTATTTATCTTCGTTCTTCCCGAAAAATACCTAGCATAATGGTTAGGGTGTATTTTCTTGAATGGAGTATTGAATCATGGGTTTCTTACAGAAAATTTTCGGCATGGGAAAACCAGCTAATGCGGAAGTCAATCCAGCCCCAACCGAAACCGATCCCAGTACTGGGGGTGAAATTGCCCCAGAACGCCTCGGTCTCAATGGGGAATACGATCAAAGCGGTTTAGCCAAAAGAGTTGCACTAGCTTTCGATGAAGATCCCGCTGTGACGGATGTAGAGACCCTCTGGGTCGCCCAAACAGGTAGTAGTGTCGTTTTAAAAGGTTCTGTTCCCAGCCAAGAAATCCTCGATCGGATGGTTGAGTTAGCTAGTGGTGTTTCTGGTGCTACTGATGTCAGTATTGACCAAGTTAGTGTGGGCTAGATTCTAAGTCCAAGAGGGAGAGAATGTTGCTTCTCCCTCTCTCGATCATTTCAGGCTCAGATCTCAAAGTTGATAGCAGGGCTGCGGGCGGATAGATTCGATGTTAATTGTTTGTTCACCTAGTTCCAAGTTTGGAGAGTCCAGCCAGTTGCGGATAATATTATTTACTTCATCAGGCATCTCATCGTGAGCACAATGACCAGCCGCCTCTAAATTAACGAGTTCCAGACGCGGATTGAGTTCCAGCAAAATATTGGCGGTTCCTGGTGGAATCATCCGATCCTCACAGCCCCAAATTAACAACATGGGAATTTGCATCTCCGGTAGTAGCCTACGAATATTGGGTGAAAAATTGCTGCTGGTCATCCCCTGCATAATTCGCACAAATGCGGCTGAGGCTTCCCGTTCTTGGGCGGGAGTGAGAAAAAGATCGACTAATTCATCGGTAACTCGTTCGGCTTTAGCATAGGCAATTTGTGCCCATTTACGAGCTACCTTTGGCTGACTAACAATCCGAAATAGGGTATGTAAAAAGGGTGGATTGAGGATTAATCGCTTGATCCCATTCACCATCGGTTGTAAGGGTCGAGGAATCATTTCTTGTTCGGCTGACAAATCTGGTAAACTAACCATGATCGTGCTAATAGCCATTTCTGGATGCCGAGCCGCTGCAACTAAAGCCACTAAAGAACCGATCGAATTACCAACCAAAATCATCGGTTGACCGACAAATGTTTGCCAAAAATCATACACTTGATCCACCCATAAATTGATGGTGTAATCAATATTTGGCTTGCGACTACCGCCCCAACCAATCAAATCCAGCCCATAGACGGTATGATGTGTAGCAAGAAACTCTATATTGTGCTGCCAATGCCCGATCGAGGCTCCAAAACCATGCAGTAGTAAAACTGGCGGAGACTCATTTTGCTCTCTTCCACCACATCGTTGATAAGTATAGCGAGTTTGCCAACCCCGCCAGACCCAATCCCGTTGATTTCCAACCCGTTGGTGCCAAGTCTTCGACATTTCACACTCCCTGAAAATTTAGTGAATAGCAAATGGTGAATAGTTAACCAATCACCCACTGCTCACACTTCGGCTACGTATCGCCAGAGGCGAGGCTACGCCAACAGTGCAAGCCTCCCAACTCCCACACTTCTCCTCTCGGAGAGGCTACTTCTGCTGAGGCAGAGGCTACTTGTACTGAACGGAGTCGAAGTACGCCAACGGCTATGCTCAGTGCAAGCCTCCCAACTCCCTTAAAAAATATTAAACTTTACTTTCACTCATTCAGAACTTGGGTAGAATAGATGAAGTAAGCTAGATAATCTTGAAGGTTATTTAGTTTAAACCAATTTTGCAGTTACCTGCGATTGCGGAAAACCATCCACTTACCCACCAGAAACTCCCATAGCTATTAAATCTCCCATAATCGAAAAAAGACGCACCCGCGATCTTCCTCAAATCAACGAACGTATCCGCTTCCCTACAATTCGCGTAATCGGTACTGACGGCGAACAGTTAGGGATTCTTACGCCCCAAGAGGCGCAGGCTACAGCGGATGCGAATGGATTAGATTTGGTTCTTGTTAGTGACAAAGCAGACCCTCCTGTATGCCGGATCATGGACTACGGGAAGTACAAATTTGAATTAGAAAAGAAAGCTCGCGAAGCGAAGAAGAAACAGCATACCGCAGAAGTCAAAGAAGTCAAGATGCGGTACACGATCGAGGAACATGACTACCAAGTGCGGGTTACTCAAGCCGATCGATTCTTGAAGTCTGGCGATAAAGTTAAGGCGACGATTACTTTTCGTGGTCGAGAAATCCAGCATAGCGATCTAGCTGAAAAAGTGCTCAAACGAATGGCGGACGACCTGAAAGAAGTTGCCGAAGTCCAGCAATTTCCTAAAAAGGAAGGACGTAACATGATGATGTTGCTTTCCCCGAAGAAAGTCTAAAAATTGACTTAAATCTAGTACAAAGCAGGGTACCCGATGGGTACCCTGCTTTGCTAAGTACTAATACTCAGTCTACACAAAAGTAAATATTCTCGATCGAAATATAGTCAGTTAAAAATCACCAAATACTTTTCGGTTAGATAGAGGGGATCTGTCAAATCGAGCTATCAGCGCATCATTCACTCAGATCCCATCGGTGCAATCCTCATTGATCCCCTTCAATGGTACCCATATAAAATCCTCTTATAACTCCCACAAAAAGATCCGAAGTAAAACTTATCCACTTGCTGATATAGTATGAACTGAATAAGAAACGTCAACTGGTTCCTGAAGGTAAGAAATCTATGGCTTACGCGCAAACTCAAACTCAGTCGAACACTGGTTATAAAGCTGGTGTACAAGACTACCGTTTGACTTATTACACTCCCGACTACACTCCCAAGGACACAGATCTCCTCGCAGCCTTTCGGATGAGTCCTCAGCCTGGAGTACCCGCCGAAGAAGCAGCCGCAGCAGTAGCCGCTGAATCTTCCACTGGTACCTGGACAACTGTTTGGACTGACCTCCTCACCGACCTCGATCGGTACAAAGGTCGTTGCTACCATATCGAGCCTGTTAAGGGCGAAGATAATCAATATTTTTGCTTTATTGCCTATCCTTTAGATTTATTTGAAGAAGGTTCTGT
Source organism: Chamaesiphon sp. (assembly GCA_041738715.1). Lineage (GTDB taxonomy): Bacteria > Cyanobacteriota > Cyanobacteriia > Cyanobacteriales > Chamaesiphonaceae > Chamaesiphon. Next base: position 53,756 of record JBGSPI010000087.1, read on the forward strand.
AACCAACCTATTAACATCTCTCGTCGGTAACGTATTTGGTTTCAAAGCCTTACGTTCTCTCCGGTTAGAAGACATCCGCGTTCCTGTTGCCTATCTCAAGACCTTCCAAGGTCCTCCTCACGGTATTACCGTTGAGCGCGATAAATTAAATAAATATGGCCGTCCGTTGTTAGGTTGTACTATCAAACCCAAACTCGGTTTATCTGCTAAAAACTATGGTCGGGCAGTATATGAAGTTCTGCGTGGTGGTCTAGACCTAACCAAAGACGACGAAAATATTAACTCTCAACCCTTCATGCGTTGGCGCGATCGGTTCTTGTTCGTTCAAGAAGCGATCGAGAAAGCTGAAGCAGAAACTGGCGAAATCAAAGGTCACTACCTCAACGTGACTGCCCCTACCTGCGAAGAAATGATGGAACGTGCAGCGTTCGCCAAAGAAATTGGCACTCCCATCATCATGCACGACTTCTTGACTGGTGGTTTTACTGCCAACACTAGCTTGGCTAAATACTGCCGCGCTAATGGTCTGCTCTTGCACATTCACCGCGCAATGCACGCAGTAATCGACCGTCAGAAAAATCACGGGATTCACTTCCGCGTTCTGGCAAAATGTCTGCGGATGTCTGGTGGCGACCACCTTCACTCCGGTACTGTTGTTGGTAAACTCGAAGGCGAAAAAGGCATCACCATGGGGTTTGTTGACCTCATGCGCGAAAACTACATCGAAGAAGATCGCTCACGCGGTATTTTCTTCACTCAAGATTGGGCTTCCATGCCTGGTGTATTTCCAGTTGCTTCCGGTGGTATTCACGTCTGGCACATGCCTGCACTCGTGGAAATCTTCGGCGATGACTCTTGCCTCCAATTCGGTGGTGGTACTGCCGGACACCCTTGGGGTAATGCTCCTGGCGCAATGGCTAACCGCGTTGCCCTCGAAGCTTGCGTTCAAGCTCGGAACGAAGGTCGGAACCTGATGCGTGAAGGTGGCGACATCCTCCGTGAAGCTGGTAAATGGTCTCCCGAACTAGCTGTTGCACTTGAACTCTGGAAAGAGATCAAGTTTGAATTTGAAGCAATGGATACTCTGTAGAAGGGGATAGAGAATAGAGAATAGGGGCTAGTGAAAATACTAATCGCTATTCCTATATTTATCACTTACCGTAATGGATCTCAAACAAGTTGCGAAAAGTACTGCAAAAGTCATCTCTAGCTATTTGACTTATCAGGCGATGCAGATTGTCTTGGCTCAATTGACTGAGAGCAATCCACCGCTAGCTGTGTGGCTGCGAAATTTCTCCGGGCAACAAATCCTCCAAGATGGCGAACTCTACTTGCAAGCACTCTTGACTCAAAACCAGGAGTTAGCCTTCCGCATTATGGCAGTGAGGGAGCATTTAGTAGAAGAAATCATGGATGATTTACCAGAGATGATGTTTCACGAGATTAAGTCCCAAAATAGTCAGCATCGTCGGCAACAGCTAGAGAAAATATCGCAACTATCCATTACTGAACCAAACAGCAATCCCGATCGGTCATCAGAGTAACTGAGTTAACACCAGCCAATCTGGAATCTTAACTATATTTAGCCTTAGAGCAAAGAGAAAATGCAAACTTTATCCGTGAGTCGTCGCTTCGAGACCTTCTCCTACTTGCCTCCTTTGAGCGATGCTCAAATCACCAAGCAGCTTCAATATATTCTCGATCAAGGATATATTCCCGCTGTTGAATTCAGTCAAGACTCAGTAGCGCAACAGCACTACTGGACTCTGTGGAAATTACCCATGTTTGGTGCAACAAATACCACTGAAATCTTGAGCGAAATCCGCGCTTGCCGCAGTGAATATGGTCATTGCTACGTTCGGGTAATTGGTTTTGACAACATCAAACAGTGTCAAGTATTGAGCTTTATCGTTCACAAACCATAGTAATTTAAGCTACTGTAGACAGTTCAATTTTCTGAAGTGTCAAATCTAACTGTTAGAGAGAAGAGTTAATTCCCTTCTCTCTTTTTTAATTTATACAATAGTACTCCAGGGTTAAGATGGAGGGAAAAATAGACGACAGATATAAACAGCACTAGAGATGCCGACGACATCTGCGATGAGTCCAGCTAGGAGAGCATGACGGATTTTTTTAATGCCCACAGAACCAAAGTAAACTGCTAAGACATAAAATGTTGTTTCCGTAGAACCGTACATGGTGGCGGCAATTTTGGCAATGAGAGAGTCCGATCCGTGGGTTTTTACCAAGTCGCTGAGGAGTCCGAAGGAGCCACCACCAGAGAGGGGTCGCATCAATGCTAAAAGCACATTTTCGGGAGGGAATCCCACCAGTGATAAAGCGGGGGCTAAAATTTGGAGGAGGACATCTAGTGCGCCACTGGCACGAAACATGCCGATCGCGACTAGAATTGCCACTAGATAAGGGATAATTTGGATCGCGATCGTAAATCCATCTTTTGCACCTTCTGTAAAGACTTCATAGACTTTAACTTTTTTAAAGACAAGGGCATAAAAAGGGATAGCCATTAATAGTAGAGGAATAACATACTTGGCTGCGGTGTTAAATATATCAGCTACAGATTCAATCATATTTAAAAGTCAGAGAGTGAAGTGGATAGTCGAAAGTTAACAGTTAATTTAGTTAATTTTCCGATCGATCCGACTCTATCTGTTCACCGATATCTTTCACTTGAGGCATGGCAAACCGGGGTAGTTTGGAGAGTAATTTAACTGCGATAACTCCAGCAACAGTCGAACAAGTGGTAGCTAAAATAGTGGGGATAAATATTTGACTAGAATTAGTACCCATTAAGGCGACGACGGTGGCAGGTAGAATTAATTGGACACTAGAAGTGTTGATCGCCAGAAAAGTACACATGGCATTAGTGGCACTATCTTCAGTCGGATTCAGCGTTTGCAATTCTCGCATCGCTTTTAGTCCCAATGGTGTGGCGGCGTTACCTAGTCCTAATACATTTGCTGATATATTCAAGACCATTGCACTAACTGCTGGATGATCTGGGGGAACATCAGGAAATAGCCATAAAGTAATCGGTCGAACTAGACGAGCAATTGCATTAATTAATCCAGCTACTTCGGCGATTTTCATGATACCTAACCAGAGAGCCATAATACCGATCAGACCGATCGATAAGTCTACAGCCGTTTTAGCACTATCAATTGCCGCATTGGTAACAGCTTCAATGTTCCCCTTGAGTGCCCCAATAATAAAAGAAATGGCGATCATGCCAAACCAAACATAATTAAGCATAAAACTAATTTAAGTGGTAAAAATCCTCAAAAAATATCTATGGCAACCAAGGATACTGGCGAAAATTAGGTTGACGCTTTTCCAGAAAGGCTTGCTTACCCTCAGCACCTTCTTCTGTCATGTAGTAGAGTAGCGTCGCATTCCCCGCTAGTTCCTGTAAACCAGCTTGTCCATCACAATCAGCATTCAGAGCCGCTTTCAGACAACGAATCGCGATCGGACTTTTAGCTAAAATTTCTTGTGCCCATTCTACACCTTCAGCTTCTAATCTGTCGATCGGCACCACACAATTAACTAAGCCCATATCTAAGGCAGCTTGAGCATCATATTGGCGGCATAGATACCAGATTTCTCGCGCTTTCTTTTGCCCGACAATTCGTGCTAAATAACTCGCCCCAAAACCCCCATCAAAACTGCCCACCTTGGGGCCAGTCTGACCGAAGATCGCATTATCAGCGGCAATAGTCAGATCGCAAATCAAGTGTAAGACATGACCACCACCGATCGCATAACCCGCAACTAGGGCGATAACAGGCTTGGGCATTGATCGAATCAACCGTTGGAGATCCAACACATTTAAGCGGGGAATCCCGTCTGCGCCCTGATAACCCCCATGTCCGCGTACAGATTGATCGCCACCAGAACAGAAAGCATATTTCCCATCGGTATGGGGGCCTGCACCTGTGAGCAACACCACGCCAATACTCGTATCTTCCCGCGCATCACAAAAAGCATCGTACATCTCAAATACCGTCTGGGGACGGAAAGCATTCCGTTTTTCGGGACGATTGATGGTCACTTTTGCGATGCCATCGGCTTTATGATAGAGAATATCAGTGTAAGTTTTGACCGATCTCCAGGTAATTTCCATATTTGAACTGAGACGCTGAACATGGTTTAGTTTAACGCTGCACGTGATCGCCAGCATGGCTGACTTTTAAATATTTGTTACGCTTGGCAAATCGACTCTGGTTGCAACAATTGGGCAACCATTTCAGCGCGAGAAGAAACATCTAACTTGCGGAACATCCGCTTGAGAGCTTGTTTGACCGAATTCTCGGTAATCCACAACTCCCGACCGATTTCGGCGTTAGTTTGTCCCAAGGCAACTAATTTGGCAATTTGTAATTCACGCGGGGTCAATCTAGTGATGGTCAATGGTGGGAGTGGCGATTTGCCAGAATTAATCGACGATCTCATCGTGGCAGTCCAAACTGACAAGTGCAAACAAACCGCACTTAAATCAGTGAGATTTTGTTGGTCAAAAGCTGGCCTCGATCGATCGCGCGTACAACCCACCACGCCGACTAATCGACCGCGACTAACAATCGGCCCCGCCATTACATGCCAATGATCGGATCTGGGACAAATCATCGCCCAAACTTTGGGTGATGTTACTAAGGCTTCGTGGATGGGTGCATGATGCTCGACTAGATAACGGGCGATGGGATTGTGCTCGGTCGATAGAGCCATTTGCAGTACTTTTTCGATCTGAACATCGATGAGTGGCAATCGCTCTTTGAGAGTCTGTTCAACAGTATCCAAGTAAAATATGCCCCGCCTGGTAGCCCGAAAATGCTCCCCAATTTGCGGAAGTAATTGCGATCGCAGATCTGACTCATTCTCAACTCGATCGATCGTAACAAATAAATGCTGTAAGGAACTTAGCATAGTCGCGATAGTAAAAAGAGTACCCGATCGAGGACTAGGCGCGATCGATTTTCACTCTTATGATAGATTTTATTCCAGTTACAAAATTAATTAATCGAGGAGTGAAATATGCGGCAAGATACCATCTTCAGCCCATTCTTTGCCACATTGCTGCTGACTTTCCTCGTTTGGGTGTATATGTATATCCGCCGGATTCATTTCATCACCAGCCACCAGATTCGATCGAAAGATCTAGCTCTACCCGGCAAATTGGCAGAAATTTCGCCACCAAGTGTATCTAATCCATCCGACAACTTCAAAAATCTATTTGAGATTCCCGTAATTTTTTATGTGCTTATTTTATATTTATTTATGACCAAACAGGTTGATTATTTGTATCTCAGTGCTGCTTGGATGTTTGTGATCTTGCGCGTATTCCATAGTATCGTTCACTGTACATTTAATCTAGTCATGCTGAGATTCTATCTCTACTTATTTTCAACTTTGGCGGTGGTATTTATTTCAGTTCGTCTAGCTTTCAGCCCCCTGGCGATCTAGAATGTAAATCGATCGAGTGGTCAGATAGATGACTCGATCGCATCGTAAATAGGGTTGGTTGAAATGACAAGTTCGATTTGGCAAATAGATATTTCTAGTCGCCCCCAACATAACGATCTTGGCGAAATTCTCTGGGAATTGGTCATTTGTCATGCCGATGGGGACTGGTATCACACCGCAACTTGCCCCCAAAAACAAGTAAATGCGGCGTGGATTGCCACACAGATTCAATTAGCCGCAACCGAAACACTACCTCAACTAATCCAAGTTTTTCGTCCTCAGAGTTGGGGCTTAATTCAGACGGCAGGTAAGCAATTGGGAATTGAAGTTGTCTCGACGCGGCGGACAATTGCGCTAAAAAAGTTACTCCAGCAACAGGCGCAGAACTATGGGATCGCGACTTATCAACCATTAGCCATCGAATCACCGCCACCACAACCGATCCCCGATGCACTCATCGGCGACAAGTGGCAATTTGTCACCCTGACAGCTAAGGAATTAGTGACAGGTTTTAACGATCGACCGATCCCGATCGTGTCGATGCCAGACTATTTATTACCCCCTCATTGGGGGCTAGGCGGCAACGTAGCCATCCCTGGCGTAATTGTCTATGGGGGGAAACAATCGATGCGATTGGCGCGGTGGGTGGCTGATACGGAGCCTGTCAGTCTCAATTATTTGGGCGACGATCCTGGTGGATTGGTATTGGAGGCGGGTTTAGCCGATCGATGGGTGATGGTAACATTTAACGATCTAGAAGTCAGTCAAGCTGCCAAGCTTTATGAAGCGCGGAAGAAGCTCGTACATGGTTTACATTTTCTGCTGGTAACTCCTGATGATTCTGGCATTACCGATAGTGGGATTTGGCTCTTACAGAATTAAGTCAACTGTCAACCGTCAACTGATTCACAGCCAGCCGCGCAATTTATACACGACAATCCCGATATATTCCTTGATCGCGTTAGTTGTTTGATCCAAGTTTTCTGCATCAGGGATTAAACTAAGGATTGCGGATTCATTTTGGCGATTGGGTTCATCTATTTCCAACTGGGAAATATGATAATCAGTTGGTGCGGCGATCGCGTTAATACCTAAGTTTTTAAAAATTGCCAGCGATCGCGGCATGTGCATCGCCGAAGTCACGAGTAAAATGGATTTGAAATTCTGCTCTTTTAAAATCTTGTTGACGTTAACGGCATTATCACGAGTATTATAAGAGTCACCTTCAGGAATAATATCTGTTTCTGGTACGCCCATGGCGACGAGTAGTTTAGTCAAGTCTTGTGATTCAGGTTTACCCGCACCTCGCCAAGAGATTCTGCCGCCACTAACAATAATTTTTGGAGCTTTACCTGCACGATATAAAGTTCCACCATACCAGACTCGATCACCTGCATCTGTTAAGTCTACATCGGGGCGAGGATAAGCTTGAGATCTTGTCCCACCACCTAATACGACGATTGCATCTGCATTTGGCAATTCACCTGTTGGGATGTTTTGCCATTCCAAAGATTGAACTAACCAATTACTAGTCCAACCGTTACTACTGAGCAATATGATAACGAAAGCTGCGGCAATTATTAGAGGTGTCCATTTAGATTTTATCCACCACAAAATTAAAGCAGTTATTAATAATAAACAAACTACGTTTAGCGGGTAAATAAGTAGAGGAATCAGTTTTGACAGGAATAAAAACATGGGTAAAATTAATCCTTACTCATTCGATCGATTCCTAGTTTTTTGGGCTAAATTCTGAATTTTGCCTCTGCCAACGTAGCATGGTGGGCAGTGCCCACCTTACCGGAATTAACTATTAATTTAGTCCTCAGCAAAAATATAGCGACGCAACTCGTCAGGATTTGGTTCGGGACTGTTTTCGGCGAACTCAACCGAATCATCGACCAAATCTTGGATTTCATCCTCGATCGCGGTGAGTTCTGCTTGAGTGGCTAAACCTTCATCTAGCAGATGTCCAGCCAACTTTTTAATTGGATCGCGGGCGAGCCAGAAATCCTTTTCTTCCTGGGGGCGGAGTTCATCTGGATCTGCCAATGAATGCCCGCGAAAACGGTATGTGAGAGCCTCAATTAAAGTTGGACCTTCCCCCGCACGAGCACGAGCAACAGCCGCCTTCGCGACCCGATAAACCGCCAAGACATCCATGCCATCAACTTCGATTCCAGGCATCCCAAAAGCAGCCCCTTTGGTATAAATCTCGGGAACAGAAGTAGCCCGTTCGTGAGACATACCGATCGCCCATTTATTATTTTCGACGACATAAATCATCGGTAACTTCCACAAGGAAGCCATATTCAGACATTCAAAGAACTGCCCATTATTTGCCGTACCATCACCAAAGAAACAGGCAGATACTAAATCGGAACTAGCATCGCCATTGGCTTCCCGTCGATACTTACTCGCAAAAGCCGCCCCAGTCGCTACCGGAATCCCCTCGCCAATAAAAGCATAACCGCCTAATAATCGATGCTCCTTAGAAAACATGTGCATCGAGCCACCGCGACCTTTGCTACAACCTGTTTCCTTCCCAAATAACTCAGCCATCACTTCACGGGCGGGTACACCAGCACTGAGGGCATGAACGTGGTCGCGATAGGTACTAGAAACATAGTCCTGTCCGGGTCGCATCGCTTTAATTACCCCAGAGGCTACAGCTTCTTGACCATTGTATAGATGGACAAAACCAAACATTTTGCCCCGATAGTACATCTCCGCGCATTTATCCTCGAAGAATCGACCCAGGATCATGTCACGGTATAACATCAAGCCTTCTGCTTTAGTGACTTCTCCCGGCTCTGGCTTAAATGCGGGTAAAGTTCTCTCTTGAACCATTGGTTTGTTTTATCCACTCGTGTGCGATCGATATTGTCGCCTATTTGGGTCTTAGTGGCTAGTACCACAAGAAAGCTTGACTAAAAATTGTGATGCTGTACTATATTGTTGTTGAGTCTAATCTCAGCTAGTATATCAACTTAGAAAAATAGGAAGATCTTGTCAAATTTGGAGTAATATAGTTTTCAGTTCGGGTGATTCAGGTTTTCCTGCGTCGCAGTTTGAATGGTAGTTTAGCAAATTACCAGGGCTAAATTTAGATCGGTAAACAGTAGACAGGAAAAGAAGGTCAGACAAATAGACAGGTTGATGGAAGTACCTAAAACCTCTCTCTAGGAAATCTAACTAAATAACTGACAACTGGTAACTGATAACTAATAACGAAGTTGTTCATGGTGTGTTAGGTGAACTGTGCGAATTCCGCTTGATTATTATCAGATTTTGGGTGTACCAGAGAGCAGTCTGTCAGAGCTAGAGCAAGCGTATCAAGACCGTTTGCACCAATTGCCCCGACAGGAATATTCCGATGCAGCGATCGAATCTCGCAAACAACTGATTTCGTTAGCTTACCAGGTATTGAGCGATCCACAGCAACGGTTGGAATATGAAACCCTCCAGAGAGCCACCGTACCCACGGAAAATGAGGCAGAAGCAACTGTCAGCCATGCTTTAGCTGGATCATTCGAGCCTCGTGCCAACCTCGAAATCTCCCCAGAACACTTTCTCGGTGGCTTATTGATTCTGTTTGAACGGGGCGAATATGAGGAGATCAATAGCATCTGTATGCCATACATTGGCAACGATGGCCGGAGTAGCAATAGTGGTAATCTCCATCTCCCCACTCCCTTGACCCCTAGTGGTAACTTACCACCGAATGTTAATAGCAATATCGATCCAGCCGTAATTTCCAAGCTCAAACGGACATCTAGCGGTAATAGCGTCATTCCACTCAAGCCAGATATCGTCCTGACAATGGCATTTTCCCTGCTAGAATTGGGCGATCGAGAATGGCGCGACGGTTGCTATGAAGCGGCAGTCAGCCATTTTGAAACTGCCCGCAAGATTCTAGTCCAAGAAGATTTATTTCCCCAAATTCAAGGACAAGTCGAACGCCGTCTCGATAGATTGCGTCCTTACCGAGTATCCTACCTAGTTGCCTTGCCACTCGATCGCCACGAACAGCGGCGACAAGGCATTCAGTTTCTCGAAGAACTCCTCGAAAGTGCCTGTCGCAATGAAATCGAGTGCAAAGAACGCTTTGGACTAAATAGCGAACGCACAATCCAGTTCATCCATGAAACCCTCCCACACCTCACAGCGGGCGAACAAAGTCATTTATTCAGTCAACTAGCGCGAGAGTCCCATCAACTAGGTGCAGACTCTCTCTCACACATGCAGCTAGCTTGTACCTATCTCCACGTTCATGCCTTGATTGCCCAGGGATTCGCTTACCACAATCCTCAGTTAATTTATCGGGCACAGCAAATCCTCCTTTACCGTCTCAGTCAACGATTAGATGTCAGCATCGAACAAGCAATTTGTGCCATCCTGATGGGGCAAACAGAAGAAGCTGATGCGATCCTCTCGACAGCACCGGAGTCAGCAGCATTAGTCGTCATTCGTCAACAATCTCAGGGGTTGCCCAATCTCCTGAGAGGATTGTGTTGGTATGTTGAATCCTGGTTAAAGGATGAAGCCTTCCCCTGTTTTCGCGACCTAATTGACAGCGATCCATCCCTGAATACTTATTTTAACGATCCTGATGTCCAAGACTTCGCTGATCGAGCCAGCGTTGCCTTAGCTGGGCAGCAAACCAATCGCGATATTTCTGGCTTGGTAAAATCAAAACCTGGACTAATTGATGTACCACCGTCTGGGGATCTTTCCCCCTCTGGAAATATCAGTCAGTCTCAGCGGAGGGAAGCAATGGCAGCGAGATCGTCCCTGGATGTCGCCTATATTGAGCATCACGATCTTCAGAGCAGTATGCCCCATCTCGGTGGTCGTTCCAGCAATTTAACTACCGCGTGGAAATCCAACCAAAATCAATTGGGAAGTGGCATTGTCCTCCCGGCTGAACGGGTGGGACAAGCCCCACCACCGCCACCACCAACCGAACAGGTCTCAGAGCCGGACTCCGAACACAATAATGTGATTCAATTGGAGCGCGAACGCCTCCGTCGCCGCCCCACAGCCCCGACGACTAGAACCATCGATGGTCAGGTTGTGGAAACCTATGGACAACAGCTACCCCTGTCCACAGGATCTACTAGCAATCTTGTTCCATCTGCCAAATCAGACAAATTAGCTCGCACAGGGACTAATAGCACTGGCACAATCGTCCGCCGGCGACAACGTCGCCGACCAAATATCCCGCGCATTTTACTAGTGGGGACAGGTGGAGCTACCTGCGTCTGGGGTGCCGTTTGGCTAGCTAATGCAACTTGGCAACAAATTCAGGCTGGGATTAATATTTTACCCACAGGGATGCACTCACCGATCCCCGATCCACCCCCCCGCGATCGCCTTGAACCAGCCCCTCAACCGCCAAAATCTCCAATTAAACCAGTAGTGGTTGGACTTTTGACTAAGGATGCTGCTCAACAGATCGTCGAAACTTGGTTGAGTGCTAAGGCTAAATCCTTGGGACAGGAATATCAAACTGCCCAATTAAAAGATATTCTGGTCGAACCGGCACTCTCCCGTGCCGCAAATCGCGCTCAGAGTGTCAAAGCAAATGGCAGCTATATTAAATATCAGCACCAGGTGACAGTAGCCTCGATCGATCAAGCCAGCCCGATGGCAAAGATCGCGACCATTCAAGCACAAGTTCAAGAAGACGCTCAGTACTTCAACAACAAACAACCAAATCCAATTCGCTCGTCTTCCAACAAATACTTGGTAAAATACAATCTCATCCGCCAAGATATCGGCGGAGCAACTCCAGAAAGTCGCTGGTATGTCAAACAGATCGATGTGATTAATTAGCCTCTACTGGGGTAAAAATTTAAAATTAATGATCGATCGTCTTGTTCAAGCCTATACTCCGTTGATTTGTTGGACGGGGTTAGGGATTTTCGCTGCGCGATTTCTGCCGGCTATTTTTCCCCGCTGGTTAGGGCGAAGTCTATATTGGGTGGGTGTGCCGATTGAGATTTTTTCGCTCGCACGTCAAACGGTCTTTGATGCACGTGCCCAGCTAGCCCCAATCATTACAATTACCTCTCTCCTGCTAGGCTTGAGCTTAGGTTGGCTCGCTCTCCAAATTTGGCATCGATTGCAACCAGATTTACCATCCCCAGCACCGGGTCTCAAAGCTAGTCTTCTCCTCTGTTCAATGCTGGGCAATACGGGATTTGTGGGGCTAGCGATTGTCCCGTTTTTTGTATCACCAACAGATTTAAGTTGGGCGGTGCTCTATAGTGTCACGCAAAATGTCTTTGGGACTTATGGATTGGGGGTGCTTGTTTCCAGTTACTATGGTCGCCAAGAGACTGATTCAAATAAGTGGTGGACACAGTTGAAGGATTTGCTCTCTGTGCCCTCACTATGGGGGTTTGCACTGGGTTCGCTGACTCGAAGTTTTCCGTTCCCCGAATTAGTCGAATCGAGTTTACATGCCTCAATTTGGGTGGTAATTCCTGGAGCTTTTATTTTGATGGGGATTCGGCTCAGTCAGATTAAAGGTTGGCAAAGTCTAAAACTGGCATTATTGCCCGCATTGCTGAAAACGATTGTCATGCCTACTGTTGTCGGATTGGCGATCACGATCATGGGTATCACTGGCGATCCACGATTGGGTTTGGTGCTGATGTCTGCGATGCCTTGTGCTTTTGCTGGATTGATTCTCTCGGAGGAATACAATCTCGATCGCAATCTTGTCGCCAGCAGTATTATCGTCAGTACGTTAATTTTTCTCCTGATGATTCCAGTGTGGTTGTATTTTTATGATTAGGTTCATGCAGATTGTCACCGATCGTAGCAACAGTTTTTCGTAGTTTCAATTTAGCTGGGAAATTTTACCTGGGAAATTGGGGCTTGGGGGATAGGCGTTGCTGAATTGATGTATGATTTGCTGTTTTTGAAACCCATATCCCCCAGTCCCCCTGTCCCCTACTGGATTCAGCAAAGCGGAGATAAGACAATCATCATTACTTGTGGCGACCTGCGACCAAGAACTTTTTTAAATTTCCCAGAAAAGAATTTGATATGGGTGCGATTTGGAGTTGAGGATCTGATATAACATTAGTTAATTCAGTACTTACAAATGAATGTGAGACAACAGGAACCTCTTCGATCGCCCGAAAAATACTCAATCGAAAACTAATCTGGCGAACAATGTCGATCGAAAGTCCCATTTTGCTAGCCAGTTGAATTAATGGAGTTTTTCCATCAGCTAATGTCCATAACTTTAACTCAGATTGACTGAGTTCAAAATTAGGTTGATGCGAATAGCATTTTTTAACGGCATAATTAGGATCTGGCAATTTAGAACTCAATCCACTCCAATTCTTCAACAATCTTAATCCCATCAGAGCGACATCTTGAGCCGATGAACTAATTCCAGTCATTTCAGAATTCATTGGCAATTTATTAGGCTCGAATAAAAACCTTCTCTCATCACTCTCGAATAGTTTATAAATAGGTACAAGAGTTTGAGAGTTAAATAGTAGTTTAATCTGTCCCGCGTCGATTAAGCCCTGAGATTTTAAAACAAGTCCTAATGGTTGAACAAGCTGCTGTAGGTTCCCATTCACAAAATTAATTGCCGATCGATCTACCAGTTTTCTTTGAAGAATTTTTGTGAATAGTTCTTCTCCATTTAATCCAGTTGTAAGAGCTATGAGTTGACCACTTTTAAACCATAAATACTGCACAAAAGTGCTAGAAGAGGTTGATAAATTATTGGATGAAAAAAGTGTTAGAAGTCCAGTTTGCCTGCTTTCATGAACAAAGTTAAAAATTTCCGCCAAGGAATATTCTGATAAATATCCAGAAAATTTCATATCGACCTCTAAAATAACAGCTGAACCAAAATGACTACAGAATATTGTTATTGCTATACTTTTTACGGAGTTACCATCAGTTGTGATTTATGGTTAACTAGGCAACAGCAACAGTTTCCGCCATAGCATGAGTTTCCAGACAGTGTTCGACTAGAGCAACTAGCGCATCAATGACAGACTCCTCTTGGTCGGCATTAACATCAACAATGGGAGGCCGCTTTGTACTATCTTGATAACCCAAAGCCAAGGCGATATCTTCACTACTCCATGCCCCTTCACAATCACCGTGGGTAATTCCAATAATCATCGGTACCCGCGCCCGTTGATTCATAAAATTCATAATCCGGCGGGCGTGATGAAACTCACTTGGTCGATGAGCCGCAATCAGTAGGATATAAGCGTGGGCACGTTCGATCAAAATTTCCCACATGAAATCAAACCGTACCTGTCCTGGGGTACCATAAATGTGTAGTGCCATCTCCTCGCCAAATTGGAGCGTACCGAAATCCATCGAAACAGTAGTATTTTGCTTCAGTTCAGCTACTGCATCAGTCGCCTTTCGATCAGTATCGACAACTTCAATTTCACTCGCAGAACGGATAAAAGTACTTTTTCCTGCTCCGACTGTTCCCGTAACTACTAAACGCATAATTTCCATATTGTATCAATCCTTATAGTGCTAAAAAATACCTAGCAAATGTTCAATGCTGACTATTTTTGGAGCTATTTAATTAGTGATTTTTTTGATGTTTCCGATCCTTTTTTGAGGAACTTCCGTAAATTACCTAGAAATGATGTAGAAACAGGTGGGTTTGACTGTCCATCATTAATTAATACTGGAACAGCTAGTTGGGGATTGAATGCAGGCTGGGGCGGCTCGATGGCAACTTCTTGCAAAAATCCAAACACACTTAATCGAAAGCTAATTTGCTTGACAATCTCAATCGATATTCCCATTTTTTCACTTAATTTTGCTAACGAAGTTTCGCCATCAGCTAGATTAAATAATTCTAATTCACGTCGATCGAGTCTAAAGCTAGGTGGTTGTGAGGATAAACGTTGGAGGGCATAATTGGCATCAGTTAGTTTTGGACTTAAACTAGTCCAATCTTTTAACATTCGTAATCCGAACATGCCGATCTCTCGTGCAGGTTGGCTAATTCCAGTCAGTTCTGCATTGTTAACTGATATTTTAGGATCGAACTTAAACTGACCATTTTTTAATTCAAATAGTTTACATGTTATGGCAATTACTTGTGCATTAAATAATAGCTGTAATTGTTCAGCATCCAGTAAACCACGAGCTTTTAGATATAATCCTAATGGTTGTTGTAATTTATTTAATTGCAGGCGTACTTGTTCTATTTGTCTCTGAGCAAAAAGGTTTCTTTTTTCGATCGCATGAAGTAGTTCTTGCCCGTCTAGCCCAGACGTTACAGCGACAATTCGACCATTTTCAAACCATAAGTGTTGAAACCCGATCGTCACAATACTTGCACGATAATCTGGAAAGATTGTCAACAATCCAGTTTGATTACCTTGATGAATAAAATTAAAAACCTCTGCCAGTGAATATTCTGACAAATACCCAGCGAGTGTCATTTAAACCTCCACAATAGCTACTGTAAATCTATCTAAAACTAACAAATTTTCTCAATGTGAAGTAATACGGTTCGGTTAATAAATCCTCGATCGTCATCGTAGTCCGCGTGATAGACTTCATACCACTAGTGGTGACTTAAGTATCGCGGCTGACCAGAACCGTATTGAAGGTAAAGAGACCTCTTGTTCCCAAGAGATCTCCATCAGTAGCTCTTAGCCAGTTGCTAATTTAATTTAATGCAGCTTTAATTTCGCCGACAGCACGTTTGACATCTAACATCAACAGCCCTTGTTTAGCTGACTGGCTCGCCAACACAAGGAGAACTGCGTCATCACCGCAACCCACTAGGATGCCAAACCCATCAGTACCTTCAACCAAGATTTTATCGACATTGCCACGTGCTAATTCTTTGCCAATTCTTTCACCCAAAGATAGCATTGCCGCAGACATTGCCGAAGTCCGCTCTTCGTCCATAGTGCCAGGAAGACTGGAGGCTAATGGCAAACCATCAGGCGAAACTAAGGCTGCGCCTTGAACATCGGCAGTTCCCGATACAAAATTCTGTAAAATTCCGCCAATTGCATGTACACCCATGATGTCCTTTATGATTAATTTAGATATGGTTAATATTCAATAACTACTTAAAGCCTCAGCCAGGGGCTAAACACTATTCCACCAGTGTGAATTCAAATACATCGTGGGTACCACCACGCAAAACAGAATCTGTGTGAGCACCGCGATATTTTTTGCCAGTGATTTCTTGCAAAGCACCCCAAACAGCACCCATTGTGAAAGTACATTTACGGTTGGAACCTTCCGGTTCACCAGCGGAACAAAGCGTTTCGGAGCAATAAGCTCTGATTTTATCGCCTTCTTGAACTATCCGATCGATCGCAGTTAGCCGAGTCCCTGTACTACCAACTGCTTGATTTAATTTAGTCGCAATTACTGATAAATCATCAGTGGAACCAGATAGACCTAATTCTGCTGCCAGGTTTTTACCCCGAGTGCGACCAGCTGCAACTAGAGCAATTGCAGTTGCTTTTTCACCTAATGCTTCTTCCATACCAGTAATTACTGCTTTGAAACAAACAATACTGCTAAATTCACCGAGCGTCGGACGAGTTTGTGTAGATGGCATATTCAATTACTCAGTTTGGAAAGGGATTTAAGCAATTCGATAGACAACTAACATCACCATAAATCTGATGAACAGATATACTCGATTCATGTCGATCTAATCAAATGCAGATTGTGATTTCTTTGCTAACAAAGATTTATTTTTATTAGCCTCTATCTACACTTATACAATCGATATTGAGGATTGCAATCCGAGAAATTGACTAGATTGTTGAATTGATCAGTGCCTCTACTAAGTAAATTCCGCAGTCAAACCGCTACAGCAAATATCACCAGAGGTTTGAAGCCGTTACCATAGATTTCAGACAAGAATTAGAGCGGAGTTTAGCTCAAATTCGATCTTACTTCTGTCCGCGTTTAACGGCCTTCTTGTTCGTCTTTGCCTGAGATAATAAAGACGTAGCAAAAGAGATCGCTTCTTGGGCAGATTGTCCGCCAGCAATTTGGGCAATTTCATCACGGCGTTGGTGTTGAGAATATAGTTCCTCGATCCGGACAATTGTGCGTTCGCTTAAATGGGATGCAGTTTCATCTGTAGCTAGATCGATCGTCTCTTTGGCAACCCGAAAATGACGATCCGCCATTGCCGCAATTAGTGGTTGGTGGGTGACACAAAGAATTTGTTGGGATTGGCTGAGATGGTGGAGTTTCGTGGCAATGGCTTGGGCGACGGTACCCGATACACCTGCATCGATCTCATCGAAAATTAGGGTGCCTACTCCCGTACTCTGGGAGAAACAGGCTTTGAGCGCGAGCAGAAAACGACTCATTTCACCGCCGGAAGCAGTGGCAGCAAGGGGTTGGAGCGGTTCGCCAGGATTGGGGCTGAAGTTGAAGGTAATCAGATCTGCACCTGTGGTGGTGGGCGTTTGCGGCTCGATAGCGACTTGAAATTGGACTTTATCCATCGCTAGGGGTTTGAGTTCGCGGATCAGTTGACATTCGAGATCTAGTGCGGCTTGCTGGCGGAGCCGCGTCAACCGCTGGCAAGCGATCGTGAGTTTAGCTCGATCTTGATTAACTTGCTGTTCTAGCTCTTCAAGGGAGGCTCCTGCCCCAGTAAGCTCGTTTAATTCAGTTTGGATAGAGTTTTGATATTCGATCGCGTCTAGCAGGCTAGGGCCATATTTGCGGCAAATGAGTTTCAGTGTCCGAATCCGTTCTTCGATTTCGAGTAGTCGATCGGGATCGGCTTCGAGTGCGTCTCCATAATAATTGATTTCCCGTCCAGCTTCGGTTACTTGTGTGAGGGCAAGGCTGACGAGATCGAGGCTAGATTGGAGACTAGCATCAATTTGAACCATATCCATCAGAGTAGCTTCAGCCTTGCCTAATAGGTCGGCAACGGCGATCGATTCTCCCGTATCATTTTGATAGAGTAATTGGTAAACGGCGTAACTCTGCTGTTGGAGATCGACGACGTGGGTGAGACGTTGGCGTTCTTCTTCAAGGTGAATCTGTTCGTCAGGTGTGGTGAGATTGGCTTGAGCCAATTCCTGAGCCTGATATTGAAGTAAATCGAGTCGCTGGAGACGTTGCTGTTCGTTTTGCTGTCGATCGAGCCAGGTTTGATAAACTTGTTGGTAGGCTGTATGAGCAGTTTTCACCATCTCTTGGTGCTTGAGGAGATTTTCGCCACCATATAAATCGATTAATTCTCGTTGATGGCTACTATTGGTAAGTTTCACTGTTTGCCCTTGAGCCGTAATTTCAATCAATAGTTCGCGCAATTCTTGGGTGAGACTGCGATTGCAAATTGCCCCGTTTACGCGCAGGCGCGATCGGAGATTGCCCCCATTGAGACTCAATTCTCGACTACAAATTACTGTACCATCCTCGATCAAATCGAACTCTCGATCGACTAACCATTGCCGCACTCGATCGGTTAGTTGAAATGTTCCTTCGATCGTCGCTTTTTCCGTGCCGGTGCGAATCATCCGCACCGTAGCTTTCCCACCCAATACTAGAT
The DNA here is from genome assembly GCA_041738715.1 of Chamaesiphon sp. Classification (GTDB taxonomy): domain Bacteria; phylum Cyanobacteriota; class Cyanobacteriia; order Cyanobacteriales; family Chamaesiphonaceae; genus Chamaesiphon. The sequence goes on from JBGSPI010000087.1 coordinate 71,805, forward strand.
CGATCGCATCTAAAATAATCGATTTTCCGGCTCCAGTTTCTCCAGTCAAAACATTTAATCCTGTTCCAAATTCTAGTTCTAACTCATCGATGAGGGCGAAGTTTTGAATGCGGAGAGAGGATAGCATTGGAAATAAGTAATAAGTAATAAGTATTTAACAATTAATAATTAGTAATTAATAATTGGCTGGTTAGAAAGAGCCGTTGCTCCTGTGCTTAGTTCTGTGAATGAGCTAGACATCACTATTTTACACTTTATCCCACTGATGATTGCGCCGGATGATGGAAGCCAAAAGGACTAAAGATAGACTAAAGTAGATCTAACTATATAGCCCTACGACATCAGAGCCATGAATGAGCTAGACAAGTTTTACACCACTAATGAATCGGCAACACAAGTCACTAAACGGGAATTGGCAGACTTGAGTATTCATGGCTACCAAGTATTTGAAGAATTGTCTACTCATGCTGATGGACAAAAAATTACTTATGTAGCTCAAGACCTAAATAGCGATCGATTGGTAGTCATCAAAGAATGGAGAATGCTGAATGGCAATCTCCCCTCTCTAGATTATGCTACTTATCTCCCCAGAATCGAACTTTTGCAAAAACTCAATCACCCTAGTATTCCCCGTTATCTTAATTCCTTCGCAACATCAACTGGATTTTGTATCGTGCGGGAATATCAGCAGGGTGTATCATTAGCAGAAATGGGAACACTTCCAGGGTCGGATATTAAACTAATTGCTAGAGCAGTATTAAAGATTCTCGTTTATCTCCAACAGCTACGCCCGATCGTTCTTCACCTAAATATCAAACCAGAGAATATTATTGTCGATACCCAGGAACAATTAAAAATTTACCTCGTGGATTTTGGGTTGAACTCCAGTAGTAACTCTTCAAGAGTTAATTGTACTCCTGGTTTTACACCACCCGAGCAATTATTTAATCGGCAGTTAACTTCTGCTTCCGATCTGTACAGTTTAGGAGTCTCCTTGATTTGCCTACTCACGGGGACATCTACCCCGAATGCACAACATCTTTTAGATAAAAATCATCGTCCTCAATTTCAACATTTATTATCTGACAAGACATATTCTAAACTGGTAGAATGGCTAGAAAAAATGGTCGAGCCAAACTATCAACGGCGATATTTAGATGCAGCTAGTGCCAGGAACTCACTGATAAATTTACCCACCGAACGCCCGAAAGTAAAATTTATCAATATTAGTTCCGCCCAAAAAGGTGAGTGGGTTCGCTGGGCACTTGTAGCTGGAATATTTATGGGATTAGCATTGTTGCTCCGTCAGTTTGTCTTTTCAGAAGCGGATGATATCAGCCCCCAAGAAATTGCTAGAAACCAAGCAATTAGTAAACAAGCTCAATTTGAACAGTCAGATCGAGGTAAATTAATTAAGGATAAACAGTGTGTTGGCTGTAATCTCAATCGTCAAGATTTTAATCAAGCACAACTCTCTGGAGTATCGCTAAATCAATCTAATCTGATTGGAGCTAATTTTTCAACTGCCAACCTTAGTCTGGCAATCTTCCGTGATGCTGATTTAAGTCAAGCTAATTTCACTAAAGCGAATCTTCACCAAGCTGCTTTCTATGGTGCGAAACTGATCGGCACAGATTTATCAGGAGCAAACCTCAGTAGTGCCAAACTAGTCTATGCCAAGCTCAAGGGTGCAATGTTACGGAATACCAATCTCTCCAATGCAGATCTAAAATTCGCCGAACTGCAACAGGTGGATTTAACTAGTGCTAATCTCACAAATGCTGATTTAACTAATGCGGATTTATCTTATACTAATCTCTATCGAGCCAACTTAACTGGAGCTAAATTAGTCGGTACAAATTTGACGGGAGCGACGATGCCTGATGGTTCGATCCGTCAATAATTTTGGGATTAGGGCATGGCATTTAATTTCTGAATATAATTAACCTGTTGCTGCCAATAAATAGGTAAACTATCCCAGGGATTTTGGTTGGCAGTATCAGTACTATCGTTGGTAACGTAGATATAGCCAAACCGATCCTTTATAGCTCGATCGAGAGCATTTTTCATCAGCTTGGCATTATCTGTGGTGTGAATTAAAGCCGCAAATCTTTGGGGTGAATATTTTTGAGTGTAGATTGGTGGGCGATAGTTTTTCCACTGGTTTTGATTGTTCTCGAAAATCACAGCCACATCAGCTACTGGTTGACGAACATAGCTTTCATCTAAGTCTGTACCTGGATTGATGATTACTCGATATTGTTTCGATTTAGATTTGATATATTGATATATTTTTTGATAGTACTGTAATTCATCCTTCGTACTGGCAACTTCATCAATGAATATACCATCAACATTAAAGTACTGGAGATAAAGATCTATATCTGCCTCGATCGCTTTAAATTTTCGTTTACCATAATTAGAGTGTACGTAGCCAACAATTTTAACTTTAGCCTGCTGTAAGTCTTTAATTCCCTGTTGATAATCTGTATTTGGCGGCGATCGATCTGGGCCATTATTGGGATTGATAATTGCCCAGATTGAAACCTTTTTAGCAGCCAATGCTACTTGTTTCCAAGCATATTTATCACGATCGTACCAATTAGGATAAATATATAATGGCAGCAAAATTTTGAGCTGATCACAATAAGATAATTCACAACTTTTGACAGATTGCGTGATCGAACTGACAGATCGATTCATCAGAGATTCAACTGCGTCAATGACTATCGGTTTCAGTTTAGTTATAGCCAATGTTGAGCAACTCATTGTCGAAGTTATCAGTAAAACAATTATTAAGATTCTGCGTAAATTTATCACAGTTTTGGGGGGAAAGTTGAAAGTTGAAAGTTGAAAGTTGACCCTTCTCTTCTCTTCTCTTCTCTTCGAGACGCTTCGCGAACGAGACGCTGTGCCTCCGGCAGGCTACCGCCAACGCGAACGAGACGCTATGCGTTGGCGCAGCCTGCGCTTTGCGCTTACGAGGAGCTTCAGGGCAAGCAGTTGAAAGTCCCCCGTCCCCCCGTTCCCCGTCCCCCTAACGAGCAATTTAATTTTCACGTTGTGTAAAGGGATCGCGCCGATAGCTCCAGCAGACTGGTAGCTTAGTGGGTGAGAAGATGAAACCACATTAGAATTAATAGATTTAAGGGGTTGAGTAATGGCAACAGATGCATTGCTATGGCAGCGATATCAAGATTGGTTATACTATCACCCAGGGTTAGGCTTATATGTAGATATTAGCCGGATGCGGTTCGATGATGCGTTAGTTAACCAACTTCAGCCCAAATTTGTCAAAGCATTTGCGGATATGGTAGCCCTAGAAGCTGGGGCAATTGCCAATCCTGATGAACAGCGGATGGTAGGACATTATTGGTTGCGCGATCCGAACCTCGCACCAACTCCAGCAATTGCTACCGAAATTACCACAACGATCGATTCGATCGCGGCATTCGCCCTCAAAGTCCATTCAGGAGTCATTCATCCACCCCAAGGTGGCAAATTCACCGATCTAGTGACGATTGGGATTGGTGGTTCTGCATTAGGACCACAATTTGTCGCCGAAGCTCTCGCACCGGAGCCACCACCATTAAATATTCACTTTATTGATAATACCGACCCCGCCGGAATCGATCGCGTCCTCAGCCGGATTAAATCCCGACTTAATACAACCCTCGTAGTGGTCATTTCTAAGTCTGGAGGCACCCCAGAACCGCGTAATGGGATGTTAGAGGTGCAAGCGGTTTATCGTGCCCAGGGACTGGATTTTGCCGCCCATGCGGTAGCAATTACTGGCGTTGGGAGTCAACTTGACAGCGTGGCAAGATCTCAAGGTTGGATCGACAGATTTCCGATGCCCGATTGGGTCGGCGGACGGACATCTGAATTATCCATTGTCGGCTTACTTCCCGCAGCACTCCAAGGCATTGACATCCAGGCGATGCTCGCTGGCGCGAGAGAAATGGATATTGCTACTCGCATTCCCGATCTCCAAAGAAATCCAGCCGCATTACTCGCCCTCGCCTGGTATGCATCCGGCAATGGTAAGGGCGAAAAAGATATGGTAGTACTACCCTATAAAGATAGCTTGTTGTTGTTTAGTCGCTATCTCCAACAGTTGGTCATGGAATCTTTAGGCAAGGAAACCGATCTCGATGGCAATCAAGTCTATCAGGGAATCGCTGTTTATGGAAATAAAGGTTCGACAGATCAACACGCCTACGTCCAACAATTGCGCGAAGGCATCCCCAATTTCTTTCTGACCTTTATCGAAGTACTACACGATCGAGAGGGTATATCACCGGAACTCGATCCTGGGGTCACTAGTGGCGATTATCTATCTGGCTTTCTTCTGGGTACTCGTCAAGCCTTGTATGACAATCACCGCGACTCATTGACAGTCACAATTCCTGCTGTTACGCCCACAACAGTTGGAGCCTTAATCGCTCTCTATGAACGAGCGGTAGGCTTGTACGCCTCAATTGTCAATGTCAATGCTTATCACCAGCCAGGGGTTGAAGCCGGGAAAAAAGCTGCTGCGGTGATTCTACAATTACAAACCGATGTGGTGAAAACACTCCAGGAAATTTCTGAGCCGATCTCATTGAGCAAGCTCGCGGAGGAAGTTGGCGCACCAGCGCAGGTAGAGGCAATTTATCAAATTCTCCGCCATCTCCATGCTAACGATCGCGGGGTGATTTTCACAGGCAATCTGGCTCAACCGGGCAGCTTGCAGGTGAGTTGGAGCCGATGATAGTTGTAACTCGATCGAAACTCTGAAAATACCCAGATCCCTGATAACTCGGAGTCATCAGGGATCTTGGCGATCTCCTGGTGGTACACAACCAAACTTAATTGGTCAATTCTATAGCAATCCTAGATGATTCATGAATCATCTCTGCGCTCTCTGTGTCTCTGCGGTTAAAACCAGATCGAAATTTACGATTGGTATCGTAATCAGTAAATTACACGATCGACTCAATTCTCTTCTGAATAATCGGCATCTTGATAATCAGGCTGGTAGCGTGATTGGTATACCTCTTGAGCTTGACGTTCTGCTTCAACTTCAGCCATTGCCGCGATCGGATCGTATCTGGCACTATCTTTAATATCGATTTTCCAGCCAGTCAACCTGGCAGCTAGTCGGACATTTTGGCCTTCTTTACCGATTGCTAAACTCAACTGATCTTGCGGCACTAACACATGGGCTTGACGACCATCGGGATTCACCAATCTTACCTCATCAATCCGGGCCGGACTGAGGGCATTGGAGATATAAGTAGACGGATCTGGCGACCAACGAATTACATCGATTTTCTCACCTTGCAATTCATTCACCACTACCTGAATCCGCGAACCGCGTGCGCCAATACAAGCACCAACGGGGTCTACATCGCCCTCTAAGGTGTCTACCGCAATTTTGGTGCGGGGGCCGACATGACGGGATGGTGGACTAGCTTCTCGCGCCACAGCGACGATTCTCACTAATTCTTCCTCAATCTCAGGGACTTCGTTGGCAAAGAGTTCGACGACTAAACCAGCCGCAGCACGAGAGACGAGCAGTTGGGGGCCGCGTTGGGAGCCTTCGCGGACTTTCTTGAGAAAGACTTTAAATGTGCGGCCGATTTTATAATTATCATTGGGTAGTTGTTCTTTTTGAGGTAATTCAGCTTCCACATCCGGCTGACCAAAACTGCTGCTCACAGATAAAATTACCGATTGACGTTCAAATCTCAATACCTTACCCATCAAGGATGTGCCTTCAAACTGCTCGAATTCTTCCTGAATAATTTTGCGTTGTTGATCGCGGAGCTTTTGGGCGAGGACTTGTTTAGCTTGAATCGCCGCCATCCGACCGAAATCATCGCGATCAGGTGTGACATCTAGTACAACAGAATCGCCGATTTGAGTCGGCATCATTTCCGCTAGTTCTTCTTCGGTTAAGTCTTCGGCGGCTTCCTGTTGCAAGATATTTTTGACTTCTTGCAGGGAGATTTCATGATCTTCATCGGTTACTTCTTCAACGATTGTTTTAGTCGCAACAACTTGAAAAGCCTCATCATCTAGATTGAGAAATACATCAAAGTTATCGAAATAATCTTCTTCAAATTGCATTGTATCCAAATGCTGCGAACGGCGATAGCGTTCGTAACCTTTGAGCAATGCTTCTCGCAGGGCAGCTTGCACCGAGGAACTAGGCAGATTGCGATCGCGGCTAATTTCTTCGATCATTGTCTTGAGTCCGGTCAAACTAACGTTTTTCTTCGATTGTTTTGAGTTTGCCATAATAATTAGTTAATTTAATTTAGAGATGGGAATTAATCTGAAATCAACCTGGACAATCTGGCGGAAATCCGCCAACTATTCAATATAGATAATGAATTTTGTGCCATCACTGATGATGTGATGTGCCTTTTGGTACTGAAATCGATATCGATTTCAATCTAGTCAACTACTTATCCTTGATGCTCGATCTAATTTAACGAAACTTAACGGATGCAATCTTCCACCTTAAAGGGGAATTACTTGAGAATAGGGATTTAAACCCTATCCCAAATATCTCGCTCTCAACTATCAACTGCTTAACGATCATCATCCAAAGAAACCTTACTCACTAATTCCCTCGGAATCTCGATCGATCGTCCTTTTTGACTCAGATAAATTGCTGTGTCATCGCGGCGAATTAGTTGTCCTTGCCATTGGGTTTTGCCATCGAATTCAGTGGTAGTGACTTGAACGGCAAAGCCTTGAAAGGCATTAAACTCACGATCGGTAGTAAGTTCTCTGCTCGTTCCAGGGCTAGAAATCTCCAGTGCATAGGCAAAGGGAATCAAATCCGTAGCATCCAAAGCAGCTTCTAGAGCACGACTCATTCGAGTACAGTCATCCAAGCCTGTGTCAGCAAGCGGATTGCGAATATCGACTCGCAGTGCTGGTGGACGTTGATTGGTATGAAAGACAATCGCAACTATCTCTAAACCCAATTCGGTGGCGACAGGGGTAGCGATATCAGTAATTTGGGGAATGAGCGGGTGAGCCATAGATGTGGCAGAGAATAAGGGCTAGGGATAAAAATTGGCAATGCCAGTTGATTTAGGTGATCTTTTAAGTTACGTTCGATTTTGTTGACGTAGGTTCTGGGCGAACGGAAATCATGGTTTGTAAGTGGGTGAATACGTTTACCAAAGGCGACACTAACGCGAACAAATTGTTGAGATTTAATGATGTGATAGACGATCGCCACAGCATTCTCAGGTTAACTTGCTTGGTAAAATTAGGCGATCGAGTCGTAAACAACAAAAAAAGTGGGGTTCCACCCACTCCTGGTAATTTGTTATTCCAAGAAGTATTTGGACAAACTAATCTGTTAGTCTGCCCCTAATCATGATTTTAGCAGAGTTTCGATCGAATTAGATATGAGTGCCTGGACACAGGCAAGGAATCTGTAACACCGTAGAATGGACTTATCTATCACCATCATTCCTCTATGGCTCTCACGCTCTATTTTCTCCGCCACGGACAAACAGCCTCCAGTCGAGGTAATCTCTTCTGTGGATCGATCGATCCAGACCTGACTGAAGATGGACAGGAAATGGCACAAGCATTTGCTAGAACCTATGCTAGCACTCCCTGGGCGGCGATTTTTTGTAGTCCGATGCAGCGGGCAATTTCCACGGCTCAACCATTAGCTGATGCCCTAAAAATAGAGTTACAATTGCGGGATGGACTCAAAGAAATTAACTATGGCAAATGGGAAGGCAAAGATATTGCCACAGTCGATCGAGAATATCATGATGACTATCTCCGCTGGTTGGCAGATCCGGCATGGAATCCCCCCACTGGTGGCGAATCGGCTATGACGATCGCCTCTCGTGCTTTAGCTGTCATTGAGGAAATCAGCCAACTGCACATCGACGGTAATGTGTTGGTAGTTTCCCACAAAGCGACTATTCGGATCCTGTTATGCAGTTTCCTCGGTATTGATGCAGGTAGGTTCCGGTTTCGTCTAGGAATGCCTGTCGGTGGAATTAGTATTGTCGAATTTGGCAAAAATGGCCCTCTTTTAAAAGTACTCGCAGATCGATCTCACCTGACTGACAGGTTGCGTGCTTTGCCTGGAACGTAGGGGCGTGGGGACTAGGGGACTGGGAGACTGGGAGACTGGGGGAAAAGCGAATTATCAATTCCCTTTTCCCTTTCCTCTTTTCCCTTTCCCCTTTCCCCTTTTCCCTTTCCCCTTTCCCCTTTCCCCTTTCCCCTTTCCCCTTTCCCCCCTGTCCCCTAACCCATGAGCGAAACAACAATTAGCCCTGCTTTAATTACTCGAATAGTACCAGACTCGATCGCGGCTGAGATCGGATTTAGTCCAGGAGATCGACTGGTAAAAATCAACGGAAAATCTCCGCGAGATTTAATTGACTATGATTTCTTATGTGCTGATGAAGTCTTGACTGTAGAAGTTTTAGACGATCGCGGTAAATCCCATCAAATTGAGATCGAAAAAGATTATGACGAGGATTTGGGACTAGAATTCGATCGGGCTTTATTTGACGATTTGATCCAGTGTAATAATAAATGCCCATTTTGTTTTATCGATCAACAACCTCCAGGTAAACGAGAATCTTTATATCTTAAAGATGATGATTATCGGTTGAGTTTCTTGTATGGTAGTTACCTGACACTAACAAATTTAACCAGCAAAGAGTGGGATCGGATTGCCCAGATGCGTCTTTCGCCGTTGTATGTATCCGTTCATGCTACCGAACCAGAAATTCGATCGCAACTACTCAAAAATCCTCGTGCTGGACAGATTCTCGACCAATTGCGCTGGTTTCAGGCCCAGCGACTAGAAATTCACGCTCAGGTCGTGTTGTGCCCAGGCATTAACGACGGCGAACATCTTGATCGCACTTTACGGGATTTAGCGAGTTTCCATCAAGGTGAAATCCCCACCGTGGCTTCTGTCGCCGTTGTCCCGGTTGGTTTGACCAAATTCCGCCCAAATCTGACGGAGTTAACACCCGTCACCCCAGCGACAGCGAAAATCGTCATCGCCCAGGTTGAGGCTTTGCAGCAAGAATTTCAACAAGAGTTTGGTTCAACCTTTGCCTGGTTAGCCGATGAATGGTATCTAATTGCCGGAGTGGAATTACCTCCGAGTGATTATTACGAAGATTATCCCCAACTGGGTAATGGTGTCGGTTCGATTCGCCAATTCCTCGATGAATTCGCTGAAGAAATCCAAGACTGGGATGTCACCGCGATCGATCCACCCCAAACTTTCACCTGGGTCGTCGGCAATGCCGTCGAAAATGCCTTCCAAGCCGTGGTAAAACAGTTAAATCAAGTACCAGGACTAACGGTCAACCTCGTTGCCATAGCAAGCCAATATTGGGGGCAACAGATGACTGTGACAGGTCTACTCACCGGACAAGATTTGTTAACAGAATTAGCTGGGCGAGATTTAGGCGATTGCGTTTTAATTCCCAGCGTAATGCTTAAGTACGACGAGGCTAAATTTCTCGACGATCTGACGATCAGTGAATTGGCTGAAAAATTACAGGTTCGGCTAGTAACTGTGAACGACATTTCCGACTTTTTGGAAAAATTGAGTGAAAATAGTTGATCAATAACGTTAGTAGAGGTCGGTTGGCAAATGTCAGCATTTTTCCTCATGTCCACTCCCGTGCGGGCGGGTGCTTGGCTAGCGGTCTTATCGTGCATCCACTTTAAACACAACCCCTAGCTGCGTTCTCCTAAGTCTTATCAACCCGCCCTACAACTTTTACTAAGCTCAATTATGATAACTGTCATTAAATTAATTAATACTCTCAACCACCAGATCGATCGAGTCAAAGCAGATTTGGAAACTCAGACAAAAGTTAGATTCCAGACTATTTGTGCAATTATCGCCCTGAGCGTATCTGGATTGGGCGAGATCGAAGTAGCACAGGCAAAATCAGTTGACAGCCAAAATATCCGCCAGCGGTTACAACTACTCTCTAGCATTCAGCCGCAACAAACTAAAACTCTCCCCCATGCTCCCGCCCAGTCTGCTCAAATAAATCGACAACTTACCCAAAATACCCCAACACCTTCAGATCCTGGTACCACTGGTTCCCGTGGGCGAATTCTCAACAACCTAGACTTGCCCAAAACAGGAACTGAAGTTCAAATCAGCAATACTCAAGCTCTCACCCTGCAAGATGCCATCAACACCGCATTCCGCAATAATCGAGAGGTTCAAGCAGCCCGCCTTGCTGTCGAGCGGAGCCAAGCAGGTGTTAGTACAGCCCAAGCTGCTCAATCCTTACAAGTAGGTGCGACAGCCAGCACCGCTAACCAGGGATCGCCGCTGTTTTTTGGCACACAAAGTCAGCTAAATAATCCCAATTCCACAGTAATTCAGGGTGGAGTTCAAGCTACTTATCCGATCTTGAATGCCGGACGTGATGCTAGTAGCGTCCGTGCGGCGGAAGAACAGGTTAACTTCGACAGGCTGGATTTACTCCGCGTCGAACAAAAGCTCCGTGGTGATGTGCTCACTGCTTACTATGACCTTCAAGAAGCAGACTCAGCCGTTATCATCAACCAAGCCGCTGTTCGAGATGCTACTCGCAGTTTGAGTGATGCCCAACTTCAAGAAAAAGCTGGTGTAGGCACCAAGTTTGATATTCTCCGCGCCCAAGTCCAGCTTGCTACGGCCAACCAAGCTTTGACTACTGCGGGCGGACAACAACAAATCGCTCGAAAAAGGATTGCCCAACTGCTCAGTGTCGCAGAAAAAACTGAATACAGAGCCGCAGATCCTGTGGGCGAGGCTGGTACTTGGCGATATTCGCTCGAAGATAGCATCATCTTGGCGTTCAAAAATCGCCCAGAAATCAAACAACAACTAGTTCGCCGGAGTATCAGCGAACAACAACAGATTATTGCTGCTGCGGCAGATTCTGCCCAAGTTAATCTATTCGCCAACTACAATGTTGGTAAAAATATCAATTCTTCGGCATCAGCCCAAGATGATTACAGCTTGGGAGCCAGATTGAGTTGGAACTTCTGGGATGGTGGTGCTGCAAAATCTCGATCCTATCAAGAAAAAGTCAATCAAGAAATCTCCGAAAATCAATTCACTAGCGTCAGGAATCAAGTTCGGTTTGAAGTAGAACAAGCCTACAATGGTCTCGGTACCAACCGTAAAAATATTGCTACTGCTACCCAAGCTCTCCAACAGGCGGAGGAAAGTCTCAAATTAGCTCGTCTCCGCTTTCAAGCTGGTGTCGGCACTCAAACTGACGTAATCCAAGCTCAAACCGAACTTGCTCGCGCCCGTGGTAATCGGATCACCGCAATTCTTAATTACAATCGCGCGCTCTCCAGTCTCCGAACAGCAACAGTTATTACGCCTTAGATGGGGGCGAGGGGACGAGGGGACTGGGGGACTGTCAACTATTCCTTTCCCCTTTCCCCTTTTCCCACACCTTCACCCCTTGGCAAAACCGTCAAATATCTTAATAATCCTTAATAGGACTTAAAATATTTTGAAGGTGTTAAAAATGAGTGCGATTAAATTTATTAAAGAGAACAAGGAGATTATCATCGCACAGGGGGCAAATCTGCGCGAGAAAGCGATCCAAAATCAGATTGATATCTATACCTTCAAAGGCAAGCTGATGAACTGTGGGGGCTATGGACAGTGTGGGTTGTGTGTAGTGGAAATTGTTGAAGGGATGGATAATCTTTCACCCCGCACTGACTTCGAGAATCGCAAGCTGGCGAAAAAACCTGCGAACTACCGTCTCGCCTGCCAAACCTTGGTCAATGGAGAAATAAGTGTGAATACAAAACCTTAGGAGGATCGATTCCGCCAAGCGGAGGCTCCGCCAACGAGTACTGATAAGTTAAATTATGTAAAGCAGTGGCTAGGAACATCAAATGTTATCCTAGTCTATGTGTGAATAAAAAATACTTTATAGGAATTACGGTAATGCAAACTAACGATTTAGGTTTTGTAGCTAGCCTCTTATTTATTTTAGTACCGACAATTTTCTTGATCATCCTGTACATTCAAACCAGTAGTCGGAATACTGGCGCGGATTCCTAGAAGTTAGATCGAACAGCAAAAATGACTGCTAGAAGTAAATTACTAGCAGTCATTTTCGTGTAAAACAAGTTGGAGAGATGTTTTCTAGACGGTGACTAATTCTGGACGTTTGCTATTGCGAATACCTTTAATTGCTTCGGCATAGTCAGGTGCATTGAATACAGCCGAACCAGCGACGATCGCATTGGCACCAGCTTCCAGAACTTGCCAGGTGTTATTAGCTTTTAGACCACCATCAACTTCAATCCAAGGATCTAAACCGCGTTCGTCACACATTTGACGTAACTTAACAATTTTGGGGACAACGCCAGGAATAAAGCTTTGACCACCAAATCCAGGGTTGACACTCATAATCAAGATCAAATCGCACAAATCGAGGACATACTCAATTAACTCTAAAGGAGTACCTGGGTTGAGGACAACTCCAGCTTGTTTGCCTAATTCTTTGATTTGACCCAAAGTCCGGTGGAGATGGGGAGAAGCATTGTGCTCGGCGTGGACGGAGATAATATCTGCGCCAGCTTTAGCAAAATCAGCTACATATTTTTCTGGCTCGACAATCATCAAATGGACATCGACGATCTTCTTGGTGTGGGGACGAACAGCTTCAACAATCAGGGGACCGATAGTAATATTAGGTACGAACCGTCCATCCATCACATCAACATGAATCCAGTCAGCACCAGCAGCATCGACATTCCGAATTTCTTCACCTAAGCGGCTAAAGTCCGCAGACAGGATCGAAGGGGCGATCGCGAGGGATTTTTGGCTCATAGTTACTACAGTTCTCCTAAGATCTAAATTTTGGTAAAAATTTTAACAATTTTTCTAATTTTAACAGGGGTTAGCGGCGTTCTCGCGACTAAGATTTATTTGTCTGTGAACCGTGGGAGAGCGGTAGCTTTTGAATTTCCTCATTATCTCCGAGTACGACCATCATCGAGCCTTGTTCCAAGCGTACCGAGGGAAGTGGGTTGATATCAAAATGACCAGGATTACCCACTGCTAGGACATTGAGACCATAGCGACGGCGTAATTGTAGCTCTTCGAGAGTCTTGCCGCTAAATTCTGGCGGCACTAAGATTTCGGCAATGCTATGATCTGCATCTAAATCGAAACGTTCGAGAATTGCTGGCTTGGTTAATTTATTTGCCAATAAATACCCCGCTTCTCGCTCTGGGTAGACAACTCGGTCGGCTCCGACTCTTTCGAGCAGCTTACCGTGGATATCGGAAGAGGCTTTGGACACGACATAGCGCACGCCGCCTTCTTTGACATTTAGGGTAGTGACGATGCTCTCTTCCAGGAAACTACCGATCGCCACAATTACTGTATCTAGCTCTAGAATCCCTGATTCTTGCAAGGCGGATATTTCACGGGAATCAAGCTGCATCGCATGGGTGACAATTTTTTCATTGATCACTTCGGCGACATTTTTTTCATCGACATCCACACCGAGGACTTCGTAGCCCATCCGATGTAGAGTATTGCAGACAGATCGACCAAAACGACCTAAACCGATGACACCGAATTGACGTTGATCTGATTGGTTTTTGCCCAGCCACCGCATCAGATTGAGATTAGATTTAGATTGCATATTGTTTAAATAATAAAAATTTTCTAGCCAACCAGCAGATTTTCTGAGGGATATTTGACGGAACTGGGTTTAGGATCGCCCAAGAGAGCGGCGATTAGAAGTAGTACCCCAACTCGACCGGTGTACATGACGGCGACTAAGATTAGTTGACTACAAGCTGATAGTTGAGCGGTAATACCTGTGGATAGACCGACCGTAGCAAAGGCCGAAACAACCTCAAATAACACCTGAATGGCATTAAATTGACCGTCACCAATTGCGATCGCCACAGCAGCTAGTACCACTACCCCCGCCGAACCAAAAACCACAGCTACCGCCTTTATCAATAGATCTGTGGGCACCAATCGCTCGAACATAATCACCGTCGATTTACCTTGGAGGACGGAACGAGTCGCACTAGCCAAAATCCCAAAGGTAGTAGTTTTCACCCCGCCGCCAGTACCACTGGGACTGGCACCGATGAACATCAGCCCGATCGTCAACAGGAGTCCAGCAGTGGTCATTTTGCCATTGTCGATCGTATTGAAGCCAGCCGTACGAGTGGTTACTGACTGAAACCAGGCAGCCTCTAATTGCTGACCGAAATCCCAATTAGCGATCGTGGCGGTATTACGGTACTCAGCAAAGAAAAAGGCGACTGTGCCGATAGTCAACAAGAGAAAAGTAGTGCTTACGACCACTTTAAAATTTAAAGACCACAAAAATCGACCAGGTTGACGATGCCAACGATGGTATGCCGCCATATATAGTTCAATGATGACCTGATAGCCAATGCCACCAAAAATAATCAGTCCAGAGATCGCCATTGTTATCGGAATTGAATCATGATAGCTCATCAAATTGTCTTTAGGCAGGGCAAATCCCGCATTATTCCAAGCACTGACACTATGAAAAATCGCATACCATAAACCTTTCCTGACCCCATGTTGCTGGGCAAAGGTGGGAAACATAATCACCGCACCCAAAATCTCAAAAATTAGGGTGGTATAAATAATCGAAGTAATTAAACTTTTACTACCCTGCAAGAATGGTCGATCGAATGAATCTTGAATTGCCAATTTTTGCTTAAAGTCAAACTTCCGACCAAGGAGGAGCATCAAAAAGGTACTCAATGTCATGTAACCCAATCCGCCAACCTGAGCTTCGATCGCAATTACCAACTGCCCCCAGAAGGAAAAGTAGGTGCCCACATCGACAATACTCAAGCCTGTGACACAAATCGCCGAAGTGGTGGTAAATAGGGCAACTAGTGGACTATTCCAACTGCCACTAGTGCCACAAATCGGCAGTATCAAAGCAATAGTGCCAATCAAAATAACACCGAGAAAACCCAGACAAATAGTCCGCGCAATATTCATGAAGATTGTCAATTACAAGCAATAGCAGTCTTAATTATTTCAGATTCGGGCACTCTTTGAATATTTGGCAATCCCAAAAAGATTGAAACCAACAGCTAGGGGTGAAATTGTTGAAGTAGCTCTGGCGATTTCCACAATAAATAAGCGATGCTAAATACAGCAACTGTAATCGCGATCGTCATGCCATAACTGAAACACATCAGCAGACCATCAGCCTCGATCATCGCAAACACAAATAGCAAAATACCCACGGTGGGGATGGGATTAGTTAACGGAATGGGTAACATCAGTAAAAATGCTAGCCAGCAAATACACAGTCCATTTAGCCGCCAAATCGAGGGATTATTTACCAGCCACAGCATTCTGGGGCGAACGAATTTTTCAAGGAGCTTGGTAATCGACTGCACCGTTTTGAGCAAACGTTCCATAAACGTCTGGGGAAACTTAATCTGTGCAACCCGTTGCGGTAGCCAGGGCGTTGTCCAACCAGCCATCATCTGTAGCCCTAACAAAATACAACCTCCACCTGAAAGCCCCGCAACTCCAGGTGGCATTGGTAGCAAAAACGGCAGTGTTAGTAATGCCATCACCAGTCCAAAGCTTTGTTCAGATGTTTCTGCCAATATTTCTGCCAACGTCAGAGGTTGAATGATCGAACGCTCGATTAGCGGCTTGAGTTCTTGGGAAAATTTGAGATGGGCGGGGGGCATAAGCTAAGAATAGCGTCTATAATCTACCCCCATGCTAGCGCGAACCAATTTAAATTACGCGCTGGTCGATCGATCTCCGCCTAAAATCCTAAGTCCATTTGCGCAGCCTTAGCTGCCACTAAAATTTCCGCATCTGACTTACTAACCCAATCAGTGTCGCCGATTTCTTCATAGAATTTTTGGTCATAGGGACGAGTCCGCACGACGACGGGCATCGGCACCGCATGACCGAGAACTAATGCCTGTTGTTTAGAATCCAACTTTGCCAACACTGATTTTAAACCCTGCGCCCCAGATACGCCAGTGAAGATGGCATCGATATCTTTTTCATCATTAATTAGTGCCGTAATTCGCGTACCGATTTGAGACATAATTTCATTATCAATTCCCGATGGACGTTGATCGACAATCAATAACGTGACAAAAAACTTCCGCATTTCGCGGGCGATCGTGCCAAAGATTGTACTTTTAGCAATAGCTGGATCGAGAAATCTGTGAGCCTCCTCGATCGTAATAATTAAAGGATGCGGCCTGTCGGCTTCTTGCTTACTCTGTAAATATTGCTCTGCTTTATTGACATATAATTTATGAATCCGCCGAGTGAGCATATTTGTCACCAGCATATAAGATAATAAATCCGATTGATTACCAAACTCGATTACTACATTTTTACCAGCATTTAATGCCTGGATCAAACTTTTGAGATTATCTTGACGACTGATTGGTTTTAAATACTTTAACCGCTCCAATCGCATTAATTTACGCTGTAAAGAAGCGATCGATCCCTTATGTCCCTTGCCAGATTCGCAAAAAATCGTAATATCTTCATTACTCATTTCCAATAGCCGACTGATCCAACTATTTCCATATTCATTCGCCAAGATTGTGGCATTGTCTAGAGCGGCATCGGACAAACCCAATTCTCGTGAAACTAATTGGAGGTCTTCAATATCGATCATTTCATAGGTAAGATACAGATCCTGTGCATCCCGAATGCCTCGATTACGACTAGATTCAGGATCGAGGGTATATACCACCACCTCATTAGGAAATAGTTGTCGCAACCCTTTGACCGTTCTGACATTTTTGCCCTCTTGGACAGCTTCCCAGCCATATTCTGAGTGCATATCAAAGATCAGATTAACAGCGACCTGTTTGCGAATTACCCCAGCAAGTAATAGTCGAGTCAGAAAGGATTTTCCTGTCCCCGACTTACCAAATACCCCATTACTCCGCTCGACAAATTTCTTCAAATCCAGACAAACAGGCACATCCATATCCAATGGTTGACCGATCGAAAAATTCTTGCGCGTTGGATCATCCTCCCAACCAAAAACCGATCGAAAGTCGTTCTCATTGGCATCAAATACCTGGCTAAAGTGGCTGGGAACTGTCTTAACTGGTAAAAGTTCCCATTCCATGTTTGTCTGGGCTTCAAAGGAGGCTAGGGGGGCTTTGCCATTTTCCCCCTTTGACAAGCTCAGGGCACCGCCTTTAGCTTTTTTACCTTTGCCATTACCATTGAGACTCGCACCACCATTGAGGGATGGAGGGTTTTGGCTAAATTTATTCAGCATCAACATCGGCGAAAGGTTGACAGTGCCATAAGTACCACTTCCCGATAGTACATCCAGGAGAAAGTCATCTTCGGGATGGGGTGGGTTGACTAAAATTCGATCGCTCGAAGTGCCTAAACAAACATCTGTTAATAAACAAAAGAAGTCGTATTGTCTTCCCCTGACTACCAAGAATTTGCCTACTCGCATATCTTCAACGGAAATATCGGGATGCAGTCTGACTTCTAAGCCGCCAGTAAGCGAACCTTCAATTACGGAGCCGAGGGGTTTGTTCATTAGGGAATAGAGGGTAGGGGTTAGGGGTTAGGCTTTAGGGAAAAGGGGAAAGGGAAAAGGGAAAAGGGAATGAAGAGGACGCAATCGTCCCAAAGTCTAAGCCCTAGAGCCTACCCTTGTTAATGTGACTTTTTGTAATAATTGATCTGAGGATGATAGTTTAACTCGCTTTGGATATAACTAGTCTAGAAACCCCCGATTAATCTATCCTGGGACAACTACGCGATATCAACATCGGTACCCACGATTTAAACCCTTTGGAGGGGGTTTGGGGGAGCGATGCGCGCTCGTCGGGTTCCCCGACGGTTTAGCGCATCAAGACGGTATACCTCTCCCAACGGGGGGGGTCTGGGGGGAGCGACTGAAATCGCGCTGAGGTCTCCTCAGCGTGCGTTTCAGTCAAGACAGGGCACCCCCCAGATCCGGGTTCTCACCACAAGTAATTAAACAACTAGAACCAGATCGAGTTCGATCGGACAAAGTACAAATGCTCACATTAACAGGGATACCCCTAAAGCCTCAAGCCCAGATCCTTATTCGATCGCAATTGTAGTTGGTGCTGCGCCAGAATTATTGATATCTGGTCTGTGTGGTTGTCGGAAATTAGTATAAAGTTTATCCCGCCATGTAAAGAAGAGATCGTAGTCAGGATTGTCAGCGAACCCAGGAATCCCTTTACCCTTGAGGTTGTCTGGGATATTCAGATATGGGCCAGCGGGGATTTTGAGGACTAGACTTAAACCAGCGATGGTTAAATCTGCCAGGGTCGGTGTATCACCAGTTAGATAGGGAGAGGAGTTTTGTTCGATCAGGAGACAAATCGATTCGAGACTACGGTGCATTTCGGCGGTAGCCGCTTCGATTGCCCCATGTGTCAAACCAGCACCTAAGCCTAAGACATCCATTGCTTCGCGGGGAATGGAGCCAATTAAATTTTTGAGGATATCAGGAGTTCCAGTTGGTAAAATTGAAGTCCGCAGGTTATTATTTTTTAAGCCTTCGAGCAAAAGTATCCGTCCTTTACTGCCGATCGAGTTATCGGCCCATTGTTCTAAGATTAAACAATTAGCTTTTTGCTGGGGATTAGGGGGAATAATTGGTTTGTCAGGATAAGTTTTGTCTAAGTAGAGAGCGATCGCGGTAGAGTCAGCAACGATGGTATTGCCATCTTTCAGGACTGGCACTTGTCTTTGTCCAGAGATCCGGAATAAGTCTAGCTGTCCGATGCCTGGAGTAACTTCGATTTTGCGGTATGCTAACCCTTTATAGTCCAGAACTAATCTAACTTTTTCCGAAAATTGTGATAGTTCAAATTGGTATAGTTCCAGCATGTTTTCTTAGTCCTGATGATGATTAACAACGGCACTAATATTTATCCTAGAACATCATTAGCCAAATACATGCTTACTAGACTAATATTTTTCTGTCAATCTCCAAATATTTGGGCGTGATTTTTGGAGCTATAAAAATATTGCTAACGAGCAACGCCTGTCTGGCTAAATGTTCTGTCTTTGTGAATGCTCGATCAAGTAGCATAACAAGCCAACAATCTCACTTGAATGACTATTAATTGAACATAATGTCTAATCCTCCCCCGCCCGATCGCATAAATCCAAATCAATGGCAATACTGGATTATTAGGGTGGTACCGATGTTATTGATCACAATTCTGACGATCTCACTACCAGGCCTATTAAAGCAATTAGCTGGCGGATCTGAGTTAAGCGCAGAACAGATCGCCAAATTACAGGAAAAAATTCGCTCGACCTCGATTAAAGTGTTAGCACATGGTCAAACGATCGGTTCAGGAATTCTATTCGGTAGGTTAGATAACGTTTATACTGTCGCGACAAATGCTCATGTGATCCAATCTGCCAGATCACCATTTCAACTTCAAACCCCAGATGGCGAAATTTATGCCGCTGCTTTAGTCGCGCCCCCACTCGGTCAAAATCGGGATTTGAGTATCTTACGGTTTCAGAGTCGCCGCATTTATCATATTGCTAAATCAGCTACAAGTATGCCCAAAGTTGGCGATCGAGTGTGGGCATCTGGGTTCCCTCTCGATCCGCAAACACTCTCAGCCCAGTCTCAAATCGCTCCCACCGGATTAACGATCGTCGATGGTCAAATCACCCACATTTTCCGCATAGCGATATCTGGCGGCTATAGTATTGGCTATGATAGCCCGATTAGAAAAGGGATGAGCGGGGGAGCCTTGGTGAATCGAGATGGAGAATTAGTGGGGATGAATGGCGTTCATGCAGATCCACTCTGGAATACCGCCGAGGTGCTCGAAGATGGTTCGACGGTCAGTGAAATAGTGCAAGAGCAGATTAGTCGATCTAGTTGGGCTATTCCCACTCAGTTGATCAAAGATTATCTTGGTGCAATTGATGAGTCAGACTGACAAAAAAGCTCCCCAAATGGTGAGCTTTTTCGTTAGGCATAAATCCTAAAACTGACTATTCAAAATCATCATCATCCTCGACATCACCACCAATTGGCGATTCCCAATCGAAATCATCATCATCTTCACTACTAGCCGGAGCCTTAACCGTATCACCGTATAATCCGGCAAATTCGTCCTCTTCCTCGCTACTTGAAGGTTTGATAATCGATAATCCACCGAGGGTATCGTCTAAATCGTAACTGCGGGCAGTACGATCGTCAAGAATTATATCCTCATCACTACCGATCATCCCTTCGTAGGCACCATATAGCCCCGAATTGCCATAATCACTATCGAGAATCGGACTAGATACTCCATCCTCATAGGCATTAAAGCCTGTACCCGCAGGAATTAGACGACCAATAATGACGTTCTCTTTCAAGCCGCGTAACCAGTCAGATTTACCCTCAATCGCTGCTTCCGTGAGGACACGGGTAGTTTCTTGGAAACTGGCAGCGGAAATGAAGCTATCAGTGTTCAAGGATGCCTTGGTAATACCGAGCAGCATCGGCGTATATTCAGCCGGTGCGGCACCAGTAATCGACATGGCTTCATTTACCTGTTCGACTTGGCGGAGTTCTTGCAGTTCTCCAGGCAGCATGGTTGTGTCACCACCATCATCGATCCGCACTTTGGAGGTCATCTGACGAACGATCACTTCAATATGTTTGTCCGAAATATCTACCCCTTGAGATTGATAAACAGACTGCACTTCATTCACGAGGAATGCTTGAGCTTTTTGGAGGGCAAGCAGAGCCGCTTCAAACACCCCATGTTCCTGACGGAAATGGTTGAAGAAAACCTCTAAAATCTCATGCGGGTTAGATTGACCATCTGTGAGTAAATGTCCCGCTTGTACTTCATTCCCGTCGGAGACGAGCAAGTTTTGACCGGGGGAGAGGAAGTATTCTTCAACAGCACCACTACGATCGATTACTTTAATTTCGATCGGCTCGTTATCTTCACCGTAGATGACCGAAACGGTACCAGTACTGCGGTTGAGAATACAGGGATCTTTAGGTTTACGCGCTTCGAGAAGTTCTTCAATCCGTGGCAAACCTTGGATGATATCTCCCGTTTTCGATCGCTCAAATACCAACAGCACCAGATTATCACCCCGTTGGACTAGATCTCCAGTATCGATATGCAGTAAGGCACCAGGTGATACACGATAGGGTCTGGCCATCCGCAAGGCAACACTAGTATCATTTACTTCTAATACCTGACCGGATTCTGGACTGGGAATACCTTCAGCAATTTCGCTGCCAGAAACTAGCAGTTTGCCGGCCTTCACGCTAGGTTTAACTCCATTGGTGTCGATGGTAACTCGATCGGTATCGCGAATTATTAACACCCGGCGGACTGACTCTGCACCTTGGCGAATGCCTCGGACTTCACCCGCATGTTTACAGCGAATTTCTGTCCGTGCCACTACTGCACCAGGTGCAATTTGTTGACCATCCGTGACCAAAGCTTCGGTGTATGTGCTACCACCTAGATTATCTCCAGAGGTATCACGACGGATCGTCAGAGATTCGAGAATCACTAGTTGGAGTCGAAGTTCGCCAGTTTCCTCATCTTTGATCAGTTCAATATCAGCAGCGAGTTGAGGACTACTATTGGTTGCGTCCATCTCCAGTACTAATTGAGTGCGGAGCAGTTCGACACCATCGATCGATTTGACCCGCTCTCCATCTTTATAGGGTACACGCTGGACAGCACGTAATTCGATCGCCCCTTGGGCACCTGCTTTATTGATCGAAGCCTGGGATGGCAAGTTGGGTTCATCCGGTACGGCATATTCCACAACTGGACGGATCAGCAGTGCGGAGCCTTCTGGGGTTTCGACATATTCCAAGTAACGTAACTCGGTGACAGGTTCGAGTTCGGGTACGGGTTTTTGACCGGGATAAACGATCGTGCCCGTTACCGACTGTCCGGCTTCTGGATCGTCGAGGAGATGGAGATCGCCCGGTTTAATGGTGATTTCCCGCAGAATATCGTTTTTCTGGATCACTTCCACAATCCCACTAATCCCACAGAAGATATCGCGGATGACTTCTGTGCCAGCTTCGACATACTGTCCATCCTCAACAATCAGCAAGGAGATGTCTTTATTCACCTCATGGGATTCCTCCGGCACCCAGAGGATTGTGCCACCTTGGACGACTTCATAGCCCTGTTTGGCTTTACCTTTTTTCTGGACATCCAGTCCGGCAAATTTGACAATCCCGCCGGTGCGCGTGCGATAGCGATCGTCGATTAACTCCGCAACAGCGGTGCTGTTCTGCACCTTGGTGCCTGGAGGGGTCAGAAGTTGGAAGCGTTGATTATCATCAGTGGCAATAATATATTGTTCGCGACCGCTATGACTTTCTACTTCTACTTTGGCCCGATCGAGGGATACTGATGAGGTGATAATCTCAATTTCCCGTTCGCCGCGCAACCGCACCACCCCGCCATTAACTGAGACTAACCGGGTTTCTGCTAGTACGCCTTCAACTTCCACATGGTCGCCATTTTTGACGACTGCTTCAGCACCAGGAGGGAGGTTATAAACTTCGCCTGATAGTACCCAGATCAAGCCACCCCGTTGGGCACTCCGAGTCATGTTGCCTTGTCTGTCAGTTTTTTCTTCAGGCACGATTCCTTCAAACATCACTTCCCCAGCCAGGTCGGAAGCTACGTCTTTGGTCGCTTTCTCCGTCGAACGTCCACCCTTACTCAGAGCGATTTCGGCCAACAGATCTCCAGCTTTGACCTCGGCCCCATCGGCAACTAACAACAGAGAACCAGGAGTGAGGTTGAAGACTTTTTTCTTACCTTTACCCTTGGGTTCGATAATCAAATCACCACTGACTTCCACCTGTTCCCGCTCTTCCCCGTGACGAGTTCGCACATCTCGTACCCGCAGATTAGAGAATTTAACGATGCCATCATGGGGGGCATGAATTTGTTTTTCGACTTCCCCAGTGAACACCCCACCGGTGTGGAATGTCCGCATAGTCAATTGAGTTCCAGGTTCACCAATCGATTGTGCCGCAATAATCCCAACTGCTTCACCTAAGTCTACTAGATGTCCATGTGCTAGACTCCAACCATAGCAAAGTTGACAAACGGAACGGGCCGCCTCACAAGTGAGTGCCGAACGGACAAACACAGACTTGACATCGGCTTTGGTAATTGCCGCAATTAGATCTTCATCTAATTGTTGGTTACGTGAACCAATTAATGCTTTAGTTTCAGGGTGGTGGACATCCGCCGCGAGTACGCGACCGTGCATCCGGCTGGCGAGGGAAATCAGGACGCGATCTCCATCTTTCATCGCTTCGACATGTAAACCGCGCGTTGTGCCGCAGTCATGTTCGCGGACGATCACATCCTGGGATACGTCTACCAGACGGCGAGTCAGGTATCCAGAGTCTGCCGTCCGTAAGGCGGTATCGACGAGTCCTTTCCGTGCCCCGTATGAGGAAATAATGTACTCGGTAACGGTTAGACCTTCTTTAAAGTTGGTCTTAATTGGCAAGTCGATAATTTCCCCCTGGGGATTTGCCATCAAACCCCGCATCCCCACTAACTGGCGTACTTGGGACAGATTTCCCCGCGCTCCAGAGAATGCCATCATGTAGACGGAGTTGAGCGGATAATTTTCCCGGAAGTTGACAACCACCTGATCCTTGAGGCTCTCCGATGTCATGTTCCAGGTGTCGATTACCTTCTGAAAGCGTTCGACTTCGGTAATCTCCCCACGGGTATATTTAGCTTCTGTTTCGGTGATCGTATCTTCGGCAGCTTTGAGCATTTCCACCTTAATTGGTGGAATTTTTAAGTCATCGATACTAATCGACACCCCTGCTCTAGTCGCAAACCGAAAACCCAATTCCTTGAGTTTGTCCGCCATCTGCGCTGTCCGAGCAGTTCCATAGTGCCGGAACGACCACGTAATCAGTTTTTTTAGCTGACCTTTATCAACCATGCGGTTGTTAAAAACGATCGGCTTTCTCTCTTTTTCGCTCATGATCTAGGGGGGTGGGGGGACTGGGGGACTGGGGACGGGGGGACTGGGGGACTGGGGGAAAGGAACAGTTAACTGTTCCTTTCCCCTTTCTCCTTTCCCCTTTTCCCTATTTACTACATCGAAAGGACTTCTTGAATGGTTTTGTTGTAGATAATTCTGCCTGGAGTGGTAAAGATATATTGGGAGAGCAATTCACCGGAGGTGGTTTCCCGAATTCGGCGATATTTATAACGTTTGGTAATTGTACCGTCGCCCGTGTCGAGCGTCTCTAGTGGTTCAGTTTCTGGTTCGTCGGATTCCATCGGACCGTCATATCTGACCCAGACAAAGTTGTGGATGTTGAGTTCTGCTCGATCGTAGGCACGGATTACATCTTCGAGATTTGAGAAATACCGTTCAGTCAAATCTGGTAATGCGGGATTCTTCGCGGTGAGATAATAACAACCTAACACCATATCCTGGGACGGAGCCACAATCGGCGAACCAGTTGCTGGGGATAGAATATTATTACTCGCGAGCATTAGCAATCTCGCTTCTGCTTGTGACTCTAAGGAGAGGGGCACGTGAACCGCCATTTGGTCGCCGTCAAAGTCAGCGTTAAATGCGGGACAGACCAGGGGATGGAGTTGAATGGCTCGACCCTCAACAATAATTGGTTCAAAGGCTTGAATCCCCAATCGGTGCAATGTTGGTGCCCGATTTAGCATCACTGGATGTCCGGCGATGACTTCTTCTAGTACATCCCAAACACTCGCATCACCGCGTTGGATCAGTTTCTTCGCTGCTTTGATATTATTGACAAGATTATTCTTGATTAACCGATGGATCACAAAGGGTTGGAATAATTCGATCGCCATTTCTCGCGGTAAGCCACACTGATGAATCTTCAGTTTTGGCCCGACGACAATGACCGAACGACCGGAGTAATCTACCCGTTTACCGAGCAGGTTCTGCCGGAAACGTCCTTGTTTCCCTTCAATAATATCGGATAGAGATTTGAGGGCACGGTTATTTGCCCCAACGACAGTCCGCCCCCGTCTACCATTATCGATCAGTGCATCAACGGCTTCTTGGAGCATCCGTTTTTCATTCCGCACGATGATTTCTGGTGCGAGAATTTCTTGCAATCTTGCCAGTCGGTTATTCCGGTTGATCACCCGTCGATACAGGTCATTTAAGTCGGAAGTTGCGAAACGTCCGCCGTCAAGTTGCACCATTGGGCGCAAGTCAGGGGGAATCACCGGAACATAACTGAGAATCATCCAATCAGGACGGCTTCCGGTAGCGATAAAGTTATCGATTACCCGCAGGCGTTTGATTAACTTCGCCCGTTTCTGCCCCTTGGATTCGCTGATTTGTTCACGGAGCTTTTCAGCCTCTTCTTCCAATTGCAGGTCTTCGAGGAGCCGCTGGACGGCTTCTGCGCCAATTCCAACTTCGACTCCCTCTAACTCTGAATCTTCACTATAAATACGTTCCTCGATTTCCAACCACTGTTCTTCTGTGAGTAGTTGTTTATACGCTAGGGTATCATCATTCCCCGGGGCGAGGACAACATAGGAGTTGAAATAGACGATTTGTTCGACATCTCGCAAGGGCATATCCAGCAGAATACTCAAGTAGCTGGGAATCCCTTTGAGATACCAGACATGAGATACTGGTGCAGCCAGTTTGATAAAGCCCATCCGGTGTCTCCGCACGCGGGATTCGGTCACTTCTACCCCGCACCGTTCACAGACAATGCCACGATGGCGGACACGCTTGTACTTGCCACAATGACATTCCCAATCCTTGGCTGGACCAAAGATCCGTTCGCAAAATAAGCCGTCCATTTCCGGTTTTAATGTCCGGTAGTTAATGGTTTCCGGTTTGGTCACTTCACCGACTAGCTGACCATTGGGGAGGTTGCGGGAACCCCATTCGCGAATTCGATCAGGTGAAGCAATCCCAATTTTAACGTAATCAAACTTAGTTTCTAGCTTTTGACGCATAATTTAGGCTTTAGGCTTTAGGGGTTAGACTTTAGGGATTAGACTTGAGGGGGTTAGGCATCAGGCAGACACTTAGGGGAACGCAGCGCATTCGCCTAAAGCCTAAAGCCTAATCCCTAACTACACTTCTTCTAAATCTTCACCACGAGCGAAGGATTCATAAGTTGGGCGCGAAGGAGCACGGCGGGTGTTGATATCTGCCATTAAATCGACTTCCACATCACGGCTATCACCATCGGCAGTTTGCTCGACTTTATGGACAGCAATATCCAATCCAAGGGATTGTAACTCGCGCATGAGTACTTTAAATGACTCGGGAGTACCAGGGCTGGGGATAGATTTACCTTTAACGATCGCATTGAGGGCATCGTTCCGTCCTTGCATGTCATCAGACTTAACGGTGAGTAACTCTTGGAGTGTGTAAGCAGCACCGAAAGCTTCCAATGCCCATACTTCCATTTCCCCAAACCGTTGACCACCCTGTTGAGCTTTACCACCCAAGGGTTGTTGGGTAACGAGCGAATAAGGGCCAGTAGAACGCGCGTGGATCTTGTCATCTACGAGGTGGACGAGTTTGAGCATATACGCTTTGCCGACAGTGACAGGTCTGTCGAAGGCTTCACCTGTCCGGCCATCATACACTGTGGTTTTACCTGGCTCATTTTCATCAAAAATCCAGGGTTTACCTTGGAGTTCTGCGGCGGCTTTGAGTTTCCCATGAACTGTCGATCGCGAGGCTTCTGGCGCGTACATTTCATCGAATGGGGTCACTTTAAACCGCAGGCCCAGATTGTGTCCCGCCCAACCGAGCAGACATTCAAAGACCTGGCCAACATTCATCCGCGACGGTACACCGAGAGGATTGAGGACGATATCGACGGCGGTACCGTCGGGCAAGTAGGGCATATCTTCCACAGGTAGAATTTTGGAAATAATCCCCTTATTTCCGTGGCGACCAGCCATTTTGTCCCCAACTTGGATCTTTCGTTTTTGGGCGACATAAATGCGGACAACCATATTCGCCCCAGGGGGTAGTTCATCGCCCTGTTCCCGGGTAAATACGCGGACATCGACGACGCGGCCTTTTTCACCATTGGGTACCCGCAGGGAGTTGTCACGCACATCTCGCGCTTTTTCGCCAAAAATTGCCCGTAAAAGTTTTTCTTCTGGTGGTTGGTCGGATTCCCCTTTGGGAGTTACTTTACCAACCAGGATGTCGCCAGAAGCTACCCAAGCACCTTTGCGAATAATCCCTGTTTCGTCAAGGTTTCGCAATGATTCTTCACTTACGTTGGGAATTTCGCGGGTAATTTCTTCGGGGCCGAGCTTGGTTTGACGTGCCTCGATCTCAAACTTCTCGATGTGGATACTGGTGTAGTAATCCTGTGAGACCAATTTCTCACTAATGAGGATTGCATCCTCATAGTTATAGCCTTCCCAAGGCATATAGGCAACGAGAATATTCTGTCCTAGCGCGAGTTCTCCACCTTCAGTTGCCGAACCATCAGCCAGTACCTGACCAGCAACTACTCGATCGCCGATCTTAACTAGCGGACGCTGATTCAGGCAAGTATCCTGGTTGGAACGATGGTATTTTTGGAGGATGTAAGTCTGAACCTTGCCTTGATCGTCTTGCACTTTGATCGATTCAGCTTCGATAAAGGTGACAATCCCGTCAGCTTTCGCCACAATCACCATCCCAGAGTCGCGCGCAGCTTGAACTTCCAGTCCAGTACCGACGAGGGGACGTTCAGGGCGCAAGAGTGGCACTGCTTGACGTTGCATGTTGGAACCCATTAGGGCACGGTTAGCATCATCATGTTCGAGGAAGGGAATCAGGGATGTCGCCACCGAAATAATCTGGACGGGCGAGATGGCTACATAGTCTACCTGATCGGGAGTAGTAGTCGTAAACTCATGGCGATAGCGCACCGGAATCGTCGAACCTAAGATATACCCATTCTCATCAGTGGTAATATCTCCAGGTGCGACCCGCAAGTCATCCTCCTGATCCGCCGTCATGTATTCAGCTTCGAGTTCCCGCTTCACTCGACCATTTTCTACTGGTAAGAAAGGCGTTTCGATAAAGCCATACTGATTTACCCGTGCGTGAGTAGCTAGGGAACCAATCAAGCCAGCGTTAGGTCCTTCCGGTGTTTCGATCGGGCAAATCCGCCCGTAGTGGGAGGTGTGGATGTCCCGCACGGCAAAACCAGCCCGTTCTCTGGTTAAACCACCAGGACCTAATGCTGAGAGTCGGCGTTTGTGGGTCAACTCGGCGAGGGGATTGGTTTGATCCATAAACTGGGACAGTTGGGAAGAACCAAAAAATTCCTTCACCGCTGCCACTAAGGGTTTAGGATTGACCAAACTAGCTGGAGTCAAACTACTCGTCTCAGAAACCGTCATCCGTTCGCGGATAATCCGTTCTAACCGATTTAACCCAACCCGAATTTGGTTCTGGAGTAACTCACCGACAGAACGCACGCGGCGATTACCTAAGTGGTCGATGTCATCGGTACTACCGATATCAAATTCGAGATTGATCAAATAATCGATCGCACACAAGATATCCTGGGGTGTTAGTACCCGCACGGCATCTGGTGTGGTTAGACGTAATTTACGATTTAATTTATACCGTCCAACTTTACCTAGATCGTAACGTTTGGGATCAAAGAATCGTGAATCGAGCAGTTGTTGACCACCACTGACAGTAGGCGGCTCACCTGGACGCAACTTTTTATACAACTCCATCAAGGCTTCTTCTTCGGTCAGGTTGCCTTCTTTTTCGATGGTCTTCTGATAAAATTCGGGGTGACGCAGGGAGTCAAAAATCTCCCCGTCGGTTAATCCCAAAGCTTTTAATAGCACCTGTGCTGAAAGTTTACGGGTTTTATCGATCCGCACCCAGACAATATCATTTTTGTCGGTCTCAAATTTCAGCCACGCGCCTCGGTTGGGAATTAATGACGCGCTATACGTCCGCCGACCATTTTTATCTAGCTCGGACTTATAATAAACTCCTGGCGATCGGACGATTTGGTTGACAATTACCCGTTCAGCACCGTTGATAATGAATGTACCTCGATCGGTCATCAAGGGTAAGTCACCAATGAAGACATCCTGCGTAATTATTTCGCTTTTGTTTTCTTTATTAATTAACTGAGTCGGCACATACATTTGGACTGCATAGCTAGCATCCCGCCGCTTCGCTTCATCTACGTCATATTTCGGCCGCTTGAGCTTATAGTTTTTGGCGAGAAACCGCAACTCCAGCTTCCCAGTATAATCTGTAATGGGTGAGAAGCTCTCCAACTCTTCGATCAAGCCCTCTTCCAAAAACCAGCGAAAGCTAGAACGCTGAATCTCTACTAAATCGGGCAGCATGTAAGTGGATGCCGTAGTAGTAATCTGACTAGTCATAGTATTCCTCTTTAAGCGCGTTCTAATTGGATGCAGCGATCTGTGGCAGTTAATCAGTTATCAGTTCCAACTGGATGTTTAACTCTGAATCATTATGAGTAAATAATTTAAGGTACGATGGAGGAAAATTTAATACGCTCTAAGATAGTGATAATTAATAATTAGCCAGCCGTTAACTAACCGTAGACAATACGGGCAATCTAAATAGTTGTCTGGCATTTGCAGTGGTAGTAGTGGCTAAGAGATCGAGACTTTCATGGCGCAACTCGGCTAGATAGGTTGCCACATGACTGACAAAAGCAGGTTCATTCCGTTTGCCCCGTTTGGGTACGGGTGCCAAAAATGGGCAGTCGGTTTCCACTAGTAATCTATCCAATGGGACGATCTGGGCTGAAGCTTGAATCTGAGCAGCATTTTTGAAGGTGACAACCCCACTGAAACTAATATAGAACCCCAGATCGAGAAACCATTGAGTTTCGGATGGAGTTCCAGCCCAGCAGTGCATTACGCCCCGAACTTGCCCGAATTCAGACCAGAACTCTTGACAAACTTGGTGCATTATTGCCGCCGCATCTCGACAGTGGATAATTACTGGCAAGTCTAGATCTTGAGCAATGTGTAGTTGTGATCTGAACACATCTATTTGCCAAGCTTGGTTATCAGCCTTGAAAAAGTCTAATCCCATTTCGCCGATCGCCACCACTCGCCGATCGCTACGCGCCAATTCTCGAATTGTATCGCCCAGATCGGATCGCCACTCACTCGCATCTAGAGGATGCAAGCCAACCGAAAAGAATAGTTCGGGCAACTTGTCTGCTAATGCTTGTGTCTTGGCAAACTCGGCTGGGGTAACACATGAATGCACAAGCTGCACGACCCCGGCTGCTCGCCAGCGATCGCGCACTGCATCTAAATCCGCCTCGAAGGCATCAAAGTTGATGTGAACGTGAGTGTCAATTAGCTGCATTTAGCAAAAGACTTAAACTTGGGTTCGAGCGATCGATAGCTGAGGCAGGTTGAATCCCTCTAGCTAGCAGGAGCTACGGCAGTTTTAAGTGCTTTAGCTAGGCGAGCTTTTTTGTTTGCACCGTTGTTGCGATGCAACACGCCTTTTTGGACTGCTTTGTCGATTTTTTGATATGCTGCGGACATACTTTTTTGGACTTCAGCCGATGTTTCCGGCGTTGGTGCAGCGGTATGCTTTTCGACTGCTGCGAAGTAGGTCTTCATCAGAGTCCGTACCGCAGATTTATGAGACTTATTCCGAAGCCGATTCCGTTCGGCGATTTCGACACGTTTGATTGCAGACTTAATATTTGCCACAGTTAGCCCTGGGAAAACTTACGTTTAAAAATTGACATAATGCCAGATTTAATATCATAGCATAGCCTTGAAGAATTTAACAAAAATATTTTTTTAGGTCAGTTTCACCTGAATTAATAGGACTAAAGTACCATTTTGACAAACTTATGATATAATTGTACTAGCAGATGATAAATGCTTAAGGGCAATAGAGCAGAAAATTCTGCCTAGAATGCACCTTCAGCCTTCACTCAAAGCTAATTTCCCAAAATTGCAACAAGTGGCGTTGACTCTTGGCAGAGAGCATCCACGCAGACTTGATCGACAAATTTTGGACTACCAGAGAGCAGATCTATGAACTATTCTAAGACAAAAGTAACGCAAGACAACACGACTAAATACGTTCACACCTTAGATCGAGAACCAATATCCAATCCAGATTCAACGCCCATAGCAATCCGCGATCGATTTGCAGAACCAGAATACATCAATCCCAATGCGCGTTTACCGAGAATTCAAGCCTTGCGGGGAGAAAACGGTGCAAGTGAGTGCGGTTATTTCATCACTGAAACAGAAATGGCCAAGGCTGGTTGGGGAGAGATTGATGAGCAAGAGTTAATAGTTTATGAATACAATAGTGGGGGCAAAGAGCGCGGATTATTGCTTCAATCACCTCGGATGTTAGTAGTGCCAAGATCGCCTTTATTTGCGTTCGACAGACATTTATCTCGTCAGGAAGAACGTTTAATAGTTGCAGGTCAATACAATAAGCAACTGTACAGTAACCGAGATAAATATGGTACCGCTCAGTGCTATGAAGTTTTACTATTAGATGCACAAAATCAACCCTTACATGAAATAGGATTAGCCTATGTCGCCAAAGGTGCAAATCAGGCAAGTTTTAGTACACACTGGCAACAATTAGTTAGTGAAGTGACAAAGTGTCATGCGATCGCTAATTCAATCCCAGCGCGGGCTAAAGATGCCCGATTTAATAGTCTTTGTGTATTTCAATTTACAGTCAAGCGAGAACTCGCTGGCAATAATGCTAAATCTCCAGCCTGTAAAGTAAATACTCATGTTGTACCTACTCAAGAAAATTGGGAACAATTTTTCTTGGGGCGACAAGATCGAATTGCTGATCGATTTCTCAATTTATTAGCTCCGACCACAGAATTGGTTTTACCAACAGCAAATATCTTGAGCTTAGTCGAACGATCCGCAGAGGTCGCCTTACCAGAAATCGCAGCATAGTTTGAATATCAATCTAGCTAATATAGAAAGGGAACGATCGTCTGCTTGAAAATTTGAAAACATAGAAATCAATCTTTAGCTTACACATTACCCCCAAATGTGTAAGATTTTGTATTAAAACCAGACAATCGGTGAATTTCTTGTATCCTAGTCGATAGAATCATTTGTACTGAGATCGATCGACTAGAGATTAATTGCTATTATAAATATTTACCTGTAGAATCTGGCTAAATTATCATAAATAGATATGTCAAAAATTTTGTCAGGGATGGCGATAGCTACTTTGCTCATCACTTCGCCCGGTATCGTTCAAGCACAAGTACCTTCATCTATCACCCCCACTCCTGCTCAATCTCCAACTACGCCACCTCGCCAGTCAGAATCTTCACCATCGGCAACACCACTCTCAACAGCCCCAGATTTGAACTTATTGGGTAAAGCAATCGGTTTATTCTGGCAAACAAATCGCGCTCAAACTGAATCACTGATTGTGATGAACCTACGCGATAAAAGTGCAGATATTAAAGTTTATGCCACAATCAACACAATCGCCCAAACTGGTAATAAGTTTCGGACAGAGTTAAAATTTGCCCAGCCCGGAGCCACACCAACAGCAACTTATACAATCGTCTGTGATGGTCAAAAAGTCTGGACTTATCGCCCAGATAAACGTCAATATGCGCAGACAACTTTTCCTAAATTTCAATCAGAGTCTTATTCATTCCTGATTGGAGCAGCTTCAATTTTCTTTTTGAGTATACCAGAAGCCGATCGCCAGGAAATCATTCAGGCATTAGTTAAAGATATAAATTTTTTAAATATGCTATCTCAAGAAGAGATTAAAGATTTACAAGGCAGTCAACGTCAGATTGAAGGACAAGATTATTATGTTTATTCCTATGAAGATAAAAAAGAAAATTGGAATTTCAATGGATTTTTTAATCCCCAAACTGGCATGATCAAACAAATTGAGCTAGCGGGGAAAACTGCGGGGATGAATTTCACACTCACTGAAAAAATTCTCAATCGGAATACCAAGGCAAAGATCGGTAGTAAAGTTTTTAGATTTTTACCACCGAAAGGGGTTAAAAAAGTTAAATCACTACCGATCGATTTACTTGGAGGTTAAGCCATTACTGATTTCGGATTTGAGCCGATAAATTAAGTAACTCTGACCAACGTAACTGTAACTTCTTCTCTGTCAATCGCAGATTTTTCATGATTGATTCGTTACTGTGACTGGCTTGCTTTAATTGGAGCAATGTTTGTTGCTCGATAGATAACTGAGCCACGAAAACTGACCATTGTTTATCTGTCAGTCCTAGTTTACGATCTATCTCTGCACCTAACCATTGATGGACTAGTTCCCAATTAGAAACTCTGGCAAACTTTTCGACATGATACTTAAACTTCTGCTGAAGATAATCTCGTTCACGTGATGTTATGCCTAAAGTTTTTTCGATTTCCGGTGCAGATAGATCTTCCATTTTTAAGAGGAGATAATCAACACAAGCTGATTGATCCTGAGCTTCTAGATAAGCAATTAATTCTTTAATGACTCGATCGCGTAATACTTCGTCGCTAGGGTCGATATTATCTGAAACCATTTTGGCGCGGATTTGTTGCATCACTTTTGATGCGCCTTCTCCATCATCTTCTCGTGCAGTTTCAAACGCTTGCTCGATATCTACATTTGTTTCCGCTGGTTGGCGTTTGGCAAAAGTTTGAGCGCGGAGGACGATGAGTTGCTGGCTACTCCCATAACGAAGATGAATTCGTCGTTTGGCATAGCACTCCGTAAATACCATATATTCCGCTAATTGGAGTAAACTCCTTGGGGTGTAAACATCGCCCAATTCATTCTCGCGACGAAACACTTTCAGCGACTCGGTATAGAATTCCTGGAGAAAATCTTCAATTAGTGAGTATCTAGCTTGAAATCCCAAATGAGATTGGGGAATAGTAATATATCGGTAAACAATCGAGCTTAAATGACTCTGAAGTTCGACTCGTCCTCGTCTCGACCCTAATTGATAGTAATAAAGACACTTGGAGATCCGGTGTCGTGCCAAGCCAATCCGCCAGGATTCACTGATACCAGAGTTTTGAATTCGATCGCTTTTGGCGCAAATTCGATCGACCTCAATCTCGATCCGTCTAGCCACTTCAGCAATTTGGCGACTGGATGCTCGCACTTGGGTTTTCAAGGCTTCAATTGACATATCGAGTAGTGGCTGCTTACTAGATAGCAAAACCACATTCGACTGTTTGTGTTGCCGACTACTCGTAGCTGGCTGACAGTTGGAATGCACGTTCATTAATCTTTGTCCCTGATGATGTGAGCTTAGTGCTGCTCATATATCGACTGTACGTGCTAAATCGAATTAATACGGACGCTATGTGTCACTTTTTTTACACAAAGCTAGTTTAGCTTACTTAAGATTTTCTTCAAGATTGGATGGTAATAGTCTATAGTAGGCAGGGGTTACGGCTTTCAGTCATCTGACGTATTGCTATTTGTAGAGCTATGTGTTGAAGTTTATTGTAGACACTAATTAAACTGGCTGTGCCAGTATGTCACCAGTACGCTTGAGCGTAATTGCCATCTGGCTAGCGATCAGAATATCGATCGTCTATATTTTATTCACCAGAAAATCAGCGGTTGTGGATTGGTGATTTAAACGGATGACTCCTATTCCCTATTCCCCTAAGGTAATAATAGATAAGTTCGCTTTTTTTCAGAGGAAATCACATGTCATCTACAGTTTATGACTTTTCTGCTACCAGCATTGAAGGTCAACCAGTCGATCTGAGCAAGTACAAGGACAAAGTATTACTAATCGTCAATACCGCTAGTCAATGTGGTTTCACATCCCAGTATCAGGGATTACAAGCTCTGTATGACAAGTATGCGAGTAAAGGTGTGGAAGTGCTAGGCTTTCCCTGCAATCAATTCGGCTCACAGGAGCCAGGGAGTGCGACAGAAATTCAGTCTTTTTGTCAAAAACGGTTTGGTGTATCTTTTCCGCTATTTGAAAAAATTGATGTTAATGGTGCAAATGCTCATCCACTGTATCAATTTTTAACCAAAGCTGCGCCAGGAATTCTTGGCTCGGAAGCAATCAAGTGGAATTTTACTAAGTTTCTGGTAGATGGTAATGGTACTGTCGTCAAAAGGTACGGCTCAACAACTGAACCAAAAGATATCGAACGTGACATTGACGCACTTTTGAAATAGTTATTTGCTATTTTCAGGGGGGATTTTCTCCCCATGCATATCTCGATCCTTATTCAAAAAATCAACTAAATGGCAAAACTATCTCTCAAACAAAGACAATGGGTGTTGTCGTTTCATATCATTTCAGCGGCACTGTGGACGGGGGCAGTAATTAGTCTATTATTAGTTGAATGGTACAATCATCAGAGTCAAACTGATGTCGTATTAAATGCCCTCGATCGAATTGTCAATGAAATCGATCATTGGATTATTATTCCTGCGGCAACTGGTTCGATTTCTACTGCGACTATTTTATGTTGGGGTACTAACTATGGTTTTGCTAAATTTTACTGGACAATTGTGAAATGGATTGCCACTGTTGCTTTGATGGTATTTGGTAGTTTTTATTTAGATCCTTGGGGTGTTGAAGCTGAGGTTATTTCGGCAACTGAGGGATTAAAGGCACTAGAAAATGTGATCTATAACTTTAATATTCAAGGTATTCTCATCGGCGGCGGCATTAACTTTATCTGTTTATTAGCGATCGTCGTGATTTCTGTACTCAAGCCCTGGGGTAGACGGCAACAAGTCAGTAAGCCTACCGAATAGCAACAATCGATCGCTTCAGATCGAAAATATCTAGATCGACTATCCTCAAATTAACATTGCCAACTCCCAGCCAAAATGCTCGATCGAAGTTGAATCAAAATCACATGTCACAAGAACGTATTTATTGGTTGGCTTGGTCGAAAGTCGCTGGTGTTGGGCCAATTTTACTCGATCGATTAAAACAGCAGTTTAATAATCTAGAAACTGCTTGGAATGCCGATCGAGATGCTCTGCTATCGATCGATGGTTTGGGATTACAATCAGTCGAAAAAGTTATCGATTCTCGCGCCAAAATCGATCCGCAAAAGTTTCTGGTAGAGCATACGATTAATAACCCCCGATGGTGGACACGCGCCGATGCTGATTATCCTCGCTTGTTGCTCGAAATTCCGTCCGCACCTGGTGTTTTATATTACAAAGGACGAGTAGATTTAGCGGAAAATCAAGGCAATATCCCGACAGTTGGGATTGTCGGCACCCGCGATCCTTCTGACTACGGGAAAAAGTGGACGCGAAAAATCAGCAGTTGTCTGGCGAGTAAAGGATTTACGATCGTTTCCGGGATGGCAATGGGTGTCGATGCCGAGGCGCATAGTGCCTGTCTGGAAGCTGGCGGTAGAACCATCGCCGTAGTGGGTACGGGAGTCGATCTCGTTTACCCGCAACGGCATCAAACCCTCGCCGCCGACATTGCGCAGCATGGCTTAATTGTCAGTGAATATGCCGCCGGAACGCCACCTGATAAACCCCATTTTCCCGCCCGCAATCGGATTATTGCTGGATTGAGTCGGGTGACGATTGTGATTGAAGCTCCAATTAAATCCGGTGCATTAATTACCGCCCATCAAGCCAATGACTTCGGGCGCGATGTATACGTCCTGCCTGGCTCGATCGATAACCCTAACTCGATCGGGTGTCTGGGACTCCTTTCTCGTGGCGCACAGCCGATTCTAGGGCTAGATCATCTCCTCGAATTACTCGCCACCATCCCCCATCTCGATCCCCCTCAACAGTTACAACTTTTCCCCTCGTCGATTTCCTCCCAGGCAAATTCAAAAGTGATTACTCTACCACCAGATCTCACTCCAGATCTCCAACAAGTTTGGCTTGTTGTTAATAACGAACCTATTAACTTTGATGCAATAGTTGCACAGGCAAAACTATCTGCGGCGAATGTTTCTAGTGCTTTGCTTCAATTAGAATTATTAGGCTTAGTGACTCAGTTACCAGGGA
Organism: Chamaesiphon sp.; assembly: GCA_041738715.1. GTDB lineage: Bacteria > Cyanobacteriota > Cyanobacteriia > Cyanobacteriales > Chamaesiphonaceae > Chamaesiphon. The sequence continues at coordinate 108,925 of JBGSPI010000087.1, forward strand.
TGAGATATCAAAGATTTTAATTAATAGTTGATAATTAAGTTCGACGCTTTCTCCGAAACCAATCTTGCAATTGTTGCCGACAAGTTGATTCGAGAATACCGCCAATGACGGTTAATTTATGATTGGAAGCTGCACTATCAGGAATATTTAATACTGTGCGAATACTACCCGTCTTGGCATCATCAGCACCATAAACGAGTAATCCCAAGCGCGCAGCCACGATCGCCCCTGCACACATCGGACAGGGTTCTAGGGTGACGTATAATGTACATCGATCGAGGTGCCAATTGTTTAAATATGTTCCCGCCGCTCGAATTGCCACAATTTCAGCATGAGCCGTCGGATCTCGATCTCGTTCGCGGCGGTTTTCACCTGTACTAATTAGCTCACCATCGGGGCTGATAATGATGGCACCGACGGGAACTTCTCCGGCATTTCCCGCGCTAGTAGCTAGTTCGATCGATTGTGCCATCCATTGCTGATGCAATTGAAAATCTATCTCTATCACATTACTCTCAATGTCTAAATATACAGTGTTTGCCATCAATATTGTTCACTGTTATCATACCATTCTCAAATCTTAGAAACACGCTAGAATGAGTGTGAGAAATGCTGACGATGAGGCAGTTAAAATGGTTCTAAGCACTTCACCAGAAATTATTTATCCAGAAAATGATGGTTTGCCGGTGTCCGAGAATACCAAGCAATTTCGGTGGATTGTAACCATCAAAGAAAATTTAGAGTTACTCTTTGCCGATAATCCAAATGTATTTGTGGCGGGGGATTTGCTGTGGTATCCCGTCGAAGGCGATAATAAAATCGCCTACGCCCCTGATGTAATGCTGGTACTTGGTAGACCAAAGGGAGACAGGGGTTCTTACCAACAATGGAAAGAAGATGGGATCGCACCCCAAGTGGTGTTTGAAATTATTTCTCCCAGTAATCGACTGGCGGAAATGATGCGGAAGTTGGATTTTTATCAACAATATGGGGTGGAAGAGTATTATATTTATGACCCCGATCGGATTGATTTTACCGTTTGGACGCGATCGGCTGTTGGCGTTGGCAAAGCCTCTGCCTTAGCAGAAGCCTCGCCTTTGGCGAATCGATTAGTGTTAGCGGATAAAACTGAAGAATGGACGAGTCAAAGATTAGGCGTTCGATTTGTGATGGCTCCAGATTTAGTAATTTATCATCCTAATGGTGAACCTTTTCTCTCTTTAACAGAACTAAATGAACGCCGCCGGAGTGCCGAGCAACGCGCTGATAGTGCCGAGCAACGCGCCGAGCAATTAGCGGCTAAATTACGAGAACTGGGGATCGATCCTGACGGGATTAGTTGTTAAAGTTGATAATTTAAACTATTTCAAATCTGCTAATTTAATCCGTGGATCGACAAATTTTAGCAATAGATCGGCGAATAAATTACCGACAATTAACATAATTGCTCCGATCATTAAACTACCCATAACTAAATACAGATCTTTAGCTGTCACCGCTGATAAAATCAATTTACCCAAACCTGGCCAATTAAAAAAGAATTCGGCAATAAAAGCACCACTTAATAAACTAGCAAATTCAAATCCTAAGAGGGTAACTAATGGATTAATAGCATTTCTGAGTGCGTGAACATAAATCACCCGATTTTCCGATAAACCTTTGGCTCTAGCTGTTTGAATATAGTCTTGACGAAGAACATCTAACAATTCACCACGAGTAATCCGTTGCAATCCAGCAAACCCAGTAATTGTCAGGGCGATTGTTGGTAAAATCATATGCCAGAGAATATCAAATAATTGTCCAATTATTGATAACTCTTCATGATTGATACTAGTTCGCCCACCGACAGGTAATAGTGGCGAGCAGATCTGGGCGACAATCAGCAGGGATAATGAGGTGACAAAACTAGGAAAACCTTGGGCTGTATAACTCAGTACCCGCAGAAATTTATCGATGAATTTATTTTGATTGACAGCCCCAATAATTCCTAATGGGATAGCAATCACCCAAGTTAAAATAATTGAAGCGATCGCCAGTTCCAGGGTTGCTCTAATTCGTTGTCCGATCAAAAGGCTAACTGGTTGAAAGTACAACATACTCAAGCCTAAGTTACCCTGAACTGCCTGCGTCAGCCATTTAAAATACTGGCTCGTTAAACTAGCCAAATCCTTTTTTTCACTCAAACCAAATTGATCCATTAACTCCTTAATTCGTTCGGGAGTGATTTTTGGATTTTGCTTGAGGGTATCGAGGAAATTACCTGGAGATAGTTGGATGATCGCAAAGCAGAGGATTGAGGCTAGAAATAAAGTGAAAATTGCCTGAATCGATCGCTTGAGAATGTATAGAAAAGTTTCACTAGTAAAAATATTACCTAACTGAGCGACTCGCTCACGATTGGTTAGAGAACGATTCATCAGATAAATTAAAAATTATGAGTTGTGAGTTATGAATTGATTTTCTTGACCCAATTTTGATAAAGTTGGCGAATTTTATTAACTAGGGGCTGTTCGACTGACTGTGGTGAAGATGGTGATGATTGAATATCGACTAATAGCTGGGCTTCAGCAGTAGCTACGTCTCCATCACTATAAATCAAACCACTAATCGCTTCCACCAATCGATCGTCGTCATTAATCGATCGATCTCCTAAATATGTCTGAATCCATGCTTGGCAATCTGCTGCGGTCACTTTCATCATCCCAGCTAATAATGGATCGATTTCCACATCTTCTTCAAGATGATGAGTTTTGGCAACTTTAACGAGATATTCCCGTTCTTCTGGCTGGATTTTACCATCGAGCCAAGCTACACCAATGAGGATTTTGATTAATAATTTTGCTTGAGATTGAGTATCCATATAATTAGGGGGTAGGGGGTAGGGGGTAGAGAGTAGAGGATCGGGATTTATATTCGCTCGCTGTTAGGTTTAGTTGTGGTACTGAACCGGAAAAAGACTTTAAACTTGAGATATAGATTTGACTATTACAACTTCGGTCTTCCCTAATTCTATGTCGATCGCTGCTAATATTGCTGACCAACTTCCGGCTGGTACTTTTGTCAACCTGCAACGGGCAGATAAAATGTGGGAAAATTTACGTCAAGGACAGATCGAGCAACGAGAAATAGTCGTTTCGAGCGATGAGTATTTAAAAACCATCGATGTAGATATTGCGATCGCGGGTGGTACATTGGGTATTATCTTGGCGGCGGCTCTCCAGCAGCGGGGGCTAAAAGTAGCCGTAATCGAGCTTGGCGAACTGAAAGGCCGAGTGCAGGAATGGAACATCTCCCGCGCTGAATTGAGGGTGCTAGTGGAGCTAGAATTGCTCTCTGAAGCCGAATTAGCCACCGCGATCGTCACTGAATATAACCCGGCGCGGATCTCCTTTCCCGATACCCCAGATATCTGGGTGCGGGATGTGTTAAATATTGGCGTAGATCCAGTTTATTTACTCGCCACACTCAAAGCAAAATTCCTCGAATATGGCGGTAAATTACTAGAATTTACACCTTGCGATCGGGTAAAAATTCAGCCCAATGGGGTGACAATTAGTGTGGGTCAACATCAACTCACCAGTAGGTTATTTATCGATGCAATGGGACATTTTTCGCCCCTAGCCGCCCAAGCGAGAAATGGAGTCAAGCCGGAGGGAATTTGTCTGGTAGTGGGGAGTTGTGCAACGGGATTCGAGCAAAATGAGACAGGCGATCTTTTTGCCTCCATCACTCCAATTCAACATCAATGTCAGTATTTTTGGGAAGCATTCCCCGCGCGTGATGGACGAACTACTTATCTATTTACATACATGGACGCTCATCCCGACAGATTTAGTGTCGAGTTTTTGTTTGCTGAATATTTGCGATTATTACCGACTTACCAACAAGTAGAACTAGCCGAACTCAATTTTAAACGTTGTTTATTTGGCTGCTTTCCATCTTACCGGAATAGTCCTCTCAAAACCGATTGGGCGCGAGTATTGCTAATAGGTGATAGTAGTGGCAGCCAATCTCCCGTCAGTTTTGGCGGATTTGGCGCAATGATTCGTCATTTATCCCGCTTGACAACTGGGATTGAAATGGCGATCCAAGCAGATGCCCTGAGTAATAGTGATTTGCACCTATTACAACCCTATCAGCCGAATATTGCCGTTACCTGGATGTTTCAACGGGCAATGAGTGTGGGAATAAATCAGCAACTCGATCCCAACCAAATTAATAACTTACTCGCAGCAGTATTTCAGTCAATGCAACACTTAGGCGATGATGTTTTGCGTCCATTTCTCCAAGATGTAGTGCAGTTTTCCGCCCTCTCGCGCACCCTATTCCAAACATCACTTGCTAGCCCGCTGGCGGTGGTTCCGGTTGTGCCCCAAGTCGGAGTAATGACATTATTAGATTGGCTGATAAATTATCTCAATCTCGGCGCATATAGTGGACTCTATCCACTCAGTACATTATTATTACCTTTGGTAGCCAAACTTCCCCCAGATCGACAGTATTATTATCAGCAACTTTTCCAGGCTTGGCGATATGGATCTGGACAAGATCTCGATTCTTAAAACGACTGTCGGAGGAAAGAATGATGTCATAGGGGTAAATTGATTTGTTCATGATTTAATCGATGCCTCTACAGCACTCGATCGAATACCTAGTGATATAAGTATATTTTTATTAAAATCACTCGAATTCGAGCAACCTTACCAGTAATCTGCTGTGTTGTGGTTTTCAATTCCCAAGGTAGTTCGATCGCAATGGCAGATCTCAATGGTGTAATAATGCAGTACTTCCACTGGTATGTGCCTGCGGATGGCAGCCTGTGGCAAGAAGTGAGTGATCGAGCCACATCACTTGCCCAAAGCGGTTTTACTGCTGTGTGGCTGCCGCCAGCCTATAAGGGCATCAGTGGTGGATTTGATGTCGGGTATGGGGTCTACGATCTATATGATTTGGGGGAATTTAATCAGCACGATAGTATTCGGACAAAGTACGGGACAAAGGAGCAGTATCTCCAGGCAATTTCAGCACTCCACCAACAGGGGATTCAAGTCTACGCGGATGCTGTACTCAACCATAAAATGGGCGCAGATTTCCCGGAAACGCCCAAAGCAACACCTTACTCTCAAACTGATCGACTAAATCCCAAAGGTGAATTACAAGAAATTAAAACATATACCCACTTTAAGTTTCCCAATCGCCAGGGCAAATATTCCGACTTTGAATGGCACTGGTGGCATTTTGATGCAGTAGATTATAACGAATATAACCCTGAAGATCGATCGACAGTTTATCTATTAGAAGGTAAAAAGTTCGATGATTATGTTGCCCTAGAAAATGGCAATTTTTCTTATCTGATGGGTTGCGATCTTGACTTTCAAAATCCAGACGTTCGGGCTGAATTAATTCGTTGGGGTAAATGGTATCTAGATACAACTGGCATTGATGGTTTTCGGCTGGATGCCATCAAACATATTTCTACTTGGTTCTTCCCTGAATGGCTTGATGCTCTAGAAAAACACGTAGGTAAAGATCTAGTTGTCATCGGTGAATATTGGCGCAATGATGCTGCCAATCTCCGTTGGTATATCGAAGCAGTTGGCGGTCGGATGTCGATTTTTGATGTGCCGCTACACTACAATTTTTCTAATGCCAGCAAGCAAGGCAGTAAGTATAATCTAGCGCAGATCTTTGATGGCACTCTGACTCAAACCAATCCTGTTTATGCGGTCACTTTCGTTGAGAACCACGATTCTCAACCGCTGCAAGCACTCGAATCAGTGGTGGAAGATTGGTTTAAACCGATCGCTTACGCACTAATTTTATTGCGCGAAGCTGGCTATCCCTGCGTATTTTATGCTGATTATTATGGGGCTGAATATTGCGATCGCGGACGCGATGGCAATCAATATCCGATTACGCTGACATCCCATCGATCGATTCTCGATATTCTCCTCCAAGCCAGACAAAAATATGCCTACGGCTTACAGTATGATTATCTCGACCATCCGAATACGATTGGCTGGACACGATCTGGTGATGGGACTCATCCTCAATCAATGGCGGTAATCGCGAGTAATAGCAGAGATGGTTACAAATGGATGAATGTGGGTAAAATTCATACCAAATTTGTCGATCTAACCGGGCATATTTCCGACTCAATTATCACTAATCGAGATGGTTGGGGGCGATTTACCTGTCGAGGTGGATCTGTATCTGTTTGGGTGAGCGAGGTTTAAGGATTTAGACACGGGAGTTGAGATTTGGGGAACTATCAATTCCCAACTCCCTAATTTCGATCTTTTAATTTCTCGTCAGCCATTTTTGACCGTTGAGTCGAAGAACTACACCAGAAACTAGGAGATCGAGGGTAATTTTACGTTCATCGATCAGAAAAGGCTCGATCGAACTAGGTTTAGTCACCCGTTCCATACAAGAAATCGCCCGTTGACCTTGAATATTATCATCGAAGAAATAGACGTTAAACTGGCGTTTACCACCGTTCCAGTGACCGACGACTTGACTGCAAGGGGCGGCTGTTTCAAAGCCTGTGACGGCTATTTTTGATTGCTCTAGAGCAAGATTCAGATCGCTAATTCCCTGTGCTGCCAGAGCTTGCTGGAGGGCGGGGAGATAATCTTGATTGATAAACTCCGTAAAGGGTTTATCTTCAACCGCAGGTGGTTTTTCTTTTTTTGGGGGGACTTTTTTTTCAGCTGGTGCAGCAGTGTCAGTAGGGGTTGCTGATGCTTCAGTTGCGGCTGGTTTAGCTTTTTTGGCTCCAGCTTTGGCTGCGGGGGCTACTGGATCTTGAGATTCTTCTACCATATCGCTTGTGCTGCCTTGCAGTGAACAGTAAACTTCAATTTTGCTTAGGGTTAAGGTAGCTGTGGTGAAAACCACCAGCGACTTTTTGGACATCTGCTGATATCAATCTTATTTTACCGCGATCGCCACCAGCAAACACAAATGATCGGTCGGTGGCAATTTTTCATCTCCATAAGTTACTGAGTAAACTCAATACCAGTACGGTGATAGCACCCACGGCGATCGCAAACACTAACAGTCCAACAATCAATAACCCAATGAATAATTTATCAGCTTTTGCACTAGTTTGAGGTGCCTTGACATGACTTTCGACAATCTGCATATTCCGCAAATTAGCTTTGGAAACCACATCAAACACATCTCCCACAACTGGTACAGAACCAACTACTGTATCAATTAGCAGATTCATTACCATCCGCACCAATGCTTCGCGGGGTAAACCTATCAACGCGGCTTCGATGATGATATAGCCAGAGAGTGCGGCACTAATCGTATCCCCACCACCAGGAATTAAACCGATCACCGGATCTAGCCCGATTCTTTGGTTTGTGCCGGGAATCAGGATGGCACTATCTAGTAATCGACTTAATTGGCGCAGTCTTTTCAATCGTGGCGAGTGGGAGAGATCGGCTTCATTCACCAAAGCATTGTTTTCCTGTCTAGATTCTGTCATGGGTTTAGTTCTTCGATCGATTAAAATTGGATGTCATGATTTGATGTTTAGTTAGATGGAACAGAGATCGAATCGCCGTCTTACTTGAATTTGGACTAATTAATCGGGATAGAAAGAACACTATTTAAACTGAAAATTGAGAGTTCAAGTACTCGATCGAATCCCCCGCAATTCCATTTGTTCCATAAAGAATTCTTCTAATGAAGCTCGTCCCTGTTTGAGTGAGATTAACTCAGCATTTAATAATCGTAATGTCGCCATAAATTCCTGTGGTTCGCCCTGAATTTGACCATACCAAAGATCGTCACGATAGGTGACATTTTTCAACCAGCGACTGAGCACGTCCATATTTCCGCCGCGACCAGAAACATAGTAATATCGATCGCGGTTAGTCAACAATTCTTCTAAAGTTCCGCAGCAAATCAATTCACCTTTGGCGAGGATACCAACCCGGCTACAAATTTGTTCTACTTCAGTCAAAATATGACTATTAAAGAAGACAGTTTTGCCAGCATCACCTAATGAAATAATAATATCACGCATCTGTTTGCGCCCCAAGGGATCTAGCCCAGACATCGGTTCATCCAGAAAGATCAGTTCAGGATCGTTGATTAGGGCAGTCGCCATCCCGACCCGTTGCACCATCCCTTTGGAGTACTGACGCAGTTGTTTTTTTTGCGCTGAAGATCGAGCTAAACCGACTAGATCTAGTAATTCGGGAATGCGTTGCTTTTGGATCGATCTGGGAATTTCAAATAAGCCAGCCGTGTATTCTAATAATTCCCAACCGGTGAGAAAATCATAAAAATAAGGATTTTCTGGTAAATAACCGATTCTTTGTTTAACCGATCGATTTCCCAAGGGTTTGCCAAGTAATCTACCTTTACCACTAGTTGGGCGCACGATGCCGACTAATGCCTTAAGCAAGGTCGTTTTTCCCGCACCATTTAAACCGAGTAAACCAAATGTTTCGCCTTGATAAACCTGGAGTGTGCAATCTTTAAGTGATTCGACTTTTTGATTGAGCCAAAATCCAGTTCGATATACTTTACCTAATTGATATGTTTCGATCGCCGGTTCGATCTCATCGGTTATTTGGGTCTGGATTGGGATGTCAGTTAGTATAGTCATAATTCTAGACAAATCGGGGATGAGTGGATGGATGGATCAGATCAGGTGAATTATCAATTCCCTAACTCCACCATTCGATAAAATCAAGCATGATCTGTTGATGAATTGGACCAATGGGACGTTCTGCCTGGGCGATGGGAGAATAGGCATAACCAGCTTCGATTTGGGTGGGAGTAAGTAAGCCCAAATCCCAACCTTCCTGCAAAACTAATTGATCGATATCAACAGTCAGTGGTGAATAGAAAACATGCCTGATCACGCGATCGTCACTATAGCAACCAAACGCTTTTGGATCGAGCATATCATAGTTAATTTCCTCCTTGATTTCCCGTTGTACGGCAATCTCTGGTGTCTCACCTGGTTCCATGTGTCCGCCAAAAAAGCCCCACAAACCGGGATAGAGGATCGTAGGAATATTATCCCGCAATTGCATCAAAAACTTACCATCACGCGGGAGGATTGCCAGCGCAACTTCAATAGGTTGATTGTGATTCATATCAGGCCTAAATATTTAAAAATATTACTATTTATTCTCGTCAAAAAGGTAGCGCGATTAAAATTTCACTGGCGGACTGGTAGCGATCGGGGAAATGATATGCGACCATCCGATCCAAGATTTGGGCGAGTGCTGGAGAGACAGTAGCCAGATCTCGCCACCGCAGATTCCCTGTCTGCTCGTCAACTGGTAGATAACGCGGATGCGTGTTGGTCAGGGCTTCGATCGCGATCGATCCGAGGGCATAGAGATCGCTACTATAATTAGGCTTACCAGCATACTGTTCTGGCGGGGTATAGCCGCGAGTGCCGATGGCAATGGTGAGATCGCCGTCTTCAGGTCGTTGGGGTTGGATTTCCTTCACCGCACCAAAATCAATCACGACTAGTTTGCCAGTGTGCCGATCTCGAATAATATTACCAGGCTTGAGATCGCGATGAATCACATGTTGACTGTGAATAAAGCCCAGTACAGGTAATAACTGCTGCAATAAATCTAATACTTGCGCCTCGCTCCAAGGTGCCGTCGCACCCTCTAGTTCGTGAGCTAGTGTGGTGCCATCGATAAATTCTTGGACTAGATAAAATTCCTGCCGATCCTCAAAATATGCCAGCAGATGGGGAATTTGGGAATGATGTCCCAACTTGGAAAGAATTTCAGCTTCAGTATTGAATAGTCGCCGCGCCAAATTGACGAAATTTGCATCCTTGCGCGCTGGCACCAATTGTTTGATTACACATTGAGGTTGTCCAGGCCGTTTGATATCGCGGGCGAGATAGGTGACCCCAAAACCACCGGAACCTAGAGTATGTTGTGCTTGGTAACGCCCATCTAGCAGGTAATTAGGTGGCATGGTGCCGACAAGCGGACTGGGGGTTTGGTTTTGCTTGAGTGTAGGCTGTTCTGCTCCAAGCATCGTTGTCGCTGGCAACTCTGTTGGCGGCAATGCCGTCGGTGCTGGTGTTGGTGTTGTCGGTGGGATGGTTTGGCGCAAGAGTAATTGGAGCGCGGCGATCGTTTGTTCGCGATCGCTGACTAAACCTGCCATGTCTTGCTGTTGTTGCTGGGTTTGATAACTAGTCAGGCCTAAAACGCCGACACTACTAGTAATTAAACCAATTAAGGGACTAACGATCGGCAGCCAACCCGTCTGCATGAAGGCGATTGCACATCCCCCCAGGAGTAAGATGACGGCTCCGCCAGTGACAATTACTAATCTTGCTGGATGGCGCACATGCCAAGCTAATAAGCTACCTGTTAGACACCAGATCCCGATCCAAATGCCCTCTAGCCAATCGGGGATAAACCACCACAAGGGTTGGCGATCGAGAACTGTATTCAGGATTTGGCTAGTAATTTGAGCATGGATCATCACGCCTGGGGTACTGGCATCTTCTGCTTTTCCCGCACTAAAGGGGGTGAGAAATTCATCTTTAAGCGAACTAGCTGTAGAACCAATTAAGACAATTCGACCTTTAATTAGCTGAGCATCGACTCGATTTTCTAGCAGATCTGAGATTGTGACGATCGGCGCAATCTGGTTGGGTTGCTGATAATTGATTAAAATCTGATAGCCGCCAGACTCGGCTTGTTGATAACCCCCATCATGGCTGGAGAGGGGGCGAAAATGCGCTCGGTGGAGATAAAACTGATTTTGGTCGTCAAATTGACCTTGGTAATTATGCTGGCGGTGGAGGTATTCTTGCGCTAATTGAAGCGCGAAACTGGTTTCACTGGTGCAGGGTGAATTGCGATCGCGAGACATAAATAATAATGCCCGCCTGACAATGCTATCTCGATCGAGCAACAGATCGACAAAGCCCAATTGCTCGGCCGGAATTCCTGGTGGCCCTGCAATTCCGGGATTTTTGAGATTGCGATGGTGACAACCAGGCACGATTAGATCGTTTTGCTGCCAGATTTTTACCAAATCTGCATGTCCGGGATTAACAGGACTGGCGCGAAAAATATCTAGTCCAATCAGACTGGCTTTCGCATCAGTCAGTTTTTGAATAATTTGGGCAATGGTGCGATCGGGTAATGGCCAAGTTCCCTGTCGATTGAGATCTTCTTCGGTAATTGCGACCACCAATAATCTCTCGATCGATCCTGGGGATGCTTTAGCTGAAAGATTTTTCCAGCGCACTCCCTGGTCATAAGCTGCCAGTTCACTCATCTCCAGCCAGCCTAGCTGTTTAGCACCCACTACCACCCCCATCACCCCTAAACTAACACCAGCAATCGTCATTAGGTTCCAATGTAATTTTCGACTAACGATCGATTTCCAGACTGATGATAGTTGCATCTAAAAATGTCGAAGTGGGGACGGGGGGACTGGGGGACTGGGGGCGGTCAGTGAGCGGAGCCGAACTGACGGGGGGACTGGGGAATTATCAATTATTAATTAACTCAAGACATTGCTTTTTTAAATGCAGGACGAGCAGATAATGCTTGGATATAATTAACAACGGCTGGATAAGCAGACAAGTCTAATTTGAGCATCAAGGGAATATAAGCTAAAATTGAGCCAACAGCGACATCGACAACACTAAATTCAGTACCCAATAGGTAGGGTTGTTTACTCAGAATTTCGTTCAGCGGAGTCATTAATTTCGGTAATTCCCGTTCCCGACTGGCTTCAACAAAAATACCCGGGCCGATTGTTGCATTGGCAAATAATGTCCACTGAGTGTAGATGGCTTCTTGCTCGATCGATAATTGAGTTTGACTATATTTGCGATTTAGATATAACAAAATCGCCCCAGATTCAAATAGGGCGAAGTCTCCATCAACAATTGCTGGTACCTTCCCAAACGGATTAATTTTCAAGAATTCTGGTTGATGATGTTCGCCGACAGACATATCCAGCAGCACAAATTCATAGGGAATACCTAATTCTTCTAAATACCACCGAACGATCGCCGCTCGACTCCGCGCCCCACCATATAGTTTAATCATTACTTAATCAATATTCTCGTTGTGTGTATAGCTACCAATCATAGTAGCTTAAGTTGCTAGTTACTTTTTGACCGATGATGAGGGAACTGGGTTTCTATTAACTTCTATGTCACTATTCACTATTCACTATTCACTATTCACTATTCAGCTAACCCCTAACCTCTCTAAAATTGAAGATAGTGCATTAATTCGCCGATCGATTTACCCGACAATCTTAACCGTTGTTGAAAGTTAACTAAATCGGTAAAATCCCCCCCCTGCTCACGCTGAGTGACAATTTCCTGGGCTAGTTCTGGCTCAATTGAGGGAATTTGTGCTAGTTCACTCACAGTTGCTTGATTGAGCTTGACAAAAGGCAACGCCAGTGACTGATCATAATACTGAAAACTCAACACTGGAGCCAACCATTGCAGGCGAGGGACAGGGATATTCAGTGCCGCCGATAGGTCAGAAATTGAATAAAAAGCCACTCCCGCTTGACTTAAGGCGACTAGTTGACGAGCTTGATGGATCGATATTCCTGGCAAGCGCAACCAATCATCAACACTCGCTTGGTTGACATCAATTTTCACCCCTAAATCGGCGGCTACAGCAATCTCAAATGCCGACTGAAATCGATAGTAAGGGTTTTCGAGGATACGCGATCGTAATGACATTTTCAGCAGAAACTGAACGGTACGAAATGAGTCGTGGGTCAATTTAATCAACTCCTCGCAGTTTACGGGTATTCTCCACTAAACTTTGAGCAAATTGGTCTAAACGTTGTGAGAGCTTCTCATCTGAGATTTTACCTTCAGGTGTAAAAGCTTGCCAAGCTTGGCCGATGGCTACTTGTTCGGGAATCGACCAAGCATGAACCCAGCGGAGAATTACACGTAGGTCATTGAGAGCATTACTATTACTCTGCCCACCTAAAATGGTAATAAATCCAGCGACTTTGCCGGAAAGTTGCTCAAAACTCATTAAATCCAAGGCGTTTTTTAGCACGCCACTGATACTACCATGATATTCTGGTGAAACTAAGATTAACCCATCTGCATCCTTAAACGTATCTTGCATCCGTTTCACATCAGGGTAGTTTGGATATTCATCGCCACCATCGCAAAATGGTAACTGCATCTGTCTTAAATCTAAAATCTCCACTTCAGCACCCAGAGATCTGACCCGCTCTGCGGCGATCAATAAAGCCTTTTGACTATAAGAATCTGACCTTAAACTACCGGCAATTCCAACAAATTTGACCACGATCGATTTACTTCCTGATACAATATTGACTTTCAATTCTTCAATCTATACTCGATCGAGCCATTGACGACGTTTTTGCTCGAATTCATATTCTGAGATCAAGCCATCGGCTCGGAGTTTATCTAACTCTCGAATGGCATCAGCCACGCTGATGACTGGGTGAGGCTTGGTGATCGGGGCGGCAACTGCGATAATTGGGGTAAAATTATCATCAAAGTGACTACTCTGCTGGGTTAGATACCAGACGGCTTCGATCGCAGAAGCGATATGGGGAATTGGTGTCCAAGACAATAGTAAATAAATTAGACCCCAAACGGGTTGTCCTAGATAAAACTTATGAAATCCGGCAATCGGGATCGCCATCCCAACAACAGCTAAAATTACGGCTATTTGGCGATTTTTGGGATTAGGTCGATCGCTAGATGCGGCATTAGTAAGGTCGAACATTAACCGATCCTCAAATACGGTAAACCGCAGTTCTCAGGGGTTGGAGACTGACTTAGAATGTGAATACGAGCATGGGCAACTATGCCTTCCCTCTAGTTTAACTTTACTACCATTTACTGCGTCATGGGATTTTTTGATTCTGACATCATCCAACAGGAAGCGAAACAGTTGTTTGAAGATTATCAACATCTGACACAACTAGGCGGTAGCTATGGTAAATTCGATCGCGAAGGCAAGATCATGTTTATCGATCGGATGGAGACGTTGCTCGATCGCTATAAGATTTTTATGAAACGATTTGAACTCTCTGATGACTTCATGGCAAAAATGACCGTGGAGCAAATGAATACGCAGATGAGTCAGTTTGGCATTACCCCAACTCAAATGTTTGACCAAATGAACATCACCCTCGAACGGATGAAGTCGGAAATTGATAAGTAGGGTTTAGGGAGCAGGGCGAAAGAGTTGATTCATGGCTTCTTCTTTAATCCACCCACCCCTAACTTCCCGGTCGCTTATACTTGGACGCAGGTGCAAAGGATTCCACTGGTTCATTTTGCAGGGCTTCCCGCATGAAACTGCGCCAGATCGGTGCAGCATAGGTACCTCCCGTGACACCTTTACCGAGGGGGGTATAGTCATCCTTGCCAATCCACACAGAGGCCGATAGCTGGGGCACGTAGCCCACAAACCAAACGTCCCGTTCGGATGAGGTGGTTCCGGTTTTTCCGGCGGCTGGACGACCGAGATAGGCTTCTTTCCCAGTACCACCATTAACTACCGATTGGAGTGAACTATTGATTTGAGCGGTAGCCCACGGATTGAGAACTTGTTTGATTTGGGGCGTATTATCTAACAGGACATTGCCGTCGCTATCAGTCACGCGCAGAATACTAGTAGTTTCGGATTGCCAACCACCACTGGCAAAGGTAGCAAATGCTCCAGCCATTTCGATCGGCGTTACGCCGATTGCGCCTAGTGGGAGAGATACTACTGGCTCGATCGGACTTTTGATTCCGAGTGTCCGACAGGTTTGGATGACCTTATCTAGCCCAACCTCTTTACCCAGTTTTACCGCAGGTACGTTTGATGACACCGCGATCGCATTGCGAATACTCATCGGACCAGAATAGCCACCGCCGTAGTTACGAGGAGCATAGTAGCCGCTACCATCCCGATAACGGACAGGAGTGTCATAAACTATCGACTCAGGCGAAAATTTGCCAGTGGCGAAGGCGGTGTAGTAAACAAATGGTTTGAAGGAAGATCCGGGCTGTCGATTGGCATATACCGCGCGATTGAAATTGCTTTTTTTGTAATCCACCCCGCCAACCATTGCTTTGACAAAGTGAGTGCGTGGATCGACGGCAACGAGACTGATTTGATATTTCTCTCTGCCTAAACGCTCGTAAGCATTTTGGACTACTCTTTGGGCGGCAAGCTGAAACTTGTAGTCGATCGTGGTTTGAATTCGCATCCCACCTTTACGCACAGTTTCCTTCCCGAATCGCTGGTTGAGTTCGTCGATCACGGCATCAGTCACGTATGGTAGTTTGCTACTCTGCCAAGTTTTGATCCTACCCAGCTTAATTTTATAAGCATCCGCTTTTTGTTTCTCCGCTGGGGTGATCCAGCCGAGTTCGAGCATCCGTCCCAGCACTTCTTTTTGCCGTTTTTTCGCGGCTTTCATGTTGCTAAATGGGCTATATCTTTCTGGTGCGGCGATTAAGCCTGCCATCATTGCCCCTTCTGCCAGATTGAGATCCGCAGCATGTTTGCCAAAATAACTTTGGGCGGCAGTTTCTGCCCCGTAGTTATTGTGACCCCAATAAACTTGATTGAGGTACATTTCCAGGATTTGGTCTTTCCGAAAAATCTGTTCGAGGCGAATCGATAGTACTGCTTCGGCTAATTTCCGGGTAAATTCTCGCTTTTGCGACAGAAATAGGTTCTTGATCAACTGCATCGTGATTGTCGAACCACCTTCACTGACGCTGCCTTTTTTAAAGTTAGCAGCGAGGGCACGACCGACACCAGATAGATTTACGCCTGTATGATAGTAAAAGTGACTATCCTCGATCGCGAGTAAAGCGCGTTTGAGATTTGGGGAAACTCGATTGAGCGGCACTACTTCCCGATTAGCTTCATCATGGAGACTGGCAAGTTCTACGCCCTTGACATCATAGATATAGGTGGTTTCTGTCGGTGCATAGCTACGCAGTACTCGTACATCCGGCAAGTTACGGAAGCTAATTGCTAGCCCCACCAATCCCCCAGCTAAGATCGAACTGGCTAACATCGTGACACCCAACATGGTCCCACCAGCAATTTGACCGATACCCCCGAAGAAACCGCCATTACTCTGCTGTTGGCGATTGGTCGGTCTTGGTTTTGGTTTCTTTTTTTGTAAAGCTCTAGAAGACACTGGGATCTTTCTCTCTTAGTATATAGGGATTAATTTAGTGGCTAGTGGCTAGTAAATTTTGGTTAGATGGGACTAGAATGACCTGAGTGTGATTATAGACTAGCGATCGCCTGTAGCAGTGGATTGGTAGCCCAAAATGTTAACTAATGGTTAACCAACATGTAGTAACTATAATAAGCTTAACTGTAAATATTGTCAGATCCCGTCCAATTTTCTCCTATGACTGCGAGTGTACCTGTACCACCATTGCCTCAGTTTGATTGGCTCTTTCGGGGCGTGAGTGAGATTTTTCCCCACCAGCCTAACTCTACCGATAAGTTAGAAAATCTCCCTCAACTACTAGCTCAAACAGATCGACCATTGCGCGTTAAGCTGGGTATCGATCCGACGGGTGCAGATATCCACCTTGGTCATAGTATTCCCCTGCGGAAGCTCAGATCTTTCCAAGATGCTGGACACACTGCTGTATTAATTATCGGTGATTTTACGGCTCGGATTGGCGATCCGACTGGTAAATCGGAAGTTCGTAAACAGCTAACGCCAGCGGAAGTGACCAATAATGCTCTAGCATATCTCGATCGCGTGCGCCCGATTCTCGATTTTGACACTCCTGGTAGATTGGAGGTTCGCTACAACTCGGAATGGTTATCTAAATTGGATCTGGGCAAAACACTCGAACTGCTCTCCACGATGACAGTCGGACAAATGATCGCCAAAGAAGGTTTTGCCCTCCGCTACGCCCAGGAAAACCCGATCTTCCTCCATGAATTTCTCTACCCGTTAATGCAGGGTTATGATTCTGTAGCCATCCAAGCGGATGTCGAGCTTGGGGGTACGGATCAAAAGTTCAATCTCGCCGTCGGGCGGGATCTTCAACGCCACTTCGGACAAACGCCCCAATTTGGCTTGCTGATGCCGATCCTGCTGGGGACTGATGGTGTCCAAAAAATGTCTAAATCGCTAAATAACTATGTTGGCTTGGGGGAGGATGCCCTAAGTATGTATTCTAAGCTGGAGAAAACGCCCGATAGCATCATCAAAGATTATTTTACGCTCCTGACAGACCTAGAGATCGATAGACTGCCAGAGAACCCCAGAGATGCGCAAAAACTCCTCGCCTTAGAGGTAGTTAGTCAGTATCACGGGCAACTAGCCGCAAGTCAAGCCCAAGCTGACTCGATCGCCTTAATTACCAAACCGGGTCAAAATACTAGTGGCGAGAGTATCCCCGAATTTTCCCTTGCTAGTGTCGATTTCCCTGTGCGAATTTTTCAACTCCTGGCAGCTAGCGGCTTATGTTCTGGCAGCAATGATGCCAAACGCCAAATCCAAGGCGGTGCTGTTAAGCTAGACGGGCAACCAATTACCGATCTTGAATTGATTTATGAGGATGCCGCCCCACTAATCGGTACGGTATTACAAGTTGGTAAAAA
Source organism: Chamaesiphon sp. (assembly GCA_041738715.1). Lineage (GTDB taxonomy): Bacteria > Cyanobacteriota > Cyanobacteriia > Cyanobacteriales > Chamaesiphonaceae > Chamaesiphon. The sequence goes on from JBGSPI010000087.1 coordinate 126,558, forward strand.
ACGATTCAAAAAGTTGGTGAATTAAGTTTAGGGGAAAGTTGAGAGTTGAAAGTTGAAAGTTGACCCTTCTGCTTAGGCAGAGGCTGTGCCAACGAGGAGCTTCAGGGCAAGCAGTTGACAGTGAACAGTTGCAGTCCCCCAGTCCCCCAGTCCCCTAGTCCCCCAGTCCCCTAGTCCCCCAGTCCCCTCATCCCCTCTACTCCCCGACTCAACTGCCACCCAGCCAGACACATCGTCATATTTCCCACTACTGTCGTTGCGGCTTGGAGGGTGACAAGCCACTCCAACGCTGGCGGATTGTCAAAGAAGTGCCAGGTACAGGCACACATAGCACTTACCAAAGCAGGTAACATACCCAGGGAAAGACTCCGCCAAGCTAAATTACCGCTAACTTCGGCATATAGCCAAACTAACCAAATTGCTGTCATCCACTCAATTACACTAGAAACGTGAATAATCCAAGTGGGCAGGGAGAGTACATTCATCGTGGTGCGGGGATAGAATATTTTACTGAGAGGATAGCTATTCGATCGATTTTAATTACGAGTAACCGTGCTAATCATTGCTAATTAACGTGATGTCTAATCAATCAATTGGTTTAAGTGACAATCTCTATCAGTATTTGCTGGATAATTCTGTGCGAGAGCCAGAGATACTAACTCAACTTCGCCAAGAAACGGCACAACACCCGTTAGTAAATATGCAGATTTCACCAGAGCAGGGACAATTGATGGGATTATTAGTCCAACTAATTGGAGCCAAAAAATGTCTCGAAGTAGGTGTATTTACAGGCTATAGTTCTTTAATAGTAGCACTAAATTTACCCGATGACGGTAAGTTAATTGCCTGTGATGTGAGTGCTGAATTTACCTCGATCGCGAGTAAATATTGGCAGGAAGCTGGGGTAAGTGATAAAATCAACCTGAAGATTGCGCCCGCATTAGAAACACTCGATCGACTACTAGCTGATGGTGAGGCTGAGACTTTCGATTTTGCCTTTATCGATGCTGATAAAAACAATTATGCTGCCTACTACGATCGCTGTTTTCAGTTAGTTCGATCGGGTGGACTGATTTTAGTTGATAATGTCCTGTGGTATGGCAGAGTCGCCGACCCAACGATGGATGGAGACAAGCGGACTCAGGCAATCAAACAACTAAATCACCAAATTTATCATGACAATCGAGTGCAACTTAGTTTAGTCCCCATTGGGGATGGTTTAACAATTGTCCGCAAAAAGTGATGGTTCACAGCCAGTTAAGAAAGTGTCTACTCCGGCAATTGACAAGTATTTAGTTAATCTAAGATTGAGATATGAAAACAAGTCAATCAGTTAATAACGAGCGATCGTTGGAGGTAAGTTTAGATGCAGCAGATTGGTTCTCAAAAAGATAGTAATGCCTGGATTTTTCAAACTTGGGCAGCCTTTGTCCTTTCCATTGGGATGACAACCACTGGGATTGTTTATTTACCAGTAGATATTTGGGTTAAAGGTTTTATGGGTATGGGTTTGGGTTTTTCCATTGGTTCTACTTTTAGTTTGGCCAAGACGCAACGGGATTTGCATGAAGCAACCAAACTAACCTCCAAGATTGAGGAGGCTAAAGTAGAACAAATTTTATCCCAGCACGGAGTCAGATAGAGATCTATTTTAACACTCGCACAGATTTGACCTGGATTGGTTGTCCGACTTGACAGATAGTCCCCATATCTTTGGCAACAACTCCCCGAACTCGAACTTTTAGGCCGTCCCGTTTGGGGAATTTGCCAATTAATTCGTATTTTTTACCGTCATCAGCAGTCAGTTGATAACAAGTTCCTTCCACCGCTAGTTTCCGAATCGTTCCAGTTAAATTAACGATAGTTGGTTTGATCTGAGTGGGGCTAGTGTGAGTATCTGCAAGGGGAGGAAAGCTTGGAAATAGTAGACAGATCGCTAAAGTTATAGTAGATATTGACAGCCCGATCTGAGTTATTTTAACCATCATGATTAACTAAATAGATAAACGAATAGAGTTTTTAAATACTATTTAACTATGCTGGGCGACCTAACGTCGTAATGTAGAGTACAGCTTCATCTTCAGGAATGCCTAAGACCTCATTAACTCGATCGTCAAAAAATCCGGCAATTCCACTTACTCCCAATCCCAACCGAATTGCTGCTAAATTTAGTCTTTGTCCTAAATGTCCAGCATCTAAATGTAAATAACGGTAGGCTCGATCGCCATATTTCCGAATCGCCATCTCCAGATCGGCGGTATGAAAAATCACCGCTCCAGCATCGCGTCCCAACTCCTGTCCTAAGCAGAGATAGTGCAATTCTTGGCGAAAGTTTTTGAACCGAATTTGGCGTAATTCTTGCGCTCTGGGTGCATAATAATAACAACCTTCGTCCAATCCGTTAACACCAGAAACTGCGATAAATGTTTCTATTAAACTGAGATCGAAGTAGTCTGGATGAGGATCTAAATGTTGTTCCGTATAATGTTGGGGATGATAGGTGAAGTCTAACAGAGCATTGAGTTCACTAAGAGTGATGTAGGCACCTGTATAAGCACGAGTCGAGCGGCGTTTGAGGATTGTATCTTCCAATCCTGACAAGGGTAAATTATCTTGCCAATCGATCGGATCGGTGAGCGTTGATATTTTGAGACAAAATGGGAAATTGTATTTATCATCCAGTTGGGCGGCGACAACATCATCATCAGATCGGGCTGGAAATTGATGAAATTGAGTTATTTCTGTGCTCTGATGACAATAGGTGAGTAGTTCACCATCAGCTAGTTGGGGATATTCCACGTTGATTTTTGAAGGCAGTGCTGATGGAAAAGGCGGAATCAAGGCATCAGGATGAACATCTAAATCGACACAGGGAATGACTGCAATCGCGCCTTCTATGACAGTATTTAAATATAACAATTCATTGATTGCTCGATCGACAAACCCGCCAATTAAATATGGACGAAAACCATTCATTGCTCCGGCTAATTCAATGTTGCCCAATAAATGTCCTGTATCTAGAAAAATTCGGCGGTAAGCACGGTCTTGGTATCGCCATGCCGATCGCTGAAATACAGCGGTAGTGATTAGAGTAAGATCGGCAACCAATAAAGCTGGGTGCATGAAGCAAGCAACCTGCATATTTTGCCAAACATCACTCGCCCAAAAGTGAATTAGAGTATGATCTTGGACTTGATAATTGTATAATCCGGCGGGTAATAACTGATTACCCCGCGACACCAAATAAATCTCGGCTGGATACAAACCACCTGCTGATGGAGCCGCCCGTAAATACATTGGTTCACCCATTGTCTGAATGCGGGCGGTCAGACCATAGCTACACAACAGGAATAATGATAATCGCTGCCAATAATCGCTGTCAAAATCTTGTTTGTTAGACTGTAAATATGGCTTGAGATCGTAAGTTGTGCCAATTTTATATTCTTTATATGACGATGGTTGTTGACTCCAATCTAACCCCTGACTTTTAGATGCGATCGTGTCTGGATCGTATTTTGTCCGTTGGTGATAATGTTGGGCAAATGAGTCAATCATCTAAGGTGTGGTTGCCGAGTGTAATCGAGGCATGTAATGATGAACCGTGAATTAGACTGATATTGCAGTCGAGATTGTCCAAAGATCGACGAGGAGGAGAAATCCGGTTAATACTAGGAGGGCAAAATACATCCAAGGTTGAGCTAGCGGTCGGATATCTGTTGTATCAATGTCGGTATATTGCTGAATTAATTGTACCAACTTATTAAACCCCGCAACACGCATCGGCAGCAAAAAACCTTCACTACTATGGTTCAGCAAGTAGTAGACCAATCCGCCCTGTCCGGTTGTCCGCATTTTTAGTTGTTTGACATTGCGCCACTCTAGCGACCAGTTTTTCGTCAGAAAACTTGGCACCCAAGCCGGATAATTAACTTGAATCGATCGATCCGTGACCACAACTCGTTGGCTTAATGCCCCTTGTAATGCGACAAAACCCAAGCTAATTCCCGCCCAGATTAACTCAGGTGAAATTTCAGCCTGAGTAGCTGTCGCGAGAAATGGTAAAGGAATTGTTAAGGAAATATATAATAAACTCAGAGCGATCCGAATCAGTGGCGAAATATAAAAGATCTGATTTGTCATCAGGCTGATGATTCTATACAGTTAAGACTGATTCTATTCTCTCGCAATTTATGCCTCAGATCCATATCTACGACACGACACTCCGTGATGGCGCACAGCGGGAAGGTTTGACTCTATCCGTTGAAGATAAGCTGAAAATTGCCATGCAGTTGGACAAACTAGGTGTGCCGTGGATTGAGGGTGGCTGGCCGGGGGCAAATCCCAAAGATGGGGAGTTTTTTCGCCGATTACAAGCCCAACCCTTACTGCAAGCTGAGGTAGTCGCATTTTGCTCAACTCGTCGTCCGGGTGGATTCGCGGCGGAAGATCGGATGTTGGCGGCGATTATTGCCGCTGGAACGAAGTGGGTGACGATTTTTGGCAAATCATGGGATCTACATGTAATTGAGGGCTTAAAGACGAATTTAGCTGAGAATCTGGAGATGATTCGCGACTCGATCGAGTATCTGATTTCCCAGGGAAGACGGGTGATTTATGATGCCGAACATTGGTTCGATGGTTACAAGGCAAATCCTGAGTATGCCCTGGCCACACTGACGACAGCGATTGCGGCTGGTGCTGAATGGTTGGTTTTCTGCGATACCAATGGCGGGACTCTTCCCCATGAGTTGGCGAACATCGTCACAGAGGTGATCGGTGATGTTGACCCCCACCGACGGTTACAATTTGGCATTCACAGCCATAATGATTGCGAATTAGCTGTCGCCAACGCGATCGCGGCGGTTACGGCTGGGGTGACAATGGTACAGGGGACGATTAATGGTTATGGCGAACGATGCGGCAATGCCAACCTCTGTGCGGTAATTCCTAATCTCCAACTCAAGTTGGGCTACTCTTGTTTGGCAGCAACGGATTTAGCGCGGTTGACCCAGGTGAGTAGATATATCAGCGAAGTGGTCAATATTGCGCCCAATGATTATGCCGCTTTCGTCGGTAGATGCGCCTTCAGCCATAAGGGGGGGATTCATGTTTCCGCTGTCGAACGCAATCCACTGACTTACGAACACATCGCACCAACACAGGTCGGCAACGAGCGACGGATTGCGATTTCCGAACAATCAGGATTGAGTAATGTGTTAATTAAAGCGACCGAGATGGGGATTGTGCTGACCAAAGAAGATCCGCGCACGCGCCAAATTTTAGCCAAATTGAAAGAGTTAGAACATCAAGGTTATCAATTTGAAGCGGCTGAGGCTAGTTTTGAATTATTGATGCGGGAAATTTTGGAACAACGTTCGGAGATTTTTCGGATTCAAGGTTTTCAGGTGCATTGCTCGATCGCGACTAAGCATCACTCTCTAGCTACAATTAAAATTGCTGTAGATGGTCAAGATATTCTCGAAGCTGCGGAAGGTAATGGGCCAGTGTCGGCTCTAGATGCAGCTTTGCGGAAGGCATTAAGTCGATTTTATCCAGAATTAACTAAGTGTTATCTGACCGACTATAAAGTGCGGATTATAGATGGTGGGGAAGGGACTTCAGCAGTTACGCGCGTGCTAGTCGAGTCGAGTAATGGGGAACACCGTTGGACAACAATCGGTGTCTCTGACAATATTTTGGAAGCATCTTATCAGGCTGTCGCTCAGGGAATTGAATACGGATTACTAGTTCGATCGCCGCAAACTTGCAGCTTAACATTAACCAACTGAGCTAAAATTACCGGATAACAAAGTTGCATTTCCACCGTAGTAAGGAGGATAAAAATGGTACTAGCAGAGTCTAAAACAATTAGCTTTGATGATTTTATTACCTGGTTGCCAGAACGGTCGGCATATCGTTATGAACTTAGAGATGGAGAAGTTTTGGAAATGCCCAAACCACGAGGCAAACATTCGGAGATAGCTGGTTTTATTATTTCCGAACTGAATTTTATCATTCGACAAACTCCACTACCTTATTTGATACCGCGAGAATCGATCGTCAAATCTCTCGATGGTAAATCTGGATATGAACCGGATGCAATCATTTTAGACAAAGCAATGCTCGCTCAAGAACCCCGCTGGGAGACAGAATCGATCGTTACCCAAGGTAGCTCGGTTAAACTAGCGATCGAAGTTGTATCGACTAATTGGCAAGATGATTATGCTCTCAAACAAATCGCTTATCAAGCATTAGGTATTCAGGAATATTGGATCGTCGATTATTTGGGATTGGGAGGACGAAACTTTATCGGTTATCCTAAACAACCAACGATCTCGGTTTATTATTTAGTCGATGGTGAATACGATCTCCATCAATTTAGAGGTAGCGAACGCATTCAATCGCCGACATTTCCTAATTTAGAACTATCGATCGATTCAATTGCAATCGCCCATTGATTGATGTATTAGCCCTGAATAGGAAAATCACTTGCTAGTCTAATTTTCTCGCAGATTAGGGTCGATACCGATTCATCTTTACCCAGTCTCCAGTCGAGCCAAAGTTCGGATTTTCACCAGGATCGTTTGTCCCATATATCCGGCCTTGTCGATCGATCCAGTAGTCTGTATAAGTTGTGGGTAGCTCAATATTCGGATATCCATAGGGATTTGTCCATGTGCCCACATTACCAATGTTCTCACGAAATTGAAAATTTTGGCGATCGATTGACTCACCACGCTGACGATTGACCTCATCCCATGTGCGCTGCGACCATTCCCGATATTCCTGCGCCCGCTGACCCTCATCTCTGGAAATTTGGAGATTTTGCGCCATCACCCCACTGGCCCCAAATGCGGCCCCATTTGTTGCCGAAATTTGACCAGACACCTGGGGCAACCAAGTAGCATATTTACCCCACTGTGATTCATGGGCTGCGGCAAAGGTCATGACCATCGTACAAATATTATAGCTATACGCCACACTGCATTTGGCAATTCCACGACAAGGAATACCATTAAACAGATAGATACAGTCAAACTCATAAGCAACTGTACAGCCAGAAATCGGTTGAGCTTGGCGAGGCTGGCTCATCCGCAGGTCATAGGGCTGTAGCTGTAAGATCTTTTCATAGACAAACTGCCCAGGACTATAGTTGACTGGCAATCCAGAGTTGCCAACCATGACTGTGATCGCGGCATTATCAGGGGCAAATAAAACAACGGCAAACTGCCCATCCTCGCCCACTCGCCAACCATTCGGTACTACGTAACTAAAACACTGTCCCTGTCGGATTTCTAACGGCACAGGGGCTGAAAAAGATGACGGATTATGGTTATACATGATTTTAAGTTGAAGTCGTCAATTATTTTGATGGTGACATGGTAGTCTATTTCAATATTTTTTGATGCTAACTCTGTTGCAACTTATTTAGTAGTTCCTGTAACTTGTCAATTTCCTGGGGTTCTTGTCCATATCGCCAAGCGGTGTAGGCTTGAGATATTTTTATCGCTACAATACCAACCGGAGATCGAGTATCACAGATAACTTGGGCATATTCTAACGGAGTTTGAGCCGGATGTTTGGACAGACCTTGACGATCTAATCTAGATAACATTTGCTGATAAATTCGCTCTACTGGTGATAACTTTTTCAACCATTGTTGATACCGCCATTTGCGCCACCCCTGCCAGCCCAGCCAAGCGAGAAACGTGACAGCGATCGCAATTCCCATCCCCATAAATACACCGAGCCAACCTTGATTAAATAGGCTGAAAAACCAAATAATGCCCACTACTAACCAGCCCAAAGTTAAAGACCAAATTCGAGCAATCCAAGCAGTAATAGGTGAAGGCAACCAGCCAGCTACCCAGTTCCAAAGTTGTTGCAGTGTATTAAAAGTTTGGTCTTCATCCACACCAGGAGGAGTGAGGGCGTGCCCTGGAATTGGGTCAAAAGCAAACCAACCATAGTCGGGAAAATAGACTTCGGTCAGGGCATGTGCATCGGTATTCGAGACCTCATAAAACCCGGTGAAGGGATTGAATTTTCCTGAATCAAAACCAACTGCCAATCGAGCCGGAATACCGATCGAGCGTAACATCATTGTGTAAGTTGTGGCAAAATGATCGGCATAGCCACCTGCTTCACAACTAGTCGATTTACCCTCACAACGAAACAGAAACCAATCGACTAAATCGCCACCATCAGGAACGCGAGCTAGCCCAAACGGATCTTGGGAAATGCGATAACGCTGTTTGAGATATTGGGCAAGATAGAGAGCTTTTGCGTAGTTAGATTGGAGGGGCTGACTATCTTTACCAACTTGGTTCTGGGCATAATTATCGACTAAAACTTGGGTGTATTTCTGTAACTTTGGGGCAATTTCTGGGGGGATTTGAAGATAGTGTTTCTGGATATTTGGAGCATAGTTTGTCCTTGCTCGATCGAGTAAAGATCGATCGCGAAATGGAACTTGTGAAATAACGGTATAAGTTAAACCGGGCACTAATCCAACCGGAGATCGTAAACTGCCTTCTGAATCGATCGCAATTTCCGTTGTTGGAAAATATACTTCTCTCGCTGATGACATGCCAGGGATAATATTCGGTAACTCTTCCAAGGCAGTGTAACTTTGAATTACCTGCTTAGTCGGCATTTTGGTCGGCGGATTGATAATTGTAAATTTATAATCCCAATTGGGGCGATTAATCTTCTGCGTCTGAGCATTACGGGAAATCTCCCATCCCTGACCAGTATAGCGATCGAATGCCAATGCTCGCCAAAATCCTGGAGCTTGAGCACGTACCCGCATCACCACTTTTGGTTTCATCATCCCACGTAGATTTTGATTAATCTGCGCATTGAAACCATAGTAAAAATTATCGTCTAAACTGCCATCACCCTGCTCATCACCGCCACCTTGTCCATCGATTTGCGGCGCACCATTGCCACCAGTCTTGCCTTGACGTTGATAGCCAGGATTGACAATCCCTTTGCCATCAAACTGTTTATTGTCATACTTAATCGGCGCACTCACTGGTAGGGAGCCTTGATAACCTGGAAAACGCGGCATCACGGCAAAAATCACTAAGCCGATCGCTAGTACTATTCCTAATAACTGGCTGAACTTTTGCCAGGGTAAACCAATTTTATGAACCTGTGTGGGATGTGTGATCTTCAGCGGTGTCAAATGGAGTCGAGAGCGATAATCCAGCCATAACACAGGGATCCCAATCGCCAGAAACAGTAACAATAATGGCGCAAATGTCAGGGTTTGACTCAATGTACCAGCAACACCGAGTAAAATTAACCCGATTGTCATTGAATAACCTAAATCCTTGCGGCGGGGGAGATCGAAGGTATGAATAGTTTGCATCTGCACCAGCAGTTCAGCCAAAACTAGCCGCGTATCATTGATACTCCCGACTAGGTGCCAAATGAAATAACCGAGTGCCCCCAGCATCGCCAAGGCTAAGGCAAATTTCATCGCAATATTTCGCTCGCGCCGATGATACCAACTCCATGTCGCGCCAGCGATACTCAGGGGCATTGCCCACAAACTCATCTGAGTTTCTGCGGCTACATCTGTTGCCAAAATCCCCACCAGCACCAATAACTGCACCAATACCCGCAGTAGTAGTGAATCTTCTGGCGAAGTCTTCGGCATCGCTGCCATCTGCTGTTGGATTTTAGCGAAGACAGAACTCGATTTAACAGCAGAAGATGTGGACATATACAAAAGTTAATGACGATTGCTCTACTCACTAGTCATTTCCGGCGATAAACTGGGAACGATAGTAACTCTAGGATGCCCAGATTCTGCATCAGTTGATTCATATTCATCCAGTTCTGTTTCCCAGGGAAATAGCGGTGGACGCTGGCGAATTTCGGCATCAAGTTGTTTTTGAATTAGTATTGGTAATCGATCTTCCACGTTCGGCACTCACTCGTAAATTGCTGTCGATCTAAAATAATATAAGTGAAATATCATCACACGATCGATCGTGTAAAGAATTTTTCCAGCTGTGATGATGCACCAACATGGGCTGTGTCTTAGCCTCCTTTTGACTATACAGTCTAGTTTGTTACCAATCAGGATACTCTGCACTCATAACTGGGGCTGAATTTGTCCTGTTTTTAATAAATTGAGCGTGTTGGCAGATGATTACAATTTGGTGGAGATCTACATCACTAAATTAATGTTGGGCCTTGCTGAATCGATGTATGAAAGAGTGGGGGGACGGGGGGACTGGGGGACTGTGCTTCGACTACGCTCAGCAACCAGGGGACTGGGGGATTTCAGTAGTTGCACAAAAAGGCAAATCATACCTTAAATCAGCAATGCCTAATGTTGAGATTAATCTCCACCAAATATTTCAATGTTGGTAAATGCCGCTACCGGAGCACCGTGTCCCACCCAGATGATCTGATTGGGTTCGCCTTTGCCACAAAAGGGGGAACCGTAGGTTTCCCAGGTATTAGCATTGCCAACTTGGGCGAGATTGCCCCAGAATTGGGGTGTAACGCCACGATAATTAGGGTTACGGATAGTTTTAGTCAATTTGCCATTTTCGATCGCTTGAGCGTACTCACAGCTAAACTGGAACTTGTGGCGTTGGTCATCGATCGACCAAGAACGATTGGACTCCATATAGATGCCATCCTCGATACTGCCAATGATCTCCTCAAAGCTTTGATCCCCTGGTTCGAGGTTGATATTTGCCATTCGATCGATCGGGGGACGGTTCCAGCTACAAGCACGGCTACAAGCCACTCCGGGTAAATCCAATCGGGCTTGACTCTCTAAACTCCCCAATCCCCGCTCCAAGATCCCATCGCGGATGAGATATTCCCGCGTCGCCGTCGCGCCAGTATCATCAAAACCATAACTGGCAAATTCCCCCGCGACAGTTGGATCGAAGGTAATATTCATCAAGGGCGAACCATAGACAAGGTTGCCAAAGTCTGCGGGTTTAACAAAACTCCCCCCAGCATAGTTGCGCTCATCACCCAAAATCCGATCTAATTCCAGCGGATGTCCGACACTCTCATGAATTTGTAATAGTAGTTGATCCGGCGCGAGGACAAGAGTAGTCGCCTTTGTCGGACACTCCACCGCCGTCAGCAGTTCTACCGCCTGTTCGCCCACCTGCTGCACCCGCGCCCACAAATCGGGCGTGAGAAAATATTCCATCCCGCCCTGATAACATCTCGCCAACCCACCGCGATCACTCCGATGTTGGATAATAGCTCCATCCTGGGCAGTAGCTGCATAATCTGTCGTCATCAGCCGGAAGTGCTGATATACATCCGAACCATTACTACTGACGAACCAAGTTTCCAACTCGCGGGTAATAATCGTGGCACTGGTTTGGACGATCTGTTCGCCCACTTTCAGCGTGTGGCAAATCTTGCTCAATTGCTCGCTAATTTCGCCAGGAGTGAGGGTATTAAAGGGCTGGATGAGGGGGGATACATATTGCCCGACTACCTTGGGACGTTGGGCGGTGGTGAGGGGATAGATCCGATATTCACTCGCCGCGATCGCCTGCTGATAAGCTGTACTAGCAGCGGTTTGAATGCCCTTGGGGGTGAGAATATTCGTGGCACCATAACCGATTTGTCCATCAACCAAGACTTCGACCATCACTCCTTCACTAATGGTCGTACTATTATTTTGCGGCATTCCGTCCCGCGCAGATCTCGCGATCGCCACTTCCCGCACTTTCCGCAAGCCAATCCAATCTACGGGTAAATCGATGCAGTTGAGCAAGTCGTGAGGTTGAAGGGTGAGGGTAGTTAGCATGGGACGGGGGGACGGGGGGACTAGGGGACTGGGGGGACAAAGGGACTGTCAACTGCTTGCCCTGAAGCTCCTCGTAAGCGCAAAGCGCAGACTGCGCCAACGCATAGCGTCTCGTTCGCGTTGGCGGTAGCCTGCCGGAGGCGCAGCGTCTCGAAGAGAAGAGAAGAGAAGGGTCAACTTTCAACTTTCAACTTTCAACTTTCAACTCTCAACTGTTCCTTAACCCCTAATCCCTGGACGAAGATGATAGTTTCGATATTGGAGGTAGTCATCGATGATTTGGCGATGATCGAAGCAGAGGGTGGGGGGAATTTCCCAGGGGGTGAAGATGCCAACGCTTTTTGCATCATCTTGAGCGATCGGGGTGCCTGTTGCTGTAGCGATAAAGACGATACTAATAGTATGCTGCCTAGGGTCGCGATCGGGTACAGAATAAACTTGAAATTGTTCCAACAGTCGCACATCTAATCCGACTTCTTCTTGTGCTTCTCGGATGGCGGCTGTTTCTACCGATTCACCATAGTCTACAAAACCGCCGGGTAATGCCCAGCCGTGGGGGGGGTTGAGGCGTTCGATCAAAATAATTGGTCGGTGCGGCCGATCGATTAGTTCGATAATAATATCGACTGTGGGTGTGGGATTGCGGTAGGTCACGGTTGGAATCTCTATTTATTCGCCGCAATTATCCAAATTTGCGAACACTATTGGTAGTAGTGTAAATTTCCCTGTCCTGGAAGGTCATAATCATCACAACACAGGGAAACTTCACCATTGACATTCTCCCGCCACTGAGCGAGTACCGCTACAGTGGGGGATTCTAAAGACTCACGCCTTAGTTTTTCTCTTTCCACGAGCCGATTTACTTGGAGGACTTTCATCACCCAAGCAGAGATCGATCTCTCCAGAGACGTTTCGGGAATTATCTTCCCAGCTTCCGACGTGCCCCGCCGTAGCTAATCCTATTTGCAAGATGTTCCGAGCAGCATTTTCATCTCGGTCGGCAACATATCCACAATGCGGACATTGATGAGTTCTAGTGCTGAGAGTTTTTTTGACTATTTCACCACAGCTAGAGCATTTTTGACTTGTATAGTGGGGTGGAACTGCAATAGTCACCACACCAAATACCTTGCCAAAATACTCTATCCATTGACGAAATAGCGACCAACTCGCATCACTAATCGACTTAGCTAAGTGATGGTTTTTAACCATATTCCGCACCTTTAGATCCTCATACGCCACAAGATCGCTAGATCTAACCACGCACCTTGCAAGTTTCACTGCAAAGTCTTTACGCTGGCGACTTACTCTGAGATGCTTTCTACCTAATTTTCCCCTAGCTTTGATTCGATTCTTAGATCCTTTCTGTTTTCGAGATAGTCTTTTCTGCACTCGTTTTAAAGCACGTTCAGACTTTCTTAAATAGCGAGGGTTTTCAATTTGATTGCCATCAGAATCGGTGTAGAAGTGGTTTAACCCAACATCTAGCCCAATTGTTCTACCTGTTGGTTCTCGCTGTTCTAATCGCTCTGTGTCAATACAGAATTGGGCATAATACCCATCCGCACGTCTAACCACTCTGATTCGTTTAATTTGGTCGATCTGATAGAAATGCAGATCGCGGCTGCCCCAAAGTTTAAATTTACCCGCTTTAAAACCATCGGTGAATGTCAAATATCTTCGGTCTTCAGATAGCTTCCAACCGCTGGTTTTATATTCAACTGATGAATTTGTTTGGTGCTTTTTAAACTTGGGATAACCCTTCTTTCCTGCTATATTTTTCTTGCAGTTATCAAAGAACCGAGCGATTGCCGACCAGGCACGTTCCGCGCTGGCTTGACGTGCCATGCTGTTCAACTTTTTAGCCCAAGGGAAATCGGGACAATCGGCTAAAACAGCACAGTATCGACTCAGATCGTATCTACCGACACCTTTGTTTTCTTGCCAGTATTTAAGGCAGCTATTACGAATGAATCTAGCAGTACGAATTGCCTCATCGAGAGCGTCGTATTGCTGCCGCATTCCATCTAGTTTTGACTCAAATACTAACATTCTTACGTCGATGTACTTGGTATAACTATAGCGCAAATGCTAGGATAGAGCAAGAAATTTGTTCGTGCGCTCATACACCGCCGCCCTTGCCGAGAGCGATGCTTGTCGGATTGGTTGGCGGTGCATACGCCTTTGGCGGGGCTTTGCCCTACGGGCTACGGTGGTACAGCTCGCATTCATCCCGCCACCAAACGGAGTACCGTTCTGGTGGGGGCATTCTGCTGTTCTAGTTAAATTTGTGACATCACCACACGTGCAGCAGCTAAGGTGCGATCGATATCTTCCTCCGTATGGGCTAGAGAAGTAAACCCAGCCTCAAATTGAGACGGCGCGAGATAGATGCCCTGCTCCAGCATCCCCCGATGAAAACGACCAAATTTCGCCACATCTGAATGTTTGGCATCTTCAAAATTGTGAATGGGACCAGCGCAGAAAAATAACCCAAACATCCCACTGATATTACCACCACAAGCAGCATGTCCAGTTTCGTGGGCGATTTGTACCAAACCATCAGCTAATCGTTTGGTGATTTTCTCCAGATACTCATAAGCACCCGGCTTTTGGAGTAGTTCCAGGGTTTTGATTCCCGCTGTCATCGCCAGTGGGTTTCCCGATAAAGTACCAGCTTGATACATTGGGCCTGCGGGTGCGACCATTGACATGATATCTTTGCGTCCGCCATAAGCTCCCACTGGCAAGCCACCACCAATAACTTTCCCCATCGTCGTTAAATCAGGGGTGACACCAAATTTTTGCTGTGCGCCACCGTAGGCAATGCGGAAACCAGTCATTACCTCGTCAAATACCAGTAACGCGCCATATTCTTGGGTAATAATTCGTAAACCTTCGAGGAAACCAGCATCAGGAGTGATGAAGCCAGCATTACCCACAACAGGTTCTAAAATAACCCCCGCAATACTATCAGGATTAGCGGCAAATAGAGCTTTAACGGCTTCTAAATCATTATAGGGAGCCGTGAGGGTATCGGCAGTTGTTGACTTTGGTACGCCAGGGGAATCGGGTAAGCCGAGAGTCGCCACGCCAGAACCAGCTTTGACCAAGAACATGTCCGCATGTCCGTGGTAACAGCCTTCAAATTTGATAATCTTATTCCGTCCGGTAAATGCCCGCATTAGCCGTAGGACAGCCATACAAGCTTCCGTACCAGAATTAACAAATCTGACCATTTCGACGCTAGGAACGGCATCAATCACCATCTCTGCGAGGACGTTTTCCAGATAGCAGGGTGCGCCGAAACTAGTTCCATTTGCTAACGCACCATGTAAAGCGGCGATCACTTCTGGGTGTGCGTGTCCGCAGATAGCTGGCCCCCAACTACCCACATAATCGATATACTGATTTCCATCTACGTCCCAGACATAGGCATCTTTAACGCGATCGAATACAATCGGTTGTCCGCCGACGGATTTGAATGCCCGCACGGGAGAATTTACCCCACCTGGCATCAGTTTCTGCGCAGCAGCAAAAATTTCCTCTGATTTTGTAGTTTTCAAATTAGATGTAGAAACCAATTTTTTCTCCCAACGGTTATAAAACTAAACTTTAAGTAATATCGTACTTATCGGCGATCGAGACTATCGTAATTTTAGTGGAATTGACCCAAATACCCAATACTAGCTTTACAATACTGTCGATCGATCGGCGCAATTTGAATATATAACAACTGTAGCTTGATATTGATCGGGCTAATTGAACACCCAGTGTAACAACGTCGAAACTATCGACAGGACAATCGAACCCGCAATTGCCGGAACTACTCCGGTAATTGTAAACCCCGGAATATACCAAGCGACAACCGCTAGACACAGCACATTAATTGCTAGTGAAGATAATCCCAATGTCAGAATTGTCAAAGGGAATGTCAACAGCTTCAGTACCGGTCGAATGGTACTATTGATCAAACCCAATGTTAATGCGGCAATTAGTGCCGTCAGGATATCTCGAATCCGAAACTGTCCGGGTAAGATTTGGTCGATAATGCGCTGGGTAATCAGAAACGCGATCGCATTTAGCACCCAGTTAATTAGTAATTTGGGCATATGTAATGAGAATTTCTATTCTATGCTGTTAGATCGAGCAGTCCTACTTTTGCGATAAACTGTGAATGTTAAGGATTGTAAAAATAGACTCAATCTTCACCAACATCCTGTCGCTGCTCACTGTTCACCGGAAAATATGCCTACTATTATCGCCCTATTCTTTGCTGCTATTTTACTCTTCTTTCCTAATCAGGCGATGGCAGCGGGGGGAACTGCTCAATATAGTCCATCCCTCTCTTATGATAATGCCGATCTCAACGATCGAGATTTCTCAGGTCAAAAATTACAGACAGCAGTATTCACGGGTGCCAAATTAGATCGTACCAACTTTGCTGGGGCAGACCTCATTGGCGTAGTCATTAGTTCTGCGACCTTAAACCAAACCAATCTTCACGGCGCAGATGTTTCCCAAGGATTGATGGATCAAGTGCGGTTTGTCGGTGCTGATTTGAGCGATGCTCTGTTCGTCGAGGCGATGATGTTGCGATCGACCTTTAAAGATGTCAATATCAAAGGTGCAGATTTCTCTGATGCTATCTTAGGTAAAGTTCAACAGAAACAACTGTGCGAAATTGCCGATGGTGTCAACCCCAAAACTGGCGTAGCTACCCGCGACTCTCTCGGTTGTAAATAAATAAGGATTTGTAGGGGCGGGTTTATCCTATCAACTGAAATAGTAGTGGGGATTGAGTTGAAGGCCCTCCCTCTCTAGAAGATTAAGATGAAACGAATTGGTGTAATCGGTGGCGGACAACTAGCCTGGATGATGGCTGGTGCAGCACGGGAATTGGGGCTAGAACTGATAGTTCAGACTCCCCACACTACAGATGTTGCTGTTAGTTCGGCGGCAGAAACAGTATTTGCTGATATTGATGATGTCGCAGCTACCGCCATGCTCGCCACCAAATGCGATGTAATTACGTTTGAAAATGAGTTTGTCGATTTAGTCGGATTAGCTAAATTAGCCGCTCAAGGGGTTTGCTTTTATCCCCCGCTCACCGCTCTGGAACCGCTGCTCGACAAGTATACCCAACGCTGCTACCTACGAGATCTGGGTCTACCTGTACCTAAATTTGATGCCTTGACACAGCCTCAACTTCCTCCAGGGTTCTCCTTCCCAGTTGTCATCAAGGCGAGACGCAATGGTTACGATGGACAGGGGACTTTCATCATCAAGGATCGATCTGCCCTAGAAAGCCTCTATGCTCGCTATCCTGACACACCATTCCTCGTTGAAGAATTTATTCAATTCGATCGCGAGTTAGCCGTCATCGCCGCTAGAGGGGTCAGTGGCGAGATAGTTACTTACCCGATCCTCGAAACCCAGCAAGAAGACCAAGTTTGTCGGCGGGTATTTACTCTGGGCGATTTACCTGACGGGGTAATCAATACTTGTAATTCGATCGCTTCTACACTATTAGCTAGTCTAAACGCGATCGGTGTCTTCGGCATCGAATTATTTGCTACCCCCGACGGGAAGGTATTAGTCAATGAAATCGCCCCCCGCACTCATAATTCGGGACATCTCACCATCGAAGCCTGCGCCACCTCCCAATTCAGCCAAATCCTCCGCGCTGTCGCTGGTCTCCCCTTGGGTAGTCCCGCACTTACCTGTGGCGGTGCTGTGATGATCAATTTATTGGGTTATGAAAATACCGAGAGCGACTATTTAACTCAGCGTCAACAGATAGCCGCTATCCCCAACGCTCACATTCACTGGTACGGCAAAACCCAATCCAGAATCGGTCGCAAACTCGGTCATGTGACGATCTTGCTCGATCGAGACAATCGATCTCAAGCCACAAACCTCGCTCAACAAGTAGAATCAATCTGGGGAAAGTTGAAAGTTGAAAGTTGAAAGTTGAAAGTGAACAGTCCCCTAGTCCCCTAGTCCCCTAGTCCCCCCGTCCCCCAGTCCCCCCGTCCCCCAGTCCACCCGTCCCCCCTCATCCACTATTGACCGATCGAGAATACCCATCTAGAATATAGAAATGGTCTGGCTGCGGCGTTGGTGACTGCCAATAACGTTTTTTGATCTATGCTTGACTTTTATACGGGAATCCATGTAGTTCTAGCGGCGGTAAACTGGACAAGTATCCAGAAACCTATAAGCACGAACATCCGATACCCACCTGGTTTTAACCAGGTCATAAACTGAGGTAAGACGGCGTTGCGGTTGACCTCTTAATTTACAGCTTTTAAAAACCCCCAAGGATCGATCATCCTGGGGGTTTTGATTTGCTGAACGATCGAAATGTGCGATTCTACTTTAGTTTATTAATAATATTAGTAGCTGCAACAGTTTTAAATCCGCTTACTGATAACATGATTGACTCCCAACTATCAAAGTGTTTATCTGGTTGAGTATTCCGCTGTTCAATAATGCTCGGCACAAATTTTATTGTGCTAGCTGTAAGACTTGATTTTTGCATTCTCAATAAGAGATCCGATGCACTGAGTGTATTAATTAAATTGAGTGCATTTGCAGCTTTAACTGGATTGATCGATGGATCTAATTCTACTTTAGATATAGATTTAGTATTTTTAGTATTTGTTTTTTTACTAGTAGCTGAGACAGTCTGTTCGTCGGCTTTGTTAGCTAATGGTTCGATCTGAGGCTGTTGATTCGCTGCTACTTCTACTTGCTTCTTCGTTGTAGATTTAGATTTTGTGCTTGGCTTTTTAGGCGTAGGTGAGACAATTTCTATCTCTGCAATTTGCGGCTCACTCGATCGCTCGGCAGATTTACTGACTTGAGAGTTAAATGATGCTAAAATTTGTTTATGTGCGGCAAGTTCGGTAACAACTCTACCCAGTTCCTGTTGCAATGGTTGCAATTGTTGGGCAATAATTGAGGTTAACTGCTCGATCGAGATATGAACATTTGTCGAACTAGGAACGCTAGGTGTCTTAATCCCTGATAATAACGCAATTTGATCGATCGCGAACTGTTGACTGTCTGCTGAAATTACAAACGCATTAACTGTTTCCGCTTTGCGTAAGTTTTTTTCCTTAGCTCTGACTGCGGCATAATATTCTAAATTTCCATCAACAACTGTATATTTTTCCAGTCCAGATTGCCTCAATATTAATGGGCGGATTAATCCATCAGTTGCCAGAATCAAATCAGCTAACTGTTCAATTTTTGATTGATCAAATTCAGATCTAGGAATCTCTGAGCTAATACTTTTGACATCTACAAAAAAGCACTTGAGCATTATTTCACTCCAAATCTTAAATCGAAAAATTACTGCAAACGCATCTTGATTAATATTTCATCTGCTAATACTTCAAATTCCATTGCTGAAGTTTGGGCAGCACTCTTTACATCATTAGCATACTTGAAAATTGATTTTGGATCTGGGTATTCAATTTCACCGACAATGATAGTTTTACTAAAAGACTCTGACAATGCAGATCGATCATAAATAACTGATTCCATCAACGGCATCGCATATCGTCTAGAAATAACCTCCCTTTGCTTGGGGAAAGTATATTGTAGATATCGAGCATTTGTTGATATCTTTGATGGCAATACACCTAATAACTCAATTGGCTCTCTGCCAAATGTTTCGCGGTTCTCATCAATACTTTTAATAAAATCTTTAACGGTAGGTAAACCTTGATTAGCAAATGGTTTCAGATCTGAGGGAATTAGCAAATAGTCGGCAGTAATCAGTGCAACTTCGGCATAAATATCGCGAGAAGGTGGTGTGTCGATAATCACTAAATCATAATTATTTTCCACCCGCTTTAGTTTAGCGAGTAATCTAGTCCGACTCGCCATAATCGTGGTTAACTCTCCCTGCTTATCAATGAGATTAATATGTGCAGGAATCACATCAATTTCGGGATCGTTAAAATACTGCGATTCTCGCACAATCTCATGAATAAAATCTGTATCACCACTAGAGATCAGGTTACAAATATTTCGATCGCGTAAATCATCATCTTCTTCAAATTCAAACTTGACTAACCCCGTAGCAAAGGTGCTATTCGCCTGAGCATCGATATCAATCAAGAGTACTCGATAACCTTTCTTACTAAAAGCCGCAGCCAGATTTGTAGACACGGTAGTTTTACCGACTCCACCTTTATTATGATAGATAGCAATAGTTTTCATAGATGACACACCTTGAGATGGAACCGGAGTAGCGATAACTTCGGGTTGAATTGATGATATTTGCGATTGTAAACTATCGCGACCAATTAATTTAATAATGTCGGCTAATTTATCG
The DNA here is from genome assembly GCA_041738715.1 of Chamaesiphon sp. Classification (GTDB taxonomy): domain Bacteria; phylum Cyanobacteriota; class Cyanobacteriia; order Cyanobacteriales; family Chamaesiphonaceae; genus Chamaesiphon. The sequence continues at coordinate 146,714 of JBGSPI010000087.1, forward strand.
ACAATATCACGCCCAGCGCAACAGAATACTAACTGAAGCGAACCAGATACATATTGATAAATTCTTAATTCCTTTCCATTCGTCAATAAGCCATAGCAAATATTTAAACTAGTTAAATAATGGCGAATTTGATGAACGTGACTGTCTAAATTCTTGCGTGGATGTTTGGCTTCCAGTACCAAGCCACATGGTGACTTAGGATCGAGTTTAAATGGTAATCTTTGGGTAAAGGCTAAAAAGTCCAGACGAATGCTGCCAAACCTCACCTCCTGATGCCAAGTATCAGGAGAGTAACCAAGTTTTGGCAGCAAATATTGAACGATTAGCTTACTTTCAACTTCGCTTTCATTTCGACATAATTCGGGATTGAAACTCAATCTAAACCTCTATATTATTTCGTCATGACCCGAATCATGTATCGACCCGTCTGTGAGGAGCGTAGAGTATAAATCTGAACTCATCCCAAGATCCAAAGGGAGAATGGGAAATAACTGAATCATATCAGTGGCTGACATAGGAGGTAAAATATTTCTAAGCTAGTACTGAAACTTTGCTTATTATGCCCCTGAATATCTCTGAATCGATCGAGTGCAACTATGGAGATTTCGGCATAATTGCCAGATGCCGATCAGGATCGCCAAAATATGCGGGAACATGATTATTGCCGGTAACTTATACACTCGCGATCGAGCAGCTTGATCGGAGACTTCTAGCTAATGTCACACATAGAGAGTAGCAACAAAATAATCGATGGTAGATTGTGGAGTTTCATTGCTACACTTTTGCTAGGTGGGTTAAGGGGTGTTAGTGAGGATCAATATTTACACCGCAACCATATTCCGCTCAACTTCTGATAAAACTCGATCGACTATGACTAAAACAGTATTAATTACAGGTGCCTCTACAGGGATTGGATTAGCGACAGCCAAGCTATTTCAGCAGCGAGGTTGGAATGTGGTCGCAACGATGCGTTGCCCGGAAAAAGATACCGAATTAGTCAATCTGCCTAATGTGTTGTGTTTGGCGTTAGATGTGACTCAGGTAGAGAGGATTCATGGGGCGATCGATCAAGCGATCGCTCAATTTGGGACAATTGATGTGGTGGTAAATAACGCTGGTTATGCCCTGATTGGTGCTTTTGAGGCGTGTGAGACGGGTGATATTCGCGGTCAGTTTGAAACTAATGTCTTTGGGTTAATGGAGGTGACACGGGCTATTTTACCCCATTTTCGCGTGCGGCAGCAGGGGATTGTGGTAAATGTGGCATCGGTAGGTGGGCGGGTCGCTTTTCCGATTTATAGCCCTTATCATGCGACTAAATGGGCGATCGATGGCTTTTCGGAGTCGTTGCAGTATGAATTGCGCCAGTTTAATATTAAGGTCAAAATTATTGAGCCTGGAGCGATTAAGACCGATTTCTACAGTCGATCGATTACGGTCGCAAAACAAGCTGGATTGACGGCGTATGATGACTATGTACAGCGAACTTTGCCCCAAATGGATCGGGCAGGAAGAGAGGGTTCTCCGCCAGAAGTAACGGCACAGGTAATTTACACTGCGGCGACTGATGGCAGTTGGAAGTTACGTTATCCCGCAGGTGGCAATGCTGGTTTGTTATTGGCTTTACGGAAGTTATTACCAGATGCTTGGTTTACAGCGTTAATTCGCCGCAGCATCGAGCGGGGTTAGGGGGTAGAGAGTAGTGAATAGTGAATAGTGAATAGTGAATAGTTGGTAGAAGTTAAAAGAACCCCCTTTTCCCTAATCCCTAAACAAAGATCGATCGGCATTAGGTGGGACTAAAACCCATAGACTATTCGGTACAACTCGAAAACTCATTGGTGTTTTGCCTAAATAATCACCATCGACTTGAACCGGAAGTACTTTACCTTTTTGACCACGAATTTCGATTTGTTTGGCTTGATAGTATTGCACTTTGGGGTCGCGATTGTAATGACGGGCAAAAATGGAAATTAACCGTCGGGGTGCTGACAACATCCCTTCACCTTTAATTACACAGACATCCAATAAACCATCATTCACAGTGGCATGAGCCGTGAATTTAATCACACCACCATAGAGTTGACTATTGCCAATTGTCACCATCAAAATTCGACCGCGCACCCGCTTGCCATCGATGCGTAATTTTGGACTTACGCCGCGAAAATTCCAGGCAATTTGAATTGCTTGCTTCACATAGGCGATCGCGCCTAGGCGTTTCTTCTCTTTGGCACATACTGTCGCCGTGACGGCGGCATCGAAGCCAATTCCCGCCATCAGCAGGAAATAACGATTTCCAGCCATGCCTACGTCAATTTGGGTCAATTGGGCTTCCGATAGACTAATTGCGGCTTTGAGCATGTCCATCGATAAGCCCATTTCCCGCGCCCAAATATTCACTGTGCCTAATGGCAACACACCGAGGGCAGTCTGGCTGCCGACTAAACCATTGATCACCTCATTCACGGTGCCATCACCTCCTGCTGCCACAACCGCATGATAGCCATCTGCTGCCGCCTGCTGTGCCTTGCTGGTAGCATCGCCAGGGGCGGTAGTTGCCGCGATCGATACTTGCCAGCCCAGATCGCGCCACAAAAGGGCAACTCGATCGAGCATACTGGCTAAATCGGCTGATTGTCCGGCTGCTGGATTGTAGACGATCAGAACTTGAAACTCAGGTGTTAAGAAGCTACTAGAGCGCATTTAGATTAATCTTGTTGGCACCAGATCGGCGCAGAATTGAACCAGATTTTTTAGTGATGGTGATCGCGTAAAACTTGGTGAACTTACATTGCCGATTTCAATCATAGCGAAATACATCTAAAATTTGCTGGCGGAGTGGTTCAGGCATCTTGCCCATTTCCAGATCTTCTCTCCACGATCGATTGTGAGCTAATGCTACGGCTACTTTGTCCAATATTTCAAATACTAGTGGAACTCCTAACTGAAGTTGATCCAGCAGATCTCGGCGGGCAAATACGGCTGGAGGTGTTCCTTCTAGGACAAGTTGACCACGATCGACAATAAAAATCCAGTCAGCCCAAGAGTAGGCGAGATCGAGGTCGTGTGTTGACATGACAATGGTGGTGCCCTGTTCGTGGATCTGGTGTAGTTTTGCCATCAGATCGCGGGTGTGGAGTCGATCGAGATAGGCGGTTGGCTCATCCAAAAGTAACAGTTTTGGTTGTAGCACCATCACATCGGCGAGGGAAACTCGCTTTTTTTGACCTAAACTTAGGTGATGGACTGGTCGATCTGCTAACTCAGCTAGATTGAAATCAGCGATCGCTTGTTGGACTCGCTGGATGACTTCGCCATCGGGTAAGCCTAGATTACACAGTCCATAGGAAATATCTTCTTCAACTGTCGCCGCTACCAGTTGGTGTTCTGGATCTTGAAATACTAGCCCCACCTGTTGGCGTAAATCCATTAATGACGATCGATCGTAGCGGATCGGTTTACCCTGCCAATACACCTGACCCCCCTGCGGTTGATAGAGACCGTTTGCCAGCAAAAACAGGGTTGTTTTGCCACAGCCATTATGCCCTAGCAAAGCACAGCGTTTGCCAGCCGGAATCCGCAGCGTAATTCCTTGGAGAGCGGGCTGAAGACTGCTGGGATAGGTATAATCGACTTGCTCAAATTCCAACAGCATATTGCCACCCGGAGATCGTGCCCAACATTACACAGCCCAAGATGGCTTCAAAACTGTACCGGTTAGAAGGTTGGTACTTGCGGGAGCAGCACACTCGAAAATCGCCTCTAAACCCACGTGAGGCTAAGGTCAGAGTCATTTGACGATAGTTTTCCAGCGTGCGCCGGAGCAATTGCCCGACCAACAACCCCAAACTTTTGAGCCAGAGTTGGCGTGTGCGGTAGCCACCCCGCGATTGTTGAGCAGTCCAAAGTTCGCTAGCAGTCTGTAACAGTACGAAGATAAAGCGATACATCAACATCAGTAAATCGGTCAGTAATGCTGGGCAACCGAGCCGACGGAGAATGGCTAAAATATCCACAAAGGGGATCGTCAAAATGGCAAAATAAATGCAGGTAGTGGTTGCAAGTGCGCGACTGCCAATTAACCCAGCTTGTTGAATGCCTTGATGACTGAAATAAAGATAATAATCACCTACCGTCAAGCCTTGCCAAACATCAGCGCGAATGGTGGCAAAATGGGCTAGATCGATACCAGCGATCGCCAGAGCAGGTAAACTAGTCAACCAAAAGCCGATCGCCATCGAGAGCAATTTCAGGTACACCATCGCTGAAATCCTGGCGTAGACAACAATCCAAATACTCATCCACACTGAGATGAACATCTGGATCGGCACTTGAGACAAATAAGCGATCGCTAGTATGACGCTGGCAAATAGCAATTTGTGGGCTGGGGGTAGTTGTCTGAGTTGATTGGTATAAGCGATCGTATCAATTTTCAGGGTCATAACCTCATCACGTATCTATTGCTCATCCTTGCCGCGCTGCGCGATCGATCGCCCTTTATATAGTCCCAGAATATAGCCTGCTACACCTGCCCCAATTCCCGCCTGAGCCGCAAATAAGAAAGCTTGGACTTCTGGGCCAGAATCCTTAATTACCGGCTCAAACCAGGGCTTATAGTTGGGCTGGATGGCTTGAATTGCCTCGGTATTATTGCCGTCAGTCGCCCCAAATTCTTTGCCTTGGTGGACTAATAACGGCCCCAGTGCTAAGACTACCACCCCAATCATCAATAGCCAATTACTAGATACTTTGTTCATGGGTTTGCGGCTCCTGTCTGAAAATTTTCAACATCTGTAATTCCTGCTGCCCATATTTTTGCAGCCATCTCCACACGAGGACTGTCAACAATCCTTCAATCAATGCTAGCGGTAATTGGGTCACGGCAAAGATGCCGACGAACTTGGTCAATGATGCGACAAAGCCGCCCTGCGCAGCGGGAAATGCCAGTGCTAGCTGAACGGCAGTGACCAGATAAGTGAATAAATCGCTCATCGTGGCAGCGAGAAATACAGCCAAACTTGATTTGCCAGTCTTGACCGCCATATTGTAGACCAGATAAGCAACCACTGGCCCAACGATCGCCATTGAAAAGACGTTTGCGCCTAGTGTCGTAATGCCACCATGTGCTAGCAAGATCGCCTGAAATACCAAGACTAGACTACTCAAGACCGTCATCACCAAGGGACCAAACAAGATCGTCCCTAAACCAGTCCCCGTCGGGTGAGAACAGCTTCCCGTCACGGAGGGGATTTTCAGCGCGGATAATACAAAGGTAAAGGCTCCTGAGAGCGCAAGTAGTAATTTTAGTTCGGGATTCTGATTAGTGATGCGTGTTAGCGATCGCAATCCCACGAGAAAAAATGGTAGGGAGACAACCCACCAAAATACAGCCCACTCCACTGGTAAAAATCCTTCGGCAATGTGCATTGCCTGGGCTGGTGTTGCTAAACCCATGATTAGATAGCCACTCAGCCCTAGTATTAGCAACAGACTATGAATCTTCTGCTGTTTTTTCATCTATGCTTACTCCATCCTTTTGTCACCCACAATTCTAGTTGCTATCTTTGGAACTTGCCCAGCAACTGTAGCAAATGTTAGGGGATGAGAGATGGGGGACTGGGGGACTGGGGGACTGTCAACTTTCAACTTTCAACTCTCAACTCTCAACTTTCCCCCTTTTCCCCATGTCTAGAATAAGATGTGACTATCCACTGACAGATACTGTCACGGGTTCTGGTTGGGGGATTTCGGCTGGAGTCGAGATCTTTTGATTGGGGATACCTTCGATCGGGCATTCTTCGGTGCCAACTGTGTTACGAGTGACCGCTTCGGCTGTTGCTTTTGCCTTCTGCGGATCGAGAATCCAATCCCGATAGAACTGATACGGACATTCGGCCATCCCTTCAGAACCATCCCCAGAGTTAATCATGCCAGTATAGCCACGATGCATCAGTTTGAAGAGGTGATTCTGGGATTGAGAATTTTTGCGGAAATCTCGAATCGCAAATTTGGATAATGCAGCATATTGAATCCCCATTTCTTCTTCGCCACACTCACCGAGAGTCCGACCATCAAAGCCGACGATCGCTGAGTGACCAAAGTAACTATAAACACCATCAAATCCCGCAGCATTAGCAACTGCCACATAGACATTATTCATCCATGCCATTGCTTTAGAAACGATGATTTGTTGATCTTTAGAAGGATACATATATCCCTGACAGCGCACGATCAATTCTGCGCCGCGCATCGCACAGTCTCGCCAAATTTCGGGATAGTTACCATCGTCACAAATAATCAGACTGATTTTCAATCCCTTGGGACCTTCCGAGACGTATGTACAGTCACCTGGATACCAACCTTCGATCGGTGTCCACGGCATAATCTTGCGATATTTCTGGACGATTTCACCCTGATCGTTCATCAAAATCAGGGTATTATAGGGCACCTTGTGCGGATGCTCTTCATGCCGTTCGCCAGTCAGGGAAAATACGCCCCAGACTTTATTTTTGATACAGGCTTGAGCAAAAATAGCTGTTTCTTCACCGGGGATAGTTGCTGCTGTTTCCATCATTTCAGCAGTATCATACATGATCCCGTGAGTCGAGTATTCTGGGAAAATTACCAGATCCATCCCTGGCAACCCAACTTTCATCCCATCAATCATCGAGGCGATTTTGTGGCAGTTTTCGATTACTTCTGCTTTGGTATGAAGACGGGGCATTTTGTAGTTAACAACTGCTACTCCAACTCCATCTTGACTTGAAGAAATATCACCGTGATAGGACATGATTACCTCCAGTAAATTTTAAGTTTTCTATTTACGCTACACAGTACGAATAAACACGCAACTAAACTACAGTTTTAAAATTACACAGCATTGCATCAAGATCCTACTGGGTCTCAATCGAATAAATCTGTATTTAGTTTTACAATCTTCAAGCCCAATGATTAATGATAAATTGATTGGCTTCACCAATCTGCACATAAAATAATCGATCGAAGCCTTCGGCATAATCTGGCTGTTCTAATTTTTTGACAGTCGCATAGAAACCAACATCAGGAACCAAGGCTTTTCCCTCCCGTTGGCGATTGCGCTGCATACATTGATCAATTACCGAACAGAAGTAATAGCCGATAATTGTCGCCTGGTATTTTCTACCCTGCTGAATAATTGCGGCTCGATCGATCGAACTAGGATTGGTATTATCGACAACTAGAGATTTACCCGCTTGCAGAGCAGCTTCAATTAATTGCGCCTGACGTAATTCTTTTCCCTTACGCGGCATCAAATCTTTACTAATATGTTCGTGAATTGCTGCAAATTTCTGATGAAAGAAGGTACTTTTGCCGCTGGCTTGCAAGCCAATAAAAATAATTAATTCCATTTAGATAGTATTGAGTTTATTTCTAATCTTTTCCACCTCTTTCATTCATTGCCGATCGAGTGAAATAGATTTTTGACAACTTAGCGATCGACAAGCCAATCTTACGGATAAAATCTATCATCCAAGAGGGGGATTGGCAGATAAATTAGTGTGAATATGCGATCGATTATCAATCGATTTTCTGACTTTAAATCTTCTTTTAATTTCGTCAACTTAAACTATCGCTCGTCCGTGGCCAATGTCTACACGCTCTAATCAACACAGTAGGTAAAAAACAACAGAAACCAAGAATTAATGAAATTCCACCTAACAACTCTAAAATTGCTTTATCCATATATAAATAATGGGTGCTGATTCCGTGTTTTATATTTATCCAGAGTTCAACCAAAAATCACGATCCTTGAGAATTTCACCATTAATTTGTAAATTAAAATAATATTTTACTTTATCTTTAAATTTTGGAGCGTCGAATTCTAATAATAATGTATTTTCTTGTGGAGAACATTCATATGCTTGCGTAGATCTTGCAATAATTCGATCTCTGGCATTCAAATCTGCACTTGTTGATAACTGACTTTTCACGTTAAGTGCCTCTAGCAAGCTGCCAGCCTTGGCAAAGATCATGTAATTTTAGCCAACCACGCCAGAGAACTTGGATGCCAATCGGAGTCTTACGTCGATGTTCGAGATAACCACCCAGATAAGCAAC
>JBGSPI010000031.1:0-36754 GCA_041738715.1 Chamaesiphon sp.
GCTCAAATGTGGCTGGCGTGACACCACATAATCGTTTGAACTCGGTCGGCTCTAAATTTTTAACTTGTTCGTAGCTCACGTTCGATTGGTTAGATTTTTATCTATTTTAACCTCAGCTCTGGACTTTCGCAGGAGGTCTAACGACTTCAATACCGATGCAGATTAGATTGCTGACGTTCTACTGCATCTCGGATGAACGGCTGGAGATAATTATCTAGATGTCCCTGTTCGGGATCATTAAGTTCTTTTGTTAGTGCAACTAAATAGTCTGTCTTATCAGTTTGAACCCAATCGATACTGATTCCCGCCCGATACGCCAGTTCTGTGTGAAGCACCATGACAGTGCGCCCATTTCCATCCAGAAAAGGATGTGCATGAGCTAGAGATCCCATAATGTGCCCAGGCCGTTCGCGCATAACGTTAGGATCTCGACCGAGATGTAGCGCATAGTCAGCCACCCTTCTGATGTACGGAGGCTGGGCAAACATCGCTCCGTACCCTCCCTTGGAGATATTGACATTCGGTGCAGTTAGTAATCGATCTTGACCAGCCTAAGGATAGACATCGCCAAACAAAGTTTCGTGGATCAAACGTGCTTGTACTCGATGAAATCTATATTTGCTAGCGCATTTATCGCTCGACTAAGATTACCTTGAAACGAGGCATATTCGAGATCTTTGACTTGTGATATGTCTTTAAGGCTAGTGAAATTACGCAAGTAACCTCGACTCTCAAAGTCACCAAATGGGTCGAAGGTCACGCATCTCGCTCCTGTAAATACCGATGGTGAGGTGGTTTTGACTACTCAATATTATATCACGATCGCGCCGCCCGTCTAAATCTTGTCTAATTTTCGTCTAACATATGGAAATAAATATTTTGGCGTTGCTGAATTGATGTATGATATGGTGATCGAGAGCAAAAAACATTATTCAAAATAGGATGGAATATTTAGCTAAATTTAATAGTTAGCTGGATATGGGACGGGAACATCCCAGAATTTGAGATAGTGGATTAGTAATCTAACTGAATGTGCCAACATTTCTTTTGACTTAGAATAGCAAAGTGTCTTGCGATGAAGTCGTGCTAAATAGTGTCTGAGCCTTGTATTCTATCCCTCTACTCTGGTCATATAAGTTTTACAGATAATTTGGTCTCCATCTGGAATAAACATCGGATAGACTGACCATCCATCTGTGACATAAAAATAACATTCCCAGCTACCTACTAAGTCCCACAATGGCTGAAAAGTTTTTCCGCTGTGGTCGCCTATTACCCATCCTAAAATTCCTGGTTGAAAGTGATTTACTGCCGTCCAGAGCCAGATTTTGTTGTCTTGAGTGCGTCTGACATGCGGAGGAAACCTCCGCATTACGCCCTCGCTTTTTTTGATCCCACAAATGTCTCTAGTTCATCCAACTCTCCTACTAATGGAATTGTTTCTGGCGCATAAGCATTTGGCAATAATTCACCTACTTGCTTAACCCAATTAATAATACTGGTGTGATGTACTCCCTTAATTCGCTCAATTGCTCTAAAACCCATGCCATTGACATACATTAACAGACATTCTTTCTTAATTTCTTCCCCATAGCCTTTATGAGCTTGATAGCAATCTATGAATTGTCTACCACAATCAACACATATATGATTCTGCTTGCCTGCTTTACGCCCATTCTTATTAACATGAGTTGACTTGCATTCTGGGCATTCGATTTGCTTTGATTCGCTGTTCATTGTTTTTCTTCGATCTTACTCTCTGTCTCCATATCATACATCAATTCAGCAACGCCCAATTTCTTTTGTCGCAATCGCCTTTTTGGATATGGGTAAGTTGAAAGTATGAAACTTTCCCAACAGTTAGGTACGCCTGTTACAGAAGCATCAAGACGGTACTTTGCTTTGTTGCTTTGTATCGCGGCGAAAATTAGGACGCACAGAAAATACCCGTGCTTACTTCAGCGATCGCTCCACAGGACTTAAACAATATTTACAGTCCTCTGCTCCTTTCACTTCCCCTATTTAGTAGTATGAAGGACAGGCAAATATTTCTGCTTGCAAAATGGCAAGACTTGTCCTGAAATATTAAAATTGTGAAATACTTAGCGACCGTTAGAGATTTCTAATTGACACTTATTTCTTCGCTTTTGAACGAATTGACATTTAATTCTTCGTTACAATAGTGAGTTGACATTTAATCCTTTGCTATTGTGACATAGAATTCTTCAGTTAAGACATTTAATCCTTCGCTATGACATTTAATCCTTCGCTACGGACACTTATTCCTTCGCTCTACAGATGGTATGCCAGGACGGGGACTTGAACCCCGGACACGAGGATTTTCAGTCCTCGGAGGTGTGACTCTCTGACTGCGTTACAGCAATTTGAAAAGAATTCTAACCCAGTATTAACCCAATCGGCTGATAGTAGTACAAAATTCGATATTGAAAAATAGCCTAGTTTACTGGCTTGGGTCATAATATTTAGGAAGTAACTTGTTGACTTCGATCGCGCTGCTAGTAACAGTCTTTCGATAGAGATGCCCTAGTCTTTCGAGATTGGGGCTATTTCTATTCAGTGCTAAAAGGGTACCCGTCTAAATATCCTAATTCTTTCATGAATGAGACGGTTTGGGGTAAACCCTGTTTGAGCAAATTTTGGAGGTATCTATCACAATCCATTGATGGGTTTCTCAACCGCTGTCTGACCTTTTCCACCGCCCTACAAACTTGCACAGGGTAAAGATCTAGCAAATACAGAATAAATTCATCGGGGTGCTGTGCTTCAACATCAAAGAACGATAGGTAGTCTGATGGAAAGTCTTTAAGGTTGAAAGTCACTATTACATCAGATTGGCACCTAATCGCCGCTGCCAAAACATGACGATCGTTCTCGTCTGGTAATTTCAGTGAAGGGATTAAAGATTCAAAGCCAGTAACTAGAGCATCACGAACGTTAGCATCCATGAAGGCTCTAGTTCTGAGCAGTTGATGCTCTTCTAGATCGGGGCGATTTTTAAGAACGTTACGAATCCATTCTTTATGAATTTCTTCCGACCACCGAGCGCGGAATAGATCTGTTAATGCCAATTCCATCAACAAATCTCGAAGCGGTGCAGGATATAGAACACAAGCATCATAAACGGCGGTGAAATTTGACACGATTACTCATATCCCATGTTTAATTCCTGTGCCTGTGCTACCAATTCATTGAGAGTTTCGTTTCGAGCGCGATCGATATTCTCTTTGTATTTCATCACGTCTTGAAGCAACACCCGCCGATGTTTACCAACCATCCGATGTCCTAGTTCTCCAGACTCTAGTAGTTTTACTAAAAAGGGACGCGAAACATTCAGTAAATCGGCTGCTTGTTGGGTTGTCAACTCTGCATGGTAAGGCATCAGCGTAATCGCGTTACCCTGTGCCATTTGGGTCAGGATCTCCAACAGTAAACTGATGGCAACATTTGGGACAACTATTCTTTGTCCTAACTCATCTTCTAAAATGCTGATACTAGTGCTGGGACGCTCTTTTTGAATCAAAGGTGCAAGTTGGCGGCTACTCTCTTTAGCTAAGGCTTTTTCAGCATCGCTCGGTGTGGATAGCAAGGCGGTAAAGTTTGGAGGCATATTCTTACCCGATCGAATAGTGAACTCTCTGTTCTCTAATCATACCCACACAACCAATATAAACGCAATAAGCAAAATAATCGAAATAACCCTACCAATGAAGGCAAAAGGCTAGATCGATTATGCGGGATAGATACCCGCTCTAGATTAATTAGGGAATAGGGGTAAAGTGTCTAAGTTATATGCTTCAACTCTCACAAAGTCGCGCCCCGCTCTCTTCACTGCCCATTCACCTAATCCCTGCTCTCTAGCCGCTTGAAGCCCCCGATCTATCTGCTGGGTACGAACATCGATGTTTTCCTTCTTTTGAGCCTCTACAGCGGTCATAGACTCAATCCCAACCATCTTGAAGAACTCACCCCAAGTTTTGGTATCACCATCAACATTGGTTTTCTCTTTGCGGGGAAGGGTGGGGGTAGATGCTCTGGTTAATTTCTCGATATCATCCCTCACTGCTTCAAGCTGGGATTGGGTATCAGCATCTAACTTCGATACCGATGCCTTAATTGGCTCTAGAGATGACTCTATAAACGCTCTAGTTACCTCTTCTATGTCATTGGTGTCTGTAGAGGATATATCTAGACTATCTATATAGCTTTTAATCATTTCCTCTATATGTTCTCTGTAGCTACTTGCTAGCTGATTATCTATAGAGGATTTAATCATGCTCTCTAAATTTTCTCTAGTTAGTCCTGTAGAGACATTTTCTATGCACTCTCTATTTGTCCCTATAGAGAATGTATCTCCCATTACATCAAGTTCACCGGATAACACTCGATCGAGTAGCCGATTTACTACCCATCCCATCGAAACTTCCTTACTCAGTGCATAGTCTCTAAACTGTTGGAGCTTATCCCCTTCAACCAATACCGTGAGCATTGGTTTAGTATTTTTCCCCATCTTGAAGCCTCTTATATAGTACCTCTATATTTTACTCTATATCTAGAGACTTAGCTAGAGAGTCTATATATTAATAAATTATCAGTCTCGAACAAGTATATAGAGGATTGTTATATAGGAAGTATTGACATAGAGAGTCTATAGAGGTTAATATATAGATATGAGAAAGCGACCGACTCACCCGCAAAAGTTAATCGGTCGCCTCTCAATCCCAACCACTACTGTGAATAGCCACTAAGTTTGTAAGTAAAAGTGAAAAGTTATCCACTTAATTTGTAAGTAGCTGAAAGTGTTTCTACATACCAGTTTTGAATGTCGCATAAATGTAGAATTTTCACGGTATATTTTCACAACTTTTCACTTTAAGGGCTGTAATATGTTTTCCAGATCGTACAGTGCGATTTGTGGATCGGTTCTAAACTGTTAGTAATTTAGCCAAATTAATCAGGTTACAAATAGTGATTGTGATATAATAAGGACATATTAAAACCTCATCGCGGGATTAGTGCTGAAACACTGAAAGCCCCATGAGGATTAACCTCTACGAAAGGTCAACATGAATATTGTACACTGCTTTTTTAAAGATAGAGAAATTAGATTTATCGACGGTAATCCAGTTGCTAACGATGTTGCTGCTGTGCTGGGGTACAAAGATCCAGCAAATGCTGTAAACCGCATTGTTAAGCCAAAAAACAAAGGTGTTTGTGATTTACAAACACCTGGAGGAATCCAGTCGGTGGCGGTGTTGAAGGAGGCTGGGATATATCAACTAATCTTTAGTTCTAACCTTGCTAGTGCTGAAGAATTTCAGGATTGGGTATTTGAGGAAGTGCTTCCAAGCATTCGCAAAACAGGCTCGTATTCTCTTAATCAGCGTCTGGATATCTATAGTCTTGATGAAATAACGCTCCGTAAGCTGGTATTGCTTGCGAATCTCAAGTTCGACCCTGCGTTGATTGATTCAGAGCCCGAACTATCTGCGGAGGTGATTGCTCAAGATTTAGCATCCTTACCTGTTGTATTGCGCGGCATGGACATTGATGTTGCCTTTCATCTGTTTTCGTTGTTTGCGATCGAGAATGAAATTTGGAATCGTCCTCTGCCTGAAAATATTGAAGATCGAGTTGATTTTGACACTGTGCCCCAAAAGATCCAGAGGTTTCGATCGAATGCTGAGAATCTGACTTACATTGAAGCTGCTGCTGAATTTCAGGCGAAGATCGATCGAATCCAACTAGCTGGAACCAATAATCAAAAGCAACTTGGAGGTAAATAATTGAGAAACTATCGCCCCCAGCCTGGAGAGACTTGGAAGCATTTCAAAGGCGGCAAGTATGAAATTATTGGTTTGGGTAAAGACGTGTCACAATCCAATCGAGAACCGATTGTCGTCGTTTATCGCGGTTCAGACGGTTCGTTTTACGTTCGCAGGCTGACAAATTTCTTGAGTACTGTCGATCGAGATGGTGAAGTTCGCTATCGGTTCGATCGATGTTCACTCACATAGCTGCGTACAAGAGTAGTCAAACAAAAGAAGCTCTAGAAATTTCTAGAGCTTCTTTTTGGCAATTCGCACAGTGCGATCTAAATCAAACATTTTTGTACTGTCAAATAATACTGGTTGCACTTCTGAACCACCTTACAAATAACAACTTTTGAAATGTCTTCAAGGAAAGAGAAAATTTCCAACCCCTTAGCATCACATTCGACCATCACCAGTTCCTCATGTGAGTTCGCCACTAAACGAAAAAGAGCGTCTAGTTCCTCGAAAGCTGTGTTGGCATAGTTGACGACCTTCAGTACCAGGTAGTTGTCGATAGTGGGGTTGTACTTGTCGCCTTCAATGTTTTGGAGTAGCAGCATGGTAAAATTTGGGGGTTAATTTGGTTTGAAGCTGATTAACCAACGATCGAGACTTTTTGCTGTCCAGGCGGGGTCTCGATCGTTGTATTTAGGGTTTTCTAGCGGCGGAATACGCTAGAAATAATTGTGATTACTGTAGCAGATCCGATCAGACTGAAGGCTAATGCTACAACCCACTGAGTTGCTTTTTGATAGTTGTCGAATTTTTCGTTGAAGGTGTCGATTTTGGTTTCTAGTCTGCCTTCAATTTCTCGGATAGACTCTAAAACTTGTTGTAACTCGGTTTGCTCAACTTGCATAATGTTTAAGTGATTTGCTCTACTCTTTTATGATAACTGAGTGTTAGTTATTCGTCAACCCCTCTCTTTAAAATTACTTTGAGCAATTGTCGATCTACTTGTGCTAATCGATCTAAAAATGCGCCCATCGCCGCGCCATCTCCATATTTAAAACCGCATTCTATAGCTGTTTCTCTGAGTTTTGCGGCTGTTTCCGGTTCAATCCGGTAGGTGATTTGCACCATCTTGTCTTTTTTTGGTCTACCCATCTTTAACGAATATCTAGCTACTCTTTAACTGTATGTTAGAAAAGGGCGATCGTCAAGGCTGCTTAAAATTCCAACTGGGAATAAAATTTACTAGATTGCGTTGCTGCATCCGTCTGAGAATTGCCATAGCCCCTGGTTGCTTGGATACTGCATCAGCGTCAAATACCCCATCTCTAACGAACTTGCCGCGATGGTAGTGGTTGGGGAAGCTCCACAAATACGGGGAATAGATCGGAGTTGGCACATATCCCCAACCGTTATACCGCTCTAGCGCGTAGCAAATCCCGGCTACACTCCAATCCTTCCATTTATCTAGTCCGTCGTACTTGAGAGCTTCTACGGCTGACTGCTGCCACAAATATGGTGGTTCCCCCACAATTGGCCGTCCCTTGGGTTCATTGACGGTTCTAGCTGTGAGTGGATCACCGTTGAACAGATGAGTCGAGAAGTCTAAATTCGACTCCATCAAGTGGATAAGTGCGATTGCGATCGAGGAGACTCCAGTAATCTTGGAAACAAGCTCATATCTACTGATGTTTTTGATTCTATCGATTGCTTTATCTAGTTCTGGCAGGTTGTAAAGCGATGCAGTATTCCAAAGCTTTAAATATGTAGCTTCTCTTTGAGCAAAACTTGGTGGAATCATGAGAAAATAGAATCTAAATATTTACAAATATTCCCAGCCAATAAGGATTAGATGGGAACGGCAGTTTAGTCTGTGTGCTTATATTATAGCATATTTAACTGATTTGTTGTACACCCAAACATGCTGATTTTTTGTGCAAAATAGCGGACGACAAATATCGATCTAATCGGTTAATCTGGAGTTAATATTTTTAATAAATGCAATGGAATATAGGCTGGAAATATTGGGCGAGTCTCCAAGGACTTGCAGACCCAAACGAGTTGTTGCGAGATGTGTATGCGGGAATATCAAGACTTATGCACAAGTCGAATTACGAAGAGGAAACATAATGTCCTGCGGGTGTAAGCCTAACGCGCGCAGTCGCAAACATGGGATGGTTGGAACGCCAGAATATGAAGCATGGTCTCAAATGAAAAAGCGATGCACCAACCCAAAGCACAAGTACTGGCATAGGTACGGAGGTAGAGGAATTACTGTTTGCGAAAGATGGCAGGAATTCGAGAATTTCTACTCCGATATGGGCGACAGACCAGAAGGAAAGCAACTAGATCGGCTCGACAATGACAAAGGTTATTCTCCCGATAATTGTCGATGGGTGACATCAAAAGAAAATAATAATAACCGAGAAAATTCGATTAAAGTAGACTTTGGTTATTTCCAATTAACGATTGATGAACTAGCTGAATTGGCGATGGTTAATCGTGTTAGTATCTATAATCGATGGAAGCGTTACGGGAATGCTTGGGATTGCTTATTTCCGATCGATTTACGAATAAAGCAATCCACCCGCCCGTTGCTCCTTGATCAGAGCCGCGCTGATTGCGTTGTTGACTAACCTAGCAAGCTTGCTACCATCTTCTTTTGTCTCGACAGAGCTACTATTACCAGAGTTGTTAATAGTTACATTTGCCGAAACATTATTGAGGTTAGCCGATCGATTACCAATGTTGGGCGTACTGGTGTTTGGTCTAGGGGTGGAGTAATTAGCTCCTTTCACTCCACCGTTGGCAAACATCGGAATCTTGATACCTCTGTTAATTTTGGCAAGTGCTGATGCTCCCCCAAGAGTGTCTATACCTAGATGCGTAAGTACACCTTCGCCATCTTCCACTAAAGCCAATCTATTATCAACTTGCGATCGACCGCTACCGATAATCCCGCTGTTGATTGGGGCGATACCTTTCTTGATACCACCTGTGGCAAAGCCGAATAGACCTTTGATAAAGCCAAAACCTGTTTCCAACAGTCCATTCCCTTTTTGTCCTGTGTGGGGCAAGAGCGGATTTGCGGTTTGTTCTGGCTTGCGATAGAAACCAGAGAACAGATCGGGAATTAGTTTATCAATGGCTTGATTGCCGATCGAGAGTAATGGGGCACTCAACATCTTCTTGAAGTCAAATGAGCCACCAGCAAGATAACTTTTGAACACGTCAGTGGTGGCTTTTTGGGTTTCGCCGACTGTCTGATTGAACTTGTCGAATTGAGCCGATAAATTCGACAAGTCAATTTTTTCAAGATTGTTTAGATTGTCAATCATCCCTTGAATAGCCGTCCGAGCAGCTTCTGCTTCTGGTGTCACAGCAACGATCGCATCTCGTTGTTGAGTCAGATCGAATCGCTTTTGTCCATAGTCTTGTTGCTTTGTCCGAACTGCGGTGATGTACTCCTGATTTTCGGTGTTTGCACCTGCTAGTTTTTGAGATTGAGTTTCAGCGGCATAAATCGCCAACTTACCACTGTAGAGGTTGTTCGCTTGAGTATTGAGGTAGCTTTTGCGTTCCCTTTCCCGCTCGACAATGGAAACCTTGCTTTCTACATTCGCTGCTTCCTTTTGCCGCTGGGACTGAAAGTTAGCATCAGTGTACTGTCGATCAACCTCACCAGATAATTGATCGTTGCCACGGTATTTCCGCTTGTCTTCCAAGAATTTCTTGTCCCTAGCAACCTGTTCGGTTTCAATTCCTTTGATTTTCTTGGCTAGATCTCGCTCGATCAAGATGTTGTTGGCAAAGGGAGCATCAATTCGATCGTTGGCTGTTTGAATGCGATCGGTGATTGCTTCTGATTGAGCATCTGCCCCCAGGTTGCTTAACTTCAGTTGACGGGTTTCAGTTTCGACCGAGAACTGCGTATCCTTGCTCCGTTGGGAACGGTTCTCCTTGACACTTTGCCGCTTCCTTTCGTTAGTAGCTTTAATTTTTGCCCTTTGCTCGGCAATATATTGCTGTACTTGGGCTGGGTTTCTGGTAATGGCGAGATTGCCAGATCGTTCCTGTTCCTTCAAGTTGCGGAGTGCCTGAATTTCCTCATTCTGAATGGCAATAATTGCGGCATCTTCTTCGAGTTGTCGATCTGTCGCACTCAATCCAGTATTGAATGGTTCTGCTTTGAGGGTCTGTTGAACACCTTGCCGTTGAGCTTCAATCTGCCCGCGCTTGGTTTCGTTGGCTCGGATGGCAACTTGTTCGGCAGCAACTTCTCGATCGTATTTCTGTTGAGCCTCGATCGCGGTTCTGGCAGCAGCAACCTTGCTATCAACCTGAGCATAGGTAGCATTAACCGTTTTAAGCGTAGTGCTCAATTTAGCTGCTCTAGCTTTCATCTCAGCTAAGGTGGCTTTTTGAGCCTCAGTCAAATCGGTTTTAGCAGATAAGTATTTGATAATTTCGTAGATATCCCCAACCCCGTCGGTGAGATTCTGACGATAAACTGCAAAATCCTCTTTGCTATCACTACTTGTCGCTGTGAAGTCTTCTAGCTCCCTGCCTTGTTTCTCCTGAATGGTGGTCGCCGGTTTGAGATTTCGGAGTTGGTTACGTTGAGTTCTCGCTGTACGTCTAGCTTGCTGTTCTGCTGTTCTACCTTCTCGCTTGGCTTTTTGTCTGGCAACTAGATCGCCATATTCAGATTCATCGAAAGCTGTGCCCAATTGTGTTTGAGCGCGTTCGAGTTCTTGGTCAAGAATTTGACCATTAGCACCCATCGCTTTCTTCAGAAATTCGGTAACGCCACTGGTTTGAACTTGAGCGACTTGTCCTGATCGAGGTTGGATTTCTGGTTGTTGTGTGGATGGGCGTTGATTCCCGCTGCGAGAACTTTGGGAGTTACTCACGTCAGATCGCACGGTGCGATCTGGTTGACCACTCCCACCTGATGTAAAGCCATTATTGGTTCCACCAGCCTGAGAACCACCCGCTAGATTTGCTGGTGGAACATAAGCATTCCGTCCTCTAGATTCGATGTCATTATCTCGATCGTTATAACCATCGAACGCCTGTTTACGAGAGGATGCGTATTGGGCTAAAGCTTCCAACCGTTTTTTGCTAGAGTCGAATAACTCCAAGACGGCATTAATATAGCCGTCAAACATCCCATTCCCATAGCCAGTTAGCTTAGAGAGCAGCTTATTCTTATCCCTGGTGACAGCAGCGATCGCCTTGTTAAATTCTCCACTTGCCGGATCGATCTGCTTGGCTAACCCGACATAGTAAAGCATCGCTTCTCGATTTTCCTGTTGAATCCGGCGATACATCTCTGTTCGAGCATCACTGAGTTGAGATTGTAAATCGAATAGCTTAATGCTCTGCTCCTTGGCGATCGCTAACTTGGAAATAATCTCCTTGTCGATCGGCGAGGTTGCTTGGTCAGCCTTCTGGCGGAGCTGGGATAATCCGGTGTTGTCGTCGATGTTGTAAGCTTTCTGAACGTTGGCGATCGCTTCAGGATCTTTGATAACCAGAGCAGATTTTAGCTCATTGATTGTGGCAGCGGTGACTTTGATCTGAGCCTGCAATAATGCCTGTCTATCAGATCCAGACATATATTCAGCCTGTCCCTTAGTATAGGTACCGCGAGTCTCGTCAACATTTCGTGACATACCCATGTATTTAGCACTGATGCCAGCTTGGGAGTTGATGTCCTCAAACTTGCCAACGATGCTATCTAACTGTCGAGTCCAAGGTGTGAGATCGTCTAAGCCAGATTTAATCGCTTTATTGAGAGCCATCTGATTAGCTTCAGCAGCCTTGAGGTGCATCTCAACCTTAGCCATTGACTGAGAATACTCCTCCGCCGATATTTGCTTGGAGTTTTTGAGCGCGTTCAAATTGTCTTTCGCCCCTTTGAAGGCATTGACATTTTCTTGAGCGATCGATTGCACTGGGGAAATTTCCGCAGCTACTTTCGATCGCTCTTCAAATTTCGCACGATACGAGCTATCGATCGCTTTCAACCCAGACGAATCATCAGGATTGGTGGTGAATAATCCCGATCGCTTGGTGGCAATTCGGCTCAACTCCATGTCGATTTCTTGGAGTTTGGCTGCTTTCTCGATTGCTGCTTTGATTTTTTCTTCACTGGGAGCCGCTTGCTGAATAATTCGATCGATCCCAACATCTCGATCTGCCCGCTCTTTCTGCTTGGTGTCAGTCAATACGATCGGGCTTGGTTTTGCCGCTTTAATCCCTAAAATATTTCTCAATCCAGTGGCAATCGGACTATCGACAATAGCATCGCCGATCTCTGATTGTTTTTTGGCTAAACTACCTGCCGCGCGTTGTGCGCCTAACAGAGCTTTCTCGCTCCAGTCTTTACCTTCTACATCTTCCGGTTTTTCTGGCAGGTTGAGTGTAACCGTTTTGCCATCAAGTTTGGCCAGGGCTTCAGCAATGCGATCGGCTGCATCATTAAAATCTTTCCCTGCATCGGTAAACTGATTCGATACCAACTTGACGGTTTCACCTAATGCCAGGAATAGTGCTGCGTAGCCAGCAATTTTGAGCATCTGGGGAGCGATCGCACTTAAAGTATTCCAACTCATCCCCATTAACGAGACTGCGGAGCCGTTAGCGATCGCCGCCATAGTCATTTGATAAAGTGCTTTGGTAGCTAACCCAATGCCGTAGACTGCCATCCCCACCAGGATTTTAGAGGCTCCATCAAATCCTTTGCTCAGTAGATCGATCGAGCCAGTCAACAAGTCTATCCCAGCTTTGAAAACTGGATTCACGCCACCGCCAACCGTCGCCTGAAACTCTTCAAATTTAGCCTGCAACTTGGTTATTTTAGCTTGTTGGGTATCTAGAGCAGAATCTTTGACAACAAGGCTATCTGTGGCCGCTTGGGTCAAGAATGCCGAGACAAATCGTTTAGAATCAATGCCCGATCCTGACTCTTGTAATTTGGCAAATTGCTGGGGAGTATAACCCATTGACCTGGCAGCAATAGACCTAGCATCTGGCATCCCCCCAGATTCAGTCAACTGGTTGATTTCCTCAGCCGAAACGCGCGGCTTGCCCAGGATTTGGGACAATGCCAAGTTCATCCCACTCACCTGTTGATTATTCAACCCTCGCGCTTGGGCGATTTGGAGAATCTGAGAGGTGATGGTACTAGTGGGTGTTCCTTCTAATTCTGTGCCGTAGGTTGTGGCGGCAATTTTCGCGCCAGTTTCTAAAGCTGCTGAACCAGAAATACCCCGTTGATTAGCTTCAGCCCGAATCTCTTGGAATCTTTGTTTTCCAGCTTGAAGAGATCCCATTGAAGCTTGAAGCCGAACTTGCAACTGTTCAAAATTGCCAGCGGTATCAAGTGTGGCTTTACCCAGTGAAACCATCGCCGGAACGCCAAGCGATAGCAGCGTGTAACCGCCAAATACCCCCAAGGCAAGTTTTCCTGCCCCAGCAAGTTTCTCGAAAGCGGTCTTGACTGGAGAAACCTTGGCCTCCCCTCTGGCTAACCTGTCGAGTTCATCGTTGATGCCTTTAGCACTACGCTCAAAGGATTTATCAACATTTTTATTGGCTCTGTCGTAAGCCACATCAAATCGTCGAGCAGCGTCACTGACTTGGTAAACAGCTTTGGTATTTCCTAAATTTTGTGCTCGTTTGCTGGCTAATACATCGATTGGCCCATCTGATGGAAACGATCGTTTTGGTGTTGGGGCAGTTGGAATATTGGTTGGGGCAATTGGTCTACCTAACGGTTGAACAGGTTGGGATGGAGGTGCTAATGCTATACCTAATGGTTTAGGTTCGCTAGAAATAGTTAAAGTAGACCGTTCCAACAGCGTAGGTCTGGGTGGCGCGGGAGGTTCCAAGACCCTGGTAAATGGTTTTACTGGTGCCCAAGGATCGGGGATGCTATAGTCTCGTCCGGCTGGAAGTGCTAATTGAGTGAGAACTTTTGACTGTTGCTCAATTTTGCGCTCATATATTTGGGTATTGAGTGCAGCTAGTCGCTGTTGTTTAGACAACAGTGTTGGGGTTGCTGGAACGGGGATTGTGGATTTGGGTTGTTGTTCCCAAGGATCTCGAATACCTTCACCGATGGGTCTACCGAGTGGCTTGGCTGGTGGTAGTGCCAGTTGGCTTGATATAGCGATCGCCTGCTGAATTTTGCGCTCATAGATTTGGGCATTCAGTGTGGCTAGTCGCTGCTCGCGGGATAGTAAGTTTGATTGCGGTGGTGAACTGGACTTGCGTGGTTGCGGCGCAATTGGTTGTCCGAGTGGGTTGGACAACCACGGATCTGGGCCGATCTCACTCGGCTTCGATGGTGGCAATAGTAATTGGTTTTGCCGAATTACTGTAGGTGGTATTGGCGATTGTTTAGGTGCTCTGGCGATAGTTGCCACCCCGACTGGGGCGATCGGGGCGAGGGCTTGATTGGGTTCTTTTTCAGTAGCTTGGGAGGATCTGGTCTGAACTCTCACCCGCGCCAGCTTTTCAAGGATGGCAATTTCTTTCTCAATCTTTGCAATATTTCGATCGAATTCAACCAGCCCTGCCTCAAAATTCGCTTTCTCCTTTGGCGATAAATTGCCAGATTTAAGCTCATGGCGGTAAAGCCCTTGAGATCTCGATTTCTGGTCTTTTTCTCGCTGAAGGTTGCTTTGGCTACTGCTAATTCTTTCTTTTAAATCTGCTTCTAAAAATTGCGTATTTGTTTGACCATCTAGGCTTCCCGACTTAGACATGAAATTTTCGATGCCTTTTTGATCTCCAGATCGGAACGAATCGATCGCGTTTAGATATTCATTCCTGCGAGCTTTGAGAGATGCTCGAAATGCTTTTTTATCAACAGGGTTTAGATCTCTATTTTTGCGACCCTCTTCAACATATTCTGCCCGTGCTGCTCGCGCATCCGCTAATTGTGTGGCTCTGATTTTTTCATTATCAGGATCATCTTCGATCCGCAAACTTTCATTGTCATCAACAATGGCTTCGATCTTCTTGGCTCGATCGGCTTTAACCTTTTCCCACTTACCAACTACCGCTTGATTGGTAACAGTTTTCTCTTTCCCAACAGATGCAGATGCACCTTGCACAAATCGATCGAATTCGGCGACTTGTGCTTCAAATTGAGCGTATAACTTTTGGGCTAAGGTTTTATTCCCATTGTTAATCGCACCATCTAGCTTCTTGCGAATATCAATAATCCGCTCTCTGGCGATCGCTTGCCACTCCTTGCTGGCTTGCGGAGATGGAGCAGGTGGTAACTGAAGTTGTTCTCTTGCACCTAGTTGAAGTTTTTCGGTAGCTGGTGGTAACTGTTGGTACTCGGTTTTAACCATCGACTGTGCTGCGCCAATCGCTTTTTGGGCAACTTTTTGCCCAACTTCGACGTATTCATAATCTGGCTTTTTAGCTGGTGGTAATGCCAGTCTTGCCCCTTGACCAGCAATTCCCATCACAGCCTTGCCAGCCAAAATCGGAGTTAGCAGTGTAATGGCACCCTCAACCACTGAGCCAGCCAATGCAGTCGATGCGGATGTCAGCGCACCGCCTAACATCGGCACTCCACCAAAAGCAGAGCCAACAGCACCGCCAACAGCTTCAACTGCACCCGCACCAGGCAAGGCTAACGCCGAGTGCATCATTCCACCCATAGCACCTTGCACGGCTGCACCACCAGGCAATAGTCCTATTCCCGCATAAGCAGCCGCAGGTAGAGCAATATTCTTGCCTGCACTTTTAATCTGTCGCCCGAATGGAATCATCGGTAGGACAGCATTTTCAACGCCTTGGGCGATCTGATAACCACTATTAACGACCCCAGCAATTGGGCTGATTACCTTGCCGACCGAACCAGCCATTTGATTAAATTTGCTACCAAATTGCTGGACTCGACCGATCGCTTGCCTGGTGCCATCAATAGCTAGACCAAAAGCAGCCTTATCTAGAGCAATTTCATCCCCAACTGCTCTAGACAGTTCCCCAGCTTTGCCAGCAGCTTGTTTTGCCCCGTTAGCAATTCGGGCTAACGGGTTCGATTTGGCTGAATTATCAGCCCAAGGATCATCTGCTGATGGAGTTTTAGGATTGGCTTTACTTGCCTTAGCTTTGGTAAGTTCGAGGACTTTCTCGAATTGCTCGAATTCACTAATGTTGGCAATTACAGCATCTTCTAATCCTGGAGCTAACGAGCCGCGCCCGATGGATTGATTAATCTGAGTAACCAGAGCTGTTGATTTTTGAGATAACTGCTGACGGATTTTAATTAGATCCTCAATCTCACTGCTTGGAACTAATCCCACCAGTGAACTCAGTTGCTGCTTCTGGCTAGATTGACTAGCCCCAACAAATTTTTTGTATCGACTACCCCCAAACCCAAAATTATCATCTGATTGGAATTGATTTAGAGCGTTCTGCCTGTTCTGGCGATCATATAGATTCTGACCAATGCGACGTTCGGCAACAAACGCCGACATTTCCTTGGCTCTTTGATTAGGAGCATATTGAGCGACAAAAGGAGCTGCATAAGCCACTTCTTCCGCAGAATAAGTTTTCTGCGGTACTCTGCCAGCCTGATATTCACGAAGTTGTCCTAACTTACCAAATCCAGCATCAACCCCATGAGTTAATTCATGAACTGTTTCCTTATATCCTTGAGCATCTAGATTCCCTGACTGAATTCTGTCATAGAGATCTTTCCGAACACTGATGGTATTGGCTGTGGCGTTGTAGGCTGCTGTCCCGCCCATCCCTTTCAACCTGGCATCCGCAACCAGTAGTTTTGGCAGTTCCTCATCCTTGAGTTTTCTCCCAGCCACCTCTTCCGCAATTTGGCGATAGGAATAGGGCTGCTGGGGAGATAATTTATCGATTCTTGTGGATAATTTATCCCGTTTATTGGCTAGTTTTTCTACCTCTGGCTGCTTTTGGACGATTGCAACTTGGAGATCTGCTTGGGCTGACTCGATATCTGTATACCCAGATCTCAAGACACGATCGGTAGTTGCTAACCATGCCTGGGCTTTAGTATTCCCAACTGCTCTAGCTCTAAATTGCCGATCGGTATTAGCTTCAATTCTCTTAGCTAGACTGGCTTTTTTACTCTCCAGTTCAGCATCCTGTGCTTTTAATTCCTCAAGTTCCGCCAATGCGGTGATTCGTTCCCGTTCGACATTTTGACGCTGAATATTTAACCCTTCTGCGCCTGACTTGGTTTTAGCTGTTTTGGCTTTGCGGGATTTGAGGGTTGCAGCCCCACTCTCGCGATCGATGTTCTCTTGTCCCAACACATCGATCGATAAATCCTTAATCTCCCGACCTAATTGCTTGCCAATTTTGCCCTTAATGGCTGCTGCAATTGTCTCGCCAATTTTTTCGCCAACTAACGCCTGTGAGCCAATGGTGCTACTCACTGACTGATTTAATCCCTCAGCAATTCCTTTTGAGAGTGGATTAGTTAGTTGCCTTCCAAGATTTTCAAAGATGCCTCTAGAAATCGACTTGAATGGAGACAGGGCAGTGTCAGCGATCGATTGAAGCGGATTCCCTTTTGCTGATTTAAACCCTTGTTCGACGGCATTGGTAATCGAACCAGATAACTTCCCTGTATCTGCTTTGATATTGACAGTTTGATTGCCACCACCTAAAGATTTAATCTCGATCGATCTAGTTGCCAATCGGTCGAGTCGCTGCTCTGACTCACTGAGTCTCTGATTTAATTTAGTTAACTGTCCATCATCAACCAATACCTTCAGAGGTGTGGCAAAATCACGCTGTACCCGTGCGTAATGGTCTTGCTTGGAGTCTAAATGCTTGTTGAGGTCAGAGAGCCTTTTGTCGTCAACCTGGATGGTTAACGGTTGTCTGGTCAATTCCTGCATCTGTTGGATCGATCGAGCTACCAATCCATCAACATCACCTAATCCTTGCAGATTGATGGTTAAATCGATCGATCTATCCATCGATCGAATCTCTGAGATCGATCGATTAACCAGTGCTTCAGCTTCGACCAACTGGACACCAAGATCGCCAGTTTCAACCTTGAATTTAATCGGCTGCCGGACGATCGCTCCCACCTGGCGGATCGATCGATCTACCACTCCCTCAGCTTGAGTAAGCTGTACCGCTAAATCGCCTACTTCCACCTTAAATTTGAACGGTTTGCCAAACGACTTCTGCATCTGGGCAGCCGATCGATTAATCAATTCATCAGCTCGATCTAAACTGGCTTCTAATGGGCTGAGATCTGCTCCAAGAGCTAAACTAAGTGCGCCGAGATCTGCCATAGGAGTTAGGGGTTAGGCTTTAGGGGAAAGGGGAAAGAAAAACCGCCTTGCTCTAAGGCTTGGCGGCTAGTCTAGTTTCTTTTTCCAACTGGAGAGCAGTGGAGCGAGATCGGCAAGGATGAGATTAGAGATTTTGCCAGCATCTACCAACTTGAAGAAAATCTCAGCGGTGGTTTTACTAATGTCCAGACTGCCAGCATCTTCCTCAGTTTTGAGCAAATCGGGGAAGGGAACAAATTCGCACGGTGCGATCGGATCTCCACCAAACATTGAGGTAATCAGACTGGTAAGTTTGGCAATCGCGATCGCCTGGACGTTAGCATCTTCTTGATATTGCTTGTCAATTTCAGCTAAAGCGCGTTCGATCGAGGTAATCGGGATATGCCAAAAACTGTCCCAGTGCCAGCGCGGATCGTGTAGCCGAGCTAGACTCAGCCGCCAGTAGATCCCTTCCCAGTCGGTGTTTTCTCCTTCACACCAGGCTCGGAGGTTGCTGATTTTTTTTCTACGGTTTCTGCCTCGCTGGTAGTTTCGGCCACTGCCCACCGATTGCGCTCACTGTAGGCAAACTCAGCAATCTTATCGATGATCGTGACTGGTAATAAGTCTGTATGCTCTTTACACCACCCATAACTATTCAGCTCGATACCATAGGCATCTTCAAGTTCAGGCTTGGCAGATTCGATCCAGCTTTTCTTGATTCTCTGTTCGAGGAAGAAGGTTGCCACTTCAACATTGCCAGGAATTTCTAACACAATTCCTTCATCATCAAATTGCTGTTTGAGTTTTTCACTCACCCGAATCAGCCACAATTCCCGCTCTTTGGGCACAGCGTAGACATCATTGGCGTATTCAAAAGCCTCAGCTTCGGTCGCACCTTCAGCTACATAGAGATCGACCGTAGCCAGCATTCGTTGGGCTTGTTGGCGTTGGAGAGCATCGATTGTCTCTTCAAACCAACGCTCTTCGATCGGGTTTAAACAGCCTAACTTCCGAAGCTGGAATCCGCTAATATCAACAATTTCACTCGTCGGAAATGCGCTCATAAATTTTTAAATCTGCGGCAAAGTTGGTAGATGGTTGGATGGCTAGATGTGGTGGAAGATTGTAAGCGATCGATCTACCCCCCACATCGATCGAGCATGGATTAGGTGCAAACCTGTCGATGCATAATAATCCACAGAGCAAACTATTATCAGGATTGAGAGTGCAATTAATTCCAGTGACTCGATCGCCAATAAGTAGATCGAACTGCATGGTTCTAGGTGGTGACTACAGTTGTCGAATAGCCACTGGTATCTTGTCCAGCAATGGTCTGGTTGAACTTGTATGAGCCAGCCGTAGCACTGGCGGCAAATGTCCAGATCCCATTAACTGGGACGACAAACGACGTTCCTAGAACATTATTAAAGTACGGCTTAATCGTTGCACCTGGAACGCCTGTCCCAGTAATGCTCGTGCTTACAGCCACAGCTAAACTGGAGGTAACGATCGGGACTGGGATGGCCCCTGGATAATTTTCGTTGTAGCTGGGATTTCGGAGGACTGCGGAATTATCAGCATTTGCCCGCGCCTGTGCATCGGTTGGGGCATTTCGGAGGACGATGGGAGTAATTGGCATGGGGAAAGGGGAAAGGGGAAAGGGGAAAGGGGAAAGGGGACGCAAGCGTCCTAAAGCCTAAAGCCTAAAGCCTAAAGCCTAAAGCCTAAAGCCTAAAGCCTAAAGCCTAGATAGCTACGTCTTCATAGCCGCTGAAGAGTTCGCCGATACCCATTAATTCAAATGGAATTTCGACTACGTTACCTTCGGCTTGTTGTTCCTGCTTGGATTTAATGTTGCAAATACAAGACTTGACCAGGTAGCGGTATAGTCCAGCTCCTGCGGGTGCCATTGGGCGATACTCTTTGACGTAGACTTGATAGTTGAGCGTTTCACCCGCTTTCTTGAGGATCGCGATCGCGGGATCTAAGAGTTTGTCATCGGCACTCGATCGAGCAATGTAAGCTGATAAGTTACCAGTCACCGAACCGTTAGTTTCAATTTCCTGACCGTTCTCCGAACCGCCAAAAACATAAATTTTTTGACCCTGCTTATCACGGTTTAACCCGAACTGCTTGCCCGTGGGGACAATTAGTAATGTGGGTTCGTTGGCGAAGGTGATGATGGGGATGGCGTTACCGACGACTGGAGTGGTTGTCGCAATGCTCGGAGTAGTGGTTAAGCCAGCCATGTCCCCAATTTTAACGATGAGGTCAATGCCTTTAAATAATTTAACGTCTGCCATGAGTTAGAGATTAGGGGTTAGAGATTAGGGCGATTTGGGGAATGACTAGATTCCACTGCTCAAAAGCTTGGGATGTTTGTTGGAGTTGGGATTGTATTTGACAATCGGGATGGGCAATTAATATCCGTCGATAGGCTAAATTGCAGGTTTTTGCTCTGTCGTGTTGAATTAGTCTCACCTGCCACTCCTCACGAATACAGGCACCACTAAAGACCGGAACACCTTTAGCGAGTGGGTAGTAAATCAGGCATTGTAAGCCTGTCACTGTCCACTCGGTAGGTGGTGCGGCTGCGGGATCTTTAACAGCAAGAATTGCTGGTAAGACTTGAGCCGTGCTGGTGGTGTAGGTACCTAGTTCGCTACCTAACGCAGTAATTAACTGCTGGCGTAACTGACTAGGACTATCGAACTGACCCATAAGAGCGCGCGTAAAGTTGGAACTGTTTGGCGAAATAGAAGGGAACATCTAATTCGGCACCAGGGCGTTGATATCGTAAAGGTGCCGAACTGTCCCCTTTGATGCCGTAGCAAGTCCAAGGTCTAGCAGGATGAAACCTACCCCGCTCGGTGATACCACCTTCGTGATTTAATGCCGCATAATCCACGTACCAGGTGAATTGCCAACTAAAATCATTGAGCGGAATGTAGGACTGGGAATCACGGAGATTGCCCAAATCTACTATGTCTCTGGGGCTACCGGCTAGAGTGCCATTTTGCCTTCTAGTTGCTCTGGGATAGCCGTATTGCTTTTTCTCGATCGCGACTCTAAATGCCGAGTCAGCGACTTTGACGGTATCGGCTAGAGCGAGTTTGACTGCGTTTCTAATTGGGGTTCGATCGATCTTGAATGCCACTAGTCCTCTTCAAAATACCCACAGATTTTCTGTCCGGTCAGTTCGGTGAATCCCAGCACCTCCAAGGCTGCTAACTGCATCTTGGACACCAGATGGAATTTACCTGTCAACCCATTAATGGTGGCTTGAGCGACTGCATCACGAGCAACGGTAGTCGGGATAATAGCGGGATCGATCGCGTATCCCTCCATATAAATCCCTGGTAGATTTCGCGGTTGAGTTCTAGCAGGATCAAAGTTTGGTTCTTTGGTTTGATCTAGCTTGGCGGAGACGGTGATGGTTGTGGTTGATTCGATCGGATTCCCTGTCTCTGCGTCATAGCTAATCGTCCCGCTGCCAACTTGGAAGGTGAGAGTGGCATTATTGAGCAGTCCGTCTAGGAGGGAGATCGACATGGTAGGAGCTATTGTTGCGAGAAGGGATATTGTTGACGATCGATCGAGCCGTTTCGATAAAGTCGGTAGTGACAGATTCACATTGCGCGATGCTCACCTTACCTTTGTCTGCCACAGTATTTTTTAAATTATTCAATCGACAAAAATCGGCTGATTTGTATCGAGTGCAGCCAGTTTTCCCAAAGTAATTACAATGAAAAATCTCACACAGACTTTTGCCTTGGTTGAGATCTGATTTGATCGATTGGTAATGGTCGGGCATATTAGATCGATCTAAACAACGCTGCATTTTAGATCGATCGTACGGTGCGATCTAGGCTGCGAAATTGCAACTAGAAGGCAGTGATAGTGATTGAGAGCTAGCGTCTGACGATGTTGACTATTGCCGAATTAGCTGAGTTAGCTTTAATCCGTCCGAATTCAATGTGGGAACGCTGGCAACGCTATGGCAACGCATGGGATTGTTTGTTTCCGCCCAATCGCAAGAGAGCGTCAGCGTCACTAAAAAGCTGTGATTCTAATATCAGGTAGTGGGTAATCAATAAGCCTCGCTAACTCGCGTTTAAGTGAAGATCGAGTACTCCTTAGTTGACACGCACGCAGTAGTGGGTCGAATTCCAACACGTCGGCCACTTTCAGCCCAGCCTGTTTGTCGCCCTGGTTCGCTAAAGCCGTGCGAGTGGTTTTAATTTTGGTGAGGGTATCCAATACCTCAGCTTCTAATTCCACCCCAATTACCTCCACCGCGTCTAGAAGCGTGTTGATGGTTGGGAGTTCGGATTGTGGGAGGTCGAGTACTTTCCAGATACTGGTTCGATCGGTTTGGTTAAGCATGTAAATTTGCTACACAAAATTTTGAGTATTTGAAAGTGCTGAGCTATTATAAAACTCGATTTCACCCAATATATTCTGCACTGTATTTGCTCTGGCAATTTTAAAATACCTGTAGAAAGTAGAGCTATTCAAAGTTATAAGGTTCCAACCCACTGTCTGAACACTATAGCTGCCTAAATTTACCCAGAAAGCGTTATTGTCAATGTCCGCTGCTGTCCAGGTTGGCACGTTATTGCTGCCCCAAAGAGTAGTAGAGATTTGAGAACTTGTACTCGTATAACGAGCGCCGAAGGTGCCTATTCTCACCCGAGTGCTACCGAAATCAAAGGCAGTCCTACCCGAAACAGTCCCACCTGTTGCTACCCCATCCGTTAAACCACTCCCGTCTAGGGAAGTGGTTGCATTAAATGGATTAGCAAATGGGAGTGTGTTGTTTTTTGTGGCAATCAACCGGATCAATCCAGGCGGGAGGTTCCCCGCCGCGGCATCGTATGCACCGGAAGAATATTGATATAGGTAGCTAAAGTTGATTGCCCCTTGGCTACCAAATTGCAGATCAACTACATACGTCCCCACGGACAAAACGATTGTTTGTCCGATCGAGTTATGAAAGGCGGAATAGCAGATAATCTGGTCTGTAGTGGCTGGAGATGCGCCTGCTCTTTTGCAGATGACTACCCCAGTTGGTGCGCTAGCGAAGACGTATTTTGGAAAGTTGAAACTATCGAAACTCCATCGATTAGCGTTATAGCTAAGTCCAGTCAAGGCTGTTGGGGCATAGCCGCTAACGGTCGGGATGACTAGATTGGCAACAGTGGTGTTAGTGGACACCGGAGCGGCAGTGACTAGGTGCGCGTAATAATTTCCAGTACTGAGATCGAGGGTATCTGCCAGTAGTGCCGATAATGCCCAGTCAAAAATGAAATTTGCCACTTAATTTAGTATCCTGATGACGTTGGTAGAAGCAAATGTTGTTTGAGGGGATAGAGTAGGTAATGCGCTGGATTTCCAGTTTATTTGAGCGGCAGGAATTGACGGAAAGAATATATTGCTGGATGTCCAAATCCCCACGATCGGAATTGCGCTCAGAAGCTCGATCGATAGCACTACAGTAGTCCTAGTAACTCCATATCGATCGAGTCCAGCCGCTTGATATCTAATTGGGCTGGTTAATCGATAAATCCCCTCAACCCCTCTCGGTGGTGTCCAGCTAAAGTTTTTGTGCTGTCCCAGTACGTCAAAAAATGCTTCGACTTGGAGCACAACAGCATCAGTTAACAGAGGTAAGGTTAAATCCCAAGTATCTAGTTTGTTGTTAATTCCTGCTGGTGCTAACTGCCGATAGCCATCGCCATACTGTACCGATTTGGTGCGGTAGGTGTTGGTACGAACGGCATTGTTAGCATCGACTCGGAAACTAAATACTGGTAGCGACATTACTGTTTAGCCTGATATGCAGTTCCAGCCATCGTGATGGCTCCAGTAACTATTAATCCTGGCAATGATTTGTCGATATTAGGATTTCCTGCCAAAATTCCAGCACTAATTACACCGATCGCCAGGGTAATGATCGGTGTAAAAGCTTGAACTAGGGTCGCGACATCTTTCAATTTTTTACCGATCCTTAATTAATAGTTGCTCGATTTTATCGCCTAATTTCTCAAGTTTGATTTCTAGTCGAGAGACAACGCTTTCGGTCTGAGTCTCGATCTTGAGGATTGCCCTATCGAATTCAGCTTTGCGAACGTATTCGATCGAGAATTGCTGATGAGCTTTGCTCAGCTCGTTAATCGAAGCTTTAAGTCCGGTAATATCTTCCTTGAGATTATTACTCAACTGAGTGAAGCCCCATTTGAGGAAGAAGGCGATTAAGCTGAACATGATTGTGCCGCCACCAAGCACAATCGGCATCGGATCAACAGTGCTTGGTGGTGCCTGAATTAGATATGAGGATTGATCCTCGGCTGTCGATCGCATGGTGAGGCGTGTGAGTTTGTGCGATCGATCTTAGGTTCTGTGGCTGTGGGCTTCTAGGGTGTAAAACAACAAAAGAGAGAGGGATCGCACGGTGCGATCCCTCTCTCTTTTGCTAAGTAGTTGGTTGATTCTGTACCGCCCAAACTGCTAGCTGGACTCGGTTTTTGTATGGTGTTCGTTGGTAGATGGTATAGGTTGTTTTCTCGATCGTGCTCTTGGAGATAAATAGCTGTTTGGCAATTTGCTTGTTTGATAGTCCTTGAGAGATTAGCGCAACCACCTCTTTCTCTCGATCGGTTAATTCGATGTTCATGGTCGGGCAATATTTCTAAATTTAGTTAAGGCTGGATCAAACAACATTTTCACAGTTCCGGTTGGGCCATTCCGATGCTTGGCGATAATTAACTCAGTAGTTTTATCGATCGAGTTTGGATTGTAATAACTATCCCGATAAAGCATGATGGTGATGTCACTGTCTTGCTCGATCGAACCGCTCGATCTCAAGTCTGACAACATTGGACGCTTATCGTTTCTGGCTTCAACACCTCTACTGAGTTGCGACAAGGCGATTAGAGGCACGTTAAATTCCCTCACCAACCCTTTCAACCCGCGAGTGATTTTGGATAGCTCCTCGACCCGATTATCGCTGTTACCACTGCCCATCAATTGAATGTAATCGAGCAAAATTAAGCCCAATGGTTTGCCGGTTTCGGCACAGGCACGTCTAGCTTGTGCCCTCATCCCAGCAACACTGATATCGCTAGTGTCGTCGATATAAATTGGCAGGGAATTCATTCTCGCGATCGCACTTTGAATGTTTTCCCACTCTAGTTCACTAACCCGGCCCATTCTTAATCGCATACTATCAACCCCAGCTTCCGACGCGATTAGGCGGTGGACTAATTGATCTTTGGACATCTCCATGCTGAAGATCAGGACGGGTAATTGATGTTTTCGAGCGATATTGAAAGCGATTTGAGTCCCCGCGCTGGTTTTGCCCATTGACGGACGACCAGCAAGAATGATCAGATCCGATCGGCTAAAGCCCCCCGTCATTCCATCTAAATCCAGAAAATCACAAGTTAGCCCTGGCGGGGTGCAATTGATTCGTCGATCTTGGATCTCGTTGACTACCGTGGTCGTAGCTGCGGATAAACTGGTGAGTTTATTACCCGATCGATTAGCTGAAATGTTGTAAACAGCCTGTTCGCACTGGTCGAGAGTATCTTCCAGTGGGATGGAGTTGTCGTATCCTAACAGTTGGATTTGATTGGATGCGGCAATCAATTGGCGACGGGTATACTTTTCCATCAGCACCTTCACATGACCGTCGATATTGATGCTAGAGACGCATCGTTCTAGGAGTTGATACAACTTGGCATCTTGCCCAGCCTTCTCCCATAGTCCTCTGTTTTTGAGGGCATCAGAGACAGTTAGGAGATCGACTGGTTGTCCTTGGTGGGAGAGTTCGCAGACGATCTGATAGATAATTTTGTGCTGATAGGCGTAAAAGGCTTCAGGGACGAGGATATCTTCGATTCTGCCCAATGCTTGCGGATCGATCAATAAGCTGCCGAGGACGGTTTCTTCGATCGCAATGTTCTGGGGTGGGATGAGGGATTCTTGCCGGAAGTTAGGTGCTGGCATCTAGCACCTCATAGTATTTAGCTAAAGCACTATCAATCAATGCTCGATCTTCATCTGAAAGTGGTCTGTCTTCATCAAGTTCACGCGACAACTCGTAAGATAAATCTATAAGTTCGGCTGCGTATTGTGGGTAATCTTGAAGATATTTTTTAAGCATGTCATGCGATTGGCTTGGCTCCATAGAGAAAGCGTACAAAACATCTTTTTCACTGAAACTAGTTACTGACATTTTTCCTCTTTGATCGTTTGTAAGTCTTCCCAAGCTCCCCAAATTCGATGCCCTCTTGGCAAGTTAGAACAATTGACTATTTCCCATACTGGCATCGGTACTTTTATTAGTTTTTTACTACCAGCAGACATCATTTCATCGCGCACAATAGCAGTGCCAGATACAATACCTCTTACACAGGTAAACTTAACTTTCACTGTTCCCCTAATTTTGGAAATTCTTTAATTTGCTGCTTCATTTTATTTCTACCTCAAATTTCAGTACCCACACCCAAGGATTGTCTGTAAATGTAGTGCCATCTTTGCTATTGATGCTATTCCACAACATCCGAAAAGCATATTGAGGATCGAAATATTCTCTCGAACCATAAGAATATCGATCGAGACCTTTACCCCTTTCAATTTTCAATCCTTCGGAGATCGCATCACAATCAGAAATATCGCCAACGCGCTCGATCGACATCTCCGTCAGTACCAACTCGATCCCACAACACCATCGGGGCATATAGATCGGGCTGATGACACTGCTAGGGCAGATATCTTCTCGCGCGATGCTGGCATATGTGCAGCCGTAATTATTGAGGTTGCCGTCGAAATCAGTAGGACATTCTTTGGGTAACTTGTGATCATCGAAACAGTAGATCTTCTCGCGAACCCAAAGCCTGTCGCCAACTTTGCCAAATCTACACAGATTGATCGAGTTTTCGGTTGCTTTTGGAGACCTTCCAATCAGATCGAGATCCTCACCTTTGACAAGCCTACGCGTCTGAGTTTTGCGACCATCAAGTAAAGCCTGAACCATTTGAGTCGAGAATATAATCGGCGTTTCTTTTACTAACATTTCTACAATCCTCCCAAAGCATCAACAAATGCTCGATCAGTCATGCCTGAAGCAATTTGCAATCTAGAGATCGCTTGAACTTTACCGCCAATAAATAATGAGTTGACTAGATTTGTATATTCGTCAGTATGTTTAATTTTCAGAGCAAGCCAAAGAGGATTGACAGAAATAGAATTACCCAAGCTTAAATCTAAAATTGCTTCTTTAGCATTCATTTGCTCTACCGCACAATCATCACAAAGTTCATAATAATCATCATCAGCACCGAAGCAATTCGGTACAATGCGATGACATTCGGCGCATTGATACCAATCATCCGGCTCACACTGATTGCAAAAGCAAGGAACATCTAATTCCGCAATTGGTGTTGAATCGATCGATTCAACATGCTCTAACCCATGATTAATTTCTGCCCCCCACATATAACTTGGCTCTTCAGGCAAAACCCAGAGATGCCGCATGTTGGCAACATTAATTACTTTAGATTCTGGGGGATATATTTCGGTAGCGCAGAGATGACCATACCCGACCTCATTTTTGATTTCTTGTAATTCCTCCCAACTAATTTCTGCCCACGCCATATTCCCCTCTTTCCTAAATCCAGTTCCTTGTAAAGAGGTTTTATTTACAGATAATCTGACGATTCGATTGGGTTCTTGGTATATCTGGACAAGAAACTTTTTACTAATCCAGACTCCGAGCAGGTTATCTCGCTTAGGAATACTGGGATAATCTATTGGATCTACCAAGGTTAATCGATCGCTATATTTTTCCGTACTTTTGGCGATCGCTTGTTGTGCTACCCTTTTAGCTTTCTTGGGCTTTCGATCAAAGATTGCTGGAATTGGTTTTGGTTTTTTATATTTGTTCATCTCTAGCAATCCTCCAAGGTGACAACCATTCTTTTGACCGTGTAGCCTTCTTTTTTAGCTTCAGTTTCCGCTACTTCTTTGTTGATGAAAGTCATCAATGTACCAGTCTCGATCGCCCCATTGAGGCTTTGGGATGAGTAAGCTTTCTTGCCTCGAACAGCAACCTGGTTATCAGGTTTAGCCAGAACAAAATACTCAATCCAATGGCTTTTCACGTCTGGTACTTTTGGCTCAGAAGCGAAAGTTTCAGCAGCCCCAGTAAGTTCAAATCCGCTATCTAGTTTTACTACTAGCTTCCAGGTTCCCTGTTGATACTTTAGATTGACTACTTCACCACGTTTGTCTTCGGCTAAATCGATAACTCGATCGCCAACTTTGAATGGGCAGTCAGGGACAACTGCCAACACATCACCAATCTCCGCTTCTTCTGGAATAAGTTCGGTTTGGTGGAACTTTGTTGCCCCAACTTTACTGGTGTCTAAATCGGCTGATGGTTGCGATGTTGTTTGACGCAAATCGTTGGGTCGGATTGGGGTGCTGTTATCTAAATCTTCGGAAATCGCACCGTGCGATTTTGGCTCGCGTTCCTTCTTGATTTTCCGCACCAGGGCTTCGGAGACGGCACAGTCTTTAGCGATCTGCACATTAGTCAATTTGCTCCACTCTTGATCATCTAACATCCGACAAACAGCGCGACGCATATCCTCTGGGCTGCGGGGTAATCCATGCTCGGCATTAGCAGATAGGGCATAGCGAATCGCATCCCTTTGAGTGCCTGTCAGGATTGATACTGGGATACTTTTGATAGCAGTTGGGATTGGGATATTAGCAATTTCTAATGCCTGGACGCGGTGGAATCCATCAGCTAGCCAATATTCAGTCCCATCGAAAAACACCACTACTGGAGGGAGAGTTTCTCTAGCCTCCCAAATCTCTTTGTACCGTTGGATGGTCGGTTCGTCAAAACGCGATCGCACTTGAGTACCGCCATTCCGATTGATCTGATTGATTTTTAACTGTTCTGTCATATTGCTACGGGTTGAAAATACCCCAATCGATCGATTGGGGTGTGGTCAAAAGTCTAAAAATGTGGCTTGGCGAAACTTTCGCTCCAGGCTTGAAGATGTGCGGTGAGTTTTTCTAGCTCGTCATCCTTCATTTCTTTTGTGGTGGTAAAGTGCGGAAACAAGCTTCGAGCGCAAACTTTGATGTCGTCCTGGCTGACTCCTTGCCGTTGGAGGGAGTTGAAGATTTGGAATAAATCTGTTTCCAGAGCTTTGCGTGACTGAGGCTGTGGGACTGGGATATTGGGTTGTTCTTCAGTGAGGCTGAGATTAAATTTCTGAGCGATCGAGTGGAATAAATTCAAGCAGCTAACGTTTTCATCCCACTCTGATTTCACGGACTGCCCATCAATCAAGACATTGCCAAAAACGACGGTTTGTTTTTGGTCACTGGCACGAACGGTAATCATGATGGGGTTGAGTAGATCGACTGCGGTTAGTTGCGCCAGGGCTAACAACACGCCACGGCTAAATACGGTATCTAGTCCTGCTTGGATGCAGTAGCCTACTGAGCCACACTTCATGTAAATGCGGAGCTTGAGTTCGGTCTTACCTTCGTAGGTGGTAGCTTCGGTCTTGAGATCGACTAAATATCCTGCCAGAGCGTTGGCAGTAATCGGATGAGCCTTTTCATCCTTCCATCGGTACCAACAGGAGTTATCGCCTTTCTGACCCACGTAGAGGTGTTGAAGGGCAGGTCTGTCAGTTAAGCCTAAAACGGGAGCCGATCCATTTTTGGCTTCGAGGCTACGGGCAATTCGTTCGAGGAGATTAAGTAAGGCTGGGTCGGTTGTCATTTTTGATTGGGTTTTTGAGGATTACAATTGACGGGACTAGATTTGATCGATCCGATCTGAGCGGGTAGGCTGGGTTCGTTTGCCAATCGTTGGCGTAGCCTCTCCCGTAGAGAATCGACTAACTGAAGCGTAAGAAGGACATTGCTTGCGAGATGGGTGTTTGAGCGGGATAATCCGTCGGGCCAGTACGCTATACCGTTTACCGCTGGTTGTTTGCACGATCGCGTAAGGTAGGTCTCGAACTAGCACCTCGACCGGAATCGGGACTAGCTTGTTGGTGTAATAGATTGAGTCAAGCATTAGCAGAAGCAGAGGTAACGTGGGCCGTGGGAGAGCCGAAGGAATCGTCGGTGGGTTTGCGATCGCATGTTGGTGTAGATGAGTGGCTTAACCAGCCAAATCGAGAATTAATTGTTGTTGACCTGCTCTAGCTAAATTGCCTTGCCAGTCCCCATATTTTTTCCAAACTTGCTGGAATTCTTCGATATCGTGAGAAGCGATCGACAACATTCCGTCGTCACCTTGCTCCAAGTGACACAACTCGTGGAATAACAGTGGCTCACGTTTTTCTGGGTACATATGCCAGAACTCTTGGTCTAAAGTTACAACCGCACTCCAAGAATCGAATAGTC
This sequence comes from Chamaesiphon sp., assembly GCA_041738715.1. Classification (GTDB taxonomy): domain Bacteria; phylum Cyanobacteriota; class Cyanobacteriia; order Cyanobacteriales; family Chamaesiphonaceae; genus Chamaesiphon. Next base: position 30,530 of record JBGSPI010000031.1, read on the forward strand.
GATCTTTGTCAGGAAATAACTTGCATGAACCAAGTACTGACTTTCCAGCCTTAAATCGAGGTTTGGTACAAAATAGATATTTGATTGCATAAGACTTCAGGAAATCGAGACCGTTATCTTTGATGACTTTATTAACGATTGGGTAAAAGTTGTCAGGAACGACGATGAGGTTTCCTACCTCTGTGGCGGTGTTGTCAATTGGGCCCGCACTGGTTGCTACTAGTTTTAAGTTCATAAGTTTGATAATCTTGAGATGTGTTTTTTGATGTTTCGGATGTTCCCGACATGTCGAAAACATCCGATTTTTTTTGATAAACGCAATTCCTAACTATTTCGTTTTGACCAACCGTTCTCGCACAGCCTGAACTTGTTCGTCAGGCATCGAGAATAGATCGGGTATTAATGGTCTGTCCCCCCAAGTAGCCGCATCAACCGTCCCCCACTGATTGACGATCGCTTCCGCCTCCACATAGGCAAGAGAGCGTTTAATTTGGCGCAGTTTAGAAGAGTTTTTATAAATCTTCTCTAGTAGGTCATCGGCCACCGAAATCGGATATTCATCACTGCCAATCCGTCTTGCCATTGCCCGTGCATCAGCTTCAGTGGGCAATCCCAAGCGGTGGAAGTGAGTTCTATCTCGTAATTGTGGATGTTCACTCAGGCAGTCATGAATTTTGGTGCCAAAGAAGAAGACAGGCACGCCCGCTTCATCGTGGATATCTCGGAGAGTTTCGAGGTGGACATAGCCCAGCTTTTCAGCTTCATCGACAAATAGAGCTAGTTTATTATTCCGACAGAGATCGATGAGTTTGATCATTCCCTCAGCCCCAGAGCGACAGGTATTGTTGCCGATCGCTTGCAATAATCCCTTCACCATCCCGAATTGTCCCTGGGCAGTCAGCATCCGGTAGTAGACCCCCTGATACTTACCAGCGAGGTATTTAGCTGTCGATGTTTTACCCGTTCCTGGTGCCCCAACGATGTACGCCATCTGCTCATCATTTTGAGCGCGGAGGAAACTAAGAACCTGGAGGGTTTCGGCGATCGCGGAAGTCTTGACGATAATTTGTTTCATGGTTTGTAGTAAGTTACAGATTGCAGGGTTCAACTATTCCAGCGTAAACAATCACTTTTTTACCGCTGCCGTTTCGCCACCCATGTTTTTTTTGAACCAACCGTTTGGCTATCAATCCGTCTAGGATTGTGGCAACAGTGCGAGGTTGTTGCTTGGTTTGAGTGCAAATTTCGCGCAAGGTTTGCTCTTGAATGTGAATTTCGGCAAGGATGGCTCGATCGATAGTTGGCATTAGGTCTCTTCCCGCAAGTAGTAATGATCGTTTTTGTAGTCGATCTGATTGGCACATTGAATCGTGAGCAGCATCCCCGTCAAACTTTCTCGCTTTTGCGCTCCAATTTCAGTGAGATGGGGATAAAACAGCTTGGCGATCTCACCGGTGCTAATGCCAGGTTTCTTGCGAATGATCTCGACTAATTGATTGTGTTTCTCACGGATGAGCCTGCTTGGGCGATGGTATGTGGGTGTAGGTTGTGAGTGATTCATGGTTTTCAGCGATAGTAAAAGCAGATGCAACCCTGAGCGAACGCGCAATAAATCAAAGCCTTTTAACGTCTTGCCCAGGACTAGATCGCATAGTACGATCTAACGAGCAACTACCAAATCTTCATCGTCGTGGGCAAAGCCATGCTGGATTTGTCCTTCTGAAGTGGTGACATAATGAGCTAGCCACTTGCGATCGAACTCATTAAGGTCAGCCTCTGGTGTATTGATCAGTCGGCCGTATTTACGAGCATTAGGTTCGGTAATAGCTGCTAATGTTTTCGCCCGTTCAATAGCTTGTGATTCGGCTAGTTGTTTTTCGGCATTTATTTGCTCGATCGCACTGTGCGATTCTTCCAGGATTTCTGGTTCGATCGGTTCATGGGATTCAAATGGAACAACGTTGTCAGGAGCCATATCCAGGTAAGTTCTGGGTGTAAACACCTTCTTAGTTTTGGCGATTTCCTGCTTCGCTTTCTTGACAGTTCCGCGTGATTCTTTTTTGGCATTATCGAGAGCCTGAGCCATCTCATCAGGTCTGAGAGATTGTTTCTCACGGGCAACGAAGATTAGTTCTGGCTTGTCCATATCGGAGTAGACGTAGAGCCGTCCATCTGGAGCTGCTTGGACAGCTACCGTCGTGCCAATCCGATCTGTCCATCTGCCTTCAAGATCGAAATAATTGCCATTGTTGAAGGTAATTCCCTTCTTGCCGACTGTGCGCTCTTTGAGGTTTGTATTAAGGAGTAGCTGCAAGGCTGCGGCATCTTTGGTAATGTCGATCCGCTTGATTGGCTTATCAGTAGGTGTAGATGCCCACTTTTGATTGGGAGTCATCTTCAGTTCCGAGTGGATTCGATTGTGATAATCTGCCTGGAAAGCGTCTAGATGCTTGATTATTTCTTCTTTTGTCAGTCTCCGACCATCATCTTTGAGCTTGGTTTGCTCTAGCCGTTTCCTGGTTTCTACGTTGTTGCCGACAGCCCCAGGTAGGGTTTCTAGCAATCGGGTATTAATCGTCCCATTGAGCCTTTCTACAAAGGGCTTTTCCCAAGGAGAACGAGCATGACAGAATCTGAGGATAAAGCCCAACCAAGCGGAGACGACTAAGCCACGACTGTTCTTGTATTCTTTCCCGTTGTCGGTGGTGATCGTTTCAGGGATTCCCATCTCGCAAATCGCCTTGAATAAGGCTTGCCCGTAAGCGGCTTCTCCGTTAGCACTGTCAACTAACACATAAGTAAACTTGCGGCTAAATACATCAATCAGTGTCATCAAACGGTAGCGTTTCCCGTCTGCTGCCATCACATCAATCGTCGTTCCATCCATCTCCCATTGTTCATTCGCATGGGTCGCTTCATGATTGCCGATCGATGGGCGAATTTTGTTCTTCCATGCGCTTTTACCTTCAACAATTTCAATCCAGGCAGCATGGTTATTCAGTTTCCAATTAGTCCGCCAACGTACCAATGTTTGATAGCTGGGCACTTTGATCTCTAGTTTTGGCTCGTCGATCGCTAACCACTTAATTTGCTGAAGAACGTGAGATGCTCTAGATCCAATCATCTGTAAACAAATTGCCGCTACGACTGGTTGCTTATCGATTAAGTTTTTGCCGACTAAGTGCTGTCCATATTTGCCAGCCAGAGTCATTGGCTCATTTTTCTGAATGCCCATCAACCACCATCTCGCAACTGTGTGAGTATTAATTGCTGGTTTATCTGGGTACTGGGAGTTATAAGCGGTCACGAATTGCTCGATCGCTGTCCAATATTTACCACCCTCAGTTCGACTAATTTCAATCCCGTTGTTATCGCACCACTCAGAACATTGTTGGACGATACTGAGGCGATAATCTCTTCTGGCAACTCCCGCCGAGATGGGAGTGGGTGCGGTTAAATCGATATCGGGAACTGCATATAGCTTCCGCTCTTCAACAAACAGATCTTTAGGGGCTAAATATTCCAGTCCACCACCTTTAGCAGCCCTGGGACGAGATTCCCAGCCTTCCTTCTTGATTTTCCTCCGGAGTCCCGATACTGTTTGGGGGATACCTGGCTTGCCTTGCAGTTTCTCGAACAGTGTTTCGATCGTGTAGAAATTCTTGGTCGGAGTTGGCTTAGACTCAAATGATTTAATCGTCTCTAGCCCTACTAAATACTCAACTCCTTTCCCTTTGACCCTGGAGCGGGTGGTATAACCCTTCGCATCTAAAAAGTTTTTGGTGCCATTGTAAGACTTGGGAAATCCGGGTTGACCAGCTAGTTCGGAAATCGATAGGTAGGGCATAACACAGACAAAGAATAAGTAAGAGTAGATGCAGCGATGTTTAATTTGACTTTCTGAGCTGGGCTAGTTGCCCTTGCAAGGCACCAATAATTAATTGAGCTTGGGTTGATATTGTGTCGATCGCTCGTTGATTGAGAGCGGTCTGGGATGTGCGGGTAATCTTGAGTTGGACTTCAATTCGGCGATCGACTCGATAGGTGCTATCTGGTTCGATCGTGCCCCAATCAACTAAGCTCAGGACGCTGTTAAGTCGATCGGTAATACTGATGCCGTCAATTTCTTTCAACTTAACTAAGTCGGCATGAACGGACTCTGGGCACCAAAAGATTGTCAGGACGGTATGCGGTTGTTTCATCTATACAATGTGTTTTTTGATGTTTCGGATGTAGATGCAATCCCCGATTAATCGACTTGAATGCCCCATTGATGTTTGAGGATTTCGAGGTAGGAGTTGTGCATGATCAGTGTCTGACGATAGATGTCCACCACTTTGCGCCTAAGCAGGGCGCAAAGTGGACTTGTTCGAGTTCGAGTTCAAAGGCACGGAGGGCAAGTTGTTGCTCTAGAGTCAGGTTGGTTTGGAATTGGTTACTCATGGTTAAAATGGACAGGGTTTAAAGGTGCAAGCTCTTGTGTACCAGTGGGTCGGACAGTTGGCAGTAGCGAAAAAGAACATTGGATTAGACGGATTGATATTAAAAACTCCACAGTCGTTGAGAAATTCTTCAACCTCAACTTTGTCAAGCAGTAATCCAGCCTGGGGACTGCCAGGAAAAGTCAGAGACCAACCAGCACGAGTTTTAACTAAATTACAGAGGATTAATCCGGTCATAGTTTGTTGGTGATAAATTGAACCGCGTCCCAGGGATGCTTTTGTTTGGTGACTAGTTGCCCATCCTGGTAGAGGTACCAGCAACCGTTTGATTCAATGAGATTGGCGTTGTTTTGACGGGCAATTTGTTGGTACTTATTGCCGCTGGTGAATAGGTTAAACATGGGATTTCGGGGTGGGGTGAATTACTTGGCAATCAACCAGGGATTCTCAGATCGCACGGTGCGATTTTCCCTCAAAGATTTTGAGCACCCATTTTTATCGATCGCCATATCCAGCAGGTCGCTCATAATCCGATCGAAGTCGTCAGCTTCCGGTTTTTCGAGTAACTCGGTCTTGTCTTCATCTAGGTCGATCGACAAGTCCACGTAGAGCAAACAAGCAGTTAACCGTTTGACTTGCTCGATCGATAGCTTCAGCTTTTCACGCATTCTGGTGAGTTCCAGGTAGTAGAAATCGAGTTCGCCTTCCACAAGTACTGGAGTGATGCGGGTTATGTCTTCGCTACGGAAGATAACGGTGAATGTTGGTTCGGTAATTTTGACGAGCATAGGTTTTGAGATAGTTGGAGTCGGTAGGTGTAGATGTTTCTGATGCCAGTGGCAAATTCAACATCGACGTAGTAGTGGTGATTGTGCTTGAGAGCTGGATTGTTAAGGATAATCCCCTCACCTAGATTGCGGTAGTTGGGAGGACATTGACTTTCAATCATTCGCACTTTGGTACCTGGTTTGCAGTCGCCGATTTTCAAATCACATAGAAGTCCTTAACTTCAGTCAGTGGATAGTTTTTCAGTTTGCCGATCGCCTTGGTGTACCCGATCGCGTAAATTCGATCGGTCTTACCATTAGTCAAGTTGGCGTAAACCTTTTGATCGTTCTGCATCGCTTGGACACAGATTGATGGCTGGTTGATTGAGTCGATCCAAGTTGATGAGGTCATTGGTTTTGTCCTGGGTTGAGTTGGTGGTTTGGAGTGGTAGATGACTTGGGGTGGATTATTCGTCGAGGTCTGAATCGATCAATTCGTAGTCCTCGCAATAAGAGCTACGAACTATCGTGCAATTCAACATTTCGGTTAGCCGATCTGCTTGCTCGACATTAATTTTGAGTAGCTGCTTTTGTGTTGATAGTCGAACTCTGTAATGCAGCACATCTGCTTCTGTGGTGAAAAATGGTTCGATCGATGTGATGTCTTCACTGCGAAAAACTAGATAAGCATCTGGCTGAATGTAAAATTTGATAAGCATGAGTCAAGTTCCTAAAAAGTGATTGCAGATGGCGTGGAGTTGAGGCAGGAAGCCTTCAGCTTCAATTTGAGCGATCTTGGTTTTGTATTTTGTTTTGTCAAATCGAGCCTGAATGTCGTAGCCTTCTCGATAATTGAGTTCGCGATACATCCAGTCGTTAACTAGACTGCGGGAAGTCCCGCTCTCTATCCGTAGGATGAGAGTCGGGATGAAAGCAGGCGAATGAGCGATTGCATCTCCCCACCGCCATTTGCCTTCGGCTGAAAGCAAGCAGCGGGGGAGATGTATGAGCGAGTG
>JBGSPI010000089.1:0-42254 GCA_041738715.1 Chamaesiphon sp.
AAATGCTGAAACACTCAGTTAGACTACTAGTTCATTATTTGAAATTTAATGAACTGCCAATTCCATATTCAATCATTCATGATAATCAATCGATGAAAATATCACTCGATCGGTAAATCATACCCCGATCCAGCAACGCCATAAATTATTTAGTTAAGTTGATAGTCTATTTCTGGTGCAACAGATGGTGTTTCTGGATTAGCTGTGGGGATTTCAGTTGCTAATGGCAATACAGCGATAGATTGTTGCGCTTGGGCCGGTAATTTAAAGATTTGGATATTTCCCAAAAGTTCGGTAGACAAATTGCTCATTTGGGCTGAGATCGATCGCGCCGATTGGGATTGTTCATCGATGCGGGCTGAGAGTGCTGCAATCGCGGAGATCGATCGAGCGGTGGAGTCGGCGGAGTCAATAATGGTTTGACTAGTTTGAGCGACGACCTCTCCGGCGGTGACGACCTTGCCAGTTACAGATTGGACAGTAGCAAATACTTCACGGGTTTGTTTCACCCCTTGAGTAAAGCTATTTACCAAACCACCTAACCGTTGGACTTCACCATCGACATCGGACACTACTCGGTGAATTTGGGTGTTGCGTTGTTCGAGGTTGGTTAAACCTTCATTCGTCTGTTGAGCGAGTTGGCTGACTTGGCTGGCGATCGATTCAAATTCCCGTGCGACTGATTCAAACTGTTTGGGATCGCGCTGTTCGGCGGCTCTAGCCGCTACCAGAGAGGCATTGAGGGCTAGTACTTGGGTCTGGGTGGCAATATCACTTTGATCGGTGACAAATCGGTCAGCTAGTCCGACAAATTCGCCTAGTGTCTTCATCTGCTGGACGATCCGATCGCTACCTTGCTGAAGGACATCAATTTCTCGATCGAGGGAACCAATTGTCGTCTCACCGTCACCAACCGCAGTTTGGAGCATTGCCATCGACTGATATGTATCGGCTAACTGATTGGCGGCAATATTCGCCGACTGCCGCACAGTCTCGGTCAAACTTAATACCTGCTGAACCGATTCGGTTTGTTCGCTGGTACTGTCGGCGACAGCCGCAGCAATCTTATCTTGATTGCTACTATTGACAGCTACCCGTTGGGCACTAAGTGACACTTGGGTCATTACTCGTCCCAAGTTCTCCACCAACCGATTGAGCGTATCGCCCACCAGTCCAGTCGCCCGCTCGTTCACTTGAGCCTGGATTGTAAAATCACCAGACTCAATTCCACACACCACATCGAGTAAATCGCCAATATCTTGCTGCAAGCGTTCGCTGTTCGATCTAATCATCGCTTCTTGTTGTTTGCGGACTTCCGATTCTGTCTGGAGAGCTTCGTTCAGCGATAATAAACTTCTTTGCGATTGTTGCAGGGCAATCTGGGCAGTTTGTCGATCGCGAATATAATCACGGGCTGCTGATAAAACTAAGATCCAACTACCGATTAAGATCGGCAGAGTCCCCCCAGCGATCGCGATCGCGACAAGCAGTTGTTGTTGGTAATCACGCAACTGTTGTTGGATCGACTGATCGATTTGTTCTAGTACTTTACTAGTACCTTTATAGTAAGTTTGGTCTAGACTGGAGTACTCTGGTCCAAATAATAACGCCATTGCTTCCGGTCTTTTTCCCTGCCGGACTAAGTTGAAAACCTGCGTTTCGATGGCGATTAACTTTTGATTGACTTCATCAGTTTTACTGGCTTCCACCCGAATTGATGGTGATACATTCGCCAGTACTTGTTTAATAATTCGATCTAATTCTGCTACATTATCATTATAAAGTTTTTCCCACTTTGGATCGCCAGTGGTCGCACTCAGTTTAACTGAATAGGAAAGAATTTGACCGACGTAGAGACTTTGACCGCTACTTTTCTGTAGCTCCACTTGTTTAGCGACAGTCGATTGAAATCCGTTATAGATGTTCCACATATTCCAGGTTGACGTGCCAGTCAGCAGCAGACTACCTCCAATTGTCGCCGTAATCGTTCCTACCAAATTATTCCGCACAAAGTCTCTAACTCGCTGCAATGGCGTAATTGCTGTGGTCTTCTTTCCTAATTCAAATTGTATTTCTGTTTGATTGCTATTCATTGGGCTAGGAGTAGATGGGGAATAGTGAATGCTGGATGGTAGATAGTTAATAGTTAATAGAGTTATTAATTCTCAACTCTCAATTCTCAATTACCCCCAGCGTTGTGGTTGCCAGAGATTGGCGGGAATTAGTTCGGAGCGCATTAAGACTATCTCTGTGGCAGTTTTAGTGGGTTCAAATAATTCTGGGGGTAGTTCTTGGCGGGTGATATTGCCGATCGCGCGATCGATGACTACACCGATATTCGCCAGTTGACCTGCGGCTTCATTGAGCCTGATCGCCATCAGTCTTTCTTTCAAACTGAAGGTTTCAACTGTTTCCAATAACCGCGCCGCTGCTAGGAGTGGGGTAATCTGGGCATTCTGATTAACAATGCCGATCAGCAGTGGATCGTAAAACGGTAAATCGAGAATTTGAGATCGATCTAGTTGTACAATTTCTGCCACCCAAACAGCCGGAAATACTAGCGTAAACCGTTCCACTTGAGTCAAAATAAACCGATCTGATAGTAGCGTTTGCTTGGCAATTGGCGAAGTTGGGGTGGCAATCATGGGATTCAATATCAACAGTCAGTTATTAATGTCCAGCAAACAACAATTGGTGTTATTAAGCTGAAACTTTTTCAAGGATTTGGGTGATACTTTCACGTGTAACTGGTTTAGGTAGATAGTCATTTGCCCCACCCCGTTTGATCCCATAATCGATTTCTAGTGCAGTATTTTTGCTGGAGCAAAATACCACATATTGATTGGCTGTTGCTGGATTCAGCCGAACCGATCGCAAGAACTTATAGCCGTCTTGTTCGGGCATCACTACATCGAGGAATACGAGATCATACTTACCATGCTCGATCGTATTCAAGGCATCTGTGGGGCTAGCACACTGATCGACATCATGTCCTAATACTTCTAACAACGAAGCCAAAGCATGTCTGTCTACTGAGCTATCATCAATGATTAAAAACCGCATAATTTCTACCTTTAGTTGTGTGAATTGTAATGAATAGTCGTCGCTGGAGCAGTTGCCAATAACCGAGGAAGTAACTCCTCAAGTTGAACCTGAAAATCACCAATTGATGCAGATGTCAAGGGTTTGGTCAAAAACTCACACCCACTCCACTGCGCTCGCCATTTATTGGAGAGCTTTTGTTCTCCCGTCAAAATTGCCAGGGGAATTCCTGCCAATTCAGGTTTTTGCCGAATCTGCTTGACTAACTCAAATCCAGAAATCTCTGGCATATTGATGTCAATAAAAACAGCGGCTGGCTTGACTTGAGAGATTGTCTCTACAGCTATTTCGGCGTGTTGACAGATGACCACCGGATAGCCCAACGCGGAAACCCAGTGTTGAAACTGGGTCAGCATTAAGGGCGAATCATCGATGACCATAATTGTTGCGCGTGTAGTTTTTTGTGACGAAGTAAAACTGACTACACCCATCTTGACCAATTTGGCAAACATCTCGGCAATTTCTAAACTATCTTTGGCCATCTCATCGGCGATCGAACTAAGATTTTTGCCAGATTGCACTAGTTTTTCAACCCGCTGTTGCTGTTTAAGTGGTAAGCTCGCCGTTGCCGTTCGATCGAGATGGGGAAATAAGTTCATTGATGGTACCCTCTGCTTGATCTGATACCAATGTTGCTGCCGCTGTTTCGCCAGATTGAGCAGGGAACTGATAGTGAAGCCCTCTAACGGTAATTGATTCGCTAAATCTGGCTCGGCAATAAATTTTGCTGAACCACCGCCCATCAATAAATAAATATCTAAATCATTTAAAACTTTTGTCTGTAATGCTTTGAGTAGTTGGGCATCATCGAGGATCTCCAACTGCTTCATCTGGGCGAGTAATTGCGCTGGGGTAAGTGATTGTTCTTTGGTTTGACGCTTGAGTAATTCAATCTGCGCTTGCACCGATTCATGGTGAGTCCTGGGGATATATCGTTGCACAACTCTTACCAAAGATTGTACCGACCAAGTTCGATTGCCAGAGTACACAATCTGACCATCAACAATCCCTAAATTCCACATGAAGGGCTGCGATCGATTGGACAATCGATCGAATTCATGTTGCCAATACCCAGTTGTACCGCGCTGAATATGTTCGATCAGTTGTTGTGGTAGTTCTCTAGCTGAAAATGAGAACTGGTTCGATGTGGTAATTAGTTGATTCATCGCAGGAATGGTGCAGCAACCGGATAAAAAGATTTATAATTAGCGATCCTCATTGGCAGAGTATCATCGCTGAAGAATTGGACGATCGACAAGTATCGCGATCGTTGAGTGAGGATTTGATAGTGCTAATTCCCATATTTCTAAGTTACCCACAGATCGATTCGATCGCACAGGCGATCGGAAAGTATCAACAATTGTGGTAAACAGTTGGAAACACATAAATACTAAAATACCCAGCAAGATCGGTAGATCGAGCTAGGTCAAATCGGTTTTGGGATCTAAGTTCACAAAGATCTTTGTCAGTTAATTTAATGAATTGGCATCATAACTCATCCCCAAACCAACACTTCTAAGTTCAGCTTGTGCTGTAGAACCAACAGTTAACAATTGACGTGTTTTCAGTGTTTGTAGTTCAATTTCCATCTGGAAAAAGAGTCGCTGTTGCAGTTCGGCAAAATCAACAAAGCCTTTTGATGCCCACTCTAAAATAGTTGCTCTAGATTCTGGACGATACTCTGCCATCAGATTGAGTGCATCCAGTGCCATCTGACAATGTTCGGCTTCAACACCACTAGAATTGTGTTTACCGTGAACGACGATCCAGTACCAAGGACTCAACCGCTTACCGCTAATTTCGATTTGCTTACCTTGTAGATAAGCATCAAAGTTTAGACCGCGATTGTTGTGGCGCACAACCTTATCAATTAAAGAATACTCTCGATCGGCCAGTAGCTCCGAACCGATGTGAAAACCTACGGCTGTAACTAAAGCTTGCAGATCGCCAATTTTGCCCTGATAACCAGCCACGAGATCGCCAACGACTTCGGTGAGCCAATTTGGAGTTTGAGCGACTTGATTGCGTTCGAGATTGCCGATGTGGGCATATTCACCGATCGCATTCATCAGAGCTTGTGCCAGTCGTCGATGGGTTACTTTTGCTCCGCCATCAGCGTGTTCGTCAATCGTCGCTGCAAGCACTTTTGCGGCAATGTCCAACCCCCGATCTGCTTGATCGGTAACAGGAATACTTGTTTCCTGGAACAGTTCGCGGGAAAGCCCAATTGAAGAAGCTAATCTGGCGACTAAACTACCCGCAGGCGCATTAAAATGTGCGTATCGCTGCATGAAACGATACAAGCCTTCAGGACTTGCAGCGGCTAATTCAATCGTCGCTTCAATATTCGCTTCCGCGCTTTCTCGATCGACTAGATCTTGAAAAGTTTCAACTGTGAATGGAATTGCATTGGTGATCGATTGCAACATAACACGACCTTTACTGAAAAAATGGTAGGATAACTTTAATTGTGGGTAGATGCCTGAGCCGAAAATCAACAGAGCAGAGTTATATTTTTTTAGTAGCCTAAGGCCGAACTTGAATAATCCATCGATAAATTCCCAGAAGATCCACAAATATCAGCAGCGATCCGGCGTAGACAATCATTGGTTTATCATTACTTTTTAGGCTAGCAATCAGCATTTGAGCAGAACTCATCGCTAACAATATAAATCCATACTTACTAACATCGAGATTAGAAGCAATTAGCACCCCGCCAGCGATCGCAAAAGCACTACTGGTTAATTTGAGTGTCTTTGACAGTTGATTTTCAGCACCTGATGAGTTGTACATTTTCAATAACTTAGTACGTCTAATTCAGTATACAGAAGGATGAAGGATGGATCAGGATATATTTTTAAATCAAGAACAGAGAAATTATTGTTTGATCCAGATCTCCATCCGGTAAGATACTTCGTAAACGAACAACCGAAAGCCAAATTACTAAATTAGTCAACAAATTTTTGGAGTACTCATTCAAGATACCTGCTCAAAATCAGTAAGCTCATCCGTGAGATCACGGAACTTTACTAACCCTGAAATAAGCTCACAGACAATGATTGACGAGATCATCATCGATATGCGATCTCGATCGCAAATTCAGTCTAAATTTGTTCTAGGATTTTAAAGTCAACCAGGACAATTACTCATTTCACTCGGATGATCATTCAAGCGATTTATACAGATGGTAGCGGTAATCTAGATCTATGTGGATATGCGGCGGTTGTCATATTTATAGATGGTGAAAAGATCGAGCTTGGTGGTTGTGAACCAAATAGTACTAACCATCGCGCCGAATTACTCGCCCTGATTGTTGCCCTAGAATATCTCGAAGATTGTCCTCAATCTGCTCCAGTGCCGATTTTTTCTGATTCTCAGTACGCAGTTGACGGTTTAAATGACCATTGGGTCGCCAAATGGCAACAGCGCAACTGGCATAATAGCAAAGGTAAACCCGTCATCAATCGGGATTTGTGGGAACAGCTTGAAGCGTTGCGTTCGGTTCCCGCTATTTTTTATCATCTGCGCGGACATACCGATGCACTGGGGAAAAAAGGACGCGATGCACTCGCCAAAAACCGATGGCAATTTGGTGCAGATACCGATTTGCACAACCAAGGCAATCTCGCTGCGGACAAAGCCGCCGATCGATTTCGACTAGGATTAGCGACTCCCACACATTATAATTATTGATAACTCATAATTCCTCGCCATGTCTGTTGACGAATCCAATCTGTTACATCAAGCCATTCCGATCGATCGGATTAAATACGATGAGCGCGGCTTAGTTCCCGCGATCGTCCAAGACTATCTCGATGGTACGGTATTGATGATGGCATGGATGAATGCCGAATCACTCCAAAAAACCCTTGATACTGGTGAAACATGGTTTTGGAGCCGTTCCCGTCAGGAATTTTGGCATAAAGGCGCAACTAGCGGACATCTACAGCACGTTAAGGCGATTCGGTACGATTGCGACAGCGATGCACTCCTCGTCACTGTTGAGCAAATTGGCGATATTGCCTGTCACACTGGCGAGCGTAGTTGCTTCCATCAAATCGCAGGAACTAAAGCAGCACCGCCAGCCGATACTCTTTCTGACTTATACAATACTATTTGCGATCGCCGTGACAATCCCCGCGAGGGTTCATATACCCAAACCCTCTTCGCTGGGGGTGATAATAAAATTCTCAAGAAAATCGGTGAAGAAGCTGCGGAAGTCGTCATGGCTTGCAAAGATGATGATCCCGATCAAATCGCTGGTGAAGCTGCCGATCTGTTCTATCATACTCTCGTCGCGATCGCCCACCACAAAGTGAGTATCCGCGATGTCTATCGGAAGTTACAATCGCGCAGAAAGTAATTTGGGCTTTAGGCTTTAGGCTTACCCCTGTTAAGGTGAGTGCTTGTTGTGTAGTTGCTGGTGCTGAGAACCCGGATCTGGGGGGTGCCCTCCCCCCAGACCCCCCCGTTGGGAGAGGTGTACCTCCCCCAAACCCCCTCCAAAGGGTTTAGATGGTGGGTATCGACATGGATATCGCGTAGTTTTCCCAGGATAGACTAATCGGGGGTTTCCAGACTAGTTCTATCCGAAGTAAGTTAGACTATTATCCTCGATCGATTAGTACAAATAGTCACCTTAACAGGGGGAAGGTTATGCTTTAGGTTTGAGGACGCTTGCGTCCTGTTTCCCCCTTTCCCCTGGTTGCCGAGCCGAGGCTTCCCCTTTCCCCTTTCCCCTTTCCCCTTTCCCCTTCTCATGCTGACAGAAATCGGTCAAAAAACCAGACTCGTCGCGCAACATTTAGCCAGCCTTTCGACTGAAGCTAAAAATATCGCGATCGAATCAGTTGCCAAATCATTAGAAGCCCACGCCGCCGAAATTGTTGCTGCAAATGCTGCCGATTGTCAAGCTGCTGTTGGTAAAATCGCACCTGCTTTGTATGCCAGATTGAAACTAGATGCAACTAAACTCACAGGCGCGATCGTTGGTGTCCGCGATGTGGGTAAATTAGCCGATCCAGTGGGTCAAATTCAAATTCATCGGGAATTAGACCAAGGTTTAATTATGCGCCGTGTTAGCTGCCCTGTCGGGGTCTTAGGCGTGATTTTTGAAGCTCGTCCCGATGCGGTAATTCAGATTGCCAGTTTGGCAATTAAATCGGGCAATGGGGTAATTTTAAAAGGTGGACGAGAAGCGATCGAGTCTTGTACGATTCTCGTTGAAGCGATTAGATCTGGACTAGCTCAATCTGAAGTCAGTCCCGATGTAGTTCAGTTATTGACCACTCGATCGGAAACTAACGAATTACTCAAATTAGATCGGTATGTGGATCTGATTATTCCCCGTGGTTCCAATGAGTTTGTTAAATATGTGCAAGACAATACGCGCATTCCCGTCCTCGGTCATGCCGATGGAATTTGTCATTTATATGTAGATAAAAAAGTTGAGATCGGGCAAGCGATCGATATTGCGATCGATTCTAAAACTCAGTATCCAGCCGCTTGTAATGCGATCGAAACGCTGCTAATTCATCAAGATATTGCCCCCGAATTTCTGCCCCTAATTATTAGTAAATTGCAGGCACACGGAGTCGAAGTTAGATTGGGTGAATTGGGTTTTCAAATCATTGGCGAAAACTCAAGTATTAAACACGCTACAGAGACAGACTGGGCAACTGAATACAGCGATCTGATTCTGGCGATCGAGATTGTCCCTGATTTTGATGCAGCAGTTACTCACATCAATACCTACGGTTCTCGCCATACTGATTGTATTGCGACAACTAATCTAACTACTGCTCAGACATTTATTAATCAAGTCGATGCCGCAAATGTCTTTCACAATTGCTCGACTCGATTTTCTGATGGGTTTCGCTATGGTTTCGGTGCAGAAGTTGGTATCAGCACACAAAAAATGCCTCCCCGTGGCCCAGTTGGGTTAGAAGGTTTAATAACTTATAAATATCAAGTAACTGGCGACGGGCATATTGCCGATACTTACGTCGGACAGAATGCTAAACCATTTACACATCGAGATTTATAATTATTATGACCAGATTATTAGGATAGGGGAGTAATCTATATGTCAGAAGAAAGATTGGAACGGATCGAACATCAATTAGAACTACTCATTCAAGGCATGACCACCATGAATAGTAGAATTGATGGACTTGAAAATCGCCTAAATAGCTTGGAAGGAACCCTTTTAACTACAATGACTGAGGGATTTAGTTCCCTTCATAGCTATCAACTAGACCTCGATCGCGATCTTGCTATTAATGAACAAAAAACCGAAGATAACGCTAGAAAGTCTCGGAGATTGAATCAGCGATTAATGCGGATTGAACAACGTTATGATGATTTTTGAGTAATCAGGTAGTCGATCGACCAATCAAGATTCTGTCACAATCGATCTACCATCGTCCCCGCCCGCGATCTAGTCTAGAAGTATAGTAAATGCTAAATCTTGTCACAGCACAGGATCGAATCAATACAAACTTTGTGAGCGGATTAAATATGGCAACTTCCAGATTTGATAACTACCCCTATCCACTAATCGATCGAGAACGGCAGAATCTCAGCAAGACGATCGACTATACACAGATTAATTCTATTCCACAAATTTGGGCAATCGTCGCCGCAAAGTGCGGGGATGTTGTGGCTCTCGATGCACCCCATCAGAAACCTCCCGTTATCCTTACCTATCAAGCCTTAGCTACACAGATTCAAAAATTTGCCGCTGGATTGCAAGCATTGGGCGTTCAACCGCGCACAGGGGTGGCTTTGTTTGCCGATAATAGTCCCAGATGGTTGATTGCCGATCAAGGTACCATGCTGGCTGGTGCCTTTAACGCTGTGCGGAGTTCCCAAGCCGAAACCCAAGAATTACTCTCAATCTTGGATAATAGCGGTGCCCAAACCCTCATCGTCGAAGATCTCAAGACACTGACAAGATTAATCGCCGACATTTCAGAGCCACAGATTAAATTAATTATCCTACTATCTGACGAGTCTAGCGATCTGGACACACCCATCCAAATAGTTAACTTCGCCCAAATCCTTGCCCACGGAGAGAACCATCAATTAACTCCGATCTCGATCGAAAAATCCGATCTGGCTACCCTGATCTATACATCGGGAACTTCGGGTAATCCCAAAGGCGTAATGCTGTCCCACGCGAACCTACTCCATCAAGTGAACACCTGTGGAACTGTAATTCCTGTCCAGCCGGGAATGCGCGTCTTGAGTATTCTCCCATCCTGGCACTCCTACGAGCGATCGTGTGAATACTATCTGCTCTCCCAGGGATGCACCCAGAGATACACCAATATTCGCTATTTCAAGCAGGATTTGAAAGAATATAAACCTGAGTGTATGGTGGCAGTTCCTCGGCTGTGGGAATCGATTTATGAGGGCATTCAGCAGCAATTTCGCGCACAGTCCCCCAACCAACAAAAACTAGTTGATACTTTACTCAATTTAAGTCAGAAATATGTCACCGCACGGCGAATCGTTCAGGGTTTAAGTTTAGAGTGTCTCAAACCCAGCCTGAGCCAGAAATTACAAGCTCGGCTCCAGATGTTCCTCCTAGCTCCAATTCACGCGATCGCCGATAAGCTAGTGTATACCAAAATCCGCGCAGCAACTGGCGGCAAAATCGACAAAATCATTAGTGGCGGCGGTTCCCTCGCCAAACATCTAGATCTGTTTTTTGAAATTGTCGGGATTGATATTCTAGTTGGCTATGGTTTAACCGAGACGGCACCGATTACTAATGTTCGTCGTCCCTGGCGCAATCTCCGGCTCTCATCAGGACAACCATTACCCGGAACAGAAATTCGCATCGTCAATGTCGAAACTCGTCAACCACTTCCCCCTGGACAAAAGGGACTAGTGATGATTCGTGGCCCCCAGGTTATGCAAGGATATTATCGCAATCCCGAAGCTACCGCCAAAGCGATCGATCCTGACGGCTGGTTTGACAGTGGAGATCTAGGCATGGTGACACCCCAGAACGATCTGATTATCACCGGACGCGCTAAAGATACAATCGTGTTGAGTAATGGCGAAAACATCGAACCCCAACCGATCGAAGATGCCTGTCTGCGGAGTAAGTATATCAGCCAAATCGTCCTCGTCGGGCAAGACCAGAAAACATTAGGCGCATTAATTGTCCCCGACTTTGACGCACTCAAACAATGGGCACTCGATCGACAATTACAGCTAAATCTACCCACAGATTCAGCACAGCCACCAACTAATCTACCAGCAATCGATCTCGATGATAGTCGCATTACCAATCTCTTCCGCGATGAACTGACTAGAGAAGTCAAAAACCGTCCTGGTTATCGTCCTGACGATCGCATTGTCGTCTTCAAGCTGATTGTAGAGCCATTCTCGATCGAAAATGGACTCCTCACTCAAACCCTCAAAATCCGCCGTCCAGTGGTGATGGATCGCTATCACGTTATGATTAATGAGATGTTTGGGTAGGAAATAGTGGATAGGGGATAGGGAGTAGTGGTTAGAAAATAGTTAAAATAACGACTGCCGATCGAGCCTCTAAATCCTATCCCTTACCCCCTACCCTCTACCCCCTACTAAAGTTAAACCTACTTCATCTATCATGGATCTACCAGAATCGCAGCTACTACTCAAACGGGTTGTCAATATCAAAGCAGTAGTCACCCAACGTTGGAAAGAAGAAACTCAGCAACTACTCCAAACACAAATTAGCGAACTCGATGGACAACTCCAGCAACTGGAAATTCAGGGGCAAAGAGCCGTTGCTGAAATTCAAAAGCAAAATCTCCAACCACCTGGACCTCAAGTAATTCAACAGATTGAAAGCATTCAAACGCAAGTCAATCAGCAAAAAAGCGAACTGCTAGAACAAAAAAACATGGCACTCCAACAACTTCAACAAGTTCAATTTCTCGAACTCAATCAAGAAGTCAACCAGGGTCAAGTCGAAGGTTACTTTGGTGCCAAACTCGGCGACAACCTGATTGCTAAAATGAACGTCGAAATTCTCCTTCACGATGGTGTTGTCATGGAGATTAGAGGAGCTATTTAGGGGGAGATGGGAGATGCTGTACCAACGTATGCTGTAACACCGTATGGGTAGATGGGGGACTGTTCACTGTCAACTGCTTGCCCTGAGCTTGTCGTTGGCGTAGCCTCTGCCTCAGCAGAAGGGTCAACTATTCCTTTCCCCTTCTTGCACTGAGCGAAGTCGAAGTGTCCCCTTTCCCCTTCTTGCACTGAGCGAAGTCGAAGTGTCCCCCTTTCCCCTAACTCCTGTCCCCCCAGTTAAGCTAAGATGGAAAGCTGCAAGCTAAACCTAACTGTTTGATTCGAGAAGATCCCCATGGCAATACGCGAAGTTTTCATGCCTGCTCTAAGTTCCACCATGACTGAAGGCAAGATTGTCTCCTGGCAAAAATCGCCAGGGGATAAGGTCGAAAAAGGTGAAATCGTTGTCGTGGTGGAATCCGACAAGGCAGATATGGATGTTGAGACCTTTTATAGTGGCTTCATCGCTACGATTATCGTACCAGCAGGTGAATCGGCAACAGTTGGATCGGCGATCGCCTTAGTTGCGGAAACTGAAGCGGAAATTGAGGCAGCCAAGCAACAAGCGGCTGGTAAGTCTCAACCTGCGGCAACTTCAGCCGCACCGACGGCAACTCCAGCCGCAGCAACGCCCACACCTACACCTGCCGCCACCATTAGAAGCGATCGCCCTGTCGTCTCTCCCCGTGCTAGGAAACTAGCGAAAGAATACGGCGTGAACGTGGAAACGCTCAATGGGACAGGTCCCAATGGTAGAATTACTGCTGAAGATGTGAGTGCCGCCGTAGGTAAAACACCAGCAGTTGCGACAACACCAGTCCCTACGATCCCAGTTGCCCCAGTCATTGCGGCTCCAGTTGTCGCTCCACCGCCAGTTCCCAGTACTCCAGCAAATGTGCCATCGGCGCAGGTAGTCCCCTTCAATACACTCCAAGCTGCTGTCAATCGGAATATGGTAGCGAGTTTGTCGATTCCGACATTCCGTGTCGGTTATACGATCGAAACCAACAATCTTGACAGTCTCTACAAGCAAGTCAAATCCAAAGGTGTCACCATGACAGCACTGCTGGCTAAAGCCGTCGCCGTGACCCTCGCCAAACATCCCACAGTTAATGCCAGCTACTCCGATGAGGGAGTCCGTCACCCAGGTACAATTAACATCGCAGTAGCCGTCGCCATGCCCGATGGTGGTTTAATTACCCCCGTCCTGCAAAATGCTGACAAACTCGATCTCTACTCCCTGTCGCGGATGTGGAAAGATTTAGTCGATCGAGCGCGGATCAAGCAATTGCAGCCCCAGGAATATAGCTCTGGCACCTTTACCATCTCCAACCTCGGAATGCTCGGTGTCGATCGGTTTGATGCCATTTTACCCCCAGGTACAGGCGCGATTCTCGCAGTAGGTGCATCCAAGCTGAATGTCATTGCTACCGAAGATGGATCGATCGCGATGCGTCGCCAAATGCAGGTAAATATGACCGCCGATCACCGGATTATCTATGGTGCAGATGCTGCCAATTTCCTCAAGGATCTGGCTCTCTTACTCCAAACTAACGCCCAATCGCTCACACTTTAATCTCAATCCATCATTACTAAACAGCCCGCATCAACACTGGTGCGGGTTTTTCGGTAACTTCGGACACGACTATGGTTGCTTTGTGAGGATGGCATCTAATAACACATCAGCCCCAAACCGCACCGCATCGGTACAGGGTAAACCAGTCAATGCCGCAACTCGATCGATCTCCGCTCTGACTACCTCATCAGGTAAATTTCCCCCATTCAAGGCGATCGCCACTACCTTGACCGATCCAAACGCCCCTGCACACCCCGCTACTGCCTCGTACAACCCCACAACTTCTCGCAAATCGGGGATTTTGACATCGGGACAATTCCGAATCGCTTCCTGCCCGATTTTGTGGAGGAGAATTAAATGGGTCGGCTGAGAGCCTCGAATCAGTGGTAACGTCGCCGTCGAACCAGGGTGTAACAAAGAACCCTGTCCCTCCACTACCAACAACTCATAATCATTACCATCACGCATCACCGCCTGTTCCACCGCCCCCGCTGCATAATCCACCCGCACAGCATCTAAAGCCACCCCCGCCCCACTAATCATCATCCCCGCCTGTCCCGTGGCGATAAACTTCGACTTTACCCCGCGCCGTTCGCAGGTACGTTGTAACTCCAACGCCGCAGACATTTTACCAATTGCCATATCCGTCCCGACCATTAATACCCGCTGGCAGGGCAATGATTTCGCCGCACCACTCCCCACCTTCAAGCCTGATGGTTCCTGACGGACATCCCAAATCCACTGTCCTGGTTGTAATAAACCGACCAATTGGGGATGATTGGCTAAAGGTGTATGTAAACCATTAACGATCGATAAACCTGCCGCTACAGCCGCTTGCAACTCCTCAAACCAACTCTCTGGAATTATCCCCCCAGAAGGGGCAATCCCGATCGCCAGTACATCGGGTTGGTAGCTCATCGCCGACTGAATCGAATCCACAATCGGCACATCTCGCTTAATCCCCGTCAACTCTACCAAAGATTGTTCAGCAACCGATCGATCGATCGCACACACCACCGTCGCCGGACTATATCGCAGCAACGTCAATCCCGTCTTCCCCTGAAGTCCAGTAATTCCTTCATGTAACAATACAGCGAGACGGTGTGAGGGCTTTAACATATATGGGGAACTGGGGGACTGGGGTAACTGTCAACTGTCAACTGGTTTTAGTTTAGCGTCGGATGTTTATCATTTATCATTAGAAATAGCCTCTGGTTACGCATATCCTTAAATTTAATATGGTTCACACTCCCACCACGCCAAAACTTTCTAAAGTAGAACATCTAAAGACAGACAGTAACTATCTCCGGGAGCCTGTTGCCAGTGAACTACTCCTCGACACCAATTATTTCACCGAAGACGCAATCCAAATTCTTAAGTTTCACGGCTCCTACCAGCAAGACAATCGTGATAACCGCGTCAAAGGGCAGGAAAAAGATTATTCAATGATGCTGCGGACGCGGAATCCTGGCGGTTTTATTCCTCCACAATTATATTTGGCACTCGATCGATTAGCCAGTGATTACGGTAATGAGACAATCCGCGCTACTACCCGTCAGGGTTTCCAGATGCACGGTATTCTCAAAAAAAATCTTAAACCAGCAATTGCCGCGATCGTTCAGAATATGGGTTCTACGCTTGGTGCTTGTGGCGACTTAAATCGCAACGTGATGGCTCCACCAGCCCCATTCAAAAAGAAACCAGAGTATCGACATGCGTGGAGATATGCCGATCTAATCGCTGATTTACTCACGCCGCACACAGGTGCCTATTATGAAATTTGGCTAGATGGAGAGAAGGCGATTAGTGGCGAACCAGCCCCAGCCGTCAAAGCTGCCTTAAAAAATAATCTCAACAATACAATTTTTCCAGAGGGCGAAGAGCCGATTTATGGTACCCAATATATGCCGCGCAAATTTAAAATTGCGGTAACAGTACCAGGTGATAACTCGATCGATATTTTCTCCCAAGATTTAGGCTTAGTTGTCATTACCAATGCTAAAGGTGAGTTATTAGGCTTTAATATTTATGCTGGCGGTGGCTTAGGTCGTACCCATAATAAAGAAGAAACATTTGCTAGAGCCGCAGACCCAATTGGCTATGTCACCAAAGCAAATATCTATGATTTAGTTAAAGCGATCGTCGCTACCCAGCGAGATTATGGCGATCGCACCAACCGTCGTCATGCGCGGATGAAATACCTAATTAATGATTGGGGTGTGGCTAAATTTAAAGCCAAAGTTGAAGAATATTATGGTAAGAAAATTCAACCACTCAAAGCTCTGCCAGAATTTCAATATCTAGATTTCTTGGGCTGGCACGAACAGGGCGATGGGAAACTATTCTTGGGTATCTCGATCGTCAATGGGCGAATTAAAGATGAAGGGGATTTCAAACTTCGCACAGCATTGCGGGAAATCGTTCAGCAGTATCAAATCCCGATGCGCGTTACCCCCCATCAAAACGTGCTAATTTATGACATTAAACCAGCCGACAAAGCTCAAATCGACAAGATTTTAACTACTAATGGAGTCGAACCAGATCCTAGCAAGATTGATTCCCTCGTGCGTCTCTCGATGGCTTGCCCAGCCTTGCCTACCTGCGGTCTTGCCGTCACCGAATCCGAGCGGATAGCCCCCAGTGTTAACGAGCGATTCCGCGCCCTCTTGACCAAATTAGGCTTGCCTGATGAGCAGTTTGTGATTCGGATGACTGGTTGTCCCAATGGTTGCGCTCGTCCCTACATGGCGGAAGTTGGATTTGTCGGTAGTTTTCCCGAAAGCTATCAAGTCTGGCTCGCTGGTTGCCCAGCTCAAACTCGACTAGCACAAGTCTATACAGACAGAATGCACATTGATGACTTGGAAACTTTCTTCACGCCGATTCTGACCTACTTCAAAAAAGATCGGAAACCGGGCGAAGGTTTCGGCGATTTTTGCCATCGAGTGGGGTTAGAGTCCATTCGAGAATTTTGCAAACATTAGCATCTCGTAGTTTGGGTAGCGAATGCGCTCCGGTCGGGTCTCCCGACCATGGAAGCGCACCAAGCAAAGCAAAACCCAACAATCTCAACAATTACAATTAATTGTGCGGGTGCTGAATTTCGAGGCTCAGCCCAACCTACGGCTGGCGGCAAATCACTAGCGAAACATAACAAGTAAAATATCCATGTCTCTTTTGGTATAGTAGCCATGTTCCAATCCGAACTACCCAGGTACCTTCCCACCGCCGACGAACTACCCTGCTCTGACGATACTCCCGTGGATAACGAACTTCAAGAACTAATCCCTGGTTTGCTCAAATCCATTCTTCAGATTTTATGGGCAGACCGCATGGATTGGTTTTTTGGAATTGATATGGGAATCTATTATCATCCCGAACAACCGCCGATCGTGCCTGATGGATTCCTTAGTCTGGGTGTAGAAAGATTTTATGATGAAGAACTGCGACCTAGTTATGTTTTATGGGAAGAACAAGTTGTACCCAGCTTGGTGCTAGAAGTAGTTTCAGTTACACCCGGTCGAGAATATACCAGCAAGCTGGATGAATATGCCAAGATGGGAGTCTTGTACTACGTCATTTACAATTCTAAACGACGACGCAAGCCGAAATTAGAGATTCATAAGCTAGTGAAAGGTCTGTACGAGTTACAAGATCGCCATCCATTCTGGATGCCCGAAATCGGACTAGGGATCGGCTATGAGCGTGGTAACTACTGCGGGATCACGAGAGATTGGCTCTATTGGTACACCGAGAATAACGAACGCTATCCTACGCCTAGCGAACAAATCAAACAGGGGCAAATCCAAATCGATCGAGAACGAGATCGATCGAATCGATTAGCCGCTAAACTTCGTGCATTAGGGATAGATCCAGATGAGGTTTAATCCAGCAACCTAGATAATTCAGCTAATTGGGTGATGCAGTAGTCTGTATGTTGTGGCCACTCAAAACTGCCTGTGACATCTAAATGCACCGTTGCCGTACCTGCACTGCGCCCAGCTAATAAATCGAAGACATAATCACCCACCATCACGCCGCGATCGGGAGTTCCATTCCAATGGTGTAAAATCTGTAAAATTCCGTCAGGTTGCGGCTTCGGGGCACAGCAATCGCGGCTGAGAATTGACTCCGGTTCAAAAAAATCTAATAGTCCGCAGGCGGCAAGAGTTGCATGAGCAATCGGTTTACTATTACGGGTCAGAATACCGATCCGGCTGTCGTGCAAAGATTTCAGCCGTTCTAGCAATTCTCCCGCACCCGGTTGCGCTTGGGTCGTTTTGGCGATTTCCCACTCAATCTGATAAAGTTTTTCCCATCGGGGTTGAGCTTGGGCTGGCGGAAGTTCGGCCAGTGCTTCGAGAATCGGTCGATTTTTAGGTAAATCCAGAGCTGCCCGTATAGCTGCAAAATCATGATTGGCGATCGTCAAGGTACCATCCATATCAAAAATCCAGCAGTCTCGTTGGCGTAGCCTCTCTGGAAGAGAATCGGTTAAATTTAGCATCAGGTTCTTCTAGGATGGCATTTATACAGAATCGGTCAATCTATTTGGCATGAATTATTATTTGGTAGTTTTTATAAATAATAATTGGTAGGCAACTCAAACAAGAGGTGGCAACTTGGGTTGGTCTCAGTAATTTTTAATCTTGACTCATGCAGCGTATTACTATCAATCCGAACCAAATCGACCACAGTAACATTATCCTTACTACCGAACAATATCATTACCTCACGCGTGTCATTCGGCTCCAGAGTGGCGGACAATTTCAGGTAATCGATGGTACTGGAAATCTTTACCTGGCAGAACTTGTCACAGATACAGCCCAAATTATCCAACTAATTACTACCGAAAACCGCGAACTACCGCAGCCTGTCACCTTGATTTGCGCTCTCCCCAAAGGAAATAATTTCGATGACCTCGTGCGTGCGTGTACCGAACTCGGTGTTACTACAATCATCCCCGCGATTAGCGATCGAACCTTACTCCAACCCAGTCCCCAAAAACTCCAGAGATGGCGCAAAATTGCCCAGGAAGCCACCGAACAGTCGGAGCGGACAGTTGTAACCACAATTGCCGAACCTCAGGCGATCCAGACCATTTTCACCACAATTCCCGATTCAAGTCACAAATACATCTGTGAAGCGCGGGGCGAACATCCACATCTACTCACCTGTCTCCAATCGACCGCCCTAACCCAACCCATTATCCTTGGGATCGGGCCAGAAGGCGGCTGGACGGATGCTGAACTCGATCGAGCGATCCAATGTGGTTTTCAACCAGTTTCCCTCGGACGGCGGATTCTCCGCACGATTACCGCCCCAATTGTGGCACTATCGATCGTTACTAGCGTAACTGAATCAATCCCAGTACCAAACTATTGATATAATATCCATCTTCGGACAGGATCGATTAAAGTCCCAAATTATTGATAATTTTGCCTACACTCGATCGAGACGTAATCAACCTGATTCCTACCCCCTAATCCCTAACCCCTAAAATAAAGGTGCAGATAAATTTATTAGATCGAGTCAGATTGGGAATTGCGGTATTGACAGCAAAAACAGTCACCGCAGTAATTCGCGCGTTGAAAATGGGTGCAGCGAGCGTTCTCCCCGGTACCATTAGTAAGCGGCTCCATCCACAGATTTTGGCTTTACTTTCCCAGCAGATTAAATATGGGGTAATTATCGTTGCTGGCACCAATGGTAAAACTACCACATCTCTATTGCTCCGCGATATTTTGGTCAAGGATGGTTGGAAGGTAGTTCATAATGAAGCTGGGGCGAACTTGGTGAATGGATTGATTACCACATTATTAGAACAGACGAGTCTAACGGGTAAGCTCAAAGCAGATTACGCCATTCTGGAAGTGGATGAAAATGTCATTCCCCTAGTAATTCCCCAACTTAAACCTAAATATGTGATTGCTCTAAATCTATTTCGCGATCAACTCGATCGATATGGTGAAGTTGATACAATTACCTATCGCTGGGGTAAAGCAATTGCGGAATTAGATAGTGATACAATTCTAGTTACCAATGGTGACGATCCGGCTCTTGCCTATTTGGGACAACAATTAGCTAGTGGAGCAAAGCCTAAGCAAGTTAAATATTTTGGACTGAGTGAACCAGAATTATATCTTGATGAAATTCCCCACGCTGTAGATTCGATTTACTGTCCGAGTTGTGGAACTGCCCTTGAATATAAGGGTGTTTATTTATCTCACCAAGGTGATTTTGATTGCCCTAAATGTGATTTTACTAAAAGTAATCTCTCGATCGATAGCAAGGAATGGCCGCAGGTATTAATCGGCGTTTATAATAAATATAATACTCTCGCTGCCGTTACCACAATGGAATCGATCGGAATTAGTAGACCAGTTATTCTCGATACGATTAACAATTTTCAAGCCGCATTTGGTCGATCGGAAGAACTAGTTTACAATGGTAAAAAAGTACGAATTTTACTCACTAAAAATCCGGCTAGTATGAATGAAACTATCCGTGCTGTCAGTCAAGTCAAGCAAACAGGCGGTGGATCGGTGAGTCTAATGGTACTAAACGATCGCACTCCAGACGGTACTGATGTCTCGTGGATTTGGGATGTAGATACTGAAAAGTTTGTCAATTCTGGCGGCATGATCGTGGTTAGTGGCGATCGAGTTTATGATATGGCTTTACGGCTAGAATATAGTAAAACTGATCCAAATAGCGGTTGCCAAATTATCGTCAAAGAAGATCTGAAACAAGCGATCGATACCGCATTGGATCTAACCGCGAGTAATGAAACTCTGCATATTATTCCGACCTATTCTGCGATGTTAGATGTGCGTGAAATCTTAACAGGTAAAAAAATCCTGTAAATTATGAAAATTCGTGATGAAAATCTTCTAGAGATACTCCTTGACTATCGAGCAGGCTATGACACAAGAAGCCAGACGATTGGTTACGCAAAAAGTTTATTTTATTGTCAAATATTGTATTAGCACTAATTGTCTTCACCATTTTCTTGTTTATTGCTAGAACTCTCAAACGATTGACATGCGATCGACCGCATATTCAACTAAACCTAATGCTGCAAATCCATTTGACCCTGATAACCTGTAAAAATCCGACTCCCATCCTTAAGAATATGAATTTCCATTTGGTCGCTGGCCCAGTTCAAGCGGTCTTGGAGGGTAGGGTTAAACAGATGTACGCGCTGGTTGCTGGAAGAGACCAGTGAATCTGGGGCGTGAATCGCCAACGACTCCACATAGGAACCGTCAACTAACAAATCGAGTTGTGCCAACAAATCCTGAGCACCAGCCGGAGCCTGGATCGATCTCAGTTGTTCGATCGTAAAGCCTGTAAACGACATTACATTTAATCCCGCTGCTTTAACTTGACGCGCCAATTCAGCCAGGGCTGGAGCTTGCCAGAAGGGTTCTCCACCGGAAAAGGTCACACCCTCATTACCAGGGTTGCTGATAATCTTGTCGGCGAGATCGTCAATTGAGATCGATTGATTAATTTCAAACGACCAAGAAGCAGGATTAAAGCAGCCTGGACACCCCCGTAGACACCCTTGTACCCAGACTACCGCCCGACTACCAGGGCCATTCACTTTTGACCGATCTACATACCCCATGATGTTAAGAGTATCAGGGGGAAATAGGCTAATATGTTGATTTTCCATCATTCTTTCCCTACTTTTGTAGTAATGGATAACGCACGATCGTTCTAGTTTCACGTTTAATGCCAGTAGCAAAATTAGCTAACGCAAAAGATTGCAGATCTCGGTGAATCTGCTCGGTTGCACCGAAAACTTTGGTGATCGATTTCACCTAACTGGCAATCAGCACAATTGAAGGTGCAGGTAGAAACTGACCGGATGGGATCGATCCCCAGCCATCGACCTGAATGAGTGTTAGAATCCTATGATTAACAACTATATAAGAATTAAGTTTGAAATCTGTGAGAATTTATGTAACTTAATATTCAACTTTAACGGTTAACATCTAAAATAATGCAAACAATCCTTTTGAGTAGTGAAGACGTTGCACAGCTAATTGAAGGCAATATCGTCTCGATCGAATAAAAATTTAATATTTATTTAGGGTTAACTATACCGATCCTATCTAGACGATCGATTGAAATTTATTTAATCTGCTTTAAAATCAATGCACCGATCGATTATTGGATTTCATCAAGATTTAGAGCAAGATTGGGTGGCAGAATTAGACTGTGGACACTGCCAAAACACCCGTCATGAACAACCCTTCTTCCCGCGTCCTTGGGTGATTACCGAGGCAGGGCGGTTAGAACATATCGGGGAACTATTGAATTGTGTATTGTGCGACCGACAACAGATGCCAGATGGTTATGCTTCTTATCGCCGCACGCCCATATTTACCAATGATGCTATCCCTCAGGGATTGCGATCGACACACTCGACCAAAACAGGTGTATGGGGCATTATTCATGTCCAAGCTGGTCATCTGCGATATCGCATTCACCACCCATACCATATCGAGATTATACTAGAGCCAGAGCATCCGGGGATCGTATTGCCAGAGGTAAAACACGAAGTTGAACCACTCGATCAGGTTGAGTTTTTTGTAGAATTCTGGAGAAAAACTTGAGTTCGATTTAAATTTCAATTCACTAACCCCTAACCTCTACCTTCTAACCCTCTACGCCTTAGTCCCTATGTTAAACAACTTTGATGTCATCGTCGTAGGGGCTGGAGCGGCTGGCTTGTACTCAGCACTGTGTCTTCCAGCTTCCTTGCGGGTAGCAGTGATCAGTAAAGATAGTTTGCCTTTATCGGCGAGTGATTGGGCACAAGGGGGGATTGCAGCAGTAGTAGATCCACAGGATTCTGTAGACCTGCACATTGCCGATACATTGAAAGCTGGGGCAGGATTGTGCGATCGAGCGGCGGTAGAATTTTTAGTGACTCACGCCGCAGACTGTATTGATTCCCTCGTCCATCTGGGGGTAGGATTCGATCGATCGGGTGAAAAATTAGCTCTGACATTAGAAGCTGCTCATTCTCGGCCCCGCGTACTCCATGCGGCAGATGCTACTGGCAAGGCTCTGGTGAGTACTTTAGCCGATCGAGTGTCAGCACGACAAAATATTACCGTACTTACCCCAGCTTTCGCGCTAGATTTGTGGTTAGAACAGGGGCAATGTCGGGGAGTGAGTCTCCTCTATCAGGGCAAAATCACCTGGGTATCGGCTGCCGCCACAATTTTAGCCACAGGGGGCGGGGGACAAGTTTATGCGCAAACCACTAATCCCGAAGTTAGTACGGGAGATGGTGTGGGCATGGCGCATCGGGCGGGCGCATTGCTGCGTGACTTAGAATTTTTCCAGTTTCACCCGACTGCATTGACCAAAGCTGGTGCGCCCAGATTTTTGATTAGTGAGGCGGTGCGGGGAGAGGGTGCCCATTTAGTAGACGATCAAGGATATCGGTTTACCTTTGACTACCATCCTGCTGGAGAACTTGCCCCTAGAGATGTCGTCAGTCAGGCGATTTTTAGTCATTTGCTCAAACACCACCCCGATCCAGCTAGAGGCTGTGTCTGGCTCGATTTACGCCCGATTCCGATTGAAAAAATTCGCCATAGGTTCCCGAATATTATTCGGGTTTGTCAGCATTGGGGTATTGACATCTTAACTGAATTGATCCCAGTTGCTCCGGCTGCTCATTACTGGATGGGTGGAATTTATACCGATTTGATGACAGAGACGACGATTCCCGGCGTTTATGCTGTCGGGGAAACTACCAGCACTGGCGTACATGGAGCCAATCGCTTGGCGAGCAATTCGCTATTGGAATGTGTGGTATTCGGTGCCCAATTGACTCGACTGGAAATCGAATCACCCGATGAGCCATTCAATCTAGCCACTGAGATACCTACTGCGGTAAATAACAAATGGATGGAGCAATTAGAACATGTGCAAACAATTCGCCAAGAGTTACCACGTTTAATGTGGCAAGCTGCCGGAATTTGTCGCGAACAAACCGTTCTCGACGAGGGAATTAAGCAACTGAAAATCTGGCAAACAGAATTCAACAATTTACCAATCAGTGAATTACTCACTCATCTCAAACCGTTACACTCGATCGATCTTCCAGATAGTTTAACCGAACGGGAGATTAGGACTTGGGGCGAAACTCGGAATTTGTTAGATATCGGCTTACTCATTTTAACCGCTGCATCCATGCGCACGGAGAGTCGTGGTGGACACTATCGGCGTGACTTTCCGACGATCGATCCTAGCTGGCAAGTACATACTCTAGTTCAAGGCGATGTGTGGTCGAAATCTGACAACTTGAGTTATTAGAGCTTACCATAACTCGAATTCTTCCCGATCGATTTTCTGTTCCACTCGACCCAGAAACTCGGCAATTTCGGGGGCTATTTGCGGTAGAGATCGATTATCCATGGATTGATATTCAGCTTGACGAATGCAGCGCGGCGCAAAAGTATCTCGTTGGTGTGGTTTATCCGCTGGAGCATCATTGTTAAAGATTAAAAGTGGCGGTCTAAACTGAGCTAATCTATCCCCAACTAATTCACTCCTAATCATATTAGTCGATCGACCAAATAACAATCTACATGTCGTCGGAAATTTTTGGAAGAATTGCCAATAAGTTCGCATTTTTTCTAGTCGAGTTGCACCATCACTCAGGGACGAGAGCACCTTTAATCCAGCCAGCCATAATTTGAGCAGGAAGGGGTGAGCCAGAAGATATTGAGTAAATCGACTATATTGATACCAGCTAGCCAGCGAAAATCCTTCAGGTGAAATTGCGACAACACCGCGCACGAGATCTGGAGAATTTAAGCTATAGCTAATGGCAATCCATCCGCCTAGAGAATGTCCAATCAGATAAACTGGGCTTAACTTGAGAGTGTCAACAAATTCTGCCAGACAATCAACCTGAGCAGCGATCGAGGTTGGTGGCTGGATGGCGATAGAATTACCATAGCCCAACAAATCCAGCGCAAAGCAATGAAAATTTTGACTTAGCGGCTCCATCAATTCCTGCCATTGACTCCCATCATGCCAACTACCATGTAAAAATATCAGTACAGGGCGGTTGCTACTGCCCACTTCCCGCCAGTACAATTGCCCCGATGAGAGTTTAATTCGAGAACTGCGATAGACCATAGAATCTGTGGTTAATGGCGAAAAGTCGGGTATGCTGATGTAGTTGCCGTTAGTGGTCAGATCGATTCTCCCATAGAGAGGCTGTTCGGACTGAACGTAGTCGTGGAGGTAATTTAGCTACATTAACCACAACTGATATCTCCGTCAGGGTCAGTGTACTAACGGCAATCGAAACAATTTTGACCCAAACTGGAGTCTAGATCTCCCGGAATTCAACCTGCATCTATCAAGTAGTCGATCGATCTGTATAATATGAGTGTATCGCTGATCAATGGCCCAATGTCTGAACCACTCCTAGGGATACTGGAAAGTTTACCCAATCCAGCCATCACAGGAGATGCTTGTCCCCGCAGAGCAAAAATTGAAATCGATCTGATGTTACTCGCCATCGAAGCTGTCGAGTCGGGGAGTTCAGAACAAATGCTCGAACTTGCTAAGGAATTAGACCTAGATACTATCATCAAAAATCGGATCGTACTGTGGCGGATGCGATCGACTAATCCTATGCGTCGTGCTCATACCCGCCGGATTTTAACACTTCGTGAAGCCAAAGCTCTCACGGCGATCGGTTGCCGATTAGCCAGTCGTCTTGCCGTCACGATTCGTCAATTGATTCTCGCTCACCAGCAGCTTAGTAATAAGCAAATCCCCCCAGAATACAATTTCCGTCTGTCTGAGTATTTAGATCGCTTTCGCGCCAATTTTCGCAGCCGAATGAATCCTCGCCGAGCTAAGGTAAGTGAGTATCAAGATGATGATACATTAAATGAGTTGGGAATTTCTCTATTGAGTAAGTTGCTGTTTTGTACTGGTACTTTAGGCACACAACGGTTTTGGATGAGTTTATTTGATGGCGAAGTAAAATAATTAATAATTAATCATGATCGGGAGCATTCCAGTTTTTAGAAGATAAAACTCAAAGCCGCAAACGACCTCATCCTGCGGCAATTGATGGGGATGGGACAGGATAACGCATCGCCGCACTCGTTCCCATTCTCTTCCCAGTACAATAACAAAAGAGCTATTAAAGTGTATACTTAGTGCAAAATGTGAGCCTAACTATTTGCTCCAATTGCGTAGCTGAAGATAAACTAAAACCGTGGTAAAAGCTAGTAACACCATCGCTGCCGCCGCAGCATAACCAAAATCGAACTGAGCAAAAGCTCGATCGTAGATATAGTAAACCAATAAATTAGTCGAATTAAGTGGACCACCGCCAGTAATAATATATACTTGCTCAAAACTTTTGAGGGTGAATATTGCAGTAGTAATAGCACTGAAAATTAGAGTAGGTTGAATGCCTGGTAAGGTAATATACCAAAATTGTTGCCAACTGTTTGCGCCGTCGAGTTCAGCGGCTTCATAACGACTGATCGGGATAGTTTGTAATCCGGCGAGAAACACTACCAGATTAAAGCCAATTTGTTTCCAAACACTCAAACTAATCAATACAGACATCGCCCAGACAGAATCACTCAACCAAGAAATTGGATTCAGCCCGAAATTATTCAATAAACTATTAACAGCACCATCGGTTTGAAATAGCCAGCGAAATCCTAATCCAGCCGCAACTAATGAGACGATGGAGGGAATAAAGTAAAGCGTCCGAAATATGCCTGTAAAGACTAACTGACGATTGAGTAGCACTGCTAAACCTAGCGGGATGAAAATACTAGGAATAACCGTGCCGATGGTAAAATAAATAGTATTGAAAATTACCTGCCAAAAGTCTGGATTCAGGAATAAACGTAAGTAATTATTTAACCCAACCCACCGCACACCCGATCGCGTAAAACTCCCTCCAGTAAAACTTAAATACCCTAGATAAATAATCGGAAAAACTAGAAAAATTCCTAATAATACTAAAGCTGGAATTAAAAAGATTCCAGCCGCAATATCCTCTCGATCGAACAAAGTGTGCAAACGATTTAGAAACCGAGCCGACTGACGATTTTTAATAATCACGATTTATTGATTCCCCTCAATCAAAACTCATCAAGTCCTTTTACTTTTAACTACTCCCGTGGACGGATTTTTAAACTTACACAAACTAGCTGACTGGACTTCTCATGATTGTGTCGCCAAAGTGCGACGGATTTTGCGGACGAAAAAAGTTGGGCATGGAGGGACATTAGATCCTGCTGCTGTGGGCGTATTACCGATCGCGATCGGCAAGGCCACCCGACTATTACAATACTTACCAACCGGAAAAGCTTATCGAGCCATAATTCGATTAGGCATCCAAACCACCACTGACGACTTAGAAGGAGAAATAATTTACTCCGGGCCAGCAGCGGATGTGACGATCGAGCAAATTCAAGCAACTATCCCCCAGTTTATCGGTAAAATCATCCAAACTCCACCAATTTATAGCGCGATCAAAGTGGATGGACAGAGATTATATAAATTAGCTCGATCGGGTGAAACAGGTGAAACAATCGAAGTACCAGCCAGAGAAGTACAAATAGATGACATCGAGATTCTCAATTGGACACCGGGAGAGTTCCCCGAACTAGAATTACAAATTACCTGTGGTGGAGGCACATATATTCGCTCGATCGCCCGCGACTTGGGTGCTAGGCTAGGTACTAGAGGAGTTTTGGCATTTTTAGAACGAAATGCCAGTTGTGGCTTCCATTTGGCAAATAGCATCACCCTAGCCCAACTAGAACAACAGCAAGAAGTAGGTGAATTCACCCCCATTTCCCCCAGTCAGGGATTAACTCATTTACCCACAGCCATCCTCACAGATCCAGATTTAATCAAAGCTTGGAGCCAGGGAAAACGCTTACCCTATGACACTCTTAATTCCGCACCCCCTTCAGATCTAGAGCTAAATAACTATGTCAAAGTGGTAGACAACATCAACGATTGTTTAGGAATTGCTAAAACAATCAAAACTGACGAGAGCCAATTATTACTAGTGCCACAAACAGTATTAATCTAGCCACCAGACCCCAAACCAACCCTTGGCGAACTTCGCGTTAAACCATCGCTCCCGCACATTCAAACCCCTAAACCCATGACTCTCCCCCCAGCCCCAACCATCGGTAAAATGAATTTTGCCACCAAACTCGCCTATGGTTCTGGAGACGCTGGCGCAGCAATTACAGCGATTTTACTCCTCTCCTATCTATCTCCCTTTCTCACTGATGTTGCCCATCTCTCCCCAGGCTTGGCGGGGCAAAGCCAACTAGTCGGCAAAATCTGGGATGCAGTAAACGACCCGATGGTCGGAGTGATGAGCGATCGCGGTCAGATATTTAGTGATAAAGTTCGCCAAAAGTGGGGTAGACGATATCCCTGGATGTTATGGGGGGCAATTCCCTTTGGGATTTTCTTCGCCCTCCAGTGGATTGTCCCCTTTCCCGCAACCAATCAACTCGGTTTATTTGCCTTTTACACCTTAATTTCGATCGCCTTTAACACCTTTTTCACGGTGGTGAATTTACCCTACACAGCACTCACCGCCGAACTAACCGAAGATTACAATGAGCGGACTAGTTTAAGCACCTTTCGGTTTACATTTTCGATCGGTGGCAGTATCATCGCTCTGCTGATCGCTCGGGCAATTTTTCAGCAAGTTACCGATCCTGCTACTCAATATCTGACGATTGGGTTAATTTGTGCGACCCTCTCCGTCTTACCGATCTTCTGGTGCGTATTTGGCACCTATCACCGCGCTCAAGCCGTCGCCGCCCAGCATCCAGCCGAATTAGCCCCTGTGAACATGTCTTTTGGCGAACAATTACGCCTCGTCTTTGCCAATCGTCCGTTTCTCTTCGTCGTCGGGATTTATCTGGCTTCCTGGTTCAGTCTCCAGCTAACTGCGGCGATTATTCCTTACTTCGTAGTGAGTTACATGGGCTTGAAACAGCAAGATTCACCTCTAGTAATTTTAGCCGTCCAGGGGACAGCCTTAGGGATGTTATCCGTCTGGAATGTCGCTAGTCAAAAAGTCGGTAAGAAAGTTGTCTACTTTCTAGGAACTAGTTTCTGGATTGTCGGACAACTCGGTTTATTCTGGCTCCAACCAGGACAAAATAGCCTGATGTACTTATTTGCCTTTTTAGCTGGTTTGGGTGTCTCTACCGCCTACTTAATTCCCTGGTCGATGCTCCCAGATGTGATTGAACTAGACGAACTGCGCACAGGACAACGCCGCGAGGGAATTTTCTATAGTTTTATGGTGTTTCTCCAAAAAATCTGCTTAGGGGTAGCCGTTGCCATGGTATTGCAAAGCCTCGAATGGACGGGATATATTCAACCGACAACATCAGTCCCAGCCCCCATCCAACCAGATGCGGTAATTATGGCAATTCGCCTCTCGATCGGCCCCATTCCTACAATATCCCTCATCTGTGGCTTAGTCCTCGCCTATTTTTACCCGATCACCCGCGAAATGCACCAACAGATTTTGCTCCAACTTCAGGCACGACGAGAGTTAAACTAACAATTATTAATTATGTTGTTTTCACTCGGAACTATTTGAGTCGTTACCGCCACATTTAATCGTGGAGGATCAAATCATTGCTTTTTATCGGTTAGATGATGGTGTAAAATTGTTGCCTTTGGCATAACTTGGTAAATTCTTGAGTAAACATGACATTAAATAACAACGTTTTAGCAACTATTCCGTCGCCTTGTTTTGTGTTAGAGGAGCAACTGCTCGATCGCAATCTGGCGGTTTTCGATCGCTTGCAACGAGAAGCCCCGATTCGTGTATTGCTTGCACTGAAAGCGTTTGCTCTATTTCATAGTTTTCCGCAGATTCATCAAACTCTATCGGGTGCTTCGGCTAGTTCGCTGTGGGAAGCGCGATTAATCGCCGAGGAATTTGGCAATGATGTGCATGTCTATGCGCCGGCTTATCGCGCTGAAGATTTGCCAGAAATCATCAAAATTGCTTCTCATCTCACCTTTAATTCGATCGGGCAGTGGGAACGATTTAGTCCACAGATCGCCGCCGTTAAGACTCATCAACCTAGTGTGGGGATTAGAATTAATCCCCAGTATTCACCAGTTCAAACTGCCCTCTACAACCCTTGTATGCCATCTACGCGGTTAGGAATTTCGCCGGATCAGTTGGGCGATACTTTACCTGCGGGGATTGATGGCTTTTTATCGCATAATTTATGTGAGAGCGATTCTTATGCATTAGCAAAAACTTTGGCGAATATCGAACAATTGTTTGGGCGATTTCTGCCCCAACTCAAGTGGTTGAATTTGGGTGGGGGACATTTGATGACGGGTAAAGATTATCATCTAGAACACGCGATCGAGATATTAAAGGCATTTCAGTCGCGACACCCTCATCTGGAACTGTTGATGGAACCTGGTTCAGCGATTACTTGGCAAACAGGGTTTCTGCTTGGTACTGTTCTTGATCTCATTCCAACTGCTGACGTAACGAATGTGATGTTGGATGTGTCTTTTACCGCGCATATGCCCGATTGCTTGGAAATGCCTTACAAACCAATGATTCGCGGCGCACGCGAGCCGCAACCGGGGGATAAAATCTATCGGATGGGTGGAGCCAGTTGTTTAGCGGGTGATTTTCTGGGTGATTATGCCTTCGATTTCGATTTAGCAGTTGGCGATCGATTAATCTTTGAAGATATGATGCACTATACGATGGTCAAAACTTCGATGTTTAATGGTGTTGTGCATCCATCAATTGGCAAGATCGATGGGGATGGAAATTTCACACTCTGGCGCAAGTTCGGCTATGAAGACTATCGATCGAGAATGGGTTAAATTAGTTAATTGTTAGTAACATAATTGTCACGTTTGAGAGTAATAACCATGACCCAGGATTTAGTGTTACCACCCCTGGAAACCTTCATCCTGGCAGGTTATTAAGGTCAACTGACCTGTTCCAGTATATCTTTAAGCTAGAGGTAGTTGACAGTGATTTCTATCGTGTTTAAGCTGGCTGTTGTATCACATAGTCTCTATCGACGCTCGGACTTCCTGCGAAGTCAGGGAATAGGAGAGATTGTAGTTGACACTAATACTGAAAAGATTGTAATTTTACCTGTGCAAGAGGTCTATTGAAGCTTTAAAAATTTCTCTAAGGCTGCCACCATATTAGGTGGCCACCGACGGGTATTTTTGACCCAATCGAGATCCTTATATCGATTGTCCAAGCCAATTACCGCGACCCAATTACTTTCAGCTTCGCCTCGTTGTCCATTTTGCCACAGAGCCGCACTTAAAGCTGCCCGCACATCAGGAAAATCTCGATATTTTCTGACGATATTTTTCATGGTGCGAATAGCTTCCGGTACTTCACCAGTTTGATAGAGAGCTAAAGCATAATTAGCGCGTGCAAAGGCAAAATTTGGGGCAATCTCTGAAGCCTTGACATAATTTTTAATTGCCAGGTCCCATTTGCCTAAACCCGCATAGGCGTTGCCTAAATTGTTATAAGCCATAGCATCTTGCGGATCGATCGAGAGAACATATTGATAATCAGAGATCGCTTCATCCCATCGTCCTAATCCTTCCAGTGCTGTCCCCCGATTGAGATAGGCATCAGGTCTATCGGGTAATATTTTAATCGATCGATTAAAATCACCGATGGCATCTGCTAATTTATTTTGACTTACTCGCGAATTGCCCCGATTACTCCAAATTGCTGGATTCTCTGGAAACAAATCGATTAACTGTGTCCAGTACTCTTCAGCGGCGGCAAATTTGCCCTCATTGGTGGCAGTAAAAGCCTTCGTCCGCAATTCATCGCCCAATTGAAACTGCGCATCTGTCACATCTGTTGGTGCTGGCTGTGCCAATCCAGGCGCAACTGGAATTAACGTCATTAACACGATCGCCCAAATAGTCACAAACCAACGCCACAGCATATATTTTTGTCTTTACATTTTCTGATCTAACTGTAAAGGAATTAGCTTCAACTATCAATTAGACTTGGATTCGGATTGGAGCAGAAGGCAACTAGAACGGGAACGGGAAGAGATCTGAGAATTCTATAGTCTTTTCACCGAAGAATATCTCAGTAACTACCTCGATTGGAAATTGTCACTTGGCTTAAGCGATCATCAAGCTACTACGAAGCGGGGGAAATAAGCCTACCATTTCTTTCCCCCGTCCCCCAGTCTCCCGCCAAAATAGTAGCTAGATTTATACCGGAGACTACTACTGTAGGGCATAAATAATTATTATATACGAATTAATTACGCTCGTAGGAAATACCCACGAGCGAGAAATCATCTCTGATATGTTAATTCTAGCTCCGCAAGGTCACGTTGAATTTATCAACTAAGACATCTCGGACTTTTTGTTGTAATGGTTCTACATCTGCATCGACTAAAGTTCGATCGAGTGCCCGATAAATTAACCGAATCGCTAAACTCCGTTGTCCATCGGGGACATTCGTGCCACGATATTCATCGAAAACTTCTACCCCTTCTAATAGTTCACCACCAGCTTTACTAATTGACTTTTGAATATCAGCCAAGGATAGATCTACCGATGCAAAAAAAGCAATATCGCGATCAGATGCTGGATAGCTAGAATAGTTTTTAAATACCGTAACTAACCGCTCATCTGCGGCGAGGTAATTAAGCAGCGGATCGAGATTGAGTTGGAATACATATACAGATGGGGGCAGATCTTTTTCCTGTCGTAGTTGAGGATGCAATTGACCGAAATAGCCTAATTTTTCACCACGCAACCAGAGCGACGCTGTGCGTCCTGGATGGAGTTTGGGATCGGATCTGTCGGATTGGTATTCTACAGGTAATTTGAGACTATGGAAGACAGCTTCTAGTAGCCCTTTAGCTTCATACCAGGAGAGCGGTTGCGGTTTACCGCCAGTTGTCCAGCGACCTACTCCAGGATCGCCGCCGATGATTCCGGCTAATACATCGGCCTCAGTCAATCCTGTCTCATCGCGACCAAAGATTTTACCGATTTCAAAGCCTTGGAGTGAGCCATTCCCCTGGGCAAGATTGGTTTGAAAACTGTGAATTAAACCGGAGATTAATTCCGATCGCAAAGTAGAATATTCGGCGAACATCGGGTTGACGATTTCGACTTCAGAACCGTTATTTAGTTTCTCAATTGCATAGGAATATTGAACTACCTCATTTAAGCCGACAGCCCGAAAAGCTGCTCGAATTTGCCGTAATAATTCCTCATCGAGGGAGAGGAACCCAGCCGTCGATTCTGATGGCAGAGTATCGAGGAATCGATCGTAACCATATAATCTAGCCACTTCCTCGATCAAGTCAATTTCCCGTTCCAAATCGCGGTAACGATAGGGTGGCACTACTACATTCCAGACATCTTCTGCTGTGAGCGTCAATTGACAACCCAAGGCTGTCAGCGTGCGTTCGACATCCGCTGCGGTAATTTCCCCTTCTTCGCCATCATCATCGATTGGGCCTAACAGTTTATTCAACCGTTCCAAGCGTAAGCTAATCGTCCGAGGTTGTTGAGTTAAATTGGGGCGATGGTCAACTATTTCTTGACAGATGATTTTACCACCAGCCAGTTGCATGATTAACTCGATCGCCCGTCCAGCGGCGATTTCCAATTCGGCTAAGTTGACACCTCGTTCGTAGCGGGTGGATGCTTCCGATCGCATTCCGCCCTGACTGCGCGCTGATTTTCGCACGGCGACTGGATCGAAAATTGCTGCTTCCAACACGATGTTTTGGGTGCCTTCGGATACCTCGGTAGTTTCACCACCCATAACTCCTGCTAAGGCGATAGGGGTATTGTTAACGGTAATTAGGAGGTTTTGGACATTTAACTGACGTTCCTGCCCATCTAAGGTCTTGAGGGTTTCGCCCTGCTTTTCACTATACCGCACACCCATCTGAATGGTTGGATTACTGCTGACTGCGGTTAATTTATCTGCATCGAAGGCATGTAAGGGCTGTCCCCACTCCAGGAGGATGTAATTTGTTACATCAACTACATTATTAATGGGGCGAATTCCCGCCGCTTGTAACCGTCGTTGTAACCATGCGGGAGATGCTTCAATTTTCACACCCCGAATTAGGGTAGCTGAATAAACGGGGCAAGCTTGAGGTTCGCGGACTGATACGGTTAATTCTGACTGACGGGGAATTGTTGTCGGCACAACCGTGGGTAACTTCAATTTGCCGCCAGTGAGTGCGGCAACTTCTCGGGCAATCCCCACCATACTTAGAGCATCAGCCCGATTTGCGGTGGAGGATAGATCGAGAATGACATCATCCAAGCCTAATAATGGTCGCACATCTGTACCGATTGCCGGAGTTGCTGGATCTTCTGCGGAGCCAAAGATATGAATCCCCGCCGAATCCTTGGTTAAACCCACTTCTGAGAGCGAGCAAATCATCCCCTCTGATTTTTCGCCTCTGAGTTTCGCTGGTTTAATTTTCAGGTCAATTTTGGGTAAATAGGTGCCCACCGTCGCCACAGCCACATGAATTCCCGCCTGGACATTTGCCGCCCCACAGACGATTTGCAAGGGTGCATCGCCGCCTACATCTACCGTACAGACACTTAATTTATCAGCATTGGGATGTTGAATGCGAGTGAGTACCCGTCCCACAATCACGCCATCCGCCCATGTACTGCGATCCTCGATCGATTCAACCTCAAATCCAGCCAGGGTAAGAGTTTTAGCCAATTCTTCTGGGTCTAGTTGGTAATCTACTAGTTCTTTTAGCCAATTTAGCGCGATATACATTTAATTTAAGTCAGCGATAGTCGAGATCTATTCGATCGTCTATTTATTGTCGTACAGATCGGTAATGCTGTCAGGGGGGTAATATCTTGCCCCAAGTTTGCGCTACATTGCGCCGCTCCCGACCATCCAACTTGATCCAGAGGGCGGATCTGCAACCCAACCTAGATCTAACACTTGTGCTGAGCGAAGCCGAAGCATTACACTAACTTATCAATTAACCCAGTAATCGATCTCTGAATTTTTTGTTTACGCTCCCAACTTTGAAAGGCTCGATTGTAAGCTTCTCCTTGACGCTGATATAGAAACTTCCACGCATCTAAGCCAAACCCCATACCCCAGAAAATTAGGATATATAAAGACCAGGGTACGCCAAAACCAGTCAAGAAATTTAAGGCAATCAAGCAAGCATTGGTAATCGTATATTTACCCAATTTCTCTTGAAACTTTGACTTGCGATAGGCATCAAATTCTAATCGCTTATTAGTTTCACCCTGTTGACTGAGCCACTTCTTTTCAGCGAGTTGGAGTGTGTCAGGAGAAATACGCAGTTCATCAGCAATTTCTAATAGCTGCGCGTAGGACAGTTCCGTGTCGTTGACCGGATAGTGGGCTAGTGCGATGTTCAAAATTTGCTGGACATCTTCCTGACTATAGGAGCGAATGATGGATTGCTCTGCGGAGTTCATAGACTCAACCAGTACTGATTTCAAGTAGGTGAAACAAATATCCTCATCTATTATGACATTTTCGATCGAGGATCTTGGGCGGCGATCGCCGGATTTCTACCCCAAATTACCGTACTGTTAATTTGGCTTAATTGGCAATTTGCCACCAACCCAATGCTGGCCCAAACCACCGGACTGTTAACCAACCGAACACTAGTAGCCCGATGCCAATCCACGCTCCCTTTGTGGTAATCTGCACGAACTCTGATGACTGTTTGGTTGTCAGGGGTAGCCAGGAAACAATTCGAGTCTCTATCGGTTTCTGGCTGCCAGTTTCCTTCCGTCGTTTTGCATCGCCCATAAATATCACCAGTTTTAAGTCTCTAACCTCAAGAATTTAGATATTCTTTAGTGTTATTGTCAAGTTTCAGAAACTAATATTAACTTAATTTTAAGTGCGGGATGAACTTTTCCCCTAGATGTCCGAAGATACGGAATAATCGTATTAGCACCGATCGATTACGGTATAGTTTCTTATGAGCTTGTGGCTTAAACGGTTATTCGCAGCCTTTTTATTAGGCGGACAGGTGATTGTCCACGTTCTCAAAGGTAAATTTAACTATGCCAATATCATCGAGCAAATGGCTCTGGTTGGGCCGGAATCGCTCTTGATTGCCCTATTAACATCGACAACTATCGGCATGGTGTTTACCATCCAGGTGGCGCGGGAGTTCCTGAATATTGGTGCAGGGCAAGTAGTTGGTGGGGTGCTTGCCCTCGCGCTCACTCGTGAACTTGCACCAGTGCTGACAGCCGTGGTCCTAGCGGGAAGAGTGGGTTCGGCATTCGCAGCGGAGATTGGAACGATGAAGGTGAGCGAACAAATCGACGCACTCTATATTTTAAAGACCGATCCCATCGATTATTTAGTGATCCCTCGATTAGTGGCTTGCTGTGTGATGCTACCATTATTGACGATCTTATCGATCGTCACGGGTATGCTGGGCGGTTTATTAATTGCCACAACTATATTTGGAATGCCTGGACGAGTATTTCTCGACTCGGCACGGAATTTTTTAGATGGGTGGGATTTATTTAGTGCACCGATTAAAGCAGTTTGTTTTGGGGCGTTGATTGCCATTATTGGTTGCAGTTGGGGGATGACGACTACTGGCGGTGCTAAGGGCGTAGGACAATCAACCACCACAGCCGTTGTCACCTCCCTGTT
The DNA here is from genome assembly GCA_041738715.1 of Chamaesiphon sp. Taxonomy (GTDB): domain Bacteria; phylum Cyanobacteriota; class Cyanobacteriia; order Cyanobacteriales; family Chamaesiphonaceae; genus Chamaesiphon. The sequence goes on from JBGSPI010000089.1 coordinate 36,528, forward strand.
GGCAATTTTTGTCTCAAATTTTTTCCTGTCTTGGCTGATGTTCCAAGGCACAGGTAGTGCTGTTTCTAAAAGTTTTTGATCGAAAACGATCGAATTTTATTAATTAGCCCAGTTTGCGAGGCTGTTTGAGCCAGTTGAAAAACTGTCTATCGCCACAGCCGATCGATATATGCCGTGTTTAAAATTGGGATATCCACGCTCGATTAACCATAGATTTCAGGGAATTAATTTGTGCGAGATTGGCACTCAAGAAGATATATTCCTAGAAAAATTAAATACTCGATCGATAGATATTCTTAAAATAGCAGGAGTTAACTCAATATGCGAATTGGCAACTATACGGCTGAAATTGAGCCAGGAAAGGAAGATGAACGTGGTTATGTCGCTATCAAAATGAGCGAAGGTAGATCGCCTTTTAAATTAAAATTAATCAATCACTCCAATCAAAAGTCCAAAGTTAATGTTCGTATTCATGGTATCGATCAAGGTACTTGGGTATTAATGCCCAATCAAATTGCCAGTCTAGAAAGACCCATTCATATTGCTGAAAAATTCTGTGCTTATGCAATAGGTTCTGAAGGTGGAAATACAATCGGTTTAACTGCTGGAGATCCGCACAATGGATTAATTAGCATTACCTTTATGCCCGCAAAAAGAATTTTACCTAATCCGATCGCACCAGCAAGTCCAATGTGCAGCCAACAAGTATTCAGTCGTGAGTCCTTCAGGGAAGTGGGCGTTGGTACGGAAGGGGAATCAAGTCAGACTTTTCAAACTGTTGAGAATTTTGAAACTGATGAAAATGAATCTGTAACTATTAATCTCAGAATAGTAGAATTAAAACCAACTCCTCGCCCACTTTCTTCTGCTCTCAGCAACCCTATTCCACCAGCTGTATCATAGTGTAGGCTGCAACGTCGCGCCGTTGTCTGGCGGGTTTCTCATCCCACACCAAGGGAGTAAGGTCTGGTGTGTATCTAAACTTTAGAGATATCCACACCAGACAGCTTCCAGCTTAATCCGGCGCGTGTTAGGATCAGGCTGACTGCTTTTTCCCGATCGACTTTATCAACGATCTGTACGACAAATCGATCGAGTGATTCGTAACCCATTTTAATTTCTGAGTCAGCGATATTTTTTTCTAAATCGGCGATATCGATTTTAGCCCCTGGAATTTGGTCTTGCATTAGTTGGTCTAAGCCTTCGGGCGTGACTATTTTATCCACTGCGGGATCGACCATTTTCGCTACCATTTCTGTGCCGACTTCTGGCTTTGTGCCTTCCCCAGCTAAGGCTATTTGTTTCATCACTTGTGCTTTGACCCCTTCTTTGATTGAAGTGCGTAATGAGGGGAAGTCGATTTCTCCAGCTAATGCGTCAGCATCTCGGTTTGCTGTCGCTGTTTTCATATTGTTAAGGGTGAGATAGGGTGATAAATATACTCCTCCACCCACAATTGCCGCAACTCCTGTACCTACAGCCCCAATGATAATTCCGGTTTTTTTATCCATATTTTTTTGGCTGAGAAGATATATTGAATATGAATTGCTTTTGACGATTATATCATAATCTAGAGTTGTATTAAAGTTGAATAACCAATCGATCGATAACACCGATCGATCGACAAATAACAGCGATCAGCGATCGATTATCTATGGGATAAATCTAGTAAATCGAGCGATTTTCTGGGGGCAAGGTTCCGCCAACTGGTAAAACTGGGAGCGTCACGAAACAAGTGGTACCGAAGCCTACTTCGCTCAAGATTTCGATCGAGCCTTGATGTAAGTCTACACATTTTTTGACCACAACTAAACCCAATCCCGTCCCAGGAATCGTGCGGACATTTTTACCGCGATGGAATGGTTCAAATAACTGTTGCAGATCCGCTGAAGCAATGCCAATTCCGCGATCGCGAACTTCGATCGAGATCGTTGCGGGATTAAACTTGAGGACTAATTCTACCTCACCACCTTCAGGGGAATATTTAATGGCATTGGAAAGTAAATTAGCCAAAATCGATCGAATTAACTTTTCATCGAGATTAACCAGCAACGCCGTTCCCACACAGGTAAAGGTGAGGAGATGATTACTGGTAATATTTAGCCGCATTTCTTCGACGAATCGATCGCACAAATCTTCTAAATCCAGTGATTCGGGATTAAAAGCTAGTTTGCCAGTTTCAGCCCGATTGATCGTCAAAATATCATCGAGTAATTGCACCATATTTCGCACCGAGTCTTGAATCCGGTGGAGATTCCGCAATCGTTTAGCCGTGTTATCCCATTCATCTGGGGAGTTTTCTAGTACTTGTGCGGCGGCTAGAGCAGTACTGAGCGGAGTCCGAAACTCGTGCGATGCCATCGAAAAAAACCGAGTTTTCAGGGTGTTGAGTTCTTTTTCTCGTTCTAATGCTAACCGAATCTCATCAAGCCGTTTGCGTTCGGTAATATCCCGCGCATTGACCATGACGCGGCGGGTAGCGGCACTATCCACAAAAGGTTGTCCGATCGCTTCTAAGATGCGCCAGGAGCCATCCTGATGGCAATGGCGGAACTCAATCGAGCCAGTGAATTCTGGATTTTGAGCGGAATTGGCAAATCGAGGCGCAGTAGTAGCACGATCGTCTGGGTGAATAAAGTTGAGGATATTTTCCCCGACTAGATTCGTGACTGGATAGCCCAAGATTTTTTCAACGGAAGGGCTAACGTAGGTAATATTCCCCGCTAAATCAAGAATGATAATAATATCGAGGGCGTTTTCAATCAGCGATCGAAAGCGTTCTTCACTCTGGCGCAGTGCTTGCTCGGCTTGTTTGCGTTCCGTTGTATCGCGCTGAACTGAAATCCAGTGGGTATAACGTCCATCACTACTTCCCACAGGTACTAAACTAAATTCATTCCAAAATTCCGAACCGTCTTTGCGGTAATTAATTACTTCAACGGTGATCGGTTCCCACCGCGCCAGGGCTTCACGCACTTTCTGTAGCTCCCGCCGATCGGTTTTAGCTCCTTGTAAAATCCGTGGACTTTTCCCCAATACTTCCTCCGGCTGATAGCCAGTAATTCGGGTGAATGCTTCATTTACATACAAAATTCGAGGTCCCGGCGAGTCGATTGGTTCGGCTTCAGTGACGATCGCCGCATCATTGGTATTCACCACCACCGATTGTAACAAGCGTAACTCCTCAGCACGTTGCTTTTGTTCGGTCACATCGGCAATTACCGCCACAATTCCACCAATTTTGCCATCGGGATCGGGTAAAGGAGCAGCAGAGAAGATAATATCAATCGGCGTACCATCTTTTTTCTGTTGGCGCAGTTCTAAGCGAGAATAGGTCTTGCCTTGTAAGATACTAGCTTGCAGGGTGGGGGAAGTGACAGAAGTGGCTAAATCTGCCAAGCCTAAATTAATCGAACCATCGGTAGTATTGAGCGTAATTGGATTGGGTCGTTCGAGTACTTCTGCTTCTGTCCAACCAAACATTTGTTCGGCAGCTGGATTCCAAATCTGCACATTGCCCTCTAGATCGAGCCGAATAATCGCCCTCGGAGAGGCGGCGATCAGGGCTTGGAGGGTATCGTTGGTATGACGCAGGGCTGTTTCCGTCCGTTGGCGTTCGGCAACTTCTGCCACTAGGGAAATATTGGTTTGCGCTAATTCTTCTGTGCGCTCTTGGACGCGCAATTCGAGTTGGGCATTTAGTTGTTGAAGTCGATCGTAGAGTTCGGACTGCTGAATCGCGATCGCCACTTGAGTTGCCAATTGCTTCATCAACTCTACTTCCCAGTTTTCCCACTCGCGGGGATGACTGCACTGATGGGCGATTAATAATCCCCAGAGATAGGGCATCGCGGGAACGCCATCTCGATCGCGATGCTGTTGGATAATGGGAACGACTAACTTTGCCTGAACGCCAAAATGTTTGACGAAATCCGCCAGACAAGTTTCGACATCTGCTTGTTCGACATTGGCGATCGTGCGAGTTTTACCCAGTAAATACGCCTGATGGTACTCGATCGGGAATACTTCTTCGGGAAAGGCTTGTCCTAAAATTCGCGAGTAAGGATGTACGACTGTTTCGTGAATTGCACAACCCGATCCATCTTCCCAGATGCGGTAAATTAGCACTCGATCGGCATTCAGAAACCCCTGCACCTCCGCCACGGTGGTTGTCAGAACTTGCTCCAAATCCAAAGATTGACGGATCTGCTGGGCGATTTGATTGACTAACCGCTCCTGCGATCGTTGCTGTTGCAAGGTCATTTCTACCCTGCGTCGCCGATTCACCTCCTGCCCAAAATACCAAGCCACGACCAAGCTCGAAATACCAAAACAGATGCCGAGAATCTCAAAATTTGGCATGGAAGGGCTGGGGTGTGGGGTATAGGGGAAAGGGCAAAGGGAACAGTTGAAAGTTGAAAGTTAACAGTCCCCCCGTCCCCCCGTCTCCCCATCCCCTCGTCCCCCCGTTCCCCGTCCCTTGCATTCTTAGAAACCTAACAGCACAGCACCGAACAACAGTACGAGGAAGGCTACACCGCTGAAGATTAGACCTTTACCCACTGTAACTAAAGCTGCGGGCGGAGTTTTTTGCCAATTCCAACGGACGTAATCGAGACGCGCCGCACCTTTGGCTCCTTGGGGCTGTTGTTTGGGGAGTTGTGCGAGATGGTATTGATCGTAACGAGCCATTTGTGAAAATGGTACCTCACCCTGGCTCCGCTGGGGTAAAATTCGTCTCCGTTGGTAAGGAACTGTATTCTCTCCGAAATTGTCTTGGTATTCGTCGCTATTGAGGAGAGCATCGACAAATCCTTGCAATCCCTGGGTGGCTAGGACGATCGACCAGGCCATTTTTTCGCGATCATCATAGACATTCCGACCTAAGATCCGCTGAACGCAAATTTGGACAAATCGATAGTTGTTATTATGGTCATAGACTAGATCGCGGAACGAACCCGCTGTGGCAATACCACGAATGAAATCTTTGACAGTGATTTGACCCGCGCGTAATTGAGACTCCAAAAAGCGATGGCGAAAACTAGCCAGCATCTGTTGCTCGTTACAGATCTGACGGTAGGCCGCCATAATCAGTGTATCCATATCCGTGGAGCAGAGGAGGTTGTCGGTCGTAAAAGCGATCGAATGTTCATCACCAGGCACCTCAAAGCCATTGACTCGATGGTTTTGCGATTTGGGATTGTAGCTTAATAACGGCAGTGACATAGAATTTTGCCAATAGTTTGAGATATTAATTTTGTTGGAGTCTGAAATGTAGACAGCGGTTGTCGTTTAGTCTGAAAACTTCTGTATTTAATCTAAATCATAGTTTTAAGCTCAAGCATCCCATATCATCGGGAAAGAAACTGGTATGAAAATCGGAAAGAAATCGGAAAGAATCAGTCCTTGCAACAAATCTCAATCATCGAACATATCGCTCACTTCCTTTCTGGAAAAGCATTTAAGTGTTTCAGTCCAGAAGATTAGTGCATTATAAAAAAGTGATCCCCTGTGGCAAAAACTGTTGTTCTATCGGTATAAAAATTTCGTGAAAATTATTACAGATTGTTGCGTTGTTTCTCATAGCTAGTGCGAAGAGATCGGTGATTGATTATTATCAAAAACGAATTGTCCAACTTAAAACTAGGAGAGCTTCGATGCTTGACTCTTTCTCCAGAGCGGTAGTGACCGCAGATGCTAAAACCGCCCCAATTGGTGGTGCTGACC
>JBGSPI010000139.1:0-133592 GCA_041738715.1 Chamaesiphon sp.
GATGAAGGTGAGAGGGGTTTTCGAGCATTTCGATTCATACTGGTTTTTTGGTTAAAAACAGTTTACCCACTCTTTTCCTCTCTAATCCACTCTGGGTCTGCTTTTTCTGCTATCTTCACTGACTTTTGTCAGTCAACCAGGCTTTGTCTTTACCTTTGGGGTTTTCTGGATCTAAAGCATAGTCAGTTAGTTTGCGAGGATCTATTACTATTTCATCAACCAATTCTCCTAATTTCATGATTGCTCCCAAATCCAAATTCTATCGGTTCCAGCGGAGACGAGGCTAGTATGGGTGCGGATCAGGAGGTGTCCTGGTTTGATTTGGGGACAGGGAACTTCGGTTAGTTGGGTGGTACCGTCTGATAGGGATTGGAGGATTTGTTTCATAGTTTTGCATTCCTGATAAATAAGCGTTTTTTAGTGGTGAACTAGATCCGATCTCGCTCCAGTATCTAACATTTCTTCACTATTTCTAAATTCAGCCAATAATTGATAGAAAGACTCAAATCCCTTTTTCTCGTCATGACAGGAAAGCATAATTAATTTCGCCCAAGATGTGACGGTTTTTACTCCCATCTTTCTCTGAAGCCAAGGCTGAAATTCTCGATAAAATCTCGCTGCGGGTGGAGTTAATTCTATATCGATTTCACTACGGGCAAACTCATAACCAACTAAAAATAAGTATAAATCTGTCACCGCCGGACGACCGATATACATACCTGGAGATTTTTCTATTTTTTGTAACAACGTGAATAAATCATTCATAGGTAACTCATCAAGAGTAGGTGGCATTTACAGCGATGTTAATTCATCTAATAATAATTGACCACTGATACAATTAAAATCCTCGATCCAATCTTCCCTTGACAAACCTTCCGTCGATAAATTATCGAACACTTTTCCGAATATCTCTACGCCATAATGTGTTCCATTCTCTGTGATTGATTCGGTCATTTCATAATGCTTGCTGATAATAAACATTTCACTGGGTCTTTTCGTTTTTAAGCGCAGGATCTTACCTTCTATCCCATTATCCTTCAGCCATTCCATGACTGCAATTGCACAGCGTTCGCATTCAAGACTAGTGAAATCCAATAAAGCTTCGCCTAGAGCTTCTAGTTGCTCGATGCTTAAGCTATCTAGTTGTGACTGGATTGGGGGGATGAGGTTTCCGACTTTTTTGGTCAGTAGTCTGAGCACGAAAGCTTTTTCCTGTTGTTGTGCTTCGGTTCGGCCTTCGGTTCGTCCTCGTTGCTCACCTTCCCGGAGGATTTTCTGATAGATTACTGATTCTTGCATTCCTTGGTTCCTCATCAGTTGTTCGATGGTCTCTGCTGTTAATTCTAACCCAGCTAAAATTTCTACTGCTGCGGTGAGGTTCTGTTGTTGTCTATTGGGTGGGAGTTTTTCGATTTGGGCAACTACTTGGGCGAGGATCTGTTCTTTATCCTGTGCCTGACTCAATACGGCGTATGGTAATAGTCCGGGGGTGGTGAGGAATTTTTCGACGGGTTGCTCCCATAGTCTGATGACTCGAAATCTATGGGTCATTTCGGGAGTTTTATACTCATTTTGTTGGACTAGTTCGCTTTGAGTTTTTTTGAGATAGATGACGATTTGGACGATTTGTTGGCGGGGAAATTTGCGTTGAAGTCGGAGATAGTAATCGGCCATTCTAAATGGCATATTTTTGATTGGGGCTGTCTGGAATTCGGTATGAAGTAAGATGTCTGGGGCGGACATCAGAATTACGGAGTCGGCTCTGATGGGTTCGACGTTAAGTTCGGATGGGCTGACGGTCTTGAGGGCGATGGGTGTTCCTAGTAACCAATCGCTGAAGTCGGTGGAGTATTCTTCGATCAGGAATTTGGAGATGTTATCGAACACTAAAAATTTGATTTTTATTTAAATAAATTGCTGGAAGATATTTCGCTGAAGAGGATGCGGAAAAATATTTAGATAATACTGTTAAATTCGAGTTTACTTTGGACGGCTTCTAGGGTAGGCATCAATCCATCTGTGCCGATTTTATCGATGACTTGTTTGACTTTTTCGGGTTGTTGGCGGGCTTTTTCGATGGGGTTGGCTTTGCCAAATTTGACTAGCATTCGCTCGGTTCCGGCGGAACCGAGACTAGTGTGGGTGCGGATAAGGAGGTGTCCTGGTTTGATTTGGGGACAAGGAACTTCGGTTAGTTGGGTAGTTCCATCGAATAGGGATTGGAGGATTTGTTTCACAGCATAAAATAAAACTGAGTTACTAAATGTAAGATTATACTTTACAAGTATTTTTTATACTCGAATTTATTGCCGAGAATCTTGGAGTTGAAAGCAATCTGCCCATACAAAAATAATTCCCGCCATCTTCTTGCCCAAGTACCTAAGTATCTGGGTGAGAAAACATATTTTGGCTGAATAGAGCCTACCTCAAGTCCGACATTTAGCCAAGCAAACAAACTGTAATACTTGAGGTTTTTGCGTTCCAGTCGTACTTTTAGCCTTTTGCTAACGCCTAGACTATTCCAATGTTTCTTTGCCCAAACATCATTAATCACCGCGTTATTGACATGAACTTGAATTGGATTGTCTAGATCGTTCCATGTCTCAATAAATTTAAATTCTTTTTTATGTAAATCTAAGTACAATCCAACACTCTCTATATCGCTGTGACCAATGATGGTAACGGGACGATTTTTAAATAACTGCCCAACAAACCAGGGGGTTTGGGACATAATCCAATTAGCATAACGCTCTGCTAGTTTTCGATTGAACTTAGACTTGCTTTCTTTTGCTATTGTTTTATCTAAAGACTGACACTTTTGCTGCTGATATTCTTCAATTTTCTTGTCAGCCTCAGTGTACCACATGCTGCGATCTTCGAGATTGAAGCCATCCTCAGAATTCCAAGTATCTCCGGGTGCCATTAAAACGCATTGAGGTGTATCGATATTGTTAGATTTAAAGTAGTGAAGTACTTGATGAGCGTAGTTATTGTAATGATTAAAGTCGATTGTTTCTGGATGTAAGCAACATTGATTGCTAGCAAAGGGGATTGCATACTTAGCATTTACAGCTTGAGCAAAAGCAGCAAATTCTTCACTGTATTTTTCAACATTATCTACATGAGAGTTACCTTCATCCGTCACTTCGTAACACACTCGACTATTTGCAGAACTATGACTTCTTAATACAAAGTCTATCTTTGGGTATTGTTTAAGAACTTGCTGCAATGGTAGTCCCATTATCTTAGCATCATTGCAATTGAACAGCACTGTTTCACCTGCTTGGATTACAATTGCAGAATCACTAAAAAGTGGCATGAATTGGTAGCTGGTAATTTTTAGATCCTTATCTAATTCGATGGTTTGACCATGTTCTATCTCTAAAATATCTTTAAATCCAATATTTTGAAGATCTTCTAAAAGTCTTAGTTCTGGGATTTTGGGGATGATTACTTTTTTGTGGATACCCAGTTTTTTTAATGTTGGACCGTGAAAGTGATCCCAGTGCAGATGTGATATGTATATGTATTGAGGATCTATATCATTTAAGATGTTTTCCTTTAGAGGTGGATAGTTCCACCAAGATCGCCAATACGCGCTGCCCGTTAGCCAAGGGTCGCAAAGTAGAGAGGTACCATTATTGATTACCTCAAGGCAAGCATGAGCATGAATTTTAAGTTGCATATTTAATAGTCTCCAAAACTATAAAAACAAGAAGTTCAAACTAACTATAGTAATCCTATTTGATTTGCAAGAACATTGTAGGGTGTGTTATCGCACCAGCGTAACGCACCGAAGATAATAGACAGAGTCAATAAATCTCATAAATGATTTAGGATTGCTATATATTTTATATTATGTTTCTTTATAAAAGCGATCGGCAGATCCGACAGAAGACACTACAAAATCTTTGGGGATAATATCTCGGGCTTCTTTACAATCTGTGTTAACACATTTAATATATTGCCAGTAGCTAGGATCTATAGCAGTTATCGTTTGTAGCTCATGCCCTTCACTATCAATCTTTAAAATATCGACTGTGCCATGTTTTTCAATAACAGCCTTCAAAATATCGTTAATGTGGATGACTTGACATTCGACAGTGCGATCTCCTATGATGTTTAGAGATGAGTAGACACCTGAATCTTCAATCCCTAAATTAGCTGTACCATTGAAATCGCTCACAGCCGCACCACTGATTGCTAGTCTATCTGCAAATGGTTGGAGATTTTCGACTAGTCTTTCTTTAGAAATCGGTGATGGCTCGTAACAGTAGACAAAGCTATCTGGGTTGCGAGTCAACCAGTATAATGCACTTAGTCCGATATTGGAGCCGATGTCAATTACTGTACTAAATTGGGGGGGGACGTAATAGTCACATCGACAAAAAACTAAGTTAAGGGTAGAAAAATCTGCGGGACTATAGAGTTTTACTTCTGATTTCCCTATGGGGGTTTTTAACTTGACTTGACGAGGGTAGGTACCAAGAGAAAATACTTCTTCGATAAAGTATTTAGTTGGGTTGTCATACACCTGATAAAATTTTCTGACTGATTTGTAGCTATTTACATCTACTAATCTTTTGATAAACTGACGTGGAGAACGTTTGCCAATTTTCATGTTTTGTAAATCCTTGTTGCTTTAAGTGCAGATTGATCGAGTTTACGATGAAAGGCTTTGAGGGCGAGTAGCCAGTCATTATGTACCAATTTTATCGATAAGCTTAGTTTTTCATGAAAGAATATTGTTTGAATGACAATGCAGGCTTCTCAACATATTTATATGAAAAGGTTCCAGCCAATAAAGAAGCAACAATAACTAGACAAAGGAAAAGCCAAGAGCCAACCATTTTAAAATGCACGAATAGATTTACAAACATCATGTGGTATAAATAGACACCGTAAGATACATCATCGGATCTTTGTTGAATATTATTTCTTGGATAACTATACCCACACGAAATTGTCAATATTCCTAAGAACAAGGCTAAAATTGGGGTTTTTAATTCTTGTGCAATCCCTAAGTGTGGAGCAAGAATTTGTGCTAACAAGTACAAAGCTATACAATACAACGCGCGATCCTTTAAGCATGAAATGACAAAGTTTTTGTTCTGTTGAAGTACAATGCCAAAATAAAACATGTACAAATGTGGTAACAAGCTTACTTGAAAAATCCTTACTAAGAAAACTTCCCCATATATACCCTGAAAGTGCAAAAAAGACTGATTGATTATAACCAGTAATGTCATCACAATCACAGATATTAGTGCATCTACTGATAGCTTCTTTCCAATGGTATTACGAGCCAAGTGATTTTGAGTACTTCGCTTCAACCATGTGTTCGTCGAATAAATAATTGGAACAGCTAAATAAAATTGAATCTCTACAGGTATTGTCCAAAGACTCCCGTTTAATACACCAACACCATAACCTCTTAAAAATTCTGGATTATAAAACTGAGCAAAAGATAGCTGAGCTGCAAGCCAAAAAAATAAATGTTGTATCCTTACAATTGGGTTATAAGCTAGTGTTACTGCTATCAAAGAAAATAAAAGGCATATCCAAAGTCCTGGGTAAATTCGTAAGAACCTGTTTTTACAATACGATAAAAGATCTGTAGATCGCTCGTATGAAGCCGATATTAGGAATCCACTAATAATAAAGAAGATAGGAACCCCTGGGAATAACGATATCAAAGACATTAACCATTCCCCCCCCCTAATATCCAGATGATGATACCCATGACTTACAACTACTTGAAGGGCTGCAAAAAGCCGAATTGAGTCAAAGTTATTAAGTTTGAATTCAAATTTACTCACTGGTTATTCTCACAAAAATGATAGATAGCGTGATAAATTAGAGATAATTCCATCATAAGGATTTTGTCGCCTCAATCATCATGAATAGACCATTCCGGTGACAGAACCGTGTAAAAAACCAGCGTGGCCAGATTTTTCGGGCAACATTCAACATTCCCCCTGTATGACGCTGACCCGCCTGAGATGTCAGCAGGTCGCCATGACTCAATTGAATCTTGATCGACACTTTTTCAAATTTACTGAAAAGCTTTCGAGCCTCTGGCTCACTGTAGGCTTTGGTGCCAGGGCTTTCAAGGTACTGTGCGTAAATCATCGTCAGAGTAGTGAAGGGTTTTCCTACCAAAAGTGCATAGCGCAGCCAGAGCATAAAACCAATCAAGCTGTACTTATTGTAAATCATGATTTTGGCTACCCCCCCCCGGTTTCAGAACGCGAAAAATCTCATCGGCCGCTTTTTGAGTGTTGGGGCTATGGTGAATGACACCCCAGGAATAAACAATGTCAAAACTGTTATCAGCTAAGTCTAAATTTTCAGCATCTCCCACGCTCAGATCGCTTTTTAGACCTAAATTGTTGAACCGCTGCTGTGTCATTTCGATCGCGCGTGGTGTTAAGTCAATTCCTGTAAGTAAAGCACCACATTCGGCAAAACGTTGGTGATCTGCTCCCAGACCTACACCGACTTCGAGTACTTGTTTACCCTTTGCTGCATCAAAATTTGCGAATGGAATGATAAAAGGCTCTAACTCATAACGGATTAATGATTGCTTTCTGAATCCATCCAAATCTAGCCCTTCAAGGTAGAGTTTTTCGCCACAGGAAGCTTCATCCCAAAAATCACGAACGTCTTCTTTACTGGTCATTTGAATCTCCTTAATTGAATTATTGCTGATCGATAAATTTTCGGCACCAAATTTCAATGCATAGTAGTGATAGCAAGGTATAAGATGCATCTATTTTACCGCTATCATTTTGCCCAATCAGAGTATTCACAGCAATTGGGTCAAAAAATCCCCGACGTTTCAGGCTATCTGCTGAAAGGAGATCGCCAACCAATTCTCGCAATTCATACCGCATCCAGTGCCGCAACGGCGCACCAAAACCACTCTTGGATCGATAGATTACATCATGGGGCAAATAAGGTTCCATTGCTTTCTTCACCACCCACTTACCTTCTTTGCCTCTTTGTTTAAATTGGGCAGGAATACGTGCAGCAAACTCAACCAGCTCTAGATCTAGAAAAGGCACCCGAACTTCTACTCCGACAGCCATCGACATCTTATCAGTGTAAGTCAGGTTGTGGTCGGTGAGGAAAAACCTTTGCTCTAGTGCTAACATGCGTTCCAGTCGTGAAGTAGATTTCGGTAATGAGACGAGAAAATCAAGCATCGGCTCTACAGCGGTTTCTGTGCCCACAGCCTCACGAAACTCTTCTGTATATAGGCTCTTTATCTGTTGTTCTGGTGCCCAGACGAAGTAGTTTGCCAACCGAGCATCTCCATCTAGTCCAGCATTGTTAAACAACTTTGCCAGCCGCCGAAACATTGGTTGGCGCTGATCCAAACGAGATAATCCTCGATCTAGTCCATTCCGAATCCCTGTGGGCAACCAAGTCCAATAAGTCTCTGCCTCTAAGGCTAAATGCCGTCTGTAACCCGTGAACAAGTCGTCGCCTCCGGCCCCAGACAACAATACCTTGATCCCATTTTCCCTTGCTAGATGACTAATGTAGAGTACATTGAGTGGGGCTGGATCTGCCAAAGGTTCGTCTAGCTGATAAACCATTTCTTCTAAAGCGGCTGCCATGCGTGAGGCATCGATACTAACTACTTCTAACGGCACGCCAAGATGGGCAGCAACCTTGCGTGCATAGGGTAAGTCATCAGTTATTCCTTCCTCAGTTACACCCTTTGCCTCAATAGTGAAACAAAGGATATTTGGCACTTGCTCTCGCGCCAGCGCGACCACAGCACTTGAGTCCAGCCCTCCCGATAGAAAAGCACCGACGGGGACATCAGCGATTAATTGCCGCTGTACGGCTGTTCTCAGTGCAGTTTCAGTGCCACGAATGGCATCAGTTTGAGTCATAACACTTGGGCCAGCTTGAAACGCAGGCAACTGAAACCACTGCCAACGGCGGGCAATTTGGCCAGCTACAACTACCATTGCCTCGCCGGGGCCAAGTTTGCGGATATTTTTAAGGGGCGTTCCGTTACCTGGACACCAGAGAAAACTTAGGTATCGATGGAGTGCGGGTGCGTCAATATCACCCGCATCTTCAAGGATAGGTAGGAGTGCTTTGATCTCACTAGCGAAAACAACACCCTCTCCTCCGGCGTAAAAATAGAAAGGTTTGACTCCCAAAGCATCTCGTGCCAAAAATAACTCTTGGCAATTTCGATCCCAAATGGCAAACGCGAAAATCCCGTTCAGCTTAACGAGCATGTCTTTCCCGTCGCGTAGATAAAGTGCGAGCAGGACTTCCGTATCAGAATGACCTTTGAATTGAAAACCTTCAGACTCCAGTTCAATACGGAGTTCTGGAAAATTGTAGATCTCACCATTGAAGATTAGCACTACTGACTGATCTTCACTGAGCATTGGTTGATGACCAAGGGGCGAAAGATCTTGGATCGCAAGTCGCACATGGCCGAGACCAATGCCCGCTTCTTGGTCAAAGAATAAGCCAAAGTCGTCAGGACCGCGATGAGTAAGATTATTCAGACTGTCGCGGAGTGAAGATTGGGTAAAAGAACCAACAAAGCCGAGGATTCCACACATTAATTTGTTGCTCCTAAAGCGTCCAGAAGCAACTTACAGTTGGTTCCAGGATCATGGTTTTTCTGAACAATTCTCAAAGCCGCTAAAGAGTGATCTGATACTGCGGTTGGATTGGTAAAGTAAAACTCCATAGCATTTGCCAGTGCTTGCGCATCTCTAGGCGGAATGAGTATACCATTTATTTTGTCATGGAGGGAGTCCGCCACTGCTCCAACATCAGTAACAATAGCAGGTAATCCTACAGTCATCGCTTCAATCAATGACATGGGAAATCCTTCAGCATAACTCGGCAGGACAAAAACATCGGAATTGGCAATCACCTCATCCCGGTCTTGCTGCGACAACCAACCCAATGCAGAAACATTCCTCTCCCAACCCCGGTTAATAATAATCTCCCTGATTTCTTCTACGAGTGTTCCACCGCCAACAAACGTGAAGAATATTTGGTATTTAGGGAGGAGTATTTCCAATGCCTCAATAATCTCGTAAATACCTTTTTCTTTAATCATCCATCCAACAAAACAAAATTTGACGACTAAATTATCTGCCAGATGTCTGCATTTTAGATGCCTGTTACTTGTTTCAACAGAAGATAACCAATAATGAACAGTGACGATGTGTTTATCTTCTACATCAAGTTCGTGAAATAATGTGACCCAATTAGAGCCACTGGCTGCAAGTTTATCGGGAACTTTTAGCATGAAACTAATCAACCAGCGAGTGAAAGTAGATTTTTTTTTCACTGAAAAAAACCAGCCATCTACAATAAATAGAATCGTTGGTACTGAAAAAAATCTGCCAATAGCACATAACATAACTCTTTCGTAGAAGCTCCAGCCTGCACCTGAAAAAACAACCACCCCTACCCTTCTTTTAGCATGGAGCAACCTGGTTAACTCAATAATTCGACTGAATCCTGAAGCCATTCTTTGGTGCAACGGGATCAACTCAAATCCATCACGAAGTGCATTAACTATATCAACTTCAATATCGACCTTTTGAGCATAGTCAACCACCCCATTTGAAAGAGTTAGGACTCCTCCATATTGAATTGGCGTATTTCCTGTTGACTTTGCACCGACAATAACAATACTAAGTTTTTCCATTACTTTATCAATTTTTCTATACCTTGGTACAATGTTATTTGTGGACTCCAATTCAGATATTTTTTTGCTCTTTCAATGTTTGCCTGAGTGTCTAGAACCTCACCTCTACGAACCTCATTATCAGAGTAAACATTTAAGCTCGTACCCTTAATTTTTTGAACCATATCTATCAGATCTGAGACGGAATAACTAACACCAGTACCAATATTGAAAATATTGAATGCTTGCTTAATTTCAACAGCCTTAACAATAGCCTCAACCAAATCATCAATATAAATATAATCTCGCTTAGGTTCTAAATCTTTGACTTTAACCATCTTACCCGAACATACTTGATTGATAATCGATGGTATTAGAAAATGATCGGGCTGGCCAATACCATAAATGTTGAACGGACGCAGAATAATTGCGCTAATTCCATAATTTTCGGTATAAAACTGACAGACTTCTTCTGCCAATTTCTTCGATAGTGCATAAGGGCTATTTGCCTGTAGTGGTGCAGATTCTGGGATTGGAAGCGTGTCAGGATTACCGTACAAATAAGAACTGATGAAGACAAGCTTAGCATTATGTCTTTTGCAGTAGTTGAGTGCAGCTAAAGTACCCATGAAGTTAGTTTTTATAAAAGCAGCAGGTTCTTCCCAGCTATGAGGGACAAATGTTCGAGCTGCTAAGTGGATGAGCACGCTTGCCGCTGGGAACTTCAACCAAGTAGTTTCATCGGCAATATCGCCCTCATAGCTACTTACTTCGACTACTTCATGATCCATAGCGCGAAGCTTCGGAACCAAATTTTTTCCAACAAATCCGGTTGCACCCGTGACTAGAATCTTAACCATTCATAAATACTCCTTTCATGCTGTCAAATTCCTCGATCGCCTGCATATAGTCATTAGGTCTTCCAATATCCAGCCAGTAGCCATTGTAGGATTTAACTGTTACCTGGTATTTCACAGTAAGGAGATCTAGCATGAGATTATCAAACCCATAGGTCTTACCATCAGGGATAAATTTCAAAACCTCCTGACTAAGCATATAAATGCCCATGCTCACATCATAGGTTGTCGTGGGCTTTTCCCGAAAACCGATCAGGTTGCCCTGTTCATCAGTATCTAATACACCGTAGTCTATCCGATGTTCTCTTTGATGAGATGAAATTGTAAATAGACTTTTACTGTTCACATGGCAATCGTAAAAATCTCCAAAATCCAAGTCGGTAAGAATATCACCATTCATGACCAGAAAATTTGCAGGAAGATCTGTAATTAAGTGCAAGGGACCCATTGTCCCCAACGGTTGACTCTCCAAAGAATAGTCTATCAGAACTCCCCACTTGTCACCATCACCAAAAAAAGTCTTAATTAGATCTGCTTGATGGTTAACAGCGATCGTAATGCGATCGAAACCATAGCGTACCAGTTGTCTGATCACAACTTCTAGAATAGGGTAATCACCAATCGGCATGAGTGGTTTTGGCAAGACGACTGTATAAGGTCGCAAACGTGTACCCTTACCACCCGCTAAAATAACTGCTCTTTTAGACATTAAAACTTACTCAATTTCTGATAGGTCGAGGTAAAACAATTGACAAAGACAGATCCCATTTTCAATAAAGTTTATTATCAAAGATTGTAAATATCAATCTTATAGCGCTCTAGGTTGTCCTTGTTGGAAAACCATTCGATAGTTTTAGTCAGCCCACGCTTGAAGCCGTCTAGACCAGCATACTGTGGAGTCCATCCCATCAATTGCTCTGCTCTGTCGTAGCTAGCAAAGAGGCGTTCAACCTCGCTATTTTCTGGACGGAGACGGACAGAATCACACTCAATATCAATCTGCACTCCCATCAATTCGGCAATAGTTTTGGCTGTATCCCCAACGGAAATCTCAAAGCCACTTCCGATATTTGTAACTGTTCCATTATTAGCATCACAGTTCATCGCCGAAATAAAGCCGCGCGCTGTATCTTCTACGAAGGAAAAGTCACGAGTGGGGAGTAGTGCGCCCAGTTTAATCTGACGTTTACCAGCAGCAATCTGGGTGATGATCGTAGGGATCACTGCCCGCGCAGACTGTCGTGGACCGTAGGTATTAAAAGGCCGCAGAACCGCAACAGGAGTACCAAAAGACATGTAAAACGAGAGCGCAATCTGATCTGCGCCAATTTTACTAGCAGAGTAAGGAGACTGACCCTGTAATGGGTGTTCTTCAGTAATGGGGACGAACTGCGCTGTACCATACACTTCGCTAGTAGATGTATGCACTACTTTTTTTACACCCAGTTCACGCGCCGCTTGTACCACATTTAATGTACCCTTCACATTAGTATCAATGTAGGTATCTGGCGAGTGATAGGAATATGGAATGGCGATGAGCGCAGCTAAGTGCAACACCACATCACATCCAGTCATTGCGGTTTTCACGCCATAGGGATCGCGGATATCCCCAGCAAATACCTCAAATTTTCCTTTTATATCAGCACCGCAGTGGTCTAGCCAACCCCAGGAATTGAAGGAGTTGTAGAGCACAAAGGCTCTAACATCATGACCTTCACGTACCAAAGTTTCAGTGAGGTGAGAGCCGATAAAACCGTCAGCACCAGTGATCAGAATTTTCATATTAACTCAATTGATTAAGGATTTTTATATTCGGAGGTAAAATCAAGATTTTTGTCTGCCATTGACATTCTAGGCTCGACTTTATCTATCTGTTTTCATCTGGGCTTTACAGCAATTCCGGCTATCATGATGTACACTCTTTATCTTTAGCCTTTTCACTGATTAACTTTCATGGCTTAGGATGTACCTCATAGCTGCTGTAAGTGCTGTATTTTGATTGGATGGTTGTTTCATTTGACTGTAAATATCGCAAAAGCGATGGTGCAAACAAGAAAGCGAATGAAGCTGATTCTAGAAACGTAGTTCTTTGGAATACAAAAGGAAAAGTAACAATTAAAGAGGGGAAGACGACGAGGGTATCTAACCCATATTTTCTCTCTGGTTTCATTAAAGATACTATTGGGATAATTATGCAGTTGATCAGCACCCTCATATATCCAAAAAAAGCAATAACACCACCAGTTATCAATGCCACGCCAGGAGAAAAATTTGAGCCAGAAAAGTCTGAATTGTTTATTTCAGAGAACGATCCTCCGCCGCTAGGTAGCCGCATACCAAGCGGGTATTTAAACATCAAGTTTGGCAAATTCTGAATTGTTACTGAAGCATTTTTTTCTCTAACTGTTGCAGAATTGTCCTTCTGGACATATGACGCTGATATATACGGACTAGCAAAACTAATTATTCCAATAGCGAATATCAGGACAAAAAACGAAGCTAATCCAATGGCAAATCCTGATTGCTTTAACTTCATGAGTATATATACCAACACAAGTATCATTAGGCTGATATAGCCCCCAAGAGAGTCTGTCAAAAAGAAAGCCAGAGCAAAAACAGTCAATCCGATGAATTTTCCGTAGTTTAAAGCATATAAAATAGCCGGAAGAAGGAACATTGACAAAGTTCCAGGCTCAAGAAAAACGCTGTAAAAACGATAGTAAGCACTACCATCATAAATCACATGGAAAATAGATATTAAAGAAGATCCAAATTCCCCATACGGGGTTTCAATAATCCTAAAAGATAAAACGTCCATAGAGACTAGGTTGTATTCCAACAACCCAATTATGGTAGTAATTAACATAAAGCGATAAAAAAAGAGCCAAATTGTTTCACTATCAATTACGCTCCGAATCAAAAGTGGTACTGAAAGATATGCGGCCCAGGGTATCAATAGACCAAAAGCACTTGTCGCACCACTCAAGATCATGTTCAGTAAAAAGCCAGTATAGATCATAATTCCTGGAAGTGCATAAGATTTCAAGACATTCTGTTCAAAAACACCATTGATAACATTTTTTGCGGCTTTGACACTTAAACCAACCATTACGATCAAATTTATCAATCTCGATAGATCGACAAGATTTAGAGTAAACTTAATACAAGTTAATTGAAAAACCAACACCATGGAAAAGATTATCAAAATCTTTACTCGTGTATTCGCCTGCTTGATATTTGGTTGGTGAGAAGAACTGCTCATATTAACTTGTTTTTTTGAAAAGTAGGCTGACCAAGAAATATAGAGATTTCAATTTTAGCTCCGTTCTTCCATATCGAAGACTAAACAAAAGGCTTTGGTGTGCTTCATTGAAGTCGTGTTTCAGGAAAGCATGGTGCCCTCTGGTGTACTCAATGAGAGATTGAAACCTCTTCTGTTCCTTCTCACTACTTAACACATCTATAAATGCAGCACTAGCAGTTTTTACTGGAATAGACATATCCTTACGTGAGATGCCTTGGGCATGATGCATGTAATAACCGAGGCTCTTTGGTATGTAACAAAATCTATCTGTTATCTCCGCAATACGTAGCCAAGTATTGTAGTCCTCTGTCCCAACCATTTCCGGGTTTTGATCAATCCCGCCGATTCGCTCTAGCAAATTCTTACGCACCACTACTGAAGAAGTGGCAAAGGCACTACCGTTTACAAGTAAGTCGGTAAGTACTGGTTTTTTCAACTTGCGACCCTTAATATATTTCCATCCTAAGAGAGCAGACTGTTCTCTTACAATCTTTAGATCGTGAAAGATTAGATCGACATCTTCTTGAAATCGATCGATGCAAACCTGTAGTTTGTTGGGTGTCCACCAGTCGTCTGAATCGAGAAAGCAGATCCAATCACCTTTTGCTTGGCTAATACCATAGTTGCGCGACGCAGCGATTATACCATTGTTACTAAAATTCAATAGACTTATACGCGGGTCCGCAAAATCCTTGATAATTTGAATAGTATCATCTTGAGAATAGTTATTCACAATAATTGCTTCCCAATGAGGATATGTTTGATTCCTGAGCGAATCAAGCAGCGTTTTTAGGAAGTGACCATGATTGTAAGTTGGAATAACAATAGATACTAGCGGTGTATCAGTCATGCTTTCATCTCCTGCACGTTTTTACATAGGCGTAGAGTTTCATCAATTTCTGCATCAATACTGCCTTGTGGACAAAATCCTGTCTGCTTGAGTTTGTTGCAGTCATACCGTAAATCATCCCCTATTTCACCCTCTGCTGGCTGAATTCGCACAATTTCTGGGCTAAATCCCAAAGTTTTTTGGCAACGCGAGGCAATCCGCTGCGTCATTTCCCAGACACTCAATGATAGATCCCCACCAAGATTAAACAGACCATCGCCGCACGCCTCTGGACTTAATCCAACTAGATGTACTACTGCTCGACCAACATCTGCCAAGGTGATAAAATCCCGCTGCTGTAAGCCACTAGATCGTAACACTAATTTTTGGTTCTCTATCGCTTGACGACATAGATCATTTACCAGCAATGTCCACCGATCTACCTGGGGATGGGTTGGTACGCCAAATCCATTGGAAAGCCGCACTACAATCCCCGTGATCTCTTGACGATCGTGGGCTGCCAGTACAAAGTCTTCTGCAGCATGGTGAGTGATAGCATAGGGATGGACTGGTCTAGGTAGTGTTTTTTCAGTGATCTGACCAACTAATGGTGCACCATAGACATGGGCTGTAGAAAAATAGATAAAACGTCTTACACCTGCAACGATCGTCGCTTGTAGTACATTCAGCGTACCCAATGTGTTGACTAAAACAGCCTGATTTGGATCGGTGACACAATCGTTCTCATTCATCGCGGCTAGATGCACCACGGTTTGGACATCAGCTAGAGCCACTGAGAGAGATTTTGGGTCAAGTACGTCCATCTGGACAGTTTCAGCTTGGGGGAGCCAATCTGGTGCTGGTTGAGCCTTGCGACTGCCCAGTCGAACAACCCAGTCTTGCTCCTGTGCTAATTCAACGGCAATTCTGCCACCGATGTAGCCAAATCCACCTGTAACAAGTACACGATTAATCATCGGTGTTTGATCTCCCAGTTATAAGGAATAGAAGGGTCAAAAGGATCGCGGCGATCGATTTCGCCTGGGGTATGGGGAATGGTGGCGCAGTTAGCGATGATCGCCATTTCATCGCCAATACCCTTGAATCCATTCCAGACGAGGGGAGGTACAGTGACTAAACAGTAATTATCTGGACCGAGAAACAATTCTTGAACCTCACCATAGGTGGGACTACCCGCCCGATCGTCGTAGAGAACGAATTTAATCTGGCCGTGGGGAACTGCATAGTTTAATGTCATTTCTTTGTGGATATGCCAGCCCTTGATCGCGCCGGGATAAACGCAGGAAAAGTAAATTTCCCCAAATTGCTCAAAGGCAGGATCGCCAACCTTCAGCATATGCATGACCTTACCCCGCTCATCCAGAATCTGGCGTAACGGTGTAACTTTAATACCTTCAATCATTTACAGTCTCCATATATAGTTTAAGCTGTTGAACACTAACCTGAGTGACATCTTTGCCCGCTTGTACTGCTCGGTACCAATCAACAGTTTCATGGACTGTGCGCTCAAAGTTCCAGCGGGGCAGCCAGCCAAGCTGATGGTGGGCTTTGTCGCAATTGAGGTGTAGCAAACCAGCTTCATGCGGGTCGGTTGCTAGACTCTGAATTTCAACCTGTCCCGAACCCCAACGGGTAACGATTGCTGTTGTGAGCGCGTGGACACTCCGAGCGGCTTCCCCTTGCGGGCCAAAATTCCAAGCACCAGAAAACTTTTGTGGTTGTTGCTCCAGTGCTGCGGCTAGGCTGAGATAGCCACTGAGCGGTTCTAGTACGTGTTGCCAAGGTCTAGTGGATTGGGGCTTACGTAAGATAATTGTTTCGTTTTTACCTAATGCTCGCATACAGTCGGGGACAATCCGATCTTCCGACCAGTCGCCGCCACCGATCACGTTGCCCGCGCGAACGCTGGCATAACCCAAATTGGGTCGCGACTGAAAAAAAGAATCGCCATAAGCTGAAAACACAATCTCTGCCGCCGCTTTGGAAGCACTATATGGATCGCGACCACCAAGTTCATCATTTTCACGGTAGCCCCAAAGCCACTCTCGATTGCGGTAGCATTTATCTGAGGTAACATAGATTAATGCTTTAACGGATGGAGTCTCCCGCACGCACTCCAGCAGGTTGACCGAACCACCGACATTCGTATCGAATGTTTCCTGGGGATTGCGGTAAGACTGTCTGACTAGAGCTTGGGCGGCAAGATGGAAGACAAATTCTGGTTGGGCTTGGCGGAAAAAGTCACCAAGTTTTGCGCGATCGCGAATATCTCCATCTAAGTGGTGAATTCGATCTCTAATCCCAGCTAAGTTAAACAGAGCGTTCTCCTGCACGGGTGGCAAGGCATAGCCATATACATTCGCCCCCGCTTCAGCTAACCACAGAGCTAACCAAGACCCTTTAAATCCAGTATCTCCGGTCAGCAATACTCGCTTACCCCGAAACGAATTAATCATATTTACCAGATCATCCATGGGGCTTGCTCCTGTTCCAAAAGTTTATTCAAAAACTGCCAATCACGATAGGTATCCATACACTGCCAAAAATCATTGTGTTCGTACACAGCCAGTTGTTGATCTTTAACTAGAGCGTGCATTGGCTCCTGTTCCAGCACCAAGCTGTCGCGATCGTCTAGATAGTCAAATAGCTCGCGCCGACAGACAAAAAAACCGCCGGAAATCCTTCCACCTGTAGCTTGTGGCTTTTCGTTGAATTCAGTCACCAAGCCTTGCTCGTCAGACATCAACTCGCCAAACCTTCCGGGTGGGCGGACACCAGTCATCGTCAAGATTCGACCATGACTGTGATGAAACGCTAACAAGGCATCTATATCAACATTACTGACTCCATCACCATAGGTGAGCATAAAGTTTTCATCATCCCCTACATACTGCCGAATCCGCCGCACCCGGCCTCCAGTCATTGTCTCTAATCCGGTGTCGGCCAAAGTGATCCGCCAGTCAACTTCTTCATGATTGGTATGAAACTTAATGGATTGAGCCGCACCAAGAGTTACGGTGCAGTCACGAGTATATGCCTCATAGTCTAAGAAAAAATTCTTGATCGCCTGACCCTTATACCCCAGGCAAAGAATGAACTCTTTATGCCCATAGCTGGCATAGTACTTCATTACATGCCAAAGAATCGGCAAGCGGCCAATGGGAATCATTGGCTTGGGAATATCATCAGAAACATCACGAATGCGAGTACCGTAGCCACCACAGAGAATAACGATTTTCATCATTTACCTTTTAATCATTGATTGGTAGAGCTTGAGATATCTATCCACTGCAACTTCAGCAGTAAAGTTCTCTAGAAAACGGGCTTTTCCCTTTTGTCCCATCTGTGCAACTAGATCCGGGTTATCAATCAGTTGCTGAACCTTCGCAGCAAGATCTCTTGAATTTCGAGGTTGAACAAGATAGCCACTTTCACCATCAGTAATTTGTTCTGGTGTACCTGCCAGATTACTGGCAATCACTGCTTTACCCAAAGACATTGCTTCAAGAGTGACGTTAGGGAAGTCTTCGCTATCTACAGAGGGAAGTATAAGGGCATCGATCGCATTAATCAAGTCAACAATATTCTTTTCTTCCCCCACAAATTTTACAACATCGCTTAAGCCTTTACCTTTTACCGCCTGCTCCAGCTTCTCTTTTAATTCACCATCACCTTCAAACCACACTATCAACTTATTTGCTAAGTTTGGCTCGCTAAGTTTCAGTAGCTCAAGAGCTTCAATCAGAATAATATGACCTTTCCGCTCTGTCATTAAAGCGACAACACCAATAACCAATCCGGAGTAAGTGCTAGGTAATCCTAAGCGTTGCCGGACATCCTTTTTTTGTTCGCATACTGCTCGTAGACTGATGCCGTTATGGATTGGCTGGATTTGAGATTCATTTAGCCGCAGTACCGATCTCAATCGTTCTGAAGCGGAGATCGATCCAGTCACAAATGTTGTTGTTGAGTGAACAACCCATCGATCTAATAAATAATCCAACCATCGATCAATACTTTGATATGGAACAGCCAAGTTATTGATCGCCATTACTATCGATTTACAACCAGCTAATCGGGCACCAACGGCAGCAGCCCGAACAGACTGAGCGGCTGGATATCCACCATTATTCAAATGCACGATATCGGGCTTAATTTTTTTAATTAAGCTAAAAATTACCCAAACCTGATACGCAAATAAGGGATATTTTCCAATCAGGCGGATTGTAAAACGAATTGCCTTAGAAAAAAACCTGAATGGAGAGGGGAAATGGTTAGTTGGCCACTCAGGGGGTGGCCAAGTTAAAGGCTCAACAGGAAAGTCTGGGGACAGGTGAGCTAGCATTCCAGAGGTATAACGCGCTGAATCTCCATAGCTAAAACTAACTTGATATTCACTACGTAGTAAGTCACTCAGCCAGAAATTTACGAGCATTTTTTCGCAACCGGCAAAGAATGGACAATCAGAATGGTAATGAATTTTTAAAGACATTTTCTCTCAAAGTTGATTGCGATAACTCTCAATAGTTTTTTTCATTCCTGTCTCAATTGAGGTGCGGGGAACCCATCCCAGACAGTCACGAGCAAGACTAATATCGGCTGAATAGTTCATCATCTCATTTTGTCGGTACTGAACTGCTCCAAAATGAAGTAGATTCTCTGTGCCTTCACCAATACAGCGAGCAACCAGAAGTGCCACATCTCGAAGTGATGGTGCATATCCACTGCCAATGTTAATTATCCTGCCAAGAGCGTCGCCATCGATCGCTGCCACACAAGCATCGACCAGATCTTCGATAAAAATATAATCACGGGTTTGTTCTCCACTAGTCATCTCAAAGACTTGATGTGCTAGCAATGATTCAATCAATGATGGCAATAGCATATCACTAGGTTGACCAGGACCATAGGCTAGAGTAGGTCTCAATATAATGCTAGGAAAACCAACTGTTCGATACAGTGTTTGCAGAAGGCATGTAACTGCTACTTTAGAGTATGTATATGTAGATATGGGCATTTCACGCTGATGCTCTATGAAAGGGACTGAGCCAATGCCATATTCTTGACAGGTTCCAATCGCTATCAAACGTTCAAACTTGGGATTTATGTGACAACTTTCAACGAGATTAAGAGTGCCCATCAAGTTTGTTTCAATACTTTGGTAAAAAATATCTAGGTGATTTGATAAACGATTCTTGTCTGCGGCTAAATGAAAGACCAGATTAGGCTGAATTTCAGACATGACTGCGGCAAGGCAACTACGATCTCGAATATCTACTACAAAGTGATTGGGTTGCTCTGCCAAACTAGAATTTCGGGTTAAAGAGATAACTCTGTAACCCATAGCAACTAAGCGAGACCTTAATGCAGACCCAATAAACCCTGTTGCACCCGTAATCAGTACAGTTTTCAAGTTAACTCCACAAAAAATAGGGATTTAATTTTTGTTATAAAAAATTTGAGCATCAATACATTTATTACTCTGATGGTTTTACAGATATAGCGATTTCTCCAGTTATAGAACACACTCTGTGGAAATACAATCCTTGCTACATATAGCTTTTGACTTTCTGCTCGTGTGCTGTTTTGACAGAGACCGCTGTAAAAGATTAATTAGTTAAAATTGTGACGATAGATTTACTTTTGTACTCTGAGATAAAAAGTTAGATCGTCTAGTGGATATAAGTGGGAGAAGAAACCCTCATATGCTCCAGGCTTCCAATTAGCCACTAGCAGCACTATTTTCTTCAATATACCATTTTTTAATGTTTCATTAAAAAGCCGTCTCTCAGTTTTAAAGCGAGCAAGACTGTAATCATATAACTGGCAATGAATATGATTGGGATCGAAATAAGTCATTGAATCAACTGTAAAAAAATGCTGATGGGTGGGATCAATACAAGCCCAACGAGATCTAAAATATGGGACGATAATTTTAACTAGTGCACCTGGTTTACTTATTCGATAGAGTTCTTCCAGAGTTTTTATCACATCATCGAGATGTTCTAATACATTGTCAATATAGATTTCGTCAAAGGTGGAATCTTCGAAAGGATAAGGCGTAACATTTAGATCGTGGACAACGTCAGCTTGGGATCTAGAGTTTATGTCAATACCGATCGCACCCGTTCGCTTGCGGTTACCACAACCAACATCAAGAATTTTATTAGTCATTGTGTCAATATCTTCTTTAAATCTTTAACTGGCTGATGAGTAGTACGAGCATATCTATCACAGAATTGCTTTCTTGCTAACTGGACTTGATCGCTATGCCACCATCCATATACATCGGCCCAGATCTCATTCACCTTTTTAGCAAGAGACTCTGATGATAAGTGAACAATACCAGCATCTATCAGAAGCTGATAGTCAGGCTTGACACTATCTCTCAGGTGTGAGAGACTGTTTTGCCAAAATGCTAGGGTCGGTATATTTTGCGAGAGTGTTTCGAGTATGCCGGTTGAATCATAACTATGAACCACTAATCGACTCTTAGCAATTAAATCACGGATAGGGATCGATCCAAAATCGAGGTTAAGTGTTGAGTCAAAATCATGCCATCTACTCTCTTCACGCCAGTTGCGTTTCTTACTTGCAGCATGTAAGCGAACAGTCAGTTTATTTTTAATCTCAACATCTAGCATTTTGATAAACAGTTGTTGCTCATCAAAATAAGATTGAAACTCTGCACAGAAGTCCCAGATTAGAATTCTATGCAAGAATAAAAATTCAATCAGCAGTAATCCACCCACCTGATCGAATTTTTCCAGCTTTCGCCCAGCAGTTTTAAATATAAATGCTGGCGTATGCTGTGGCAATCCATCAGTCCAGCCCCAAGTTAAAAACTTATCTGAAGTAACCTCCTCAATGGAAGGATTAATATGATATCGAGAGACTCCGTAGTTTCCATGCTGTCCTGTAAAGTAGGGAATTTTCTCTTCAGCTTTTGCGGCTGTCCAGCATTTAAATATTTCATCGGTGTCGAAATTATTGCTGGTGAAAATAAATTGGGGACGTTCGGGCCATGGTAGTGCATGAGATTGGGCATTAAGATCAGCAAATCCCTCTAAATAACATGTTGGCAAAAGTTCAAATATTAAGTCATTCACACACTTGCGAAAACCTTGATGACCACTCAAAGAGATCCGCTGAGATAAGTCTTTTCTGAGAACGCGGTCTGGAAGAGCAACTTTTTTTACAGGAGGTGTTATCCATCTTTTTGGCACTTGACCGAGTTCTAGATGCAGCTTAAGCTCTTCTAGTGGTGGTAAATAGCTATTGATAATAAAAGCGTCATGATCGCGAACTAATAGATTTGAAAAAGAGTCCCAAGCAAGGTATGGCAAACGTTTTATATTCTCCAATACCGAATTGTTTCGATTATCAGTAGGCATCCAAAACCCAGGGATATTTTGGAGAGAAATACAGTCAATGGTAAAATCTACATTGTCCAGGTACCCAAGCACCCGGACTCCAAGACAGTTATTCCACACATCATCATTACAAGCGTAAATAAAGGAAAGCGAATCCACCGTTGCTAAATGGTAATCCTCACTGACAAGTAGAGATGTGCCACTTATAGAGTAATTATTAATACACTGCTTGATCGTATGGTAGCGATTGTAAATTACATTGACGTATCGCCTCAACCAGTGTCCTAGAATAATTTGCCAATATCGATAACTACAGCTTACTCCATGAAATCGGTTTAACTCATCAACTAGATTCAAAAGTAACTCAGCTTCGATTGTTCGCGCCAATTCATCGTCGTGATCTTTTTGTCCTTGTGCGAGTCCGTAGGGAGCAGCAACTATCGCATCCATTTTAGACCACACTTCTTTGCGATCATAATCACGACACCACTCTCCTAAAAATATGACAGGCTGGTCATATTTCCATGTTCGCTCATCAGCAGTAGTAACTAGATATCTAGGTCGATCAATCATAACTTCTAATCTAGGATTGACTCACAGTCAGATTTTCAAAATTTGGTACTAAAGCTCTATCTTCAGAAAAAGCCGCTCTAAATTTACCCTCATTATGGCAGAATCTTTTGATTGTTCGATCCCAGAATACCCCAACTCAAGGGAGTCCCTTTTTTCACATCTACTGCCACCGTTTTTCCTAAAACTATGTCATAGTATTTTGGCGGTAATCCATGACCGGGTCGGATCGATCGTAAATTCTCACGAGTAAGAACATGACCAGCCTTCATATCCTCTGAAATATATAAAGACCGTCGAAACACCAATGATTTCTCTTCCGCTTTAGTGCGCCCATAGTGAATACAGCCCATTGCTTGCCACGCTCTTTCTGTTTCTATTACTAACTGCTTCATTTCTGCCGGTTCCATCGAGAATACAGAATCCACACCACCATCAGATCGATCGAGTGTAAAGTGCTTTTCAATCACGGTAGCACCTAACGCCACACTAGCGACAGCTACCCCGATGCCCAAGGTATGATCCGACAACCCCACCTGTACATCAAATAAATCTCGCAGGTGGGGGATGGTGAGTAAATTTGAATCCGCTGGAGTGGATGGATAACTACTCGTACATTTTAGCAAAACTAAATCTTGACACCCAGCTTCCCTTGCCGCAGTCACTGTTTCATCTAATTCGGCGATCGTTGCCATCCCAGTAGAGATAATCATCGGTTTGCCAGTGCTGGCAACTTTGCGAATCAGTGGTAAATCGGTATTTTCAAAGGAAGCGATTTTGTAGAAGGGAACGTCTAGGGATTCGAGAAAATCAACTGAAGTGAAATCAAAGGGAGTACTAAAGCCAATGATGCCTAATTCCTGACAGCGATCGAAAATGGGTTTATGCCATTCCCACGGAGTATGGGCTTGTTGATAGAGATTGTAGAGCGTATTACCCTTCCACAAATTTGTGGGTTCATTGATAAAAAACTCATCTCGATCTAAATCGAGGGTCATTGTATCTGCGGTATAAGTTTGAATTTTGAGAGCTTGAACACCTGCATTTGCAGCAGCTTCAACAATTTCCAAGGCACGTTCCAGTGATTGATTATGATTGCCAGACATCTCCGCAATGATAAAAGGGGAGTAACCGTCACCGATCGAGTGATTGGCTATTTTAATGGTATTTTTTTTCATTGTTCTATATTACTGATGATTGTCCGAAGCTCGTTTAAATTTTCAATAGATTGGTGAGCATCATAGCCCAATTCAGCTTTGGTTCCTTTATGAACACCAGTTAAAACACGTACGGTATGAATGCCTAACGGTTTCAAATTTACAAAGTCTTTTGCTGGATTGTCACCAATATACATCATCTCATTCCATTGACAATTTTCCCTCTCCCGAATCTTCTCAAAACAATATGTTGAAGGTTTTGCATTATTAACACCATAACGATGCGTAATGAAAATATGCCGAAAAATAGGCGCAAGGTTTAAAGCTTCAATTTTTTTTTGCTGCACAATTTTATGACCATCTGTTACTACATATAGAGGGTATACTGACAGCACTGGCAACAGCAATCTAGCTTGCTGGCAAAGTTGAAGAGTTGGGATGTGATGTCTGTAAATTTTAACGCATTCTTGGATTAGTCCTTTATTTTTTATTTTGCCATTCTCTACTAGCCAGCGATCAAAAATAGAGCCACGACCCTCTCGTTCGAGAACGTCAGTCATAAACTTAAATGAGGTTGTTAAATCCCAACCAAACCTATCTGCGCCAAAAGAAGCAACGGATCGAAGACCACTTTCTACATACATTCTTTCATCATAAAGAGTGTCGTCTAAATCAAAGATGATAATCATACATTAATATAAATATCAGTTGGAATACGTACTTGACGAATTTCACTAGATATTCGATCGAATGGGTAATCACTTAAATCGATTCCAGCGGATTCTAATAAGCTCCAATAGAAAATATCAAGTCCGGCGGCGATAGATGCTGTAGAAGCACCGCCAAATCGAGAATTACACTCAATTATATGAAACTCATCATTATCATCAATTATTGCTTGTAGAACTACTGGCCCTCGAAGCTTTAATTCATGTAAAACTTTGATGACTGTTGCTTCTATTCGATCGTTTTGAAATGTTGTTGTGACCTGAGCTTCTCCATTAACAACACGATCCCGACTACGTAGCACCAGCCCTTTTACCTGATGAGATCGGTCTAACCACGCATCCACACTGATTTCATTTCCACTCACAAAAGGCTGATAGATTGGATGTTCTAGCTGGCAAGCATGGTCAAGAGCTGCTTCCTTACTGAGATTCAAACCAATTTGATTAGAGCCAGCCCCATAACGCTCTTTAACCACATAAGAATTTGCCTTAATTTCATCGGGATGAGCGGCTGTTAAGATGAATGGTAGGCAATGTGTTATCCCGAATTGTGCAAAAGCGAGCTTATCAATACAAACCTGAATACTAGATAGGGGCGAGATAACAACGTTAATGTCTTCTTTTTCAAATCGCGATTGATGTTTTGCCCAGAAGAGTAACTCGCCATCTCTTGTGGGAATTATGGTGCGAATATTGCGTTCTTTACAACCTGCTAGTAGTAGATCTATCTCAGTTTCGGTAGTAGACGGTAATTTCCAAAAGTCATCGGAGATATAGCCTGCGATCGCACCTTCATCTGTGTCACCAGCTATTATCTTGATACCTGGACTTAACTTCTGAGCTGCTTTTTGCGCTGCTTTTATTAAAGATACTTTTTTGGATGCACTGGTAACAAGTATATTCCCAAACTGTTGTTGGAAATTTTCTCCTTTATTTATTTTTTCTTTTTCATAGGCAATAATCGCTGGGATAGTCTTTTCTATCTCCATTTCTGGCTTCCAACCAATGGCAGTATAGTAATTAGTCATGTCAGCCTGAGAAGCTTCAAATTCAATGTTAGTTGGTTCTTCTACCATCTTTATATCTGGGAAATGAGTCCGCAGTACATTAATGATGTCTGATACGCGACGAGATTTACCAGTACCCAGATTAAGAATTCCAGTTGCAGTGTTGTTGTTCGCCAATCGAACTAGCCCTTCTGCTGAGTCACCTGCATAGATATAGTCAAACAAACCTTCGGGTCGATATACTTTAATAGTTTCGCCAGCTAATAGAGTCCGAACCCAGCGAGAAATCACATCACGAGAATTCTTGCCATACCCTCGAAAAATACGCACACAGACAGAAGTGAATGATGCCGATTTGAATTGATTTAGGAATTGCAATTCAATTTCATGTGCAAGCTTCGCCATTCCAGTAAGATTTCTAGGCAAAATTGGATCTGTTTCTTTCAGTGAAACAGGTTTTTCTTGGGGTGAATCAAATTGGTATAGTATTGGGTTATAGATAAGGTAACTAGAAGCAAAAACAACTCTTTTCAGCTCATTTACGTCCTTAATTATTGTCATTAGATGATGACTCAAATGGATATTATGCCAATAATTTTCTTCCCAGAAGCCATAAGTTTCTGTCGATCGTTCAAATGTCGCTGCCAGATGAATAAAAATTTCTGGTGAAAAAGATTCTAACTCCTGTTTTGTTAAACTATTTAAATCTCCTTGGCGGTAGCGTACTTCTGACGGAAAAGTGTCTGGTTTTGGCTTCAGATCCCCAACTAAAACTATTGCACCTTGTGCAACTAAACGAGGTATGACTTCAAGTCCGATTACCCCTGCACCACCACTTACGAAAACCCGCTTGCCCTGCATATGAATTTTACCTTTTATGGAAAGTTTTGAAATCTATATTTTAATACAACCATGAATGATAGAGTCAACAGATTTTCCATCAATTTTTATATGATTTTTCAATACGCCTTCACGATCGAAACCAATAGATTCTAAAACGGATATATGATGTGTTCTTAAGGCGTAAGTTTCTGTGAAAATTCGATCGAGACCAATATCCTGAAATGCCAACTCCTTTAATAATTGCAGAAATGCAGAAAAATACGTGCCATATTTATCTTGGGAGTCAATTAAGGTTGGGTTAAGCAAAAAGGATACTTCAGCCCTCATGTGTTCCCAGGCAATATGAACTAGACCACCATATCCAATCAAAGTACCATCTTCCATATATGCCAGCAGTATATTTTTCGGATTGGTACAAAGCATATCTGGCCAAATATATTTTTGAAAATATGCTGTCTGTTGCTCAGTGGTAATTAATGTCGCTTGTCGCAGAACATCCATCTGGGCATTTCGCCACTGCCTAATTTTCTCGATATGTTCTGGCTGAATAGCTTCAATCGAAAGAGACCCCAATCTTAATATTGGTTGAGATACACAAATATAACCAGAAGGGACTTGATTTTTATCCGCTGTATCGTTGTTTGTCATCGGTCGTTCACTTTATTCAATCCGAATATAAGACATGAGAGGGTTAGAAGGATCTCGTCGAATAGCATATCGAGACAGACCGAGAACCTCTCGAACGGCAAGTGTTTCACCAGGGAATTCAGGACAGTTAAGTTCATCAAAGGCTATAATGCTTCCTTTTGTAACGTGAGGCATTATAGCTTCTAGACAAACTTTTGTGGGCTTATACAAATCAAAATCAAAGTAAGCTAATGCAATCACTGTTTCCGGATGTTCAGTTAAGAACTTTGGCAGAGTAACTGTTGCATCACCCTCAACAAGTTCATACTTTCTTTTGTGTGAAATTGGTGCATTTTTTTCGTGAAAATTCAAGATGCTTTCAAGTTCATTTTTCCAACCAGTGGTAACTGAATAATCACCATGTTCGACAGTACCACCATCCTCAACGCTAACAGAAGGAAATCCTGCAAATGTATCGAACCCAATGATTCGACGGTTATAGTTAAAAGGCTCATGAATACCTCGGAGCACTGAAAATAGGGCCATGTTTTGACCCCAGCGCACTCCAAATTCAGTAACTATTCCATGCACCGGAACAATCATTTCATATAGTTTTTGGATAAAATTAATTCGAGATAAAGACTGACGTGTTAAATACAATCCAAGATTATCTAGTAGTTCTGAATTGGGAATATTTGCTTCTCTTAAGTGTTGTGAAAGGTGGTTTTTATTTTCAGCTTCAGTCGGTGTTGAGCCAACCAGTGTTTTAATTTCAGTTTCTTTGTTACTATTCACGATCTTCATTATTAAATAAAAAACTGTTACTTCTGGTATGAGGGCGATATGAATACTGTTAAATTGCGTCCCAGACCAATCTGAGCCAATGCACTATAAAAATCATTGATTTTGTCATGAGAATAATTATCTCCAAGCATTAAATCCAATTGAACCCTTGCTTGATGAGCAAACGCTCCTTGTGCTCTATCTCGGATGTAATTTGACCCAGAATGAAGTAAGAAAAAATCAATTGGGAAATCAGAAATAATCTTACGGCATTCCCATCCACAAGTCTCTACGATCCGAACGAGACTATCATAATTAAAATATGACAAGTGATCGGGTATTGCAATCCAAAATCGGTCGGAAATATTGCCGTTTTCTAGTAAGAACTCTTGATAAATAGAGGCATCATTGGGCACTGTTAACACTAACATGCCATTTGGCGTAACTAGATGTTGAAGAGATTTCAGTAGAGCGACAGGATCAGGCACATGTTCGAGAACGTTATTTAGCCAAATTAGATTATGGCGTTTTCCCTCACTAATCCGACGGTCTAAAATTTCAAACAAATCTCCTGATTCTACGTAAGTAAGCATAGCTGGATTCATGGTATCTAATCCAGCAACACTATAATCTATGCCCTCAACTGACCAACCATTCTCAGAAAACCATGCTAGCGCAAACCCTTCTCCACAACCAACATCTAAGAAAGAACCAGGTGCCTTTTTCCCTGAGAGACTCTTTACTACATTAGCTTTTTGGGCAATTTTAAGATTCAGATGAGCAAGTTCTTTATCAGAATATACGTTCCGATAGCTACCTTGTTCTGTTTGATAATAACGCTCTGCATAGTATGCCTTTAGTGCTTCTGGTGATGGCGGATTTACAACCTCCAGAAAGCCAAGATCGTTGTATCTTAGTCGATGGTCTTGCACTGATTTTTGAGTGTTTTCCATATTTTTTGGTTAGAAAATTGGTTGTGAGCTGATATTTAAAGTGGAGAGTTGATTTCTATTGGTATATTCATCACCAAACTCTTGGCTCCAAAATTTTTCTTGTTCTGTCTGAAAATTTTTGAAATTCATTGATTTAACATCCATAATTTTTCTGCTCTACATGACTATTGATCAAGTACCAGTCTGGATGTTGTTGCAGTAATCGCAAGCAATCTTCCAGTGTAAAACAAGATTTATTAGGATAAACAGCTTCAATAATTTTCTGAATTAGTTCAAAATCTTCAGGAGTATCTACTGTCCATCGATGGTGACTACAATCTTCAGGGTACATAAAGTGACCGCAACGATATCGTTCTAGTTGTCGATAAATAAAAGGAGTAACGTGTTCGCGATCTGGTGGTGCTGTGGCTTCTAAAAAAGCCTGTTGCAATACTAAAAAAGAAAACACTTCAGTATCCATTCCTCTAGGATAAGTTCGTTTTATAGAATTTGAAACATAATCATAGTTTGATTGATTTTGCAGATAATAATCAATCACCTGATTGATAACTTGTGGGTCAATTAAGGGACAATCAGAAGTCACTCGAATCACGATATCTGCCTGATATGCTGTAGCTGCACCATAGTATCTCGCCAAAACATCGTCTTCAGAACCGCGAAAACGAGCCACTGAGAGAGTATTACATAAATCAATAATTGGTTCGTCAGTTTGATTAGTTGTAGTCGCAATGACTATTTCATCTGCAAGTTTAACCCGTTTTAATCTCTCAATTTGATATTCAAGCAATGGTTTGCCTAATACATGTTTCATCACCTTTCCAGGTAAGCGAGTAGAGGCCATTCTGGCTTGAACAATAATCACCTTTTTCATCTCAGGATGTCCCCAATAACTGCTACAACTCGTTCTTGGTTTTCATAACTTAAGCCATAGTAAATCGGCAGACTAATTGCTTCTTGATAATATTTTTCTGCCACCGGAAAATCTCCCATATTAAAGCCTAACTTTTGATAATATGGTTGAGTATGAACAGGAATATAGTGCAAATTTACACCTATCCCCGCCTGTCGTAATTCCTCAAATACTTGGCGATGAGTTTTAGCGATTTTATCCAGTTGTAATAGAATCACATATAAATGCCAACTAGGATCCGTATCGGGACGTTGGTAGGGAGTAGTCAGCGGTAAATCTTTCAGTCCAGCATTATATCTTTCTACCAACTCATGACGACGCTTCACAAAAGCATCCAACCGCTGCATT
Source organism: Chamaesiphon sp. (assembly GCA_041738715.1). GTDB lineage: Bacteria > Cyanobacteriota > Cyanobacteriia > Cyanobacteriales > Chamaesiphonaceae > Chamaesiphon. Next base: position 29,996 of record JBGSPI010000139.1, read on the forward strand.
TGACTCGCACCCAAAGCCGCTTGCAAATCAGTCATCCGATAATGATATCCCAACTCCAACTGCTGGTAATACCAGGGGCCATCAGACTCCCCTTGCAAAAAGCGTGGATCGCGGGTAATTCCGTGGCTTCGTAGCCGAATTAACTGTTCGTAGAGATCCTCGCGATTCGTCAAAACCATCCCGCCCTCAGCCGTAGTAATGATTTTAACTGGATGAAAACTAAATACAGTCAGATCCGAAAACTCACAACAACCGATCGGGCGATCACGATACCTACCTCCAATCCCATGTGCCGCATCTTCAATCACCCGAAACCCATACTGCTGAGACAAATTAGCGATCGCCGCCATATCACAGGATTGTCCCGCAAAATGAACCGGAACGACAACATTTGGCAACTCCCCCCGTTCAGCCGCAATAGCTAACTTCTCCGTCAAAGCAGGAACACTCAGATTATAGGTATTAGGATCGATATCAACAAAATCAACATCAGCACCACAATACAACCCACAATTCGCAGACGCGACAAACGTATTGGGCACAGTCCACAAACGATCGCCAGAACCTAAACCAGTCGCTAAACAGGAAATATGCAACCCTGCTGTTGCACTAGCCACTGCCACAGCATACTTTGCACCACAATAGTCAGCAACCAATCTTTCAAATCGCTCGATAGCTGGTCCTTGAGTCAGCCAATCCGACTGCAAAACAGCCACCACCGCATCAATATCCGACTGATTAATATTTTGTCGCCCGTAGGGAATATAGCTCATTGTTGACTTTCTAATGATGTCCGATACCGTTCAATTGCCCAGAGGTTAAAGTAGTTTTCACTTTTATACCGAGAAGTCATGATCAACATGTTTACAAATCAACTCTCGTAATTCTTCCACCGTCAGAAACTCTTTATTCTCCCCTGAATTATAATTAAATCCAAGTTCCACCGGAGTAGCCAACATGCGATCGCAATATGATTCGATAGTATACAGACTAGTTACCGGCAAAATTGCATAATATCTACCCAAATCCACCGTTGTATAGGAATCAGCACTCGTAATCATCTCCTCATGTACCTTCTCTCCTGGACGGATGCCCACAATCCGATGCTCGCAATCAGGCGCGATCGCTTTTGCCACATCCGTAATTCGGTACGAGGGAATCTTCGGCACAAAAATTTCGCCCCCTAAAGCATTCTCGATCGTCCATAACACCATTTTCACACCTTCTTCCAGCGTAATATTAAATCTGGTCATCTGCGGGTCGGTAATCGGAATCACCCCTTCATGCCGCTTCTTTAGGAAAAAAGGAATCACCGAACCCCGAGAACCCATCACATTGCCATAGCGAACAACACTAAAACTCAGTTCCCGTCCCCCCCGAATATTATTCGCTGCAATAAATAACTTATCCGAACATAGCTTAGTCGCCCCATACAGGTTAATCGGCGCAGCCGCCTTATCTGTAGACAAAGCCACCACCCGTTTTACGCCTGTATCTAAACAAGCCTGAATTACATTCTCTGCACCTAGTACATTTGTGTGGATGAATTCGATCGGGTTATACTCTGCCGCTGGTACTTGTTTCAGCGCAGCAGCATGAATTACAATATCGATTCCCTCGCAGGCACGAGATAGTCTGCGAACATCTCTGACATCACCAATAAAATATCTTAACCCTCGATATTCTTCTGGCGAAAATTCTTGTGCCATTTGAAACTGTTTTAATTCATCCCGTGAATATATTACCAATCGGCGAATGTTAGGGAAAATTTGCAAGACTAGTTCCACAAACTTCTTACCGAAGGAACCAGTTCCGCCTGTAACTAGGATCGAGCTTTGTTCTGTAATTTGCATGGTCGATAAAAACTTGTTTTTGTGAGCGAGAAAGATATCAGTTTAGATAACTGATCGAAATTTTGAAGTTTAAAAATTTATTTCACTTGTTCATTTGCCTCCAGCACCATATCACTCATGGTTCCCCTTGACCATCACCTGAAAACTAGGGCTAGTAGACAGCAACTCCTCATAAGTGCCCTGAGCCACCACCCGCCCCTGCTCCATCTCAACAATCAAATCACAACCCTGGACAGTCGTAAGTCGATGGGCAATCAAAATTATTGTTAAATCCCGACCCAAACCCTCGATCGCTGTCATCACCTCTCGCTCTGTCGCATTGTCCAGGGCACTCGTGGCCTCATCAAACACCAAAACTGATGCACGCTTGTACAGTGCTCGCGCAATGCCAATCCGCTGTCTCTGTCCACCTGACAGGCGAATTCCCCGCTCACCCACCACCTCATAATAGCCACTAGACCGGGACTCAATGAACCCCGCAATCTGGGCTTGCTGTGCCGCTCGCTTCACCCGATCTATGTCAACACCTTTGGTTGCATTTGCCAAGGCAATATTTTCTGCCAGGGTTGTATCAGCCAAATAAATTTGCTGAGGCACATGAGCAATATTCTGTTGCCAAGCCCTACAGTACTCGCCCCTCAGCGGCACTCCATCCACTAAAATCTCTCCCTTTGTAGGTTCTAGCAAACCCATTAGCAAATCCACGGTAGTACTTTTGCCACTGCCAGTACTACCGACAAACGCCACTCGTGTCCCTTGCAGAATCTTGAAAGAAGCATCCTGCAATACCCAAGGAGTATCTTGATTATAACGAAAGCTTACTGAGGAAAATTCGATGCCCGATTTCATTTGTAAGGCTGGCGGCAATGGTTGCAAAACTGAGAGCGGAAAAGGTTGTTCCAACAACTTGAGCAGATCAACCATTGTGCTCTGGTAGCCACGCACAAAAGCCCAGGCTCCATATATTTGCTGAAGTGCCGGCATTAATCGTTGCGCTCCGAGTGCTAGCAAACCTAACACTGGAATGGCTGCCGATCCTGCCCCAGATTGACGACTCAACGCATAGGCTAGTACCGTAATCAACACGATGCCTAAAGCCTCCACAGTAGAACGAGGACTAGAACCAATAAATGTATTTTGTCCTTGAGCACGACGAAGGGGGAGGTCGGACTGACGATAAAGATCGCAATAGACGATTTGACTATTATCTAACAAGACATCCCGAATACCTCCGAGTCCTTCTTGCAATGCCTTAATTTTTAGAGTGGAATAATGGGAAAGAACTTTACTGTTGCGTAACAGCCGACGACGAGTAAGGGCAATGATGAGCGCGTAAATGCTGCCAAACCCGATAAAAGCAGTTGCAGCTATTCCTGGTTGAGCTAAGAACAATGCTAGAACAATTGAAATTGTCATTACCACAGCACTTAAAAATATTAGTACCTGATTCAAGATGACAATGACGATATCAACTTTACCAATGGCGCTAATAATTTCACTAGTGTTAGTTGCCACATGCACTTGGTATGGTTGATAGAGGGTTCGACGATAGGCTTCTACACTTAAATCAGAACCAGCCGCATTAGCAAGTCGAATGTTAAACCACAGCAACAGCAACTTAACACCTCCTGCTACCACAGCGGCGATCGCAAATGCAATTGTTAGTGGTAAGACCAATTCACTCCCTGTTTTCAAGCCTAGAAACTCGGATACCTTTACCCCTATAGGATATTCAAAGATTCGTTCCGGCGCGATAATCACGGCCAAAAATGGCAGCACTGCACCTAAAGTCAATACTTCCATCAACCCACCAATGAGCATCAAGACCATTAACCCTACAAACTGGAGTCTTCGCCGAGGGCTGAAGTATCTACCAAGGCGTAATAACAAGCCCACGGTACCCGATCTTGATCGAGCAGAGCGGGATAGGTACATTCGTCTTATCGTGCGTTTCATGTCAAATTGGGGGAATCGAGACAAATTAGATTAACAGCTAGTTTTTTTCACTGGGCAGAAGATAAATAAAACTATTAGTGATCGTTCAACCTCGTTAACTCTGACCCTAACTTAGCAGTCGTAAAACCAGATTCCTGCCAGAGCCGGGTATTGATAGAGTTGCGAGCATCTAAAACCGTCCGATGAGTTATCAACTTAGCCAATTCAACCGGATTTAACTGCTGATAAGTCTGATGATCCGTTAAAATTACCACACAATCAGCCCCCGTCACCGCTTCCTCCACCGAAACTAAAGGCAAATCCAAACCATGTAAATCCTTCACCCACGGGTCACTCAACCGCACATCATACCCCAACGACAACAACCCATCCACCACCGCCATCGCCGGACTCTCCCGAGCATCATCCACATCCGCCTTATAAGCCAACCCCAACACCGCAATTGCTTTAGGCTTATCACCCAACGGTTGACTTGCTAACAACTGCTTGAGTCTTTCTACCACCTTGTTTGGCATCCCATCATTCACCTGACGAGCAGTTTTAATCAACGGCGTAATTTCCGGCGCAGCCTCCACCAAAAACCAAGGATCGACAGCAATACAATGTCCCCCCACACCAGGCCCAGGCTTCAAAATATTCACTCGTGGATGTCGGTTAGCCAACTCAATCGCCTCCCATACATTCACCCCTAACTGTTCCGCCACCAGCCCAAACTCATTCGCTAGCGCAATATTCACATCCCGAAAAGTATTTTCCATCAACTTGACCATCTCCGCCGTAGTGGCAGTAGTCAAAGTAATCTCCCCCTGCACAAAAGTGGAATAGAGTTCGCTGCCCGCTTGAGTCGATGCCGCACTAATCCCCCCAATCACCCGTGCATTGTACACCATCTCATGCAATATCTTGCCAGGTAACACCCGTTCCGGCGAATAAGCCAAATAGAAATCTTCACCCGCCACCAAACCAGACTTCTCTAAAATTGGTTGAATCAAACCCACCGTAGTATTTGGCGGTGAAGTAGATTCCAGGATCACCAAATTACCCGCTTTTAAATATGGCAAAATCATCTCTGTTGCCGATGCCACCATTTTCATCTCTGCTGACTTATCATCCTTAATCGGCGTAGGGACAGCAATAATAAACGCATCCGCCGCTTCTGGCTGTGTTTTCACCACCAACTTACCATCAGCCACAGCTTGCTTGACTAACTCCGCCAAGCCAACCTCTTCAATGTGGATCTCCCCCCGATTCAAGGTCTCCACCACATGAGGATTGACATCTACCCCCACCACCTCAATGCCATGAGTAGCAAACATACTCGCAGTCGGTAGCCCAATATAACCCAAACCCAGTACGCATACCTTCTTAAACCTAGTTGCTTCCATTTGTAAATCGTCTCTCGATCTTAATTCCAGCATATTAACTCCACTAAATATATACTCTTTTTCATGCATTAACCGGGTCTAAGTCGGTAGTGGAATTGGATCGCCACACTCCCAAGCTGTTTCTATCCAAGCAGTTTTCGCCTCTTGAATATTAGCAACAGCTTCATCTAGAGACTCACCTTGAGAAATACACCCTGGCAAGTCTGCAATCATCACTGTATAACCACCCTCGGCTTCAGGGTAGAGAGTAATGGGATAGGTGAGACTCAAATAGTCTTCTAAGCTTTCAGATTTCGTCCGGGTTTTCATCTTTTGATTTCTCCCAATTCTCTAAGTTGAGCAATTTAATAATCTGTCTAACATAGACTCCTTTGACCATCCTACCGCCCTTTTTGGGGACTGTAATCTTGAGTCCTTCTGGATTACGAAAAGTGTGATGGCTTCCCCTAGAACGTTTCTCTTCAAACCCAAATGACTCCAAAAGATACCGAACATCGCTAAACGCAACTTCAGGGGGATCTCCAAGAAATTGATCGATGAGTTTGTCGAGTTTACCCATGACTCTACCTCTCTAGTTCCGGAATAGGATCGTCGCTGGATAAATGAATATTTTTATCAAAAAACTCTTCAACCACCCTCAATATTCGCGCCGACGCAGTGCCATCCCCAAACGGATTAATCGCATTCGCCATCATTTGATATTCTGCGGGATTACTAAGTAAATCACTAGCCGCAGCCACAATCCCCTCCACCGTCGTACCTACCAACTTTGCCGTCCCCCCCATTACCGCTTCAGGACGTTCCGTCGTATCCCGCAGCACCAATACAGGTTTACCTAGACTCGGAGCCTCTTCCTGCAACCCCCCAGAGTCACTCAGCAACAAATAGCTTCGTTGAATCGCCGCTACCAACTGAGTATAGTCCAAAGGCTCAGTCAAAAAAACACGCGGATGATCTCCCAAAGCCGCCGAAATCGGTTCTCTCACTGTCGGATTCCGATGTAGAGGTAACAGTAATGCCGTATCCGGGAACTTATCCAAGATTTGCAAAAACCCCTCAATAATTGTCTGCAAAGGTGCCCCCCAATTTTCCCGCCGATGAACAGTCGCCAGCAGCACCCGATACTCATCCCAATCCAAACCAGGAATCGGACAAGCCGGAGCAGACGCAGCCACCGTTAACAACGCATCAATCACCGTATTGCCAGTAGTGTACACCTTCCCCGTCACCCCCGACTTAGCCAAATTCTCAGCCGCTAAACTTGTCGGTGCAAAATGTAACTGAGCAATCTGTGAAATCAACCGTCGATTTGCTTCTTCCGGAAAAGGATTAAACAGATTATCCGTTCTCAATCCAGCCTCAACATGCCCTACTGGAATCTGCTGGTAGAACGCCGCCAACGCAGCCGCAAAAGCCGTAGTCGTATCTCCTTGAACAATTACCAACTCCGGCTGAAGTTCCTGAAATAACTGCTCCAGACCCTCTAAGCTCCGCTTAGTAATATCGGTCAAAGTTTGATTGTGTCGCATGATATCCAAATCGCGATCTGCACTCAAACCAAAGATATCCATCACCTGAGTGACCATTTCCCGATGTTGTCCAGTCAACACAACTTGAGTTATAAAGAGAGAAGAAGATTGGAAAGTACTAATGACAGGAGCCAACTTGACGGCTTCTGGACGAGTTCCTAATGCAAACAATACACGTTTAGCTTTAGTCATGCTTACTTTCGGGTTAAAAATACGGTCCGGTCAAATGAAATTCAAATAACTTTGTTAAAAGAAATACTTGTAAGAATAATATATCAGTCAGAAGATCGAATTTTAATTGACACAAGTACCAGTCGAAGCGACTATACCATTAGTACATACTTGATTAGCAACAGTATGAACACTGAAATCGCAATGTATGATTTAAGACAAGACTTTCGAGATCCTCGATCTCAACCGAGATAAAACGGTAGTTTCTGAAGACAATTTATACCAAGACGTATCTACTAAATCCGATCTACTGGATAGTGATCGAATAACCGATCGTCACTCAAGATCGGTATATTTTCAGCGATCGCTTGAGCAATTAGCAGCTTGACAGTCTGACTGGTTCTAAATCGAATCAAATAAATGTATGAGTGTCGAGCAAAATTTTCGCCATCTTCCCACCATTTATAATGGCCGATCGTTAGTCCAGAATTCCTCTGGTAAAGGATCTGCAAAAGGAACCTTGTCCTTGATGAAGTCCGATTATTCGATGCTTTATAGGAGTTTGTGGGTTACTGTCTAAGTTTGATAGATTTTCTGCCCTGCATCTGCCACTTCACTATCGATCGCGAAAGTGTTTCAGGACAAAGAATCAGGATCGACACCCAATTCTCGCAACCGCCGTGCCAATTGTTCCGCCCGTTGCTCCGAGGCAATAGCACGTTGAGCCTCTATCTGGGCACGTTGAGCTTCTAGCTGGGCACGTTGAGCTTCTAGCTGAACCCGCTCATTCGGCGTTGGATAACGTCTACCCGCCTCGTCATACCAATACAACCATTCTCGTGTTACCCCCGCATAGTTGCCCCGCTCATAGCCAATTCCCAACCCAACTTCCGGCAGCCACACCGGACTGCCAGACTGCAACTGATACACCCCATTGATCAATTTATGGACCTCCAACTTCGGCTTCCGTCGCCGTCTGGAAGAATAAATAACGTAATATAACACCCCGATCTCAGCGTACCGCTCTAACTTAGTCGTATACTCATTCCGGTATGTCGGCGAAACTATTTCAATCGCCAGAATCGGCACTACCTGTTCGTCCCACAAGACATAACTCGGACGTAATTCTTCGTCATAACATCGCTCTACTCCCAGACTCAAAAACGCATCTGGCACAATTGGCGGCTGGTCAGGATCTAGATATAGCCCCATATCGATTGCAAATAACCAATCCATCCGCTCTTCCCACAACATCAGCAGGATCGCTTTTAGTAATCCAGGAATCAGTTCTTGCAGTTCATTATCCACTGGTGTTTCATCAGAGTCGGGTAAATCTTCGGCTGAAGGTAAGTAGCCAGGAAAGCGTGACTTTAACATGGTTTAGTCTTCCATTGGTATATCGAGAAACCTCAATCGAACGACCAAATCAGATTCGATCGATCATATCTGGATCGACACCTAGTTCTCGCAATTTAGCTGCCAATCGAGTAGCTTTTTCTTCGGCTATCTGCCGTTGTTCGTCAGCTATTCGCCATTGTTCCTCGGCTATTTGCCGTTGTTCCTCAGCTATTCGCCGTTGTTCCTCAGCTATTCGCCGTTGTTCATCTAAGTCGATAAATCCTAAGAACTTCTCACCATCAGGACGGTAAATCACTAAGTCATCAGGTTGTAAGTCAAACTTAATCATCAATTGAGGACTTACCCAGCCCTCCATTTCATCGATTGATTCTAACCTGTCGCCTCGTCGCATCCATCCAGTTAAATCGATTTTGTCTGGATCGTATATATAATACTCATTGACTCCGTGCTGTTCATAAAATCTTAACTTCTTATTCATCTCCCCCATCCGATTGCCGGGAGAGAGAATTTCAAACACGACTTGCGGCGGGATATTATTTTCTTCCCACTGTCGATAGGAACCTCTATCCCCCTTTGGTCTACCAAATACCACCATCGCATCGGGGGCATTCCGAATCGTGTTGTTGCCTTCGACTGGATACCAGAGCAAGTCTCCGGCGACAAACACATTGGGATCTTCGGCAAAGAGTAGTTCTAAATTTTCCTTAATGGTGACGATCCAACGGAACTGCTTAGTATTATCTGACATTGGCTGCCCGTCACAATCTGGATAAATAATTTGGGGGGAGGTTTGAACGATCATATTCTCAAGTATCGATCGAATATTCACCACTATTTTAACGTCAATAGCAGAATCCGAAGCATCGATCGCGAAGGTGTTTCAGGACAAAGAATCAGGATCGACGCCCCATTCTCGCAATCGCTGTGCCAATTTAACGTCAATGTTCAAGACGATCGATCGCTTTAATCGTCATCTGAGGACATTTCTATTTTCCCCAAGATAATCAAGCTTTCCAAATCTTCCAAGCTATTATTTAAGTACCAGCTAAATCAGTTTGAGTACTTCACATTAGATCATCAAGCCATTAATTGAGTAGTCTAGTAACTCGATCAGGTGTAAGATGCGGATTTGATGTCCTTGCATTTCTAAATGTTTAGTTATTTGCAGTGTACAGCCTGGATTAGCAGAAGCAATAATTGTTGCACCAGTTTGGACGAGATTATTTACCTTTTGTCTGCCTAACTCATTGGCCGTTTCTGGTTGGAGCATATTATAGACACCCGCACTTCCGCAGCAAAGTGCTGCATCTAGGGGTTCTTTCAGTTCGATATTGGGAATTTGTTTGAGCAGTTGGCGTGGTTGAATACTAATTTTTTGTCCATGTAATAAGTGACAAGCATCTTGATAAACTAAAGTTAATTTATCAGTAGAAATTGGCAGTAATTTCGTTGTCAGTTCAATTTCAGCGAGGAATTCCTGAACATCTTTAACTTTGGCAGAGAAATTGATCGCTTTTTGGCAATATTCAGGATCGTTTTGCAGCAGTTCACCATATTCTTTTAATGTATGTCCGCAGCCAGCGGCATTAATAATAATGGCATCAACATTAGTCTGGGCAAATCGATCGATCATCTCTCTAGCCAGGTTTTTCGCCTGTTCTTCTTGTCCTTGATGATGGGGTAAAGCTGCACAACAGCCTTGAGCGGGAGGAATGACAACTTCACAACCGTTTGCCGTCAGCACTCTGACCGTGGCTTGATTTACTCGATCGAAAAATAGCTTCTGGACGCAACCCAAAATCATCCCGACTCGATATCGTTTAGTTCCTTGGGCAGGAATTAATTCTGGTAAGGTATCTTGAAATGTGCTCAGAGATAGTTCGGGTAAATTTGACTCCATCCCTGCCAAGTGTGGCGATATTTTTTCAACTATCCCCGTCTTCCTGACTAATTTTTGCAAGCCAAGTTTCTGATAAACAAATAGGGGAATCAGTAATAACCGCAGCCGATGAGGATAGGGAAATAGCCCGAAGATGAACTGTCGATATAATCTTTCAACTAATGGACGTTGATGATTGCGTTCGATTTGTGGACGCATTGCCGCAATTAATTTATCGTACTGCACTCCCGATGGGCAAGTAGTCGTACAAGCCAAGCAACCCAGACAACTATCAAAATGACTAACCACCGTTGGTGTCAAATCGACTTCGCCCTGATTGAGCGCATCCATCAGATAGACTCGGCCCCGTGGCGAATCCATTTCCGTACCTAAGACGCGATAACTAGGGCAAGTAGAGAGACAGAAACCACAATGTACGCAGGCATCGATTAGTTTAGCTGCGGGTGGATGTTCGGTATCGAGGTTAGGTGATGATTGCATGACATGCTCCCTCTAATGAGGGTTGGTGGGTTCAAGACTGGAGCGGAAACCATCCCAGAACCCTTATTTTATCCTCGATCGAGAAGTTAGTGGCAATTACTTCCGCTGTAACCGACATTCTAGTGGATAACGATTTCCGCGCCAAGTTGTCCAACCAGTCGCCACCCTGCTGCTAGGTTGGTAGCGCAACATCCAATTATCCTGTTCCGCACCTAGATAGCGAATGCCAAAGTCATTACCGCGCAAATAGCGTTGAGCTAGAGGTACCCAAGCACTCCCATTATCACTAAATCTCCCTACCACCTTAACACCGGAAGAACTACTGCAAATACCCCCACTACAGCTAGTTTGGGGATCGTCTACTACTAGCCACTGCATTCTGGCTGGTCGTCGATCGATTGTGCAATCCCACTTACCAAAATACCACTGACTGACGGCTTGAGACGCTTGTGTCTCACTACTAAAACAGCCCAGAGTTGCGGGTAACAATACCAGTCCCAATAATAGCTGCTGAATCCTGTTCATTTGTCTAGTTCTAAGTTGCTAATGATTTTGACTACACGCTAGATTGCTAACTTTCCGCAAATGCTCGATCCGTCGTCAAAACTAGTTCAATGCAAAAAACATCACACCACGGAGGACTGAGTTTAAGCGAAGATCGACTATATCCTCCTTTGACAGAGAACCTTAGCGCGATGTGTCGAAGTAAAATCTCTAAACTTAGAGCTACAGACAACTGAATCCGATGCACAAGATTCCTGACTGGTATATCCTCCCTAGTGCAGCATACACTATTAGTAGAAAACAAATTAAATATTATAATTTTTTGGATAAACAGCCAGAAATTGGCGATGTAGTTTATGGCAAAATTACCCGAATTGGTCAACACGCTGAATTAGAAAATAAATCGGGCAGAATCCATCGAATTAATGAAGGCTCGACGGCCATATTTGTATTTGGTAATCGCTATGCACCCGACTATTATGAAGGGGTGATGCCAATGGTGATGACAATGAAAGTCGATCTGTTAGCTCGATCGGGAATTATTGGTCATGTCAAAGTCAAAAATTCTTCAGTGAGTGAGCCTACTCAGGTCAAGATATTAGGCTATGTTTGTGATGCTAATGGTAAAACAATTAATACCCGCGACTACTCATTAATTAAACCTAAACAATCTAAGAAAAAAGAGGAAAGATCTAAATTAATTTTATTTGTCGGCACCAGTATGAATTCTGGCAAGAGCACGAGTGCAACCGCCTGTTGCTGGGCGTTGACATCGATGGGGTATGATGTGCGGGCTTCTAAAGTAACTGGCACGGCAAGTCTCAAAGATATTTTGTATATGCAAGATGCTGGTGCTTCGATTATTAATGATTTTACCAGTTTTGGATTTCCATCAACTTATTTATTGGATGAGAGCGAAGTTGTCAAGATTTTTAACGATCTCGATTTAAAGTATGCTAATAATCCTAAAAATTATTGGGCTGTCGAGTTAGCTGATGGAATTTTACAACGAGAAACTTCACTACTCCTAAAATCAGCGGACGTGCGATCGCGAATTCATAAATTAATCTTTGCCGCCCATGATACTTTTGGAGCAATTGGTGGACTGCACACACTCAAGCATGAATTTGGTCTAGTGCCCGATGCGATTTCGGGTGTATGTTCGAGTTCTCCACTAGTTCTGCGCGAACTAGCGGAGTTCACAGATATTCCAGTTTTCAATAATATTGATTGGGATTTAAAGCAACTTTCAGAATTATTAATTTAAGAGATTGGGATCGCGATCGAAACTTCGTGATAAAGTCGTTACCATAGCTTTTTTCACTCCTGACGATTATGCGAACCCTCACTACGCTCATCCTCGCAGCATTACTATCTATTTCTAGTTGGGTGATTTCGCCCACAGCGTTAGCTGTCACCCCAATTATTCTATCTGATGTCAGCTACAAAGATTGTCCGCCAGATGTCGCTGAAGGTGCGGTAACTAGTGGTGGGGTAACACAGGAGGCGAAATGTTTTCTGGTCATCGGCAAGGCGGACAACAAGTCCGGTAAAACTGTCTATGATGCGGATGTCTACGGACGGATCTTTGATGCCGACAATAATAACGTATTACCAAATCGCGGCCGGGTCGGGACACTCGATCGAATTGAACCGGGGATCAGTGATTTTGAAGTCCGAATTGCCGTTGCCGCAGATATTGCCACCCCACTCAAACTAAAACAGTTTAAAGCATCTGGGTTTACAACTAAAATTCGTCAGTAACTTTTACCTGCCGCACTAGTTTTTCCAAGCACCACAAAATTATCCAGACTAATGGCACAGTCGCGGCTAAACCGAGCCAGAAAGTGTGTGCAAACTGGGGGGATCGATCGAGTGCCCAACCACCCAATGGTGGTCCCACAGCGTAGCCTACCGCCCAGCAGAGAGAGTTAATCGAAGTATATACCCCCCTCAGTGAAATAGGGGCGAGATCGGCAATTAAAGCCGAAGCGGTCGGTGTATAAGCAGCGATCGCTAGCCCAAATAATCCTAACCCTAAACTTGCCCACAGCAGTTGATCACTACCCATTGTGCCAGTCGCCGTGATACAGGCAAAGCCTAAGCCCCAAAAACTACCAGAAATCATTAACGACCGCGCATGAGTGAAGCGACGGAGGAACTTGAGAATCGGGATTTGAGCGGCGATTGTGATCAATAGATGCCCGGTAAATAAACTACTAATTACCTGTGGCTCAAATCCACGTGCGCCAGCTTGAGCGACGAAATTACTAAAATATAATGGTAGTGTACTTTGAGTTTGGGAAACGTAAACAGTAAAAATAATATTGACCGTGACGTAAACTAATAAACGGCGATCTCGCAATGCAGTCAGATAGCCACCCACTAATTTTGATGGTGCCGATCCTGGTGGCAATGTTTCTGAAATCGCCAAAACAATTGTCAGGAAAAATACACAAAAAGAAATTCCATCGATCACAAATAACCAGCGATAGCCGCCAGTAGAGCTAATTAATAAACCCCCAACAATAATCCCGATCCCTAGCCCGACATTATCAGCTAGACGGGTAAACGCATAGGCAATCCGACGTTCTTCTCCCGTGGTGAGATCAGCAACGATCGCTTCATTCGCTGGCCAGTATAAACCTAAACTTAAACCTTGGACTAAACAGCCTATCACTAAAGTCGGAAAATCTTGCGTACTTGCAAAAATAAAACATGAGACCGCCCCCACTAATGTTGATAGCAATAGAACTGGCTTACGTCCCCAGCGATCGGCATAACTCCCACTAATCAACCTCCCAGCGACACCAGAAATTGAGGCACTACCTAATGCTAGTCCCACCGATGTTGCCGATAATCCTACTTGCTGAACAAAGAAAATTGGGGCGTAGAAAATTGTGAAACCGCTGCCGATTTCCGACAGCAACCTACCCAGAGCAAGAATCCAAATCTGGCGAGGTAGCTTTGGCACGGATAAATTATGAATGAATGGGTTTGCAAGGAAGAATCAGGAGAACTCGTCAGTCCAAACAAACTGAACCGCGCTCTCCTCTGCCCTAGATCCTAATCTCCCTTTGCTAGAACCTCCATCCGTACATCGCCGATACCATCTTTTTTGATACCAATGGCTGCGGCTGCACCAGCGGAGATATCAATAATCCGTTTGCTCCGAAAAGGTCCGCGATCGTTAATCCGCAGGGTGACTGATTTGCCTGTTTTGAGGCTGATCACCCGCACTTTTGTGCCAAATGGGAGGGTGCGGTGTGCTGCGGTTAAACCTTCAGGATTATATCGTTCACCGTTAGCCGTTCTCGGACCTGCTTCTCGTCCATACCAAGAAGCTTTCCCGGTGTGAACGGCAACAACTTGAACAGGAGTTGGCTGAATGCTTTGAATCGGTTGGATTGGATTGGGATCGAATTGAGTCGGTATAGGCGCAAGCGTTGGCGAAACTGACTGGTTAGGGCGTTGGACAGGGATCGAGATACTTGGTTCTGGAGCTATTGTTGTGCCGTCAACCTGGGCAATTGCTGTCGCAAAAATTTGCTGTGGTCGATCGCTATCAAAGACAAATATCGGTGTTCCACCCGCAAATCCGATGGTATCGGTCAGATCTTCTGTTTGGCTGATACTTGGTGCCAATTGTGGTAGGCGGGCAAACTCGGCTTGAATCGTAGCGGTATTGGTGATTTTAGTTGGTTTTAAGCCACTACTGCGTCTGACAATTAGGTTTGAACTGACAGCTTCAACTACAAATGTTTGATGATCGTGTTGCAGTGGCGGAACTTTCACAACGGCCCGAGGTGGGTTCGTTAGTGGCATGTCGCTTGAATTTGAACTGCTGACAACAGGAACACTGGGGCGATCCAAAGAAAATACTTCAGCCTCAGACTGAAGTGGTGTAGTATTTTGAATCGGTGTTGGGGTTTCCGGCTGAATGCTCGGAATCGATCGAACTGATGAGATGGGAATTGAAGTATCGGTTCTAGGCAGATTTTCCCTTGCAGCGATTTTGAGGACAGCTACATCAGTTTCAATTTCTGTCACCGTCAGGGGTGTAATAATTGGCAGAGACTGTTGTTGATTCTCTTGTTTGGCAGCAATTGTGGCAGTGGGGATTTGGGCGTAGACATTGGCAATCGGTGCTAGCACAGTGGCAAGGATTACTGTACTTATACAAGTCCAACGGTGTTGATTCATATCCTTTGGTAGAAACAATATTGGGTGACTGAGACCGATTCAGAATGGTGACGATGGCTGCCGATGATTTGATACCTCTCACCGCTCAACCTAGACCATTCAAGTTAGTCGATCTATCCGATCGAGATTAGATGTTTGTGGGCTTGTTCTACAACTGGAGCAATTCGGTTGCCTAATTTTAGTAACTACCCAGTTTCACCACTCAGTATATCAATAGTTTGCCCTGGGAATCACTACCGTTTGCCATGACCGCGATCGAAAGTAGCTAAAAATACTGTAAGTTGCTATTTACTGTTTAAAATCCGACGGGAGAACGCTTGCATCTATAGATCTCCGATCTCCCACCGATAGATAACTAGTAACTTAATTTACTGTTAGCGATTGCGCCGACCGTGGCGACGACCACCACCTTCACCACCACCTAAAATATCCATCCGCACACTACCAATCCCAGTCTGAGTTAGACCAATTGCTCTGGCCGCACCAACTGAAAGGTCGATCACCCGTCCACCAATAAAAGGACCACGATTGTTAATCCTTACTACTACTGATTTACCCGTGCGAACACTTGTTACACGGACTCTAGTACCGAAAGGTAAAGTTCTGTGGGCCGCAGTGTATGAACTAGGATTAAATCTTTCCCCATTAGCAGTTATAGAGCCACCTTCACTAGGTCCACCGCTATAAAAAGATGCGATGCCTACAGATTGAGCAATCAACTGGTTTGAAGAAATATTCGATTGGCTGGAGTTGACTGATGGTGCAGCGAAAGCGGTGCTAGACAGTGTCAATGTTGCGACAACAGCAGTTAATCCAGTCAAAGTTTGGTAATTCATAAGCCTATTGTGAAACGTCATTTATCGGTAGAGATTTAGCTTGATTGCCCCATTTATTTGGGAGCAAATTATTTGCTAACACCCCATACTTGTTCTCTATTCACTTCAGGTGTGAGGAACTGATGGGTATACCATAACATGATGTTTTCTCCAAAAATACCGCTTCAGATCCTTGACAAAACAAAGAATTTGTGCATCTAAAAATGGACGATCGAATGCCCAAATCGGAAGCGATCCCCACCCAACCAAGGTTTGAGCAGGACGATCTCGTCGTATTTTCAATCAGGAAAAGTAATGTGTTACATTTCTTTATATCCAATATTCAAATCGTTTTTGGAGCCGATCGGGGTTGACAGGTTTGAAAAATTGGCGAAAATTTACCGAATATTTGCAAAATATTTAACAAATTAATCTATGTGCCATATTTTGAATCAGTTGGCATTCCTAACAGCCCACTCACTCATCACACCGCATCGATTTGCTGTCAGATCGGCAATGGCGGTAAAATACCTGAGCGGATCGATTATGAGTGAGCTATGGATTATCAACAAGCAGGTGTCGATGTTGTGGCGGGAAGAGCGTTTGTCGAAAACATCAAAAACCTCGTCCACAGCACCCATCGTCCAGGAGTTTTAGGTGGGTTGGGCGGTTTTAGTGGCTGGTTTGAACTACCAACAGGCTATCAACAGCCAGTGCTCGTATCAGGAACTGATGGAGTCGGTACAAAGCTGAAAATTGCCCAAGCATTAGACAACCACGCTTCAATCGGCATCGATTTAGTCGCCATGTGCGTGAATGATATCCTCACCTGCGGGGCGGAACCACTATATTTCCTCGATTATTTGGCAACTGGAAAGCTCAACTCCAACCAACTTACCCAGGTAGTTGCGGGCATTGCTGATGGCTGTCGTCAGGCGGGTTGTGCCCTATTGGGTGGTGAGACTGCCGAAATGCCGGGGTTTTATCAATTGGGTGAATACGATCTCGCTGGCTTTGCCGTCGGTATTGTGGAGAAAAGCCAGATCGTTGATGGCACAAAGATGCAAGTGGGTGATGTAGCGATCGGTTTAGCTAGTAGCGGAATTCATAGTAATGGCTATAGTTTGGTGCGGAAGATTATCAGCGATGGTGGTTACAGATGGGAGGATACTCCCAGTTTGCTGGGCGGGCAAAGTTTGGGCGAGGTGTACTTAAGGCCGACACAGATATATGTGAAGCCGATTTTAGCAGCGATCGAGCAAAAATTACCGATTCATGGGATGGCTCATATTACCGGTGGTGGTTTGCCGGAAAATTTACCCCGCTGTCTGGCAGAAGATCGATCGATCCAGATCGATCTCGATAGTTGGCGAATTCCGGCCGCTTTTGAGTGGTTATCAGCCGCTGGAAATGTGGCACCTGTGGATATGTTTAATACTTTTAATATGGGTATTGGTTATGTCGTTGTTGTGCCGGCGAGTGCCGTTAGTGATGTAGTCGCATTGTTTAATTCCCATCAAATTGGATCGAGTCCAATTGGAGTAGTAGTTCCTGGCGATCGATCTTTGATTGGCATCCCTCAATAACCGACTCTTTGTTAGAGAAAAATAAGCTACACTAAAGTTCGGTTCTATTGGAAATCAGCCAACAGAGGTAACGGGGAAAGTTTGGTGCAAGCCCAACGCTGTCCCGCAACTGTGATGCGATCTCGATCGCTAAGTCAGAACGCCCGCCGAATATTCAATCCAAATCTGTGCGCGGTACGCAGTTAATATATATGGCAAGTAGAATTCCCGTCACCATTATCACCGGTTTTTTGGGTAGTGGTAAAACCACCCTGATTAGACACTTACTTACTCATAATCAAGGTCGCAGAATTGCCGTAATTGTCAATGAATTTGGGGAATTAGGTATCGATGGGGAATTACTACGTTCTTGTCAGATTTGTCCCGACGATCGAGAACCAAATAATATTGTTGAGTTAACTAATGGCTGTTTGTGTTGCACTGTGCAAGAAGAGTTTTTGCCGACGATGCAAGCCCTAATTGCCCGACGGGATGATCTTGATTGCATCTTAATTGAAACATCTGGTTTAGCACTACCCAAACCCTTAATTACTGCCTTTCGGTGGCCAGAAATTCGGACTGCGGCGACAGTGGATGCCGTGATTACTGTGGTTGATTGTGACGCGGTGGCTGATGGCAGATTTGCTAACGATCCCGCTCAAGTTGAGCTACTGAGACTAGCGGATGATGAGCTAGATCATGAAACTCCATTACAGGAACTATTTGAGGATCAATTAGCCTGTGCTGATTTAGTAATTCTCAATAAAACTGATTTAGTGACTAGTCAACAATATCAATCAGTTATCGATTTAATCAATCGGGAATTACCAAGAGCAGTCAAAATCGTCAACAGCGATCGAGGGATTGTCGAACCAGAGATGATTTTAGGTTTCAATTCAGCAGTTGAAGACCATCTTCATGAGCGTCCTAGTCACCATGACATGGAAGAAGAACACGATCATGATGATCAAATTTATTCGATTAATCTAGTGTTTAAACAGGAATTTAATCCAGAAAAATTACGCCAAAAATTAGAAACTCTAGTCGCCGAGCAAGAGATTTATCGAATCAAAGGATTTGTCGCCGTGCCAAATAAACCAATGCGCTTGGTTATCCAAGCTGTCGGGAAACGGTTCGAGCAATTTTACGACAGGCTGTGGCGAACTGATGAAGCCCGGGAAACCAAATTAGTCTTTATCGGGCAATCGACACACATTGACGCGGATTTACACCAGCAACCGCTGGGGATGAAATTTGATGCTCAGGAGATCGAGTCTCATTTGCTTCAATTAGTTGATTGAAATAGTTGGCTCGATATCGAAAGCTGATTGCTCAGGCATAGAAAAACGAATTAATAATTGCGCCAGTGGGTGGGACGATTTGTGCGTCAGCATTCAACTTTTTCTTGAGCGAGAGCGCGCCATAAGGCAGTCACAAATTAATCTAGAAGTAAGTTTAAACTAATGAAAATAGCTCAAACCTTGATCGAAAATCTACCATACAATCTAGAACAGTGGAAACAAGGATATCGATCGCAGAAACAAGAATATGATTATCAGATTACCGAGATTGAAGGGCAAATTCCCCACAATCTAACTGGAACATTATTTAGGAATGGCCCTGGATTACTAGATATTAATAACGAATCTGTCCGCCATCCGTTTGATGGTGATGGAATGATTTGTCGAATTAGTCTGCACAATGGCAAAGCACATTTTAGCAATCGATTCGTTCGGACGGAAGCCTATCTAGCCGAACAAGCCGCCGGAAAATTTCTCTATCGCGGTGTATTTGGAACTCAAAAAGCTGGTGGTTGGTTCAAGAATGCTTTCGATCTACAATTAAAGAATATTGCCAATACCCAAGTAGTCTACTGGGGTGAAAAGTTACTTGCACTTTGGGAAGCTGCTGAACCCTATCGATTAGATCCCCAAAGTTTAGATACCTTGGGAATTGAGTATTTCGATCGAACCTTAAAACCAGGCGATACTTTTGCCGCACATCCATTATTTGACCCGAAGGGAAGGATGGTAAACTTTGGTTTAAAAACAGGTTCATTCGATTTTAGTCCCGAAAGACTACTACGCCAAGGCAGCGGATTAATCACAACAATTACGATCTACGAATTTGACACAGATGGTACAGTCGTGGAAAAACATTCACACATCATTCCCGGATTCGCATTTATTCATGACTTTGCGATTACCCCTAACTACTGTATCTTCTTCCAAAATCCTGTCGATTTCAATCCTTTTCCCTTTCTATTTGGACTAAAAGGTGCAGGTGAATGTGTCAAATTTCAACCCCAAAGAGTAACTAAAATTTTAGTAATTCCCCGCAATCCACGTAGTGGCGAACAGATCCGAACTTTTGAAGCCGAATCAGGATTTGTCTTCCACCACGCCAACGCTTTCGAGACAGATGGGCAAATTTCGATCGATTCGATTTGTTATGCAACTTTTCCAGAAGTTGAACCCGATCGAGATTTTCGCGATGTCAATTTTAATACTCTTAGCCCTGGGCAATTATGGCGATTTGAATTGAATCTTGAATCATCAGTAGTGCGCAGCAAACTCATCGAAGCCCGTTGTTGTGAATTCCCAACGATGAATCCTACCAAAGTCGGACAGCCCTACCGCTATGTTTACCTGGGTGCAGCCCAAGTGCCTGAGGGTAATGCACCACTCCAAAGTATCCTGAAACTGGATCTCATCACTGGTAACAACCAAATTTGGACGGCTGCACCAACTGGATATGTAAATGAGCCTGTTTTCGTACCGCGTCCTGGAGCTACCCAGGAGGATGATGGCTGGCTGATTGTGATGACTTATGATGGAGAACTCGATCGATCGGCTGTGGTGATTCTCGATGCCGCAGATTTGACAACAGGTGCTGTCGCGACCCTCCACTTAACCCATCATATTCCCTATGGGTTGCATGGTAGTTGGACGGATAAATTGTTCATCGATCTGTGATATTGATGTACTCCCTGCGATGAATCGACGGGAATCGATCGGCTAAATGTTGTGAGATAATGTCAGAATGCGATTAATTCAACATCCTAACCCTGAAGAAATTTCGATCGCCGATGTTTTCTACGCTTTGGGCGATCCTGTCCGTCTGGAAATCGTGCGTAGACTAGCGATCGAGGGTGAACAGCCCTGTGCTAGTCTGTGTGTGGGGGTGGACGCACAGATTGCCAAATCTACTATGTCTCATCACTTTCGGATTTTACGGGCAGCTGGAGTTGTATCTACCCGCAAAGAAGGAACACAGTTACTCAATTCTCTGCGGCGAGAAGATCTAGATCGACTCTTCCCTGGATTAATAGATATTGTTATCATTACAGCAAAGTGAGACTAGGGTTCGTTAAATGATTGCGTTACAATATATTTAATTATTTCTGACTCAGCTTGCGATCGTGGTTGCTACTTCAACTAGTCCTAGTCAAATTATCTCCTACTCTGCTAAAACAATCGCCCGCGCTGAACTAGCTCTCCGGTGTGCGCCGTTTAATTTGTCTCTATTTGCCAAAATGCGCTGGGAAAGTGTTTCTGTCCCTAAACTCGCTGGCACATTCGCTATCGACTCCGGCTATACTCGCCGTTCGCTCTCGGAATTGGAAGTAGAATCCGCTACTAATTGGCTAATTAAAGTCGGGATGTTGCGTCGAGAAGTCGATGGACAAGGTTTGACGGACAGTTTTCGGTTGACCCCGTTGGGTTTATATTTAGTGGAGAAATGGGAAAAATCTGACGGTAGCTTACCCCCAGTTAATATACTCGATCGAGTGGTGAATTTTATAACTCGCTGGTTTCGATTACCGATTTAGGCTCGTCAATTGCCTGATGCTGTATCGTTCAATGCTCTATAGTTAGTCGGACAATCAATCGAAGATGTATTAAAGGTAACAGTGGTCAGAGAACCGGACCCGGGAGTAATCGATTCACAAACTACGCTGGCAATCTGAGCTTGACCACCAATGAACATAGAGTAAATTCCCCCCTGGCGTAAGACTATGGCTGTTCTGTTGGAACTGAACTAGTTGTCTTGAGTTCGCTCAAAGCATACACCTTAAATCTGTCCATATCAGCTTGAAGTGTTGATTCCACAGCCTTACGGACAAAGCCATTATCCATCAACATCGCGAGAAAACCTGGGACAGAGTAAGCCACTGTCAATCTGACGATACTGCTCTCCTTGCGATCGTAAAATCTAATCGCCCCACGATTGGGCAATCCATCCACAGACTCCCATTGAATAATCTGATGGGGAACTTCCTGAAGAATCTGCGATAACCAGGTAAATTCTAAGGTTGTCGTTGCCAATTTCCAGCGCGAAAGTTCGGGCTTGTCTTCTAGTACTTTGACAGATTCAATCCACTTCATCCAGATTGGCATCAGTTCGATATTATGCCACAGATTCCACACATGCTCGATCGGTGCAGCAACTTCAACTTGAACGCTATGTTCTAACCATTCGGACATGATAGGGGTCAGGGGGTAGGGTTGGATAATTAGTTTCAAACTGAGGTTGTTTTCTAAACGCTCGACAACTGTGTCGCCAGACTTAACTTATCGGCGTTAGTAAGAATCGCTTGTGCGGCTTGTTTACCGGAAATTGTCGCTCCTTCCATACTATCAATATAATCTTGAGCCGTGTAACTACCAGCGAGGAAGAAATTACTAATTGGTGTAGCTTGGGTGGGACGGAATGGGTCCATACCTGGTTGTTCGCGGTAGAGTGATTGGGCTAGTTTGACGACACTCGACCAGGTGACGTTTAGTTCACGGGATGAGGGAAATAGTTGGTGAACTTGGGCGATCACGTGCTTGACGATATCTTCATTCTTCATCGGGATGAAAGGTTCTCCAGGTGTCAAAACTACTTGTAGCAGTGAGCCTTCACCCTCCCGATAATAATCAGCCGGACTAGTCAGGGCGAGGTCGGCAAAACAGGAGAAATCAGCATCAGCACTGTATAGGAGATTATCCAGTCCTGCGGCATGGTCTAATTGTTTTCGTTCGGCAGCATCTTGCATTTCTGTCACCCAACCATCAAACCGAAGTTGTACGGTGGCAACGGGTACGGCTTCGAGTTTGAAGATGTTATCGAAAAATGTTGATTTGCGCCAGTCGGCTGGTATAATGCGATGAATACCGGGCACGTCGCACGCGCAGACGTAAGCCTCCGCTGTAATAGTTTCGATCGCATCCCCGCGCGCAATCTCAAATCCAGTAATTCGGATATTATCTCCTTCGGACGTATATTTAATTTCCCGTAATTGACTCCGAGTGTGGATTTTTGCACCTTTAGCTTCTAGGTATTCCACGATCGGTTTGTGGAGATATTCGGCTGGCGAACCGACTAACATATTCAGTTTGGATGCTTCAGTTTTTGAGGCAAACATCATGAAAATTGTCAACATACATCTTGCTGAGATATTCTCGGTGTCGATAAATCCCAAAGCTAGGGCGATCGGGTCCCACATCCGACGTAAGCTATGATTATTACCGCCATGCGATCGAAACCAATCGGCAAAACTGACGCGATCAAGATCGCGAATCAGCTTCATAGCTACATCATAACTGACTAGTCCCGGCACGATCGGACTAGTACCCAGAGCTAGAGCATTACGCAGTTTATCAACGATTGTTAACTGTTCTGTGGTAAAAAATGCCTTCAATCCATGAAAAGGTGCGCCGAGGAAAAATCTAAAATCCAGCTTACCGATATCTCCACCAGCATTGATGAAGTTATGCACATGTTCCTTGGGTAAAAATATGTCTGTCGCCCCAATTCGCTGCATCAGGGCAAAGAGATTGGCGTAGTTGTTGAAGAAGACATGTAGCCCCATTTCGATGTGATTGCCATCAGTATCTACCCAACTGCTGACTTTACCACCGACAAAGGGACGCGCTTCAAATATTTCTACTTCATGCCCAGCATCGACCAAATCGATGGCTGTAGCCATACCAGCCAATCCCGCACCAACAATTGCAACCCGCATATCTATAATTTGCTGTTTTTGATGTATCTTTACAGATTTTAAGATTTTTTAAGCATTTGTGCATCGTGACAGACAATAATCTCGTTGGGAGAATTGCTATATAATGAGGGCTGCTAGTTGAGGACGCTCCAAGAACTGACATGGTAAATTTAAATCCTACTTCTTCCTTTAGTATTTCCATGCATCTGGAAGTACCCAATCGATCGGGTATGTTGGCGAGTGTCGCTCAGGGTATTGCTTCTGTTGGGGGGAATATCAGCACATTAGACATTACCGAGCAAACCCGCAATCTATCGCGGATGGATGTCACTGTTGATGCTACCAGTACCGAGCATGGCGACCAAATTGTTGAGGTAGTTAAGTCTATTCCCGAAGTACGATTGACAAGTACATTCGATCGAACGATGGAACTCCATCGCGGCGGGAAAATTCGGATGGAGAGTAAGATTCCCCTCACCCGTCAATCAGATTTGGCGATGGCTTATACCCCAGGTGTTGGGCGTGTTTGTATGGCAATCCATGCCGAGCCGGAAAAAGTTTACGCGCTGACAATTAAGTGTAACACCGTGGCGATCGTCACTGATGGCAGTGCTGTCTTGGGCTTGGGTAATTTAGGTGCCGCTGCTTCGATGCCCGTGATGGAAGGGAAAGCGATGTTATTCAAAGAATTTGCCGGGTTAGATGCCTTCCCCATCTGTCTGGATACTCAAGATACTGAAGAAATTATCAAAACTGTCAAACACCTCGCGCCAGTCTTTGGTGGGATTAATTTAGAAGATATCGCCGCACCGCGTTGCTTTGAAATCGAAGCCAGACTGCGGGCAGAATTAGATATTCCCGTCTTCCACGACGATCAACATGGTACCGCGATCGTCACCCTTGCTGCCCTGCTAAATTCGCTTAAACTAGTCAAAAAATCTCTCGATACCGTCAAAATTGTCATTAATGGTGCAGGTGCAGCCGGAATTGCGATCGCCAAATTATTTAAAACTGCTGGTGTTCAACACATTGCTATCTGTGACTCCAAAGGCATCCTCTCCACCAGTCGCACTGACTTAAATCCCGAAAAACTGGAATTTGCCGTCGCCCAAACTGGCACCCTCGCTGATGCGATGGTAGGTGCAGATGTTTTCCTGGGTGTCAGCGCACCTGGAGTCGTTACCCCAGCAATGGTAAAATCAATGGCGAAAGATCCGATCGTCTTTGCGATGGCTAATCCCATCCCCGAAATTCAACCCGAATTAGTCAGTAATGATGTCGCCGTCATGGCAACGGGGCGCAGTGACTATCCCAACCAAATTAATAACGTCTTAGCCTTTCCTGGTGTTTTTCGCGGCGCGATCGATTGTCGTGCCAATCAGATTACCACTAATATGTGTCTCGAAGCCGCCAAAGCGATCGCATCTCTGATCAATCCCAACGAACTCAACCGCGAGTACATCGTCCCTTCCGTCTTCGACAAGCGCGTAGTCACCGCCGTCGCCGCCGCAGTCCAAAAAGCAGCCAGAGAAGAAGGAATTGCGAAATATTAACGTCAGAAGTTGCTAGTTACTTGTCAATGGATGACGGGGGGACGGGGGGACGGGGGGACGAGGGGACAGTGGACTGTCCACTGTCAACTATCAACTGTCAACTCTCAACTGCTTGCCCTGAGCTTGTCGTAAGCGCAAAGCGCAGGCTGCGCCAACGCGTAGCGTCTCGAAGAGAAGGGTCAACTCTCAACTTTCAACTTTCAACTTTCAACTTTCAACTTTCAACTTTCAACTCTCAACTTTCAACTCTCAACTGCTTGCCCTGAGCTTGTCGAAGGGTCAACTTTCAACTTTCAACTATTCCCTTGTTTTCCCCAATTACTAG
Organism: Chamaesiphon sp.; assembly: GCA_041738715.1. Classification (GTDB taxonomy): domain Bacteria; phylum Cyanobacteriota; class Cyanobacteriia; order Cyanobacteriales; family Chamaesiphonaceae; genus Chamaesiphon. Next base: position 55,583 of record JBGSPI010000139.1, read on the forward strand.
AAAGAACTTGTGGTTTGAAAGATCGATGGCAATCATTGCCTCGATTGGTTTTTTAGCTGCCATGTTTGATCTGACTTATCTTCCCTGGCGTGATTTTTACTTCAAAAATATCCCAGAGATCGTTCGAGGTTACGATCCGATCAAAGGAATCGAACCTCATCGAGAAACAGAACGATATCTGAATGCTGTCGAACAACTTAAGAGTGTAGTTAAAACAAATGGATTAGGTTCACCAGAAACCCAAAGTTGGCTGAAAGAATTGGATGTTTTGAGTATTAGCTTGATTCAAAGTAATCCATTTCAAGTAGCTGGAAAAACTGGAAATCTAGAAAAGATCAAAAACGAAGTCCGCGATCGCGTGCGAAATCATTCAGCCAAAGGTGCCTTTCAAACCTTCTGGAGTCAAACATATTTAACTAAATATGGCTGGGAACGCGAACTGGGTTTTTACGAACAAAAGATTAAGCCATTAATTGTGACTAATTACTACCGAAGATTAGACGAATCGGGTAGTCTAGTCGATCTATTTTGGCAAATTGATGTTATTTTCATTGGCATCTTCACTGGTGAATTTTTAGGTAGAATATTTTATATCTGTCGTCATAATCGTAGCGTCACTTGGCAACAGGCAATTATCTGGCGGTGGTACGATCTAATTCTTCTACTACCCTTTGCTCAATTTATGCGATTTATTCCAGTGGCGATTAGATTGGATCAGGCGAAGTTAATTCAGCTAGATTCAATTCGATCGGAACTCAATCGCTTATTTGTCGGTCAAATCGTGACTGAGATTACTGATGCTGTAGTCATTCAAGTGATGGAACAAACTCAATCAGCGATTAAAAATGGACAAGTAACTAAATTGATGGGCGACTATCTCAAACGTCCACATATAGATTTAAATAATATTAATGAAGTCGAAGTGCTATTTCAATTAGTTTTAGAAATAGTCGTCTATCGTGTCATCCCCAAAGTTCAACCAGATTTAGAAGCAATCTTTCAACATTTATTTCATAAAGCACTAGAAGAATCTCCCGCATATCGCAATCTACAAATGCTCCCAGGCATTGGTGAATTGCCCGCTACGGCGATCGATCGCATCGTCAAGGAAGTCTCCTCATCTCTATATGCAGCCCTGCTCAAAGTCATTGCAGACCCCGATAGTGGCAGACTCAGCCAGCGTCTCGCCGAAAATCTCACACAAGCGATCGGTAGTGAAATTCAACGCGGACAAACAGCGATCAAAATCGAGTCGTTGGTCTACGATCTAATCGAAGAAATTAAAGTTACTTATAGCACTAAATAAGACTATCAACGAACTCAAAATGGTCTCCAGGTACCATGAAAACTAAAAGGAATAATCTTAGGCAAAGCTAACCGACAAACTGGTGCCTCATTAAGTCGATCAAAATCAAAGATCCACACTTCACTTTGTTCCTGATTTCCATCATAAATTACCGTCATAATCCAACCTCGATCTGGATTTAAGGCATCGGGAATATATAGGGGTTCAACAGTATAGAGATTCTCACCCAAATCGGCTTCCATTAAGGTGCCAGTTTGATAATCAAAGCGACCAATTGCGCCCATAAATTCCCCATCTTCGGCTGATTTACGTTGCAATGCTAGATAAGTATATCGCCAAGATTGACCGATCGACTGTGGCGAAACCACTGGAAATTCACTACTGCGATCGAGTATTTTCTGTGTTGAGACAATTTTAGCTGTTTTTGGATCGAGTCGCACCTCCCACAGATTACCATTAGGTATTGTAGTTGTCATTCCCGTCGCAACTTCGCGCAAATACTCATTAGTTTGGGCAAAGTCGTTAAACCTGACAAAATCTAGCCGCACTAATCCATCTTGTTCTAGACAAGCATTACCATAGTGCCATTGAAACCAAGGATCGGTTTCACCTTGACTCACGATCTTAAAAGTTTCTCTGTCAACTACTAGAATGCGTGTACCTAATTTTGGGTGCCATTCTAACGAATCAGCATAGCTTTTAGTGCCAAATAAAACCGCCATTTTATCCATCGCCAATGCAGGCAGAAAAAAGATTAAATACTGTCCTGCCAAGGCAAAGCTATGAATAAAAGGTAAACTATCTAATTTAATGGCAGATTGTTGTTTAATCTGACCAGATCGATCGCTTTTATATAGGTGTAAATTCTGCTGAATATCGACACCAATACTAAAAATTTCTCCAGTAATCGGATCCCGCAAAGGATGAGCAGAATAAGGTTGGGTCGGTTGGAGTCCGCCCAAAGTCTCTAACCCTTTTGTTTCGAGGGTTTCTAAATCTAAACTATAGGGTTGTCCCCCTTCCCACAGAGCTAATAATTTATCTGGCAATGCTAGAACTGAAGTGTTGGCTGCATTTTTCAGACTATCTTGTTTGGTGAAAACTCTCCACCAAAAATTCCAAATCCCTTGAGGATCGGTCATCCCATAATTACCATAGAGAAACCGATCCTGTTTGGTTTCTGCCAGATATCCGGTGGTTTGGACATAACGATAAACAGCACTCGCGCCCGTCTCTCGAAAATGTACACCCAAGACCGCACCATCACCATCAAACCAATGCCCAACCCTCTTACCCCCACGCTCTAATCTACCTGGGCCATTTCGATATAAAGTGCCACGCAGCCCAGCAGGAATCGCTCCAGATAGGACCGATAACGGTGTCAGGGCAAATTCTTCACCCGGTTGCGCGATGGCTTTTGCCCAGGATTTTTGAGTTGGTCGAGTTGGTGTGGATACCATGACGTTATTTAGTGACTAGCTCTCATTTTAAATGCTTCGAGCTAAGTACTGACAATCTCGATCGTGCTAGTCTAAGCTATATTCTTCACTCCATTAAATACTAGAAACAATGGCAATCGCGATCGATTTTGGGACGAGTAATACTGTGATTAGCCGTTGGAATGCAGCGACACAACAAGCCGAAACAGTAACTTTACCAGGATTATCCCTAGTTGGGGGGATGAATCCACCGTTGATTCCGAGCTTGGTATATGTGGAGGATGGCAGTGAGGATCGAGTCTTATTAGGGCAAATGGTACGCGATCGGGGCTTGGATCTCAAGGGAGATCATCGCTTCTTTCGAGGATTTAAGCGGGGGATTGGGGTGGAAATTCAGGGCTTTTTACCTGAATTAGATGGGGTATCGATGACCTTTGAGCGGGTGGGAGAGTTATTTCTCCAAGGGGTTATCGACCAGTTACAGCACTCCCTCCCAGATGTGGGGGAATCTCTCGTCTTAACAGTCCCTGTAGATAGTTTTGAGGTCTATCGTCGCTGGTTAAGTGGAGTATGTGCGACGCTCCCCGTCGAACGGGTCAGGCTCCTCGATGAGCCGACAGCGGCGGCGTTGGGCTATGGGATGACTGCGGCGGAAACCCTGCTGGTGGTGGATTTTGGTGGCGGTACTTTGGATTTATCGCTCGTGCAGTTGACTAAGCAGTTACAGCAGGGAAAAACGCCCCTGGGCTTCCTGTTGAAGTGGGGGGATAAATCCCTCGAATCTTCCGCTCAACAACCCCAGATGGCGCGGGTAATTGCCAAAGCAGGGCAAAATTTGGGGGGGACGGATATCGATAATTGGGTGGCGCAGGAGTTAGCGGTGATGCAGGGGTTAACTACTTCGGCGTTAATTACGCGGTTGGCGGAGAAGATCAAAATTCAGCTATCGCTCCAGACGACAGCGACGGAAGTATATTTTGACGATCGAACTTTTGATAGTTATGAGTTTAGTCTGACCCGCGATCGCTTTGAGCAGATTCTTACAGATCATCAATTTTTCGAGCGGTTGGATGAGTCGATGACTCAAGTACTCCAGCAAGCTCGTCGTCAGGGGATTGAAACAGGTGACATCGATGGCGTATTGCTCGTCGGTGGGACAGTGCAAATTCCGGCTGTGCAAACCTGGGTAAGACAGTATTTTGGTGAGGAGAAAATTCGCCAATCAAAACCCTTTGAAGCGATCGCCCACGGTGCTTTACAATTAACCAAAGGGATCGAGATTCAAGATTTTCTCTACCATAGTTACGGTGTCCGCTATTGGGATAAACGGCGCAACGCCCACAATTGGCATCCAATTATTCAATCTGGACAAGCTTATCCGATGTCCGAACCTGTTGAACTCACTCTTGGTGCTTCGCGAGAAAATCAGCCCAGTATCGAGCTAATTATCGGTGAACTCGGTGCCACATCTGGCGGAACGGAAGTATATTTTGATGGTGATAGATTGATTACCCGATGTTTGACAGGTGGGGTAACAGATGTGAGAACATTAAACGATCGAGATGGAGCCAGAAATATTGCTAAACTCGAACCAGCCGGATATCCTGGTAGCGATCGAATTAAAGTTCAGTTCAATGTCGATCGCGATCGACAATTACGGATTACAGTTGATGATTTACTGACCAATCAAACTCTCTTAAATGAGCGTATTGTTGCTGAATTAAGTTAGGCTTTTAGGCTTTAGGCTGCTTCCGTCCTATTATTTTCCCTTTTCCCCTAACCCATGGCTCAATTCTGGATTGTATTTTTTTTTATTCTGCTTGCCATTGCCGAATTATATCAATCCGTCAAGGATATTACTTTGCCCTTTCCCGTATATCTGATCTTAGGTGCGGTGCTAGCGGTCGCTTCTAATTATCAACAACAAATCTCATTTGCTCAAAATCAACGAGTGACATTACAAGAGATAGACAAACCAAATTCAAGCCTAAGCGGATCAACCGCACCGCTATTAATCGCTGGTGAAGATAAGAGAGTTGATGTAGATAAATAGCTAAATATCTGTTTTAGATGAATGATTTGCGGCTATTTCTTGAGCGAGGAGTCCTTCTAATCTTTGAATGATTTCATATTGACGTTGGAGCGATAACTGTAGATCGGCAATTTCTCGTTCCCGAAGTGAATCCAATTTATTATGGAGCAACTCGATTTCCATTTCGGCTTTGATATCACAATCTAAATCTTGTTGAGCCTTATCTCGATCGATTGTAGACTGACGATTCTGACTCATCAAAATAAATGGAGTTGCATATGCTGCCTGAAAACTTAATGCTAGATTGAGCAGAATAAACGGGTACGGGTCCCAATGCGAAATCCAAGCAGCAACATTAAGCACAATCCAAATTGCTAACAAGCAACTTTGAATGATAATAAATCGCCAAGAACCAACAGTTGCGGTCACAATATCAGCAATTCGATCGCCGCGCGAGGCTCGTGGTAGTATGGGAGTCCGCGCTGGTTTTTTCGATCGCAAGTGCGATAGGTGTTCTAAATCGGCTGGTGTAAGTTGCGGTGGTTTAATTCCTGGTGAAAGTTCCATTCTATACTTAGCCCGGCGATCATCCGAAGCTGTTGTTAGGGTGTGCTAACCCGCAGGTTAACGCACCAGCATATATTTTGCTATTCAACTACCACACTTGCCACCAGTGTTTTCCACCCCAGAGCGCACCAGCAACGAATTGTTCGCCGCTAGCACTACTACCAAAATAAACCCAATAGACACCAACTTTACTATGATTATTGGGGTCTGTCACAGTCTGACCGGGTTCGATCCAACAACCTTCACCGAGATCGTACCATGATTGAAATTGTTGAGCACTAAAAAACCCACCAGTCATCGTGTGGAGAACTAAGACATCATCAGTCAGAGTATAAGTCCCAAACTTGTCGATCCGTAATTTTTCTGCCGATCGATTAGTAATACTCGTTGAATAGTAAGGCTTCTGACGATCCTCTCGATCGACCAGATGCTGAATATCGAGAAAACTTTTACCACCCCTTAAGTCCGCTAAAGTTAATTCTGCCAGAATTACCTCTGGAGGGAGCGGCTGAGATTGATCGAGCCACATGGCTTGCTTACCTTCAAATTGATGGGCTGTGACAGTCTCGATGCCCAGCAGCCGATCCGATTTTCCAGCCCCATCTACCCAGGTTCTACGGGGAGGAAAATCGGGATTGAACTTACTTTTTGTTTGCAGTTGCTCATTCATGACTATCTACACCCACAGCTAAACTTACTAGTCCTGGATCTATGATGCCCATTGACTCGTCGGAATCGATCGCTTACACTCCACCAAAAACAGTGTTGCTGAATTTCTGGTCTCGAAGAAAAGGCAACGGGAGAATCGACAACTTTAGGAAATCTTCCCGATGGTGAAAATAAATAGATGGATAAAGTGTTAGTAGCAAAAATAACTACTAAAGTTACATCTACAATCTATTTTCCAGTAGGATCGAGTTGACTCAGACTTAATACTTACAACCTATAATAAGGGGCACATTGATTTTCCCTGAAGACCGCTCAATGGTATCGTGTATATCAGTTCTAAAACTGTTTCGCCAGTTAAGCTAAACAAGTTTGTCACCCCTAGTGATAAATTTTAGATTGACGAGTATATCGATCCCCAATGTGCTAAATAGAAATAATTAGCAATAACTAAAGTCAAGTTTCTGGATCGACAGCTAGAGACTACCTGCTCAATCCACACTCCCGACTCAAAACCCCAATTTCAGCGTAAACATTCTAAATTCAAGTGAGGAGAACCACCCGAATGTCATCAACATTTTGGAAATCTGTATTTATCAGCCCCGCAGCTTTGGGTATTGCCCTATTATTGTCCACAGGAGTGATGGCAGCACCAAAAAGTAGTGATGCCAATAGTTCAGTGTCGGCTACTGGTACAGCTAACTTAATGCTCAACCAAGCTAATACTGCTCAATCTAAACAGATTGCGGCAACAGAACCCGCTCCAGCGGAAACTGATACCCCGGAAGTTGCCACTGATACCATCAAACCAGGTGACTGGCAATATACAGCCCTCCAATCAGTCGCGACAAAATATGGTTGTAACGCTAATCTCAATGATCAAGTCGTCTCCGATGTCGAATTCGCCCGTGGTTTGAGCAATTGTCTCACCAAAGTTGAACCTCTGTTGGCACAACAACCAACAACAGTTACCGTCGAAGATGTTGAAGTTATCAAGAGATTAACTCAAGAGTTTCGCGCTCAACTGACTGAAGTTGATACACGGATCGGTGCTAGTGAAAAAAGACTCGCTCAAGCGCAAGCTAACCAGTTTTCCACCACCACCAAGCTCAAAGGTGAAGCTGTATTTAACCTCAGTGGTACTTTAAGTGGTGCAAATCCGAATAACGTTGTCCTGGGCGATCGCGTTCGGCTATTATTTGAAAGTAGCTTCACTGGTCAAGATAAACTGTGGACACGTCTAGCCACAGGGAATACAGCTTCCCTTGGAGCTAACTTCACTAACCCGATTAACACAGGGACCCAAGTAGTTGAAACTAATGGCACTAATAGTGTTGGTGTTGACTGGTTGGCATATCAGTTCCCCGTCAGCAATACCAATGTCTACGTTGCGGCATTTAACGCGCTGCAAGCAGACTATGCACCCACCTTTGCACCCTATTTTGACGATTTCACTGGTGCTAGTGGTGCGATTGGGGCATTTGCTGAATCCAGCCCCATCTACAAAATTGGTGGTGGTAGCGGCGTTGGGGCGACTATCCCCGTTGGTGAGACTGGCTTGACATCTGTGTCGCTTGGTTACTTTGCCTTTAATGCAAATACTCCAGCTAATCCCGGCGGCTTGTTTGGTAGTGATAACTCCCTCTTGGGTCAACTTAACTTCAAACTCAGCCCTCAATTAGAAGGTGGTTTAACCTACATTAATAGCTCCCACACTGGCACTATCTTCAATGGTACTGGAGTTGTTGTTGGTACACCTTTGGCTAATAGTAACTCAGGTCAGACTACTAAAGCTAATTCCTTCGGTCTCCAATTTGCTTACAAAGCCAGCGATAAACTATCTTTCAATGGTTTCGCCATGAAAACCAACGCTAGTAAAGGTGGTGCAATCGGCAACCAAGATATTTGGAGCTACGGTGGTGGTTTAGCTTTCCCTGATGTTGATGGCAAAGGTAGCCTTGCTGGTTTATTTGTTGGTGCGGAACCTTATGTTTCGGGCGTTGGCAGTGTGCCACTCCACATTGAAGGTTTCTACAAATATAAATTGAGCGACAATATCTCGATTACACCTGGGTTGATCTATCTAACTGCACCCGACCAAATTAATAATACTAGTGCGTTGATTGGTGTTGTAAGAACTACGTTCCTATTCTAATCGAACTAGATAGTTTGATCGATTATTTCGATCAAACACATATAATCAGTCAGAGGTGATAAATTGCCTCTGACTGATTATTTTTTTTAATATATTACCCAATTATCAATCATCAATTATTTCGATCTCGATAACCCCCAGCATACTTAATCGAACACATTACTCGATACTGTTTGTGATAACCACAAGCAACACCAGTCACCCGATATTGCGGTCGAAACATATTAACTCGGTGGCTGCGATCGAACACACCATCATCGATAATTAGATCCCGGACGACAGCTTGGGCTGTATCGGGTCCATAGGCAATATTCTCGCCCGCAATTTTTTCCCATTTGCCATACCGTTCCATCCGTTGAAAAGGAGTACTCCCATCGCGACCATTATGCCCTGTTACGCCTCGATTACCTTGATCGCGGACGTGATCTCGTGCCGCTAGGGTCAATCCCCGTGAGAACTTCAACGTAGGCACTGGAGGAGTCTGGCGTAATGCCTGAATTGCTTCATCAATAGCAGATGTTCCTTCCTGCGTCTGCAAAAACAATCGCGGCTTGAGTTGGACTTGTTTGCCCCGAAATCTTTTCCGCCAATTAATGAGCACCTTGCTATAGTTGGCTGGATTGGCTCTAGCGCGATTCATTTCAGCAATTACCCCCCGTTCCACTGTCGATAGACTGATGGCTGTTTGATAAGCCAGTACGCCTCCCTCCTTGGCTGTGCGCAGTGGTGAATTAGGTTCTGCCCTGGAAAACTGGAAAGAACTGTAGACTTGTGACTGGGTTGTGATGATTGATTGATCAGCAAGTGGAGACAGATAAGTTAACTGAAAGAGTGAAAACGATAGTATCGTCCCGCTAATCCCAATTTTGTTCACAGGCAATTTGACTTTTAACGATGATTTACCATTCTCGCAATAATTGTGTAAAATGTGTTGTCCATTAGCGCGTTGCTCTGCGCTTTTAGTTTAGTGTCTGGCTACTATTGCCCCGGAGAAATCGCCAGAATAGACTCTCTGCTGGAAGATCGAGTTAGATATTGTCAGTATCAAATCAGGAGTATATCGTTATGAATCCATTAATCGGAATGCTCGCGAGTCAACTAGGTGGTCCCGTGATCCAACAACTCAGTCAAACAATCGGTGCCGAGCAAAGTAGCACTCAGTCTGCGGTAGGCATGGCTTTACCAATGCTGCTATCAGCAATGGGTAATCGTGCTGCCACCCCAGAAGGTGCTCAGGCAATTAATCAAGCTGCCCAGAACGATGATGGTTCGATTTTAGATGATGTCCTGGGTTTTGTCGGCAATGCCGGTGCTGGAGGCATTGGCGGTGCCTTACTGGGACAAGTTTTAGGTGGCAGTAACCAAAATGCGATCGCTACCGCAATCAGTCAAAATACGGGGCTGAATAGCGGCACTGTCGGTCAATTACTAACGATCGTCATGCCAATTGTCATGAGTGCCCTGGGCAAATTTAGTCAGCAACAAGGGGGCATCGAACCTAGTAGCATCGTCCAAATGATGGGGGCTGTCAGCGGCGAAAATAATGACTTACTCGGCATGGCAACTAAGGCGATCGATGCTGATGGCGACGGTAATATTGTTGAGGATCTTGGGAATATTATCGGTAAATTCTTCTAACTAAGTTTTGATGATTGGGTGTTTGAGAAAGAACATCCAATCGGTCAATATCTGATAGAATAGGTTGCGGTTTGGGGCTGTAGCTCAGAAGGATAGAGCGATCGCCTCCTAAGCGATAGGCCGTGGGTTCGATTCCCGCCAGTCCCGTGTGAGTTGTTCCCACTGATAAATTGTGCTAGCTTGAGCCTAGTATTGACTTTCAAGGGTAGATTTTGCCCTAATTATCCCCAAGCTCATTGCAGCATGGCCCACCGTCACAGCCTTCCGCGTATACCTTCAAGATCGGCTCCTCAGCACCGTCGTCGTTGGCAGTTGTGGAAGTTTCTGCTGCCAATTTTGCCTCTACTACTACCGTTTGCTTGGATCGGTTATCGGGAAATCGAGAATACCTGGATCGAACCTCAAGCTGTATTTGTCTTAGGTGGTGAGGTTGGTCGTGAAAAATTTGCAGCGCAATTTGCTCAAACACACCCACAAATGCCAATTTGGATTTCTGGCGGGGCACCCGAAGGCTATACTAAACGGGTTTTCACCAAAGCTGGTGTCTCGACGGAGAATTTACATCTCGATTACCAAGCGAGTGATACTGTCACGAATTTTACAACTTTGGTCGATCGATTTGAATCTGAGGGAATTAGTAGTGTCTATTTGGTCACATCTGACGACCATATCTTGCGTGCCAGAGCCATTGGCGAGATTGTCTTTGGCAGTCGGGGGATTAAAATTAAACCCATAACTTTTAGTAGTGGGCGATCTGCCGAACCTCGTCGCAAAACTGTTCGAGATACCATCCGTGCTTTGGTATGGCTGGGTACTGGTTATTCGGGGGGTAGGGGTTAGGTGAATAGTCAATAGTGAATAGAAGTTAAAAGAAACCCAGTCCCCTAGTCCCCCAGTCCCCCCGGCCCCAAAAGCTAGCTCAACACAAGATTATCGCGATGGATAACGGTTTCTTCGCCGATGTAGCCGAGAAGATTGATGATATCACTCGATCGATGACCATGAATGCGATCGAGTTCGCTACTACTATAGTTCACAATGCCCCTGGCAATCTCTTTTCCGTGTGGACAGCATACTTGCACCGCATCCGTCGCCTCAAAGTCTCCCTCAATGTGAGTGATTCCGGCTGGTAATAAAGATTTGCCGCTTTCGGTAATCGCACTCACCGCACCATCATCGAGATAAATTTTGCCAACTGTCACCAAACCGTGAGCAATCCAGCGTTTTCTGGCACTATCTGCCCGCAATTGTGGTGTAAATTGTGTCCCCAAGGGTTCTCCCTGGAGAATTTTGCTAATATTTTGGGGAAATTGCCCATGGGTAATCACAGTCCTCACCCCGGCTCCAGTTGCAATCCCAGCGGCAGCTATTTTCGTCACCATGCCCCCTGTTCCCCATTCTGACCCGGCACTACCAGTTTGGACTTGGAGGGCGGTTAAATCCTCTAATCGGTCGATTTGGATGATCGGTTGCGCATCAGGAAATTTGCGGGGATCTGCGGAGTACAACCTGTCAACATCAGTGAGTAAAAATAACCAATCGGCATCGATTAGGCTAGCAACTCTAGCTGAGAGGGTATCATTATCGCCAAATTTTAGTTCGTCTACCGCGACCGTATCATTTTCATTGACGATCGGCATGACACCCAACCGCAACAATTCCTGAAAGGTATTATAGGCGTTGATATAACTACTCCGCCGATCGAGATCGGAACGAGTCAGTAATACTTGTGCCACAGGCTGCTGATGTTCGCGAAATAGGTCATCATACACCCGCATAATAATTCCTTGACCCACAGCCGCTGCTGCTTGCTTGAGCGCGATCGTTTTTGGGCGTTCTGTCATCCCTAATCTGGCAGCACCAACGCCAACGGCACCGGAAGATACTAAAACAATGTGATAACCTTGAGCGCGTAAATCGACGATGGTTTCAATTAGGGCGGCGATCGCCGATAATGCCAGTCTGCCGTCACTACGGGTAAGACTTGATGTACCAACTTTGATAACTATGGTCTGAGACATGGCAGGGATCGGCGCGAAATAGCTAGGGATCGATAGTTTCCACGATGGAGTGGGAATATTAAATTATGGATAAAATGCTACCCACAAAATGTTTCAGAGCGTCATCTACCTATTTGTGGCAGCTAACGCTCTGAAGATTTATATGTGTTTAATATTATGTTTAGGGTCTTTATATTGGCTGACCCCATTCCCAATAAAAACATAATTGCAGCTTTTTTTCGATATATCCATTTTCTTAACTATTTATTTATATTTCGCTTTCTTGATGATTTATAATGTAATATTAAGATTTGTATCCTGCTCTCAGCGAAACGCCCACTGCTCTAGCGAGTGTGAACTCGACTCGGCGGAGTACATCGAAGCCAAAGGAAGTCTGAGCCTGACTCATCGGTTCGATCAAAATTGTAAACATCCCTAGACGATTACCGGCGAGGACATCGGTAAATACTCGATCCCCGACCATCGCCACTTGAGCAGGATCTAGCTGCATGTCCGCAACGGCTTGACGCAACTTACGGCGGGAAGGTTTGCGCGCACTCAAAAAATATGGTAGTGATAAGCTATCGGCGATCGCGCTAATTCTCACTTGACTAGGATTATTAGTTACTAGACATAGTGGCCCAATTTGTCTGACTTGTTCGATCCACAGCGCGAGTTCTGGCTCTACTAGCCTACTCCCAATTGGGACAATGGTATCATCGACATCCAAAACCAACCCTTTAATTTGATGTCGGGCAAGGAGTTCGGGGGTAAGATCCAACACCGAGCTACCCAAAACCAAATTGGGCTGCAATAACGGGAATAATGACATTTTTACGGTTTAGGGTTTAGGGTTTAGGGTTTCGGAGTTAGGGTTAACATCGGTTGAGGATTTACTCTACCTTACGGGAGTTGAGAGTTGACACTATGCCCTAGTCACTAGGTCCTAAATTATTTTTTACCAGCTTGGCGTTGTTGACGAATGGACTGAGTTGCCGCGACATGTTCGCGGAGAGTTTTGCTAAATACGTGAGTACCATCATATTTAGCTACAAAAAAAAGCAAATCGGTAGCGTCTGGATTGAGTACTGCTTTGAGACTACCAAGACCAGGACTCGCAATTGGTCCAGGCGGGATGCCGGGATTCATATACGTGTTATATGGATTAGGTCGTTTAACTTCAGCAAAGGTGAGTGGTCGATCGGCTGTTTGTTTGATACCCAAGCCATATTCTACGGTAGGATCGGACTCTAACCGCATATTTTTTGCCAATCTCGTGGTAAACACTCCCGCAATCAGTGGACGCTCGGCGGGAATGACAGATTCTTTTTCGACGATACTAGATAAGCTAACCCACTCCAGCAGACTCAGTTTCTGCGTTTGAGCTACTTTTTGATACTCTGGCAGAGCTACTTGCTCGAACTGTTGGAGCATCTGCGTCACTACTCCTGTAGGTGTAACGCTTTCACTGGGTACCTTGTAGGTTTCGGGGAAAAGAAACCCTTCTAAGTGAGGAATACCTGACGGGAGCCAGGGAAACTTATCTCTAGGGATTTCAGTAGCGGCGGCAATAAAATCAGCCGCTTTGAACATGTTCTGTTTTTCAAAGTACTCCGCCATCTGCTTAATATTCCAGCCTTCGCGGATAGTAAAACCAGATTGAATAACTTTTCCGGCTAAAATCTGCTCGGCAATTACCGGGAGCGGTTGACTGGGGGATATTTCGTAAGTACCCGTTTTGGGTGATCCTTTGCCTTGTCTAGCTTGCCAGGATGTCCACAGTTTCCAGGCAAACTGGGACTTAATCGCACCTTGGGCTTCTAAGTCCTTGCCGATGGATTGAGCCGAAGCACCCGGTTTGACTTGAAATTGAATACTGGATGTGTTGGGATCTGCGGCAGGTGGTGCAATCATATTGTTCCACCAAGACATCGCCACCAGACTGGCGAGTGCCGCCACTGATGCTAGTGCGGCTGAGACGAGTAACCACTTGGGAGTAGTTTTGGTCTGGGTTAAGGGTAAATTTCTCGATCTAGATTTCATCCAGTAACATGTCCTCTAGCATTGGTTGGAGTTGTTCCGCTTCGGCTTCTGAGAGGAGGGAAACAATATTATTTTCATCAGCACTGCCAAAGAACAATAACGGATCGACAGGGGTGCAAATTGCGTATTCTTGTTCTTCGTTATAAAACCTTGCCAAAATTTGGAATTCTTCTGGTTCCAGGTTATCGTCGGCTTCATCCAGTTCAATCGTAACTACTTCCATTGGATCGAGGGGTGGTAGTTCGCCAACGGCACTGAGCGTAAAAGCAGTGCGTTTGAGAGTGAGATTTTGCTCGGCCAGGACAGCATGAGCATCAGCGAAGATTTGATTGATTTCGTCATCTTCTTCAACTGCAACGAGTTCAGCAACTTCGTCATCTTCATTCCACGCAAAGATTTCGATCGGCGCATCTACTGGCAATAATAGCAAGTAAGTCTTACCGTCGAGTTCGAGTTCGCGTTCGATATAGCAAGGGAGTTGTCGCCCTGCTTCATCGGTTAGGCTCACAAACTCAGCATCATCAAAATCTTCGGACTGGGGTGATGAGGACATGGAATTATGAATTATGAATTAATGAGTGCGGAGCAGGTAAGCTATACAGCTACACTGACGATCGAAAGTCACCCCTAAGAATACCATAACTCTGGCTACTCAATACTGGCGATCGCTAGTCGCAACCAGTCCTCAATATTTGGACTTTTGACCATTAAACTATCTTGACTTATTGCTTGTAAAGCGTGACGAATTTCATCGTTTGTATAGCCTAAAGCTAATAAGGTCATTTCAACTTCAGCCTGCATAGTTTGGTTCAAACTGGCAATTGGCAGAGATTCGCTCAAACCTGACGCTACGCGCCATTGTCCGAGTTTACTACGAAGTTCGAGGGCAAGACGTTCGGCGGTTTTTCTGCCTACTCCTGGTGCGGTAGATAACCGTTGAATATTACTACTAACGATCGCTTGAACTGTATCGGCTAACCCGAGTTTATCTAATAAGGCGATCGCTAAACTCGCCCCCACACCACTGACACTAATTAATTGTCTAAATAAATCTCGTTCGGCTGCCGAACTAAAGCCATAGAAGGAGATTTGGTCTTCGCGGACTTGTTGATGGGTAAATACTTGAATTTCGCTACCTGGCACTACTTCCATCATCATTCGCTGCGGAATCTGCAATTCATATCCAACCCCATATACTTCCACTACCAGGATTGTCCGATTAGTTGCTGGGGTCTGAATTTGAATGGCTGTGCCTTTGAGATAACCGATCATTTAGGGGAAGGGGAAAGGGGAAAGGGGGAAGGGAAAAGGGGAAAGCTTCGTAGCTTCGTAGCGACTTTCAAGACAGTCGCTACAAAATCTAATTAAATCCTCCAAATCCTGATTATTGTTTTGGTTGAGCTACAGGTGTCGTAGGCTTACTGGCATCGGCAATATCCACCTTGTCAACGGTTTTCAGCGTACCATCGGGCTGAACTGCCCAAATATCATAAGCCCCGATCACATCACCTTGGGCATCGAGATCGACATTCCCACTGGCACCTTGGTAATTGATTTTCTTGCCAGCTTTGAGCATCGTTAGTGCTTGACACAGATCGGAGACTTCCTCGCCAGAGCCACCCGCAACTTCGCGAATTTTGCTCTGAATCCCTTCTCCCGTATTAGTTTTAGCTGCTTCCGCCGCCAACATTAATAAAGCCGCAGCATCCCAAGAGTGCTGAAGATAGGCTGTAAGGGGTTTTCCAGTTGCCGACCACTTCTGATTAAAGTCTTCTAGAGCCTTGCCATGTGCTCCAGGCACGGTACCGATCGCCCCGTCGATGATAAATTTGCCGTCCGCAGTTTTTCCGACCTGTTCGGGAAACTTAGGCGAGTAAGCACCATCGGGTAACATAATCGTCACGCCTTTGCTCAAACCTTGTTCGTAGGCATCTTTGAGTAGGATCGAACCACTTTCAGGATAAACGATCGCGGCGAGGGCTTGGGGTTTATCTTTTAGTGCTTCTTTAACTTCCGATGTGAAACTGGCACCTTTGGCATCATAGCGGGTGGGTTTGGCTTCATTTACCACTTTACCACCCAGTTTTTTGAAGGCGGCGACAAATTGCTGTTCAAAACCGACACCATAGTCATTATTAATTGCGATCGTGGCGGCTGTTTTAAACCCTTTTTTAATCGCTAATTGAGCCATTGCTTGGGCTTGATAGGTATCTGGTGGAGCCGTCCGCGCCCAATATCCCTGATACACGCCTTTTTTCGCCCGTTCTGTAAATGCGGGGCTAGTACTTCCAGGGGAAACGATCATCACCTTGTTTTTGGCAGCGATATCCGCCGCAGCCGTAGAAACACTGCTCCCAAATGCACCAACTACCCCAGCAACTTTATCGATCGAGGTCAGTTTGGTCATTGCCGTTGCACCCGCGCTCGGATCGCTTTGATCGTCTTCGGAGATGAGGGTGACTGGTTCGCCATTGATGCCACCACAACCATTGACAGTATCTACTGCCATTTTAATTGCCGTTGGTAGCGGTTGAGCGATCGAGGCGATATCGCCAGTATTGGATAAGAGAGAGCCGATTTTTAAGCCTTTACCGCTTGCGCTAGTGGTGGGTGTAGATCCACCTGTTTGATTGGCATCTGGCGTACAACTAGTCGTGATTATCCCTGTAACTGCGGTTAATAATGCCATCACCAGAGCTAGTCTGGGCTTCATGGGTCGATTCTCTGTCAGAGACGCTTTGCGAACGAATTTAGTCATAGTTTTGGTAGAACTCCTCACACAAATGTGGAATATCAACCTGTGGGGTGAAATATTTCCATATATGCCAGATGGTATCACTTTTAGCTGGACTAGCAAGTTGTTTTGGAAGCGCAGAGGATAAAATGAGTAGTTAATCGACTTCAGGACGCGAACGCCTAGCAGTTTCAATCGTGGGTGGTTGAGGAACGAAGCAAATAACTCCTAATATTTTTAGAATGGGCAATCCAATCAAGGATGGAGTTTCAATCTTGGGTGGTTGAGGAACGAAGCAAATATCCCGATCTTAAAGATGTAATGCGATCGGTGGTTAGATTCGAGCCGCTGTTCGTTTCGCTCAGTAGTCCCAACAATTTAAACAGATTCATCCTGTTGCCTCCAAGTTCGCCATGCAGCCTTGACACCTACCCACACACTACGAGTATTAGTTTGAACAGTTCCAGCCTGTTTTTTGACCTCAATCAGAGTGCGATCGACTTGCTTAACTACCGCTGAGGCATTTTGGACTCCCTGGGTAACTTCATCACTGAGATCGCTTAATTCTAATCCGGTGAGTCTAATCGCTTCAAGGGTGGGCGGTAATTCTCGATCGAGCCTATCGAATAATTTTTCAGCACTCCTGGCTGCCCGCGACAAATCCTGAATTGCTGGAAATGCAGCAACCAATAGTGCTGTCACGCTGACAGCGACAAGCAGGACTGAGCAGCCTAGGAGGAGAACAGGATCTATCAAGGTTAAGAAAAAGGGAAAAAACAGGATGTTTGCGTTTTAATGCGATTAAGCCTAACCCCACTGAATTTACTCAGATTGATCGATATTAGAACTGGGGTTGAGGTCGGGAATGGGTTGGCTGTCGATCTGTCGAACAGATTTACTAGCAACAATTCCAGCCGAAATTGCTGTTGAGAGTCGATCGAGAGTATCATGCCAATTATCGGCAGTTGCCGTCGAGAGTCGATCGGCCTGAAATTTAACACTACTAGAAATATCTTCAGCCATTTGAGGGATAGCGGTGGCGGTCTTTTTCAACAACCTGCGGGTATCTTGACCTTTGCGTGGAGCCGTAAGCAAACCAGCGATAGCACCAATTGCCGCCCCTAGAATTACCCCACCGATAAATTTGCCCCGATTATTATCTGCCATAGCCCGATATTACTCAACCGATTGCATTATTTTAGATCGAATTCCGCCGCTTCCGGCATTCTGGTCAAGATCTCCACTTAAATAATCAATAACTTGCTAGAGCTAGCACTAGATTGCCAATCTCAAATTAACGATTAATTTTCTCCGAATTAGTATCCGATTTAGTAGTTGTCTGTTCGGGTAATTTTTCCTTGTCATCAACTATCGACGGATTGGAATTATCTGCCACTGCCCGCAGTCTCTGCCAGACTGTCATCAGCAGCAAAAGGGTAATACCCACGGCTGTCAACAATATTGCCATCGGCTTAGTCCCCTGTAACCGCATCGCAATAATATCTGCGGCGAGAGTCACCCCCCATAAAATAACTGCTGAATGTCGTTGGGAAAATCCTTGGGCTAATAAGCGATGGTGGAGGTGATCTCTACCTGGAGTACTGAGGGGATTTTGACCAGATAGTAACCTACGAATAATTACTTGGCTAGTATCCACCACTGGAACGAGTAGCAACATAATCGTGGGCACTAGTGAGGTGACTGTTGTAACCTTGAAATCACCAAGAATACTTGTAGCTGCCAATACATAGCCCAAGAAATAAGCTCCGGCATCGCCCATAATAATTCGTGATGGGTAATAGTTGTGTCGGAGGAAACCCAATGCCGCACCCCCTAACCCAGCAGAAATAAGTGTTGCGGCGGCTCTAGTTTCCACTTGCGCAGAAGCAGCTAGGAGACTCATCGCCGTAATAAAACTAATACCTCCCGCCAACCCATCCATGCCATCCATCAGATTAACGGCATTGGTAATCCCCACGATCCAGAATACTGTAATCAGAATTGATAAGATCTCATCGATCGGTGCCCCAAAGTAAACAAGATGAATTTGAATTTTGCACACTACCAACAATAATGCTGTCAAAATCTGGACGATGAGCCGGAATATCGGCGGCAGCCCAAACTGATCGTCAATAAATCCGACGATCACTAGGATCGATCCACCGAGTAGAATGGCTAAGATAGCTACTTGAACTTTTGCCAACACGAATGGCGACAGGCAGCCAGCTAAGATGATTGCCGCCAGCACTCCAGTATAAATTGCCAATCCGCCAGCATTCGCCAACGGTTCCTGATTGAGCCGACGCGCATTGGGTTGATCTGCCCAGCCAACTTTGAGGGCAAAAGTTCGCACCTTGGGAATAAACAGGTAAGTCACCATCCATGCGAACATGAAAGTTAGTACTACGGCTAACCATCCCCACCCCTGCGGATCGGCAACACCGATCGAATTCATGAAACTGTTAAAAGTCATGCAGATGCCTGTCTAAATCAATCGTGTTTGTGTTGATGCGCGTGAGTTGTCTGGCATTTTGGGAGATCTTCAATTGATTGTGAGGGAAGGCAACTCGCACACACACCGAAAAATTCTAGTGTGTGATAGTAAATTTTAAACTGATGGAGTGCCTCAAGTCTGTTTTCTAAATGTTCGACTGGACATTCATCAATCGCGATTGATTTGCCACACTGCAAACAGGTTAGATGATGCCGATCGACCTGCACACAACTATATAATGATTCTCCGCTTGGTAGTGTTCGTCCTTGAATGCTTCCCTCTAATTTTAGACTTTCTAGCGATCGATAGACTGTTGCCAACCCCACCCCTCGATCGCGAGCACGCAGTTCAATATAAATATCTTGAGCGGAAATTGCCCGATCGAATTGCTTCAGAAGTTGTAAAATACGTTCTTGGCTGCGTGTACGCTCAGATTTCATGGAAATTATGAATTATGAATGATAATATTGCGAATGTTGATCGGCGTTGAGCATGTAGGATCGAAACATCAATAAACAGCCAAGCTAGGTACTAGTTTACAATTGGTTGAGGTGGATGGCATGAGTACAACCCCTGTATATAAATAAATTATCGCAAATTTGAGGGATTCCATTGCAGCAAAAATATCACGCTCGGATCTATGTCACACTTCGCCCTTCTGTCCTTGATCCCGCAGGTACGGCGGTACAGTCTGGTTTGGAACACATGGGATACTCTGATGTCGAGAGTGTTCGCATCGGCAAATATATCGAAGTCAACCTGAGTGCAACCGATGAAACTCAAGCACATCAACAATTAGACGAAATGTGCGATCGACTCTTTGCCAATCCGGTAATTGAAAATTATCGGGTTGAGCTAGAGGGTAGGGGTTAGGCTTTAGGCTTTAGGCTTCCCACTCTCCCAACTCCCCAGTTCGACTCCGTTCACTGAGCTTGTCGAAGTGCCAACTCCCAACTCCCCTAACTCCCAACAGCTTGTGAAATTCGGTATTATCGTCTTCCCTGGTTCTAATTGCGATCGCGATGTGGTGTATGTCACCCGCGATTTACTCGGACAACCGACGCGCACTATTTGGCATGAAGAGACAGATCTTCATGATGTCGATGTTGTCATCATTCCTGGCGGATTTAGTTATGGTGATTATCTACGTTGCGGTGCGATCGCTAGATTTTCACCGATTATGCAACAAGTTGTTACCCATGCCGAGCAGGGTAAATATGTGTTAGGTATCTGCAATGGATTTCAGATCCTGACTGAAGCTGGGCTACTTCCAGGCGCATTAGTCCGCAATCGAGATCTCCACTTTATTTGTGATCGAGTCCCCCTGACTGTCGAGCGCACCGATTTACCTTGGACTCAAGGTTACACTAATACTCCCACGATCGATCTGCCCATTGCCCATGGGGAAGGCTGTTACCATGCCGATTCTGACACAATCAGTGAGCTTGAAAGTAATGGTCAAATCCTGTTTCGCTATGCTGGCACCAATCCCAACGGCTCATTAAATAATATTGCCGGAATTTGTAATAAAACCAAAAATGTGTTAGGAATGATGCCCCACCCCGAACGCGCCGCCGATCCTCTCCTCGGCAACAGTGATGGACTTAATCTGTTTAAAAGTCTCGTGGGTTAGGCTTTAGGACGCTTACATCCTATTTTTGCCCCTTTCCCCCGCACCCCTATGAATACTGGTGAACTAGGCGAAGAAGTCGTCGCTCAATGGCTGCTGGCGCGTGGAGGTAAAATCCTGCATCGTCGCTGGCAATGGCAAAGGGGCGAAATTGATTTGATTGCCATAGATGGTGAGACATTACTATTCATCGAAGTTAAAACTCGCAATCAGCGCAATTGGGATACTGATGGGCTTTTAGCGATTACCCATCAGAAACAAGCCAAAATCATCCGTACTGCGGAGCTATTTTTAGTCAAGCACCCACACTTAGACGAATATCCCTGTCGCTTTGATGTAGCAATTGTTCGTCATCAAACAGCGCAACAAGCAATTGTTAATCCATATCTCCATCTTCTGACCGATCTCGGTAGCAATGAGTCCATGTTATTAGTTAATTATATTCCCGGTGCCTTTGATGGATTTTAACCACGAACTTGTAGTGGTGGCAGTGAGATATTTTGATCGATCAAACTGTGCCTGAAAATACTAAATCTAATAGATCAAAATCACACTTAAATATTCAGAATAAATCACTGATTTTGTTTCCGTGTATTTACTGTTGTCATCCCAGTCTCGATCGAGAGATCATGCAGATAGTCAATAAATCTCTATCTACTCAAGCGGTAGCTAAAGACTAAGCGATCGAAAAAATTGGATCGAAGCTTTCTTTCCGGAAATTGCTTTCTAGTGAGTGTAGTTGAGAGTAGATGAAAATTTGACTCAGGAGCACCACCATGAATAGTTATCTCCTCAATACCACTAATATTTCTACTATTATGGGTTCTAATTTTTCAGAGTTGGCAGTTCAGCCAATTAACCTCCATGTCACCAGGTTTCCTAAATTTGATATCTTTAAGCCCCTGCGTAACTGGTTGGATCATCTCAATGTTGCCAATCCCCAACTCGCTCACAAGCTTTGTCAAATGATCCCTGCCCAGTGTCCCTTTGAACGAGATCTAAAACTATTTGGACATACCCTACTGCATATTCCCCCGATGTGTAAACTCAACCCTGTCTACGAAGAAATTGTCGCCCTCCGCTTTAGAGCGATGTGTTATCTCGCTGATGAATGTGGTGAAGATATCAGTCAGTATTGCTGACTGGTAAGGTAGAGGGGATGAATATGCTAGGCGTGGGTTTAGATCATTGATTAAAACGCAGCCAGGAATTTGGATTAAAACCCGCCCACACAGGAAAAGGCATTTTATAGATCGATAGGACTTAGAATAGAGAGTCCAGCTTAAGATCGATCGACTGATATATGGCACAGCAACAGCCCGAACAACACTCAACGCTCGCGGAGATTCGAGCAACGCGCCTAGAGAAAGCAGATAAACTCAGAGAGTTAGGGATGAATCCCTACGCCTATAACTGGGTATCTACCCATCAAGCGGCTGAACTACAGGCAAAATACGCAGACTTAGCCAGTGGTGAAGAAGTAGATATCCCAGTCTCGATCGCCGGAAGAATTTTAGCACGGCGGGTAATGGGCAAATTAGCCTTTTTTAGCATTCAAGATGAGACGGGAACGATTCAGCTATATCTAAATAAGCAGCAGATTGAAGCAGGGATGTCAGATGTCGTCGATCCCTTTGCCCATCTCAAACAGTTAACTGATGTGGGTGATATCATCGGCGTGAACGGGACAATTAAGCGGACAGAAAAAGGTGAATTATCTATTCTCGTCAATGAGTATCTGATGTTGACGAAATCCCTCCTGCCGCTCCCAGATAAATGGCATGGCTTAACCGATGTCGCTAAACGCTACCGTCAAAGGTATGTGGATCTAATTGTCAATCCAGAAGTGCGAGATACGTTTAGAAAACGCTCTCTGATTACGGCGGGAATTCGACGATATCTAGAAGACTTGAACTTCATCGAGATTGAAACTCCAGTCTTGCAATCAGAAGCAGGTGGTGCCGATGCCCGCCCATTTAATACTTATCACAATACGCTGGAAATGCCACTGTATTTGCGGATTGCGACTGAGTTGCACCTCAAACGGTTGATCGTCGGGGGATTTGAGAAGGTCTTTGAATTGGGACGGATTTTCCGCAATGAAGGGGTGTCTACTCGTCACAA
The DNA here is from genome assembly GCA_041738715.1 of Chamaesiphon sp. Lineage (GTDB taxonomy): Bacteria > Cyanobacteriota > Cyanobacteriia > Cyanobacteriales > Chamaesiphonaceae > Chamaesiphon. The sequence continues at coordinate 78,411 of JBGSPI010000139.1, forward strand.
CCCCGAATTTACTAGCATTGAGGTTTATCAAGCCTATGCGGATTATGTGGATATGATGGCACTGACGGAAGGGATGATTACCACTGTGGCACAGTCAGTGCTAGGTACATTGGAAATTAGCTATCAGGGCACACCGATTAGTCTGACTGCACCGTGGCGGCGGGTGACGATGAACGAGATCGTCAAGGAAGTGACAGGTTTAGATTTCAGCACTTTTGATTCACTAGAGACAGCCCAGACCGCCGTAAAATCTGTTGGGATTACTGGCTGTGATGACATCCAATCACTAGGAAAACTGCTGAATGAAATATTTGAACAAAAGTGCGAAACTACCCTAATACAGCCCACATTTGTCCTCGATTATCCCGTTGAAATCTCGCCCCTGGCGAAACCACATCGATCGAAAGCTGGACTGGTGGAGCGGTTTGAACTTTTTGCCGTCGGGCGAGAATTGGCAAATAGTTTCTCGGAATTAACCGATCCTGTCGATCAACGAGAACGGCTAGAATCCCAAGCGGCGCGGAAAGCTAGTGGAGATGTGGAAGCCCATGATGTGGATGAAGATTTCCTCACGGCTCTCGAACATGGAATGCCCCCAACCGGCGGACTGGGGATTGGGATCGATCGATTGGTGATGCTGTTATGTGATTGTGCCAGTATTCGCGACGCGATTGCCTTTCCACTGTTGAAGCCGGAACCATCAGAACAATCCAGCGAAGATTAATTACCGGAGGGAGTGTTATCTTGTAGGGCTAACACTCCCTCTTACTATTCTCGCAGAACATAACCAACACCCCGGACTGTCTGAATTAATCGTTTACCACCATCTTTTTCTAACTTGAGTCGGAGGTAGCGAACATAGACTTCGATCACATTAGATTCGCCCAGGAAATCATATCCCCAGACATTCTCTAAAATTTGTTCTCGACTGAGTTCGATTTCGGGATGGGAGAGCAGATACCGAAGCAGTTCAAATTCTTTGATGGTGAGATCGATCGCTTGTTCCCCACGAAATGCTCTGTGTGTCACTAAATCTAAGGTGAGATCGGCAAAGCGCAACTGCTCCCCTGTGGTACTTTCTGAGTGAAGATATAGCCCAATTCTGTGTAAAAAATTAGGTGCATAATAGGGTTTAAGAAAGTAGTCATCAGCCCCAGCTTCTAGACAGGCAACGCGATCGGCAACTGTATCATGAGCCATCAGTAATATAATTGTAGCAACAGAACCACTCTCGCGCAACTGCTTAACTAGGTGCAGTGATGATTCTCCCAAGGCTCGATCGATCGTAATCAATGAGGGTTGTAACTTTTTGGCTTTTTCTAATCCGCTCTTGGCACTATCCGCCATCGCTGTCTGATATCCCGCCTTGGTGAGATCGAGACTAATTCTCTCTGCTAAGGCTTGATCGTTTTCGACAATCAGGATAGGCGCAGTTTCAACCATAGGAAATAAGGGCTAAGGGACGATCGATTTACCTAGTTTAAGCGATCGTGGTTAGTGGCTGCTCTGAGATCTTTATTCATCCAAACTGCTAGTTATCAGTTATCAGTGAGGTTCGGGAATCGGGAATAGCGTCTCGATCCCAGTCCCCATCTGAAGGGTAACTAGCAACTTGCGTTATTAACTGCTAATTGTAGGTGGTTCGACCTTCAGCCAAATACATTGCTTTGTAAACTTACATTAAGATATGACGGCAAAACGTTTTGCCAGCTTGACAGTTAGAAAGCCGATCGGCTAGAGTAGATTCATACCCGGGTAAAGCAGTTGAGAATCATATGGAAGATAAGCAAAAGGTCACTTTGTACCTGCCGCCACAACTACATCGTCAGTTGAAGATTCGATCGGCAGTTGATGCTGATTCGATGTCTAACATCGTGGAGAAAGCTGTGGAATTCTATCTCAACCACTCCGAAGTGGTCGATGGCATAGAACTGTATGGTACGACCCATCAGGTGTACAACTGCCCCGAATGCGAACATCCGGTCGTAATCAGGGATGGAGAAATGGTTGCACTCGGTCAACAAGCCGGGTTGCTATCTGAGGATTTATCAGATCTGCGTCAAGACGAAATCGAAGCGCGTCCGCACTCTCAAACGCAGCAGGATTTGGCGGTGGTCATTTAGACGAGCCACAATCTTCGCAGCTAGATCTTAGTTACTTTGACTAGGATTTAAACTTCTAGAGTGAGGCGGTAGTAGGCACCATCTCTGAGGATAGATAGTCATGCAAGAAGAGCTAAATATTTTAATCCAAGCTCAATATCCCCTCATCTATCTCGTCACCGCCGAGGAAGATCGTGCCGAAAAAGAAATCGCCACGATCGCCCAGATGAAACAACAGCCCCGCAAATTCTATGTGTGGACACTGACGCATGGGATGGTGGAGTACGGGCAAGCTCGGACAACTCAGCACAACACCATTTCGCCTGAAGCTGCGATCGAATGGACGACACGACAAAAAGATCCGGCGATCTTTGTATTCAAGGATTTGCATCCATTTAAGGACTCTGCCGCAGTTACGCGGTGGTTGCGCGATGCGATTGCCAGCTTTCAGGGTACACAGAAAGTAATCGTTCTGATGTCGCCCGTACAGCAGGTACCGATCGAACTAGAAAAGGAAGTGGTAGTTCTGGACTTTGCCCTACCCGACCTATCGGCACTCGATCGAGTCTTGACCCAGCAATTGGATCAAAATCGCCAAAGTCGCCTCACTGCCCAAGGACGGGAAAAACTGCTCAAAGCATCATTAGGTCTGACCAAAGACGAAGCAGAGAAGGTTTACCGTAAAGCCTATGTCAAGCGGGGCAAAATCACCGAAGACGAAGTAGATATCGTCCTCTCCGAGAAGAAGCAACTAATCCGCCGCAATGGAATTCTCGAATTTATCGAAGAAGATGAAACCATCGATTCCGTGGGTGGCTTAGATGAACTTAAAGGTTGGTTAGTACAGCGTTCTAATGCTTTCAGTGAGAGAGCAAGAGCCTATGGGCTACCCCAACCCAAAGGGATGTTGATTCTTGGTGTACCAGGTTGTGGCAAATCTTTGATTGCCAAAACCACCTCCAGACTCTGGGGTCTACCCTTACTGCGGTTAGATATGGGTAGGGTCTACGACGGCTCAATGGTTGGACGCTCTGAGGCGAACTTACGTGGTGCCCTGAAAACCGCCGAGTCGATTTCTCCAGCAATCTTATTTATCGACGAACTCGATAAAGCCTTTGCCGGAACATCTGGTTCAGCCGATTCTGACGGTGGTACCTCTAGCCGGATCTTCGGTTCATTCCTGACTTGGATGCAGGAAAAAACCTCACCCATCTTTGTGATGGCCACAGCTAACCGTGTCGAAAAACTGCCTGGGGAATTCCTCCGCAAAGGACGATTTGATGAAATCTTCTTCGTAGACTTACCTACTCAGTCCGAACGCGAAGCCGTATTCAAAATTCATCTAAGTAAGCGTAACCGAGATCTAGACCGCTTCGATCTATTGCAACTAGCCAAAGTTGCCGATGGATTCTCGGGCGCTGAAATAGAACAAGCCTTAATCGCCGCGATGTATGATGCCTTTGCCCAGGATCGGGAGTTCACCCAACTGGATATCATCGCCGCCATTAAAGCAACTCTGCCCCTCTCGCGGACAATGACAGAGCAGGTAACTGCTTTGCGAGACTGGGCAAGACAGCGAGCGCGTCCCGCCGCTGCCTCAGTCGCTGAATACCAGCGGATGGAGTTCTAACAAGCTTGCTCCGCCCACCGGAGTCAAGGTGCTAGGTCACTCGATCGGGGGAATACTAACAAAATAAACCCATCGACACTAGCAAACGGATCGAATCACCAGATCTAGTTTATAACAAGATCGAGTTCCCGAACAGTTCAAGTCGTCGTTTCTCTTAACTCATTTTATTGGAGGAAATAGATATGTCCCACTTCAGCACTCTCCGTACCAAAATCACTGACGCTGAAATTCTCAAAACTTCTCTGCGCGACCTCGGCATCAACGTTAAAACCGAAACCGATCTCCGTGGCTATCAAGGTCAGCGCGTGCGGGCTGATATCGTAGCTGTTCTTGAAGGTGATTACGATTTAGGCTGGTCTCGGAATAGTGATGGTTCTTTCGATCTAATCGCCGATCTCTGGGGTGTTGCCAAAAAACACAATCAAACTGAGTTGATCAACTCGATCAATCAAAAATACGCAGTCAACAAAACTCTCTCTGAAGTCCAACAACGTGGTGGTCTCCAAAACGCCAATGTCACTCTGGTTCTTCAATAGTATTAGTTCTGCGCGTTCCCAACTAAATGGGTCGATCCTCTCTAGGATCGGCCCATTCTTTAGTTTATCTTTAATCTCTACGGCTGGGTTGGTTCAACGGGACGGATAATTGGTGCTGGGACTGGTAATGAAGATTTAAAAATAGCTGTTAAAGCTTGTTGTAAATTTTGTGCCATCACAATCCGGTTTTCATACGCCACTATTACTCGGACTAGGGTTGGTAATTGATTTTGGGTTGAGGCAAGATACAGTGGTTCAACATATAGTAAAGATTGTTCGATCGGGACGATCAACAGATTACCCTGAATCACCCGCGAACCCTGACGATTCCAGAGGGAAATTTGCTGAGAAATCACCGGATCTTGATTGATCCGAGCTTCGATTTGTTCGGGGCCATAAATCTGTCTTTGTTTGGGAAAAGTGTAGAGTAATAACTTACCGTAATTCTCCCCATCAGAACGGGCAGCTAACCAGGCAATCAAATTTGTCCGCTGTTGAGGGGTATAGGGCAAAAAGAGAATAAATTCCTCGAAGGGCAGACTAGGTAAGCTGGTAATTAGATGATACGGTTCCACCAATCGAGGTTTGTCACCATAAACTTCCGTGGGAATTTGCCACTGATCCTCGCGGTTGTAAAATACCTGCGGATCGGTCATGTGATATGTTTTCATTCGCTCGGACTGAATTTTGAACAAGTCCGTCGGGTAACGAATGTGGCGACGGAGATTTGCAGGCATTGCACTGAGTGGCTCGAATAAATCGGGGAAGATTTTCGCCCAGGTCGTGACGATCGGATCGCTGGGATCGGTGATATAGAATTTGACTGAGCCATGATAGGCATCAACAACGACTTTAACTGAATTGCGAATGTAATTGATGCCTTCTTTGCCTACGTCGGCATAGGGATAGCGATCGCTAGTAGTATAGGCATCGATAATCCAGTAGAGATAACTGGGATCTTGAATATTAGTTGAGTGATTGTGGATGTCCGCTGCGACGAGGTAGGGATCGAGATCGAAGCGCAGAAAAGGGGCAATCGCGCGAATCCGTTGATTCAAGTTCCGGCGGAATAATAGTTTAGTTTCCGGTAAAAATTCTGGTGTAATCAACATTCGCCAATCATTCAAATACTTGGCAAACAGGAATTTTCGCCCAACTGAGTTCAGATCGATGCCCCCGCGACCATCATAGATGTTATAAACATTTTCATCACCACTGGGATAATCCAACTCTTTGACTTTGGTATTCGTCATGATGTAAGTGTTGGTATTCTCGCCGTAATAAATACGGGGTTGACCGATCGAAATATTGGCTCGCACAGCCTCACTAGCGGTCGTTAAAGCACCCTGAGCCGTCATGCCAATGTCTTTGACCAAATATTCGGGCAAGCCCCCTGGAGCGACTCGATTGACGGGACTAAGAGTAAAACCATAGCCGTGGGTATAAATCAAATGTTTATTTACCCAAGTTTGTGCTTGTTTGGGTACGGCTGTATAGTCTAGTTCGCGGGCGGCAATTAAGACTTGCTGCTGTACGGCGGTAGCTTGATTGGTAGGTAATGTTGGGGGTTCAGTGAAGGTATATCGATCGATATTGGCATCGGGAAAGCGATAGTAGAGGCGAATTTGCTGAAGTTGCCGATTGGTAGCTAGCAGTGGCTCTTTATCCCACAAGCGGATATTCCGAATCGTCAAATCGTTAGCCTGAATATCTGCTTCGCTCAGGGTTGCTTGGGGGTTAAAAGTTTTGGTTTCAATATTTTCTAGTCCAAAGGCTTGGCGGGTGAAGGCAATCGTGCGTTGAATATAGGGGGTTTCTCGTGCTAGTTCATTTGGTTGGACGATCACTGCTTGGACTAACATAGGTAAAACAGTAGTCGCACCGATCGCTAAACCGAGATAAAAGATCAGAGTGATTAGTAGTGGCTTAAAATTGATCTGACGCGGAAAGAAGAAAAATCGCCACAATAAGTATCCGCCAATCCCGAATGCTAGAATGCTTAACACTCGATCGACAGGCAGTTGAACATAAATATCCGTATAACTGGCACCGAAAGACACGCCACGGGGTGAGTAGAGCAATTCATAGCAGTTTAACCAATAGCTAAAGCTAATCACCAGCATCACAGCCGCGCCCAACCCGTACAGATGGCGTTGTTGCCATCGCGAAAACCCAAAAAACCGTCCATTGCTGAGACTATCTCCCGCCAATAAGTAGGTGAGGGTGACGGTAATTAGCCCAGTTAGACAGATGCCCATCAATGTAAACTCCACTAATTCAGCAACAGGCAGACTAAATACATAAGTGCTGACATCCTGCCCAAACACCGGATCCTCACGGTTAAAAGCCGTCGGTTGAAAAGAGGAGAGTACCCGCATCCATTGACGAGATACCACCCAACTAATCGAGAGTGCCATGACGACCGAGATCGATTTCAATACTAGTCGGGGATAAAATAAAATGGCGATCGTCAGCGTGCCTACCACTACTGATTTCCAACTCGACGAGAGGAATAATTGCTGTACCAATTGCCAGATCAGAGTCGATCTCCACAGAATCGGCGCGGTTGGTGTAACACTGGGCAAGTTAGGATTGAAATTTCCGGCGGCTGTAGCTGACTGAAAATAATGGATCGACATTAACCCCAGTAGGATGCTCAAACTCACCGTCAAAATCAGCAGCCAGCGGAGCTTAAGAAAACGTAGTTGTTGGGGATTTCGATCTGGTGTTACTGGAGCACTCCAACGCTGGGCGAGGGCGAGATTTCCCCAGAGGTAGATAGCCGCAGTGGTGAAGGTAACTAGCCACAATCCAGCTTGAGTACTCAGCCGGAGCAGATACATCGGTAGGTAGCCAACTTCCTGAAACCAGAGAATTTCTGCGCCTAAACGGGCGATAATTTCGATCGTCAGCCAGATAGCGCAAACGATCGTCAGCACCTGTAGATAGCGGCTGTGGCGGATAACTGGTGGGATAGGTGATAACAACTTCATCTAGTTTTGCAATTTGCCGCGAAAATCAATTAACCTGAGTGCTAAACCAACTATCGATCGGAACATCTCTAGCCAGTCTGAAGATTTTGTCGCTGAAGAATCGATCGACAGGTTTAGCCCCATCATAACTAGCGTGTCACCAGAACCTCCTACCACCGATCGCCTGATCCATATCTTAGTGGTTGAAACCGATCCAGTCAGCCAGTCAGGTTTAGTTATTTGCCTCAATCGGTTCCCCGATCTCCAGATTAGTGCTCAAGCCGAAACCACTGCGGCTGGGTTGAGAATTCTCAGCGATGATAGAGGTGATACCAGCGAGATTGATGTGATGCTATTAGGATTGCCAGTGTATCATGCTGAGAGTCAGCTATCTGGAATTGATTTTTGTCGCACTGTCAAAGCCACATATCCAGACTTACCTATTTTACTGCTTGCCGATCCGACAGATCCCGATCTCCAGATTGCTGTTCAAATTGGCATTGAAGGCTGTTGTGCCAGAGGCAGTTCGATTCTCGATTTAGTCGGTTGTCTCCGCCAAGTTGCCGCCGGACAAAACAGTTGGGATTCGTCAACTATCCAGTATTTTAGTCCGCCGAGCCAGTTTGGTAATAGTCTTGCCCAAAATCTCAGAGCCTCCAGTCTACAGCAAATCGAATCTGCCTTAGCCACACTCACTGCCGATCTGAATTCTCGCCAAATTTCGCCGTTAGAGCAGTTAATTTTAACTGGACGCAGAAGAGAACTAAATGCCGCTCGCTGGCTGATTAAACGGCTATTTTCCGCCCCACAGCCACCAAATTTTGGATCGATCGAGCCGCCAAATCCTCCAGTTAATTCATCAGCTAGTCAACCTTTAGCCACAACTCAACCCAGCGCAATTACTGCCAAACAAGTTCAAGCGGAGATATTCGATCGGATCGCGGCAAAATTACAATTCAATCTCGACAATCTCACATCCACCCCGCTAGAAACCGATATTCTGCGGCTCGAAAAGAAGCGAGAATTATTTTATTTAATCCTCCGACAGATTGAAGGGCTACTCGATGAATTAAGGTTTTCACAGGTACGGATCGACCAGTTACCAGCCAAAGAAGAGGTGATTTGGCAAGACTTGTGGGCATCCGTGACGATCGAATTTTTCGGTAGATATTACACCCCGATCGGTAAAGATCGACAGACTGAAATTATCCCCACCCTCTTGCAAGATCGGGCGATCGTCCAAACGGAAATCCTCGCCAAAATCCCGCAAAAGATTGAATTATTAAACCACTTACTATTTCAACAGCCCTTACAGATTGACTATACCGCCTATGCGATCGGCACTCAACTTGCCCAAGATCGGGCTGGCGAACTGCTGGAAAATCTGGCCATTTGTCTGGCAAATGCCGTCATTCAACCTTTACTCAATCACTTCGGCGATCTAGACTCAATTAAACATGGCTTCTACGATCGCCGCTTGCTCTCTAGTCGAGAAATCGAACGGTTCCGCAACGATCTCTCCTGGCGATATCGAATCGATCGCTATTTTAGTCAGCCGCAAGCTATTTTTGACAGCCAATATCGACTATTTATCTTGACTAATTACGGGATCGAACAAATCCGCATTTATGCCCCCCGCCCAGAGGAATTAGCCCAATTAGCGGGGATTCCCTTGGCTGTCACCCTAGCCCTAGAAACACGGGATGCGATCGCCCCCCGCCTCAAATCAGCCACAGCCCTAATTGGTACCGGGATTGTCTACTTACTAACTGAAATTATCGGTCGTGGTATCGGGTTGATCGGTCGCGGTATTATTAAAGGCATCGGGAACATCTGGCAAGAAACTAATCGCAGTCGCAAGGAGTAGTTATGCAAAATACTCGCCTCAATACGCTGATTGACAGACTAGGCAAACAGTTTAGCCAATGGGTGCAAAATCCCTGGCGGCGGATGTCCCTAATTATTATCAGTCTACTCGTCGGGGCTTTTCTCGCTTCAGCGATTATTACAACTACCGGACAATGGGCTAGTCTGGATATAACGCTGGCAGTGTTGATGGTTGCACTAGTCGAACTAATTAATTGGCTCAAGTATCGAAGAGTCGGCCAAAAAAATCTCGAGCGGAGTTTGTTTGTCAGAACAGCCGCAGAGCAGTCTCAACTGACGCTCGATCGGCAGCCGCTATGGATTACACTCGCAAACAGCCTGAAATTGGGCTTAATGTACGGCTTGTTTTTAGAGGCATTTAAGTTAGGCAGTTAGTTAAGGATCGCGATCGAGCCACATAACTGTTATACTAGCTAATTGTGGCTTTTTGCCTACCAAATCTTAACCTAACTTTAGTGAATTCGAGCGGATCTTATGACAAAGCGGACTCTCGGCGGCACCAACCGCAAACAAAAACGGACATCTGGATTTAGAGCACGGATGCGGAGTCGTACCGGGCAAAAAGTGATCAAAGCGCGAAGAGCCAGAGGACGGCATCGTCTATCTGTCTAGAGATAGACGATCTGTATTGGATTAAGATTCAGTGTCATTGCCTAAACCGCATCGACTCAGACGCAGGCAAGATTTTCAACAGGTTTATCAGTATGGCAAACGTCATCAAGGCGCAAATCTGACGCTGAGAAGTTTGCGTCATCTACCAGACTCTGCTACCGAAAATCTACCTGTAACCCGCTTTGGGATTTCTGTCAGCCAGAAAGTCAGCAAAAAAGCAGTAGCCCGCAACCTACTCAAACGACAGTTAAAAGCGGCTCTCCGTCAACTGTTGCCCCAGACAAAAGCTGGATGGTCGGTAGTAATCATCGTCCGACCTTCTTTGCAAGGATGCACTTATGTCCAAATTTTGCGAGAATTAGAGCAGTTGTTGGCAGCCGCCGAGGTAATTCGTTAAATGGGCATACGGGAAGAATCATTTTATAAAGGTGGTCCACATATTGGGGATCTCATTTTTCACCTTATTTTGGCAGTATTTGTAATTTTTATTCCATTAACAGTGGGCGCGATCGTCAGAGCAATCTGGTTGCGCTATGACATTACCGATCGCCGGATTTCAGTTGTTGGTGGTTGGATGGGGCGAGATCGCACTGATATTGTCTATTCGGAAATCACTAACGCGATTACTGTACCGCGTGGGTTAGGATTTTGGGGTGATATGGTAGTGATCCTCAAAGATGGTAGTAAGCTGGAGTTACGCTCCTTACCCCGCTATCGGGAAATTTACGATTACATCAATGAGCGGGTGATTGCCAAAACGGGGAGACCCCTGCTCAGTGTCGCTGAGAAAGCAGCAGCCGACGCGCAAGCAACGTGATTAGTATTAGGGATTAGGGGATAGAGGATCGGGATTAGGGATTAGGTTCTCTACCGACAACCACTAGTCACTAACCACTATCTTATTCTTTATACAACCAGCTAGTTGACTGACAATGGATTTTGGAATCGGATTTATTTCTAACAATATAATGCTGCCGATCATAGATTTTTTCTATGGGATAGTGCCTAGCTACGGGTTAGCAATCGTTGCTCTGACGGTGGTGGTTCGCTTCGCACTCTATCCGCTGAGTGCTGGTTCGATTCGCAATATGCGAAAGACCAAAATCTCTCAGCCATTGATGCAAAAGCGGGTTAAGGAAATTCAGCAAAAATTTAAAGACGATCCGGCAAAGCAACAACAGGCGATGAGTGATGTCTACAAGGAGTTCGGTAATCCGCTAGCGGGTTGCTTCCCAACTCTGTTGCAAATGCCTGTTTTATTTGCCCTATTTGCCACCTTACGGGGTTCACCATTTTCCAACATCGAATACAATGTCAACTTGCAGGTTGTACCGAGCGAGCAAATCGCCCAGGTTCAACCACAAGTATTCAATAGCGAACCACATAATATTTATTTCACAGCCAACGTTCACGCACCAGTCATTGCTGAAATTCCCACAGGGAATGTCTTAGGTGCGGGCCAGAAGGCGAAAATTGACTTCAAAGGTATTGATGGCAAACCCCTGAATGAACTGGCTGCCCAATATCCAGAATCTAACCTCACACCTGTTTGGACGGTCACTAAGGGTGCGGAAAATGTCAAAATTACTGAAAATGGTCAAATCGAAGCGATCGCACCTGGAGATGTCACCCTCAAAGGAGCTATCCCGGGGATTGCGGCTAATGCTGGATTCCTCTTCATCGATGCCCTCGGTCATGTAGGGGCGATCGATCCTGATGGTACGCTCCACTGGGATATCATCGCAATGATTATTTTCTTTGGGGTCAGCTTGTATGTCAGCCAAAATATCTCGATGGGTTCTGCACCTGCTAGTGGTGCCGCCGACGATCCCGCCGCACAACAACAGCAAGCAGTAAACAAATTCACCCCGATCATTTTCTCTGGGATGTTTCTATTCTTCCCCTTACCCGCAGGTGTACTAATGTACATGGCGATCGGCAACGTCATTCAAACTGCCCAAACCTATTTCCTCTCTCGCGAACCTTTACCACCAGAGTTGCAAAAGTTGGTTGACCAACAAGAACAGGAAAAAGCAAAAGAAAAAGAACTGGAAAATCGTCCACAGCTTCCATTTGAGAAAGGTAAATCCAAGAAAAAAGCAACTTAAAGTAATTAATAATTGATCATTGATAGTTAATACTTGGGTTGCTGGGTTGTTGGGATGAATTGATTTTATCCTGACAGTCCCTAACTCATTGCCTTAACTAAGATTTTTCGGATTCGTTTGATGAGTACGATTAAGTTATTGTTGGTACTCTAATCTCTTAACCCTTTGCCCTTTTCCCTAGAACGATGATCGACCAACGCTTAGACCGTGGCAAACAGTGGTTAGAACAACTGCTGCAACTCTCAGGGATCGATACTACTGTCGATACTCAGCAGCCGGAGGGAAATAATGGTCAAAACTATTGGCTGACAATCGATCAAAATTCACTGACACCCCTACAGATTAGCAGTCTGATTGGGACAGAAGGTGCAACGATCGATGCAACCCAATATTTAGCCAATGCTAGCCTCAATCTCCATCAGGAACAAGACTTGCAAGCTGGATACATCATCGAATTGGATGGCTATCGTCACCGCCGCGCGGTTGAACTCAAAGCCATAGCTGATGAAGCAGCCGCTAGAGTCCGCGCAACCAGTCAAGAAGTTGTCCTCCAACCAATGTCTTCCGCTGAACGTCGGCAAATGCACACCTTCTTTGACAGCGATCCTAGCTATCAAGATTTATCTACGTACAGTCGCGGCCAAGAACCTGATCGACGGTTAGTCGTAAAATTAATAGAAGCCGCCGAAACATAATTCCCTACTCCCTATTTCGATGGAACCACTGTATCTACCCCATCTAACAACTAGACGGGATAAAACATTAGAAATTATCGTTGATCAGGCGATCCCTGAGTTTGAAACGCTCACACCCGTGCGGGGCAAAGTTACTGTCAAACATGGCGGTACGTATCTCGATGTCTCAGCGGAAACGGAGACCATTATCACCCTTACTTGCTATCGATGTTTGCAGCAATACAACCATCGATTGATACTCGATGCAACAGAAATTATTTGGTTAGATCCAGATGCTGCTGAACCGTATAATGGGCCGCTTGAAAAGGAGACAGAAATCGAAGAATTAGTCGAATCATTACCGCCGGACGGACATTTTCAGCCAGATGTGTGGTTGTATGAACAGTTATGTCTAGCAGTACCACAACGACAACTTTGCGATCGAGAATGTCCCGGAATTGCACCGGAGCTAGTTAAACGCGAACCTGATGAACCGGTTGCCAAGTTAGATAGCCGATGGGGCATCCTGGCAGATCTCAAGCATCAATTGCCGGACTAAGGGGGTAGGGATTTGCTGTACCAGCTGATGGGAGTTGGGAAGAGTAGCGATGCTCCGAACCCCTAACTCATAACTTTACAAATAGTCACTTAATATACACCATTTTTTGGGGATCGAGCTAAGGTGGGGTGGAGTGCAATCAAACCCTAAATCTTCAGTATTTCCAATTATTTATGTCTCTACAAAGCTTTGGTGTCATTGGTTTAGCTGTCATGGGTGAAAACCTCGCCCTCAATGTCGAACGCAATGGCTTTCCGATCGCGGTATACAATCGATCGCGGGATAAGACCGATAACTTCATGGCGACCCGCGCCAAAGGGAAACAAGCAAAGGCCACATATACGATCGAAGAATTCGTTGCTGCCTTAGAACGTCCCCGCAAAATTTTGATTATGGTCAAAGCCGGTGCCCCTGTGGATGCCGTAATTCAAGAACTCAAACCTTTCCTCGAAGCAGGGGATGTAATTATTGATGGTGGTAACTCTTTGTTTGAAGATACCGACCGTCGCACAGCCGAACTCGAAGGCTCTGGACTTACCTTTATCGGTATGGGAGTTAGTGGTGGTGAAGAAGGGGCACTCAATGGCCCTAGCATGATGCCCGGCGGCACGGAAACTGCCTATCGAAATCTCGAACCCATCTTAACTAAAATCGCTGCTCAGGTTGATGATGGCCCCTGTGTTACATATATCGGCAAAGGTGGAGCCGGACACTATGTGAAGATGGTTCACAATGGGATTGAGTATGGTGATATGCAGCTTATTGCCGAAGCCTACGACTTGCTCAAAAATGTCGCTGGCTTAAATCACGAGCAGTTACACCAAGTCTTTACCGAGTGGAATCAAACAGACGAACTAAATTCCTTCTTGATTGAAATCACTGCCGATATCTTCAAATATATCGATCCTGAAACCAATCAGCCATTAGTAGAATTAATTCTCGATGCTGCCGGACAAAAGGGTACCGGACGCTGGACTGTGCAAAGTGCCCTAGAATTAGGCGTGTCGATTCCCACAATTATCGCCGCTGTGAATGCGCGAATCATCTCATCGATCAAAACAGAACGAGTTGCCGCTGCCTCAGTCCTCACTGGACCAGAAGGCAAGTTTACAGGTGATGTTCCAACCTTTATCAACCAAGTCCGGGATGCACTATATTGCTCGAAAATTTGTTCTTATGCTCAAGGGATGGCACTACTAGGCGCAGCTTCCACGGCTTATGATTACAATCTCAATCTCAGTGAAACTGCCAGAATTTGGAAGGGAGGTTGTATTATTCGGGCAGGCTTCTTAAATAAGATTAAGGATGCTTTTAAAGTAGACCCAAAATTACCAAATCTTCTGCTAGCACCAGAGTTCAAACAGACAATTCTCGATCGCCAAAGTGCATGGCGTGAAGTCATTTCCCAGTCAGCTAAACTCGGAATTCCAGTTCCGGCCTTTAGTGCCTCGTTAGATTACTTCGATAGTTATCGTCGTGGCACCTTACCCCAAAATCTGACCCAAGCACAACGGGATTATTTTGGTGCCCACACCTACGAACGGACGGATAAAGCTGGTTCTTTCCATACCGAGTGGACTAAGTAAGTAAGGGAAAAGGGAAAAGGGGAAAGGGAAAAGGGAAAAGGGTAAAGGGTAAAGGGAAAGGGTAAAGGGTAAAGGAATAGTTGACAGTTGACAGTCCCCCAGTCCCCCAGTCCCCCAGTCCCCCAGTCCCCTAGTTCCCCCGTCCCCCGTCCCCTATCTCTACCAAATTTCGATCGAATCGCTAGATCTAGTGGAAGTGTGGGAATACTGTAAAGCTAAGGAGCTATTTACAGCAGCTATGACTCAATCTTCATCCCCCAAACGGGCACTGATCCTCCGTAATGATTTTTCGCCTTTCGGCAATAAGCTGATACAAGCAGGTTATGTCAGTGCGGATCAACTCAAACAAGCACTGGTTGATAGTCGAGCGAATAACCATCCATTAATGGATGTGCTGGAATCACTCACAGGCAAAGCACTACCAGCCGAATTACAACATCAGTATAAAAAACAACAATTATTTGAACTCAAAATTGTCTATGGTTTAAATGCAGTAGACATTGAATCTAGACAAATAGAGAAGACTCAAGTCCGCCAATTAATCAATTCTTTTATTCCGATTGACAGTTGTCGGCAACTTAAATTATTACCAATTGGTAAATTAGAAGGCGATCCCCCAGTGCTGACCGTGGCGATGATCGCTCCTGATGACTTACAGGCAAAAAATGATTTAGATAAAATTCTCCGCCCCCACGGGATTAGTTGGCGCAGCGAAGTTATTGCCGCTGAAGACTATCAAAAACTCCTCGATGGCTACCTAGATGAGCAAATCCAGCAGGATGAAGCTGATAGTTCTAAAAAAAATCTCAGTGTCGAGATCGAAAACTTCGAGATGCCCGAATTGGGTATGGCGGAAGATGAAGCCAATGATGAACTCGATGTTGCAGGAGCCGAAGCCGCTCCAGTCGTCAAATTAGTCAACCAAATCCTGGCAAAAGGGCTGGTCGAAAAAGTTTCCGATATTCACATCGAACCGCAAGAAGAAGGCTTGAGAGTCCGGTTTCGGAAAGATGGCGTATTGCGCGAAGCTTTTCCAATTCTGCCCAAACATATTATTCCAGCAGTAGTCTCCCGCTTTAAAATTATCGCCGAGCTAGATATCGCCGAGCGTCGTTTACCGCAAGATGGTCGGATTCGCCGGACATTTGAAGGACGGAAAGTGGACTTTCGGGTGAGTACCCTTCCCAGCCGTTATGGAGAAAAAGTCTGTATGCGGATCTTGGATAACTCCTCTACCCAACTCGGTTTGGATAAATTGATTAGTGATTTACCCACACTGGAAATTGTCCGAGAAATGGGTAGTCGTCCATTCGGTTTGATTCTGGTAACTGGGCCGACGGGTTCGGGTAAGTCTACTACACTCTATTCCCTACTGGCGGAAAGAAATGACCCTGGGGTGAATATTAGTACGGCAGAAGATCCGATCGAATACGCCCTCCCTGGGATCAATCAGGTGCAGGTAATTCGCGAAAAAGGGATGAACTTCGCGTCGATCCTCCGTGCCTTCATGCGGCAAGATCCCGACATCATCCTCGTGGGAGAAACCCGCGACCAGGAGACGGCAAAAACCTCGATGGAAGCCGCTCTCACTGGTCACATGGTCATGACTACTTTACACACCAATGACGCGGCTGGATCGATCGCTCGCCTCGATGAAATGGGGGTAGAACCCTTCATGGTTTCCGCCGCCTTAGTTGGTGTTGTCGCTCAAAGGTTATTACGTCGAGTCTGTACTGAGTGCCGTATTCCCTACACACCCACGAAGGAAGAACTAGCTCGTTTTGGTTTATCTGCTTCTGGTGATAATGTCATCACTTTTTACAAAGCCAATGAACTAACGAACGATGCGATCGAATCTGCCAAATCAGAAGGAAGACTCTGCAAAAACTGTAATGGAGTCGGCTATCGCGGACGGGCTGGTGTCTATGAAGTGATGCAAATTACCGATGAGCTAGCGACCTTAATTAACCAACGCGCCCCCTCTTCCATTATCAAGGAAACTGCTGTTCAGCAGGGGATGAAGACTCTCCTCGCTTATAGTTTGCAACTAGTTCAAGAAGGGCATACTACCCTGACAGAAGTGGAACGAGTCACCTTCACCGACTCCGGTTTAGAAGCCGAACTCAAAGCCAAACGGAAAACTTCACTCACCTGTAGCTGCTGTAGCGCGGAACTTAAACCTGAATGGCTTGATTGTCCCTACTGTATGACTCCAAGGTTTGAGAGTTAGGTCTTGGGCTTTGGACTTTGGGCTTTAGGCTTTGGGCTTTAGGCTTTAGGCAGGACGCAAGCATCCTATTCATTCTCTAACACCTAACACCTAACACCTAACACCTAACACCTAAACCCTAAACCTAAAACCTAACACCTAACACCTAACCCTTCTTGCAACGTGTGCACACATTGTTGCAAACACCCATTGTATGGCACGGGGTGCCCATTGTAACGGAGAAGTTTCTGCCGGCATACAACATGGTGTTCAAGTTGGTACAAATTGGTTCAAATTTCCCCATGCGACAACTTCATTATGAAGCAGAGCCTGCAGACAACATTGGTGTGAGCACCAGGATAGCTGCAGTCTGAGAAACTTTGTGCGAACCCCTGATACATCTAATGTTTGTGGATGCCACTTCCACAACAAGTGACCAATGACAAATTGCACACACATGTCCCTGCAGCTTGGGAAGGCACTTGCACCTGGTGTACACCCGCGGGGCCATGAAAGACAATAGCACACTATGGTGTTGCCCTGTGCAATGTCATTAACTCCAATTTGATGTGGCAATCGCAAACGTTTGCGCAACGAATCAAGACAAGAGCCTCGGCGGCCCTGACAACACTACCCATTATGGTCTAAGTTGCTTGGATGATGGCATCAGTGCATGACAAGCAGACTTGATATAAGCAGCCTACTTACTACCAGCACCACCTGTCAAAGCTAGACAAGGCCTAGCACGAGTGAAGCATGTTGGGCTGCATGCTAGGTAAAAGATCCACATGGCCTTGGTAGGCCGCTGGTGGTAATGCCACACTGCTGCACCACGCGTCGCCATACTCCACATGGCACCTAGGCTGCTACCTCCCTGCATTTCTCTGTTCAGCCCTGATCTTCGACTCCTTGGTGGAGCAGCGGGCCATTGATTTCTCAGTTGCCCACCTGAGAATGCAAACGCAACACACGCGAATAGCAGCAACAATGCAGCTGTGTTCAGCACAAGCAAGATGAGATGCAGCAAACTCTACAGGAACGGCCAACATGCCGCCAGTTTTTGCCTGCTGTGTTGTGCCCTGCTGTGTGCTACCGTGCTGTGTTCTGCTGACTGCTGTGGTCTGCCTTCTGTGCTCAGCGCTGATCCGCTCATCAATGTTGTGCTGTGCCCCCTGGTGCTGCGACCTGCTGTGCTATGGCGTGCTGTGGTCTTGCCCGTTATGCCTACGCTGCCGTGCCCTGCCCTGCTGTGCTGTGCGCTGCTTTGCCCTGCCCTGCTGTGCTCTTCATTGCTTTGCTCTGTGCTGCTAAGCTCTGTCTTGCTATTTTTTGTTGCTGATCTCTGCCCTGCTGTGCTCTCCTTTGATGTGCTCCGCGCTGCTGTGCTCTCGCCCTCTGTGCTTTGTGCTGCTATGCTGTGTGATAGCAGTGCCATGCCTTGTCCTGCTGGGTGGAGGTGTGTTCTGTGTTGTGGTGCCATGTGCCGGCGTGCTGTGCGCTGCTGTGCTGCTGTGCTGCTGTGCCCTGTAAAAATGTGTTTGTCATGCTGTCCTCTACCGAGCTGAGTTCCGCAGTGCTTTGCTGACCGCCCCTGCAGGTGAAGTGCTGTGCTGTGCTGTGTCATGTTCAACTGTGTGGAGCGCTGCGCTGAGGTGTGATGTGATGTGATGCAGCGTGCCCTTGATGCGCGCTGCTCCCTGCTGTGCTCTGATGCTCTGCTCCCTGCTGTGCTGTGTTGTGCTATGCAAGCCCCTCCTGCATTGCTGTGCCAGCAGGCCTTACACTTGTGCTTACCAGAAGGCAAAGAACGTTGGCAGTGCAATGAATGCTGCCTTGGAGCCGACAGTGAAGTGGCTGCGGAAGAACTGCACGATTGCAATGAAATGTTGGCAGCAGGAGCAGCAACAGCAACAGCAGGAGCAGGAGCAGGAGCAGCCACAGCAGCAGCCACAGCAGCAGCAGCAGCAGCAGCAGCAGCAGCAGCAGCAGCAGCGGCAGCGGCGGTAGCAGAGGCACCAGCAGCAGCGAGGCAGCGAAAACAGCAGTAGGAGCAACAGTAGCAGCAAAAGTAGCAGCAACAGTGGCAAGTGTGCTCAGCAACCACAGCAGGGACGCTGTCAAGTGTGTTCAGCAACAGCAAGCTCCACTCAGCACACACACTACGAACAGCCCTTGGCACAGAGGCACCAACATTGAAGCACTCTCTGCAAATATATACCCACAGCCTTGCGCAAGGCACTCTGCCATCCTTGACCATCTGATGTCTCTCATGCTCACCAGCCCCTACGCCAGCACATCAAGCACAAACCATATAGAACAGACACAAACCTCTTGACAGCACATCAACTGTGCAGCAGGACAGCTGCAGGGGGGCTCGGGACTATGCCAGGTGTACATGGTGCACTTCTGACCCCACCACGCCCCACAACAGTGTGCCACCAGTGAGAGGGTGTGCCTACAAACGAACTGCTGCCTGAGACACCAACACCAATCCTGCCGGTGACGCTCGGAATCGCTCAACAAGCACCAGCACCACCATCATTCGGTGGCGCATGCCATTCCCCCTCCCACAGGCAGGCAGATGAAGTCACACAGGTGCTGGTGGACCAGACACAAACATCACCCCATTCACTGTTGTGACAGCCGTACTATTTCCTGGCTCAACCGTCCGTCTTCTCCTACTGGACTGGGTCCTACCTCGGCTCTGCCCTCCCACCACAGCCCACCACAGCGCAGCCAATAAGGCAAACCAAGGCAAGCCGCCTGCGCGTCTTCTGTGCACTGCTCCTTAGCCACGTGATGCTGCTACTCACGTGCTGTTGCTTGACCTCTATGGCTTCCCAACTGCCCCCACACCCCACAAGGGCCACCCCTCACCCCTCCCCACCACCACACCCCAGCACTCACAGGGGAGGACCGCATCAGGCTCCAGCTGAGGCCGCCTGCCACTGCCAGTGAGATGCTGGCTGACGTCAGGCCGTCAAGCACTGCGGCATTGAGGCACTCACGCTTGCGCTGTTGGACGAGGTGCAGGGTGCGCACATGGTCCAGGTCAGACATGACAGCCAGCTGCCCGGCCGTTGCTGCTGCTGCACCAGCCGCTGCTGGGCTTGCCTAGATGCTGTCCAGGTCGACTAGCGAGGCTACCGAAACGGTTGTGATGCTGCGGCGTGTCTATCTGTGCTCATACAGTGCCTGGAGCCTCGGTTGTGTACAGTGGGATACCCACAGTGCAGTTGTGGCCTAGAAGCTCTGAACAGCAAGACTGCTACCAGCGGTCGCAATCGTGTGCTGTGATACCAGTTCACTGGACAGTTGTGTTTCTGGCAGGGAGCAGCACACTGGCTAGCAGCAGCTGAGTGAGCTTGAGGTGGATTCGAGTGGGGTGATGATGATGTAAGAAGGGTGCCTTGACGCCGCTCTGAAGCTACGCTCCAAATGTTTGTCGACCTGTTTTCTGCGAGTTGTCTTGCCATTTGTCAGGACGTGCACGTCCAAGTTGTTATCAGCGCCCCCTCATCTGCTGACCCAGCTGAAGGGATCTCTATCCAGCGAGCACTACAATTGTTGGATGTTTGCTGATCAAATACGACTGACTGCATCGAGGCTCGGTCAGGCTCGCCATCAAGTTGACAGTAGTCAGAGGACTTGAGGCCTCTTGCCAATCCGCAGCATGGCTAGCTTTTAACCGCTTAGTATGATCTAGATGGACGCTGCTATATGAAATATGCATACAGTGCAGGGCACTCAGGCGCACAGCAGACAGACCACCACGAAGGACATCTACAGTCGGTGTGTGGCAGCAGCGCACTCGCGATGTCTACCACATCCTGTTGCAGGCGCATTGTTTTTTGTGACTGACGTTTGTGCCATACATCTATCCTGATCGTGGGCAGGCCTGTGCTGTTGTGTCCCTCCTGCTGACCTTGAACCTGCTGTCTCTCAACCTGCCACCCTGCTACCTGTCTGCTGCAGACCTGGTTGTGTCAGGCAGCCCGTCTGCAGTGGTATCTTCTCTCAAACTGGCCCCAGTCAGCAGGTGGGCTGCTGCCGCGTGTTGTGAGCTTGTTTGCAGCTGCAGCAACACCAGCCTCAGACCAGCCTCAGTTGTGCCACATTGTCTGGCTTGAGATCTGGACCACACCGTTGTCACCTATGTACGCATATGTATTGATCTGTCAAGCTGCTTGGTGCTCAGCTACAAGGTCTGTGTGCAGCTGCCTGATTGCACCTGTCCTGTGCACTTGTGTGGTTGCTGTCCACACATGTGTTGAACTGTCACAGCTGTAAGCAAGACATTGAGTGTGCGTGTGTTTTGTGGGAGATGTTCTGTGTTCACTGTCGTCGCTTAGTCTGCTGTGCCCGTGTGTGACTGCCCTGTAGGCGCAGCCCCAGCGGCCTCATGCCCTGCTGCAGCGCTGCCACAGCCTGCTGGTGCGCCAGTCAGCAGCAGGCAGCGACTCAGCCACACAACAGCAGCAGCAGGAGTTTGGGCAGGAGCAGCTGCAGAGTAGACCGCGCGTCCTGCAGCTGCCAGAGCAGGACAGGCAACCCCGCTCTTCCTTCAGCAGCAGCAGCGGCAGTGACTGGGATGACTTCAGTTTGAGTGCTGCGGGCAATGGTGGTGCTGCTGACACAAGCAGCCGTGGGTTCTTCCTTCCAGCAGATGCCAGTCCAGCTCAAATCACATGGAGCCTTAGCCATGCTGACAGCATTCAGCAGCTGCAGTCTGCAGTGGCCCTGTATGCACCCAACTTCAACTGCATACACATCTCAGCGGCATTTGTGCGGCTCCAGCGGGTGTGGCCCAGCAGTGGTAGCAGCAACCACAGCAGCAGCAGCCGAAGTGGGCCGCCAGCATCAACATCATCTGCTTCTGCCCATGAAGATGCGTGGTTGGTCCAGCCAAGCAGCAGCAGCAGCAGCACCAGCAGCAGCAGCAGCAGCAGAGGCGACCTTGCAGCTGCGCGCCAGCTGCTGTCTCGGCTGCAGTCCCTAGCACTCACAGTGCCACGTATAGACAGCCGCTTTGTGACCAACGTGCTGTACAGCTTAGCAGTGCTGGCGTCGGTGCATGGTGAGGCTGGGGCCTACAGCGCTGCCCTGGTCAACAGGCTGTGTGCTGCAGCCTACAGCCTCACCAACAGCATGCCGCCACAGGAGCTGGCCACACTGGCATGGTCCCTGGCCAGGCTGGCAGTGGTGCCCGCCCCTGCACTGCTGCGCAGGCTGGTGTCCAATGTGCTGGTGCAGCTGGGGCGCTTCAGCCCTCAGGACCTGCTGATGACCTTGTCAGCACTGCCAGCACTGCACCAGACACCAGGCTTGGTTGCGCCCTACAGCACAGTCCATAAGCTGGCAGCAGCAGTGGGGCGGGTGGTGCCAGTTGCCTCAGCCCATGAAGCTGCTGCTCTGCTGGCGGCACTGGGTGGGGTGCGCTGGCGAGCTCCGCCAGCCTGGCTGCAAGCATACTGGGCTGCTGTGGCGCCCAAAGTGCAGGACATGGGCTGGCAGCAGCTGGCCATGACTGGCTGGGCGCTGGGTCAGCTGTCACCTCTGGTTGCTGCGCCCCCTGCTGCCTGGCTGGAGGCCTGGGAGGCAGCACTCAGCCAGCACCTGCACAGGGCAGCAGCAGACACAGCAGGGCCCAGCATTGGCAGCCACAGCAGCAGTGTGAGCTGGCCAGGTAGGCAGCAGGTGCCTGCTGTTGAGTTGTGTATGGTGCTGTATGGCTGGTCCAAGGCTATACCACAGCAGCCCCCCAGCGAACAGCTGCAGCAGCTGGTACTGAGTGTCACACAGGAAGCCCTCAACGGCAGCAGCAGCAGTAGCAGTACTTTGTCAATCAAGCAGCAGCGGCAGGTCAAAGCACAACAGGCACAGCAACAGCAGCGGCAGCAGCAGCCGCAGCAGGAGCCACAGCAGTTACCACTGGCATGGCAGCAGCAGCTACAGCTCCACACAGAGCTGCACACTGCTTTGCAGCAGCAGCACCAGCAGCCACAGCAAGTGAGCATGCCAGAGAGCAGCAGCAGCAGCAGTAGACCAGGGTTGAGTCCGCGCCTGTTGGCTGAGCTGGTGTCAGCCATGGCCCGCTGGCAGCTGCTGCCCCCTCGGCAGTGGCTGCTGGACTATCTCACTGCCTCACAGCAGCAGCTGCAGCTGGGTGGGTTCAGCATCAGGGACCTCAGCAGCACCCTGTGGGGGTTGGCAACACTGGGGGTCAAGCCCAACACACACTGGCTGGACCTGGCAGCAGCAGCAGCCGGGCAGCAGATGCAGCGCCAAGCACAGGTTGTGCTGCAGTCGCAGCAGCAGCAGCAGCAGCAACAACAACGGCAGCAGCGGCAGCAGCAGCAGCAGCAGGCTGTTGAAAACATCAACCAAACCGCCAGCTTTGGTGTAGGCACAAGTGTGAACAGTAGTTTACAGAACCAGGCTTATGTGAGCACGCTACAGCAGCCATGGTCAAGCAGCCGGCAGCAGCAGCGGTATGCTGCTGTGCCGAAGCAGCTTGCTGTGCTGCTGTGGTCTCTGCAGAGGCTGCAGTACAGGCCTGGCAGTAGCTTTTGGCAGCCATTCTGGGATGTGTCCACCCCTCTGTTGGCCCAGCACTACACTGCACGGGACTTGGCCATGACGCTTGATGCTGTCGTGCAGCAGCAGCAGCAGCCACCACAGCCGTGGATCGATGCAGCCCTGGCAGCAGCTCTGTCTGTGCATAAGCGAGAGCCCAAAGCAGCCAGAGATCCACCCAAACAGCAGCAGCAGCCTCAGCAGCAGCAGTCCTCATGGCGCCAGCCACCCAGCAGCAGCAGTAGGGAACAGCACCAGCAGGAGCAGGAGCAAGATGTTCTTCCAGGGCAGCAGCTGCAGCTGCAGCAGCAGCAGCGGCAGCAGTTCACGCAGCATCTGTTGAGCACGCTCAGCAGCTTTGTGCGTTTGCGTGTGGCTCCTGGTCAGCAGTGGTGTGGGTGTGTGCTGGACAGGCCTGTCAGGCCACTGACACACACACTCACTGCACAGGTGAGGGTGGTGGAGAGAGGGGGGGCAGTAGGGTTGGTGTTTGTGTAGCAGCGGCATATCATTACCGCGGCAGAGGATGGGAGGGTGCTGTGAACTGTCCATGACACATGAGACATATGTGTCAAGGGTTGCCGCTTGCTCCTTCAGCAGTATAGACAGCTGCCACCTCACTTGTATGACAGTTACCGCCTCACATGGTCCGCTGAGCCTACTTCAACCCTACTCACGTTGCTGTGCTGCTGCTGCGCTGCTACTGTGCTGCTGCTGTGCCATCCCTGTGCAGGACATGTGTCAGCTGCTGTGGGCCTTGGGCAGTTGTGGTTACAGCCCCACAGGCCGCGCCCTGCCAGCTTGGCTGCACACACACGTTGAACACATCCTGTGGCCCACTCCCAGCAGCAGCAGCTTGTTCCCTGACATCAGCCCAGAGTCAGCTGCACAGCTGTTTGTTGGTCTGCGGCGCAGCAAGGTTGTGCTGAGTGGTCAGTGGCTGGCAGCACTGCTGGATGCCAGTGAGGCAGCAGCAGCCACCCTCCCCCTACAGGTAGGCACAGCCACCAGGCACTGGCTGCTTATGCTGCCCCTCCCCCTGCATGTTGTGTGTGGCAAGGGCAGGTGGTGCTGCACTGTCTTGGGGATCTGATGCATGAGGCAGTCTGATTCAACATGTGACGGGGTTGCATGGGAACGGGTTTGAAGGAGCGCAGCCATTGGGAGGCCAGCATCTTGCTTTTGCTGTTCCTGAGTGGCACCGCGTGCTGACAGTGTGCATCCTTGTCCTGTACCCTTGCCTCTTTGACTGTGCAGGTGATGGCTCAGCTGGTTGCATATGCTGCCTCCACCTCCATCAGCCCACCAATCAGCTGGACAGCAGCTCTACTGGCAGCACTGCCCAACACCCTGGCAGCCCAGCAGCAGCAGCAGCAGCAGGAGGCGGGTCAGCAGCAGCGTGCAGCTGTATGGCTGTTGACCTTGTTGGTAGGGCTATGGGACATGCGGGTGGCCCTGCAGCCATATCAGGCTCAGCAGCTGCAGGCAGCAGTGGACAGCGCCATGCCGCATGCATCAGCACAAGTGGGCCACAGGCTGCAGCGTTGCCTGAGCAGGCTACTGAAGGCACTGCAGCAGCAGCAGCAGCCGCAGTGCTGAGCAGCAGCCGCAGTGCTGAGCAGCAGCAATGATGTCTATGGGCGCTTGGACAGCGCTCCATGACTGAAGGGTGTGCTGCTGCTGGTGGCAGTAGCTTGAGCAGTGTCGGTAGTGTAGCTGTTGTCCCTGGTCTTGAACCCTCCCCTGCTGCGGGGGATGGCGACTGCCACCCTCCTTGGGCTCAGCATCAGCAGGTGTGCCTCATGGTGAAGCACAGCCTGGGCTGTGTGGCGGTGTGCTGTAGGCCAGCATTTTGGGCGGGTTGTGCAGCTGTGTGGATCTGAATCTGCTGTGAAGCACAACCAGACTGCATTGCACTTTATGGTCAGTAAGTTTTGGCCTACAGGGTGTGCACGTGGGGGGCATAAGCAAGATTTGCTTAGGTGGAGTTGTCAGAGGTGTGCGCGTGTTCTGAGGTGTAGGCCTGCCCATAGCCAAGGGCACCAGTGTGGCCCCCTAGCAGTTCTCTGTAGTCCGCTGTGTCGTGTGGCTGTTCTTGTCGGCCTTGGTTGGGCATGTGCTGTGAGGTGACATGGTGTTGGTCAGCCGCTGACCGCGGGCCGTGGTTTGCAGCTGTGGCACAGCCGTGTACTGTGCCTGTGTTTGCATCTTGATGAAGCGTCAAAAGCGCTGAGTGTTGTTTAGTATTCAAGTCTACATCAGGCAGGGATGCCATGTTTTAACATACAATGTTGGTATCCTGAGGAATTTGAGGCTGGCCAGCTCTGCTTCGACTGACCGTCAGGTCGATGTGCAGCTGGTTGAGGTCCTGCTGCCGCTGAGTCGCTTACATTGACAAACACCCACATGAAAAGCATGTTGGTCAGCATTGTGAATTTTTGAATTTAATGTTCAACATAGGCCAAACTCCTTCCTATTGCAAGCAGATGTCGTTGTCATGTCACCAATCATGAGATCACCACCTGGAGGCAGGAGGGGCTCGAGGCAAGAAGTAGTGAACAAGGTCGGACACCAGCACATCTTAGTGTCTATTCCTGTTTGCTTCGCACTTCATCAGACCCGAGTTGCAAGGCATCCGAACGTGATCACGCGTGTGACGTTTGTACAGCGCCTGTACATGTACACGTGCCCGTCTTCAGTGCAGAGCATGCTGTTATCAACAGGCTACTGTCTATGACTACTGTCTGATTCACTGCATTTCGCTTGTGCTCTGCTGTGTTCGTTGCCACACAAAGATCTGGGCGTTCAAACACTGGTCAGGCTCAGGCACTGTCACCACACCCTTACAGGATACAGCACATCAGTGTTCAAGCTCATACGTTGTGCGCTATATCTGTAAACCCGCCCTCTGTCTTGGGGTGCAGCCCAAATCCCAAGTACTGTACACTTCCCACTGCAGTCCTCGTCTGCAGCTGCTGTTTATAATGTGGGGCCATGCATGCCGATGCAGCATCAATGTCGTCTGCAGTGCATCCTTATAGCCTTTCATTTGATCAATGGGCGACTTCCAGCAGCACCGAACAGTCTTGTAGAGGCACGCGCAGTGTGCTGAGCCTGCAGCATGTGCACCAACAGCAACAGACTAGGTGGTTGCCAGTGCAGCAAAACCAGATCAACTGGTGCCTCTTGTGTGCGCTCTATGCATGCAAAGCGTGATGATTGTATCAGGTTGGCGATCTGGTGTACGTACTTGCTTTGCTGGCAGCTGCTGATATGTACAGCACAGCAGCTGCCTGCAGGAAACAGTAACACAGCAGCTGCCAAGCAGGAGCCTCAGCTTGCGGGTTTGACAGAAGGCACAGAGCTGACTAGAAGCAGCAACAGCATGAAGCAGCACCTGCGTGGCCAGCACTACAACAACCCGGATGCTGGTGCTGCACGAACACCGCAAACACGTGCTGCCCTACAGCAACAGCTCATGCAGCGCCAACTTGCTCGCAGCCCATCTACTACTTCCCTAGATCTGCAGATGTCCTCCTGGCGACAGCAGCATCAGGGCCAGGTTCACCATGCAGACTCCCAGGGTGAGACTCTTTCTGGTTCAGGTGAGGCACTGATGTCGACCATGCAGCATGCAGCACTAGAAGTTGTGCATGCAGCAAGGGCACCAGGGTCAGAGAAGGGTGCGCAACTGCCTTCTGACCTGCATACACACGCAAGTGAGCTCAGGACACATCAGCTGCAGGGCCAGCAAGATGCATGGCTGGACTTGAGACGTGAAGACATCACCAGCTGGCGTAAGCTCCAGTCAGAACATGCACAGTCAGCACAGCAACAGCTCACCATGCAGGGCAGCCAGCAGCTGCGGCTGGTGCAGGACAGCCTGTTTGAGGCACCCGCCGTACCACAGCCAGGTCCAGACCAGCAGGGCTCAGCCCTGCTGTGGGCTCTCAGCCAACAGCAGTCACAGCAGGGGACAACCTCTCAAGCAGACCTTCCAGCTGACACGGAAGAACTCAGTTTTGCCGCTGCACCTGCAGCACAGGAACACACAGCACAGCATGCCGCACTGGCATTGAGCAGCAGTGCTCAAAGCAAACCTCACAACCATCTTGCCGCAACGACCTCAGTAGGGGAATGGCCACCTGTGCCACCCGCTGCCCCCACACCCTCCAGCACAGACCTGCCCAGCAGACATCAACGTGTGGAAGTGGACTTCATGTCAGAAGATGACTACAGCATGGTATTTACAGGTTTCTCTTCCAAGCATCAGCAAGGTTACATGGTGGGCGCGTCTGACACCAGCATAGCTGCCGAAGCTGCAGCCTACGGCCAAAACCCTGAGGGTGCAGGGTACACAGGTGCCACCAGCACAGGGCTGACAGGTGTTGATGCAGCCAGTGATGACATGGCTGCGGACGTGAGGGAGTAGCGGCCTGTTTGGGCCCCTGAGGTGCTGGACACACCTGCACCCAGTTTTGCACCAGGTGTGTCGTGTCTGGGCCCCAAAGGCATCAGGCCGCACCTGGCTTGCTCTGGAGTTGTGGGGCAGGATCACATGCGTTCCGGCACAAGTTGCCGGTGACTGATCCGCAACTGACTACTATGCTCCTTGACACGACATCCGCAGGACATGCAGGCAACCCTGGAATCGCTGCCAGGCACATACAGTAAAGCAGCTGATCTATGTGGACCATGTCTTGCAGGCTCCATGTCTTGCAGGCTGCTGATGTTGCTGGCTTCTACTTGTGCTTTCCTGGCTGCTGCTGTTCCAGTGCACAACACAACACTCCCAGTTGTGACAACTGCCTTTGATGCTGCAGCAGGAGGCAATGCAGCAGCAGCACAGGCGGCCGCGGCGCAGCAGGTGAGTGTTTGTCATATGCAGCTCTGCTCAGCAGCTACTCCACGACAGACTCCCACTTCCTCACCTTGATCCCACATCCTTACCTGTCTGGCAGGCATTGCAGCCCACCTGGTCATCATGTGCACAGCTGAGCCCTGACCTGGGCTCTGGCCCTGTTGATGTGGACCAGCTGGAGGTGGAGGCAGCTGCACACATGTTGGCATGGCTAGGTGAGGGGCAGCAGCACCAAGAGGTGTGCTGAGAGCTGACTTGTTTCCTGCAAGCTTTCAAATACAACGTGCTCGCCTTGATGGTGGTGCCTTGCCAACAATGTATTCACAGCGCAACACCATCCATACGATGTCACACAGTGCTCAAGTTGCGCTGCTCAGCAGCCGGGTGTGCTGGTGTCCTTGCTTGTGTGCTCAGGCCTGCAGGATGCCCAGTTGCCTGGGCCTGGTGAGGTTGCTGACTTTGATGAGCTCACAGCACTGCTGCACATGGTGGGGGCACAAGCACGGCTGGTGACAGACCCGGTGCCCTTCCTGGCAACAACACAACCACCCATGGACAGGTCAGCAACATCCGGGTGTTCTCAGGCAACGGAGCCAGCTGTTGAAGGGGAGGGGGCTTAGTTAGCAAGCATTAATTACTGCAGTCTAGCCGGGCAGTGCTTGAGAGTGACACTGAATCTTTCAACAGAGGGTGACATGATGGTGTCAAAGTTGGACTGGGCAAACATGCCTCAACCACTGCTGTTGCCATGTACTGCGCAGGCATGGCATGCCTCTGCTGATCCACTTTCCCATTCAAGAACAAGGGCCGCTTCTCTCGCCAGCAGATGTTGTCTGTGGCCTCTTGGGCCAGGCACAACCCAGACCACGCCATCCTGATGTATGATGAGTCAGACATGGCAGCCTACTTGAGGTGGGTATGTTGTTGGACTCCCTGAGGGTACCCACAGCTTAGTACTGCTGATGAACCGCCTCCATACCAAGCTGCTGGGGCATCAACTAGGCAAATCAGAGCATCTCGCACTGCTTTTTGCACCATTTGGCCTGTTGAACACCTGAGGTGTGCTTCCGAGTGCACCGTGATGCCATCATGTGACTGACAGTAGTGCTTCTCAAGGCCCTCGGGCCTAGGCAAGCGGCAACTACTAAGTGTGCCCCTGTGTGATGTGTTGTCGTCCACAGCCTGCCTGGCTCGTCTCACCTTGACACATACCTTGCCCTCAGGCCAGGTGATGAGCGCAGCTCACTGTGGCGCCACATCATCATGTGCGAAACTGGTGGGGTGTACACAGACGCTGACATGTGGTGCGTCAAGCCGATCCAGGTGATTGCCAGGGCCCCAGCTGACCTGAGGGTTTCCCTGTTGAATGTTACCTAACAGTTTGCAGCACGAGACTGTCGCCCACATTTCACAAACATTATGCAGCTCACTCAGCGATTGCAGTTTTTGAGTGAGGCAAACATAATGAGATGCGCTATTCACGCATGTGCACAGGATTGGACCGCTAATAGTGCCACGTCAGCAGATGCCCTGGCGGGCATTCAAGATGTTGTCCAGGTGGACACGTCAAACGCAGATGTGAGGGAAAGCCCTGCCCATGAACACATCTGGGTGCAGTTCCAGCATTGGACGCTGGCTGGAGCACCCAGGCACTCAGTACATTGCAGGGTGCCTCAACTCATCAGGTGAGTGAGCTGCACAGCATGCATACTGTCCTCGTAGCTGGCCGGTTCAAAGTCGCAATTGCTCTCTGCGGACTGTTGCTGAAGTGGTAGAGCCTGGCAGGGCGGATTTTGCAACAAGCCAAGGCACCCTCAGGGCATGCTGCAGAACGCACTTGATCATAGAGATTGCAGCAGTCATACCGTGATTTTCCCCAGCCCAGTGTACACCTTGAGACATGGTCGCAGTCAAACAAGATGCAAGGAGGGGGACAGCTACATACCACCCACAATCCTGCAATGTGCGTACGACAGGCAGCGAATGGACGTCATCTATGCAGCAACCTTATCTGAGGCTGAGCGGTCACGTGCTTCTGACGCCATGCGCCTAGCTACCACACACGCCTGGTCCATCAGTGTGCTGCAACATATGCATGATGCTGGAGTGGCAGCCGTGCAAGTAGTCGTGCCAGTGGCAGGTGAGGACAGGGCACCTAGCAACAGGGCAGTATGTACCATCATGGCATGCACTGTTTGGCGGTTGCCACAACAGGGAGCCGCCAGTTTGTTTGACTGTGCGAGATAGGCCCGGCGAGATAGCGGCTACAGCAGGCTGTTTTGATCATGCACACACTGATTGTGTACGCCCATACTGCATGTTTCTGCAGGGGGGCCACCGCGTCGACAACTCAACCCGTGTAATGCCTATGACGACATTTGGGTGTGCAGCAACACTGTTCTTCAGGCCGTCTGCACAGCTGGAGACAGTGTATGTCATGCCAATGAGCAGGTGGGATTCTCATCATGATGGTGCCACCATGGTTTAGGCAACCTTCAAAATCAGGCCCAGCCTAAGAAAGGTTGACGTGACATGGCATGAGCCTATGCATGCCCGGCACTGAATTGAACTGCTGGCCACGTAACCGCATTTTGCTGGACCTGTTGAGCTATCTTCCTCGGCTCTCGGACTTTGAATCACAAGCACCACAGTTTTCAGAGTCCAGCAAATGCATGTACTCGCATGCCCAATCATGCCTGTACTCATAAACACTTATGCATGAGCGTTTGGCGTGATCAGCTGCCCAGTGCTGGATCGGAGTATTCGTAGCAGGATAGGCAATGCTGGCTGCTTGGCTTGCGCACCCGGCGCGGCTCATGCCTTTCATCAAGATGGAGCTACTGCAGTTTGATTATGGGTGCTGGCACAGGTGTTCAGTGTAGAGACCAACACAACTTGACTGCGGCAAGTGCTTACAACCACAACAGCTGTGCGCAGTACAATACTGGCAGCAGGCATGTGCCATAGTGTCTAGTGGATTACCAGTCAGGCACGAATTGAACAACCTGATGACTTGTAGGATGTGTTCAGCACAGCTTGGAGGAATGCATTGATTGTCTGTCATATGCTACACACACCCTACTCAGGCCTGCGGCAGTCCGTCTGCGGCAAAAGGCCCTGCACCATCAACGTCATCAGACCAAGCACCCCGCAGGCAGCACTGCTCAACAAGTTGTGTACACATCACAAAGAATGACACCACATTCATCCAAGCAAAGGCGACGCAAGATCCCCCGCCAAACCTACACTGCAACATCAGCCCAATGCTAGGTGACTAACATTACAACATAAGCGGGCGTGCAGCTGCCGATTGAGTTCTGCAACACTGCTCACAGTTGCAAGGCAAGAAATGATACAGCAGCCATTGCAGCTGCACGTTATCTTGGGTAATGTACACATACCAAGGCACAATATGCCATCACCACGAAAACAGCCGAGGTCACCCCAAAGCTGATGTCGAAGAACAACTGCTGCCCAGAAACACAGCCGGCCATTTTAGCCAGCCTTGAGGCAGCACTAGTAAAGCAATCCAGACCATACATGCAAAGAATATGTCATGGCCTCTGTTGGCACCACCAACACGTAGTACTGCGTGCCTCTGCAGCCACTTTCTGAGGATGAGCCAAAATGGTATATGGCACACAGGAGCTGCCGTCGACAGCAGGTCAGAAAGTTGGCAAGACAGCCTGCAGGTGCTGATGAAAACAGTGAGCACAGCACAAAAATTGCTCAATCACACCTCTGCACAAAGGTGGCTGCACCCTTGATATACCTGACACAGATTACAACCACGGGATGCACGACCCTGCACCACCACACCACACCACAAACACCTCGCACTACCACCATGACACATAACAGCACCCTCACACCAGACACAACACTTACAGACAACCATGAACATGCCTCCGCCGCTGAAGCTCACCAGATGCACAAGTGACGTCATGGCCAGAAACCAGCCCACAGCAGTGTCACATTGACCTGCAACTTCAGCACAGCCTGAGATGCCACACACCAGATGCCATGACAACTGAAGCACTACGCAGCATGTTAAAACACTGGAACAGCACGCAAGAGCCATCGCAGTAACAGCTCTGCTCGGCCTGGCGTGAAGCAGGCTATAAGTATGGCAACAACCCCAGCAGCTAGGGCACTACGCAGCACGTCAACACACTGGAAACACAGCACAGCACGCAAGAGGCATCACACTGAGAGCTCAACTCCGCCTAGCACAAAGCAGGCTATAGGTATGGCTAGGGCCCCAGCAGCTGTGTTGAGTCCCCCCAGGCCAAGACTCGTCAGGGCAGCACACCCAGTGCATGTGCCACCAGCAATCCTGCACCAGTGCCCAGTGCATACCCCAGGCTGCCACAAAGCAGGGAGGGCTGCACCAGCTGATCCCAGCCCCTGGCATTGGCAAGCCCTGCTGCAGTTGCAGGACCACCAATTGCTGCTGCAGACCCGCAGATAAGGACCTCAGGCTTCAGGCCCAGCAGCCTGCCCCCCAGGCCCCACAGCAGGGCCCAGTGTGTGGCTGTCATGACGCTGATGAATGCAAGCAGGGGCAGGCAGCAGGCCAGTGTGGACAGGGGGGAGCAGCAGGAGGCACCCAGGGCTGCAAAGAACACCCCGATCAACACCTGGCCAAGCTGCCCAGCTCCAGCAAAGGGACCAGGGCCAGCTGCTGCTGGTGAGGGTGACTGTGTGCCCTGTGACCCACCCAGCAGCTTGTGGACTGCCGTAGCTGCAGCAGAGATGCTTACAGCAAGAGCCGCCAGCAGCAGCTGGTGCAGAGCAGGGTTTTGCAAGGCTGTAGCGATCTGATGGGCAGCAGCAGCAGCAACAGCAGCTGCAGCTACTGCCGCTGCTGCTGTGCTTGCTGTCAGCTCACTCCTGGCACTGCTGGCAGAGACTGCAAGCGCGGGGGCGTCTTGTGAGCTGCTGTGTGCTGCAACTGGCAAGGTCCTGTCACCCTGTCCAGCTGCATGCGCCTTGCTGCTACTGCTGGCAGCAGCAGCAGCAGCAGAAGCATGGGCAGCGGCTGCTACAGTCACTGTCACAGCCTCAGCATCCCTCCTGGCCTTCAACTGCTGCTTCTTCTGCTTCTTCTTCTGATGCCTCAGCCGCTGCAGCAGGCTGTCCTTGTCCAGTGTCACCAGCAGCTCAAACTCACCAGTCATGAGGGGTGACACCGACACACTGCTGCCAATGCTGCCACCACTGCGTGCGGCGGCCACTGCTGCTGCCAGGCCGTTGCTCTCAGGCTCCTCAGTCAGCAGCAGAGAGCCATCAAGGGCCAGTGCCCCGATGCTGCCAGTGGCGGGTGTGCTGCTGCTGCTGTTACTGCTGCTGCTGCCGTTACTGCTGCTGCCCTTGCTGCCACTGAGGTTGACTGGCAGCACGCGGGTCTGGTTGTCCCCATGGCTTGTGGCCTCCAGGCATGCAGCAACCTCAAGCTCACTGGGGGGTGAGGTCAGCAGGGGGGAGCCATCAAGAGCAATCATGTCATCATCACTGCTGCTGCCACTGCTGCTGCCACTGCTGCCCAGTAGGGCAGCCAGGGGTGGGGATGCAGCAGCAATGGCGTCCAGGGCCTCTGAGCAGCACCCACACCCGACAATCAACCCGTCTGGCCCCCTCTCACTGTTGTAGCCCTGGCTGCTGCCTGCAGTGCTGTGGGGCTGCTTGGAGGTGTACATGGCTGCTGATGGAGGCTTGGGGGGTGTCATCAGCTGCTGCTTGCCCTGCCTTGCTGCTGCTATGCTGGACACAGCATCACCCATTCCTGGTGCACGTGTGAGCAGTGGCTTGTCATCAAAAGCGGTCACACCGCTGCCCCGGCAGCCCCCACACGTCCCTGTGGCCGCTGCTGCTGATGAGCCTCCAGGTGTGGCCGCAGCCTGTGCACCAGAGGTGCGCGGCTGCTGCGCTGTGTTGCTGCTGCTGCTGTTGCTCTTGCTGCTGCTGACAGGCCTTTTGCTGCCACTGACATTTATGGGCAGCACCCGTGTGAAGTTGTGCCCAGTGCTGTTGTCCTGCAGGACTGCCTGGACCTCAACCTCAGTGGGGGGCTGGGTCGGTAGGGGGGAGCCATCCAGCGCAAGCAAGTCATCATCACTGCTGCTCCCAGTGTCACTCCCGCTGCTGCTGCTGCTCTTCTTCTTCCTGCCACCACTGACATCCACTGGCAGCACACGGGTGAAGTTTGTGCCGTGGCTGGTGTCCTCCAAGCAGGCTGACACCTCCAGCTCTGTGGGGGGCTGAGTCAGCAGCGGTGAGCCATCCAGGGCTAGCAGGTCATCATCACTGCTGCTGTCGCTGCTGCTACCACTGCTGCTGCCACTGCTGCTGGTGTGCTGGCTGCTGGCAGCAGCTGATCTGCTCCTGCTGCTGACCCCACTGCTGGATGTGAATGCAGTGGATGTAGAACGCCCCAGAGCTGCCCCACCAGCCGCCAACACTGGCACCATCACCTGCTGTAGCTGCTGCTGCTGCTGCTGCTGCTGCAGGAAGCGCAGTGGGACTGCCATCATGAGGCCCAGCAGCAGCAGCATGCCCAGGTTGTCTGCAGCCATGGCTCCAGGCACCAGCCCTGTGGGCAGCTGCGTGGCTGCAGCAACAGCAATGAAGTTCACTGAGCCACCTATGTAGCTGGCAACCAGGCATGCTGCCAACATGGCTGCTGCTGCTGTGCTGCCTGCTGCTGCTGCCAGCGCTGACTTGCACAACAGCCAGGCTGCTGCTGCTCCCGCAATCATGGTGGCTGTGGGGGTGTGGATGCAGGCAGGGAGGCGGGTTGCAGAGCAAGGGCAGCACACGTTGTTGGTGGGGTTTCTGTTGGTCAGTGGTTGCATGTAATGGTGTGTCCGCATGGTCGCGGCAGTCCTGATGCAACACTGTGCATGCAGGCAGGCTGCAGTTTCAGTCCGTGCATGCAAACTGTCAGCTCACCATCTGACAAGGCCATCACAAGCATAATCACTAGAGGGCTGATCACTGCAGAGGCTTCAAACATGCCTTGTGTTGCTGCTGTTACGTCCAGGCAGCAACAGCAACCGAAGCTCTGAAATACAAGACGACACAGTGGCAAGCGCTGTGACTGATGCCTGCGAGACACCTCACCTGCACCCAGTAGGAAGGACGCCAGCACAGGGCCACCTGTCGACGTGATGCTGCTGACGTCATGGTCGAGCAGGAACAAGGCAACTGCCAGCGGCATGAGGTGGGACCAGACTACATCATACACCGCGCTGCTGGGGGGCAGGAGCCCCAAGCCTGCTGCGCACAGGGCCAAGAGCAGGGTCATCAACGGCGCTGACAGCAGTTTCCCCCATGATGTGTGCTCCTCCGCCACCTGTGCTGTTGCTGCACAGCTGCACAGCACTGCCAGGGTGGTCCAAGGGTTGACAGCCCCTGAAACCGCTGCTGTGCCAACAGCAGGCAGAGCTGCTAGACGTGCTGGGAACCTTCTGGCACCCAACGGCTGACTATTCGAAAGGTTGGAAGTACATGTAGCGCTTCTGCAGTTTGCAGCAGTGGCTTTCGGCTGGGGAACTGGTCTCAAAGACAGTAGGACATTCCTGCTAGGCCACACTTTACACTTGTGCTGCACGCCTACTGGCTGTAACATGATGCAAGTTTCCATTATGATTCTCTAGAAGGTTGCAGGATGACGACAGGCGGCCTCAGGACAGCGTACGATATCAAACCACTATGATGACGAACAGGGCGCAACGACTGGCAGCATGCACGATGCAGGCGTACGTATGGTGATACAAGACCATTCCGCGATGTCGTCCCAACTTTGCAGGTCGCATGCCAAGAATCATTCGATGCCTGTGGTCACTCCTGCTGACACAACAGTCACTCCCAGGGAGTCCCCAGGGGAGGTCAAGTTGGTTGTGGCACCGATCCTGTGCACATCGGCAGGGTGCCCTCTCCAGCACTTGTTCACCTACCTCGGCCATTTCACATATTGCAGCAGTACATTGGCTGCACTCTCAACACAACAGATTCATCAGATCATCTCGCACACACACTGAGCCTGCTCACCTGTGCAGCCCTGCTTCGTCAGCTGCCTGCATTACCTCTAGCGCAGTACATCTTACAAAAAACGTCAGATCAATTCATCAAACACGGGCACACAACGCCCCTCTGAGTAACCGACGGCAGCACATCAATACTGGGTGACACCCCCCAGAGCCTGTTCCGGCCCTCCTACCTGTTGCTGACCCAACCCAGCAGACCGTATCGTACACAACACACCGATAAGAAGTAACCCATATTTCTCAGGATGACGGATAGGTCTCGTGCCAAGGTGTTTCAGGCCCCCAAGTACATCCAGGCAGCCGGCAGCCTGTCCCACATAGGGGCGTATGTGTCTGAAGCATTCCCAGCTTGTCACAAGGCCGCCCTCATCCTGTCACCCAGGTCCAAGCAGCAGTACCTCCAGCAGATCACACACTCAGTTGTGGACCCAGGTGAGGCCAAGAGCAGGGGGGCTCAGGAAAAAGGTGTGGCGCCTCAGATTGAACACTGCTGCCATAAGCAGCATTCTGTTATCCCTGTACCGCATGCCCCATTAAATCCTATGCAGAAAAGTGCAGCAGCACCCATTAATGGATGAAGCGCTGGCGTGGAAGCCGGGTGGGGAGCAGCAACTAGGCAACGCAATGGTGCTCAAGCACATGGTGTAACTGAAAAAGCTTCTGATATGGTTACTGCTGCTGTTGCTGTCGCTGTTGTTGTTGCTGTTTATGTGTCCTGCAGTGTTGGTAGAGTTCAGTGGGGAGTGCAGCCGCAGCAACTGTGTCAAGCTGCTGGAGCAGCTGCAGGGTCAGGGGGTGGACCATGTCATTGGCTTTGGAGGTAGGCTGAGGTGCGGCAGCACCTGTGCACACTGCATCAGACCTGCAGGAAGTCCCACTGTCAACTTATGCACCAGGTGCCACACAACACACCCCGCTGTATGATGCACTTCGCTTGTTGTGAGTGTCAGTTGGTAGACTTGTGCATTGGTGTGTCTGGATTCTGGATGTTGAGGCAAGGGCGGGTCTATGCTAGCGCAAGCAGTTTCATCATACTGTCAGAGATTGCCCGTCGCACCAACCCATGCAGCGGCCCCCTGGCCACCACACTCACCCCCTCACCCCCCCCCCCCCCCGCGCCAGGTGGCAAGCTGCTGGACATGGCTAAGATGGTTGCACATGGTCTGGGCCTGCCCATGGTGATAGTGCCCTCACTGGCCAGCACTGATGCACCCTGCCTGGCTGTGTCCATCGTGTACAGCGATCAGGGCGAGTGAGTGAGACACATGGCTGCATGTGACAGGAGTCAGGGGCGGCAGAAAAAATGCGAGTGCATTGTGTACATGCATGTATATGCGAGCTTCTGTTTGTACAAGCGACACATGCGAGTATGCGAGTACATGTGTTTACATGCGACACATGCGACACAAGCGACGCAAGCGACACACGCGAGTGCATGTGTGTACATTCGACACAAGCGACACAAGCGACACACGCGAGTGCATGTTTGTACATGCGACACATGCGACACAAGCGACACATGCGTGTGCATGTGTGTACATGCGACACATGTACATTTACATGTGTGGCCAATGCACTGACAACCCACTCTTGTCCCCTTGTCACTTCTGTGCCACCCTCCTCCCCCTCCAGGTATGAATCGTGTGCGTTCCTGCCCCGGTCGCCTGACCTGGTAGTCATGGACCCCTGTGTGGTGGTGGAGGCACCTGTGGACTACCTGGTGGCGGGTGAGGGGGGCTGCAGGGGGTGACAGGGGAAGGTCGTGGGGGCAGGGATGCGGAGGGAGGGGACGCAGGGAAAGGAGGGAGTGATTTAGGCGTGGCATGTGTGGGGCAGGGGATTTCACTCTACAGTTGCTGGGCTGGGACGGGAGGGTGGTTATATCGCCTCAATTTTGTGGTATTGCAGTATTCAAGGGTGCCACCAGTGAGTGCGGCACTCTGTTTTGTCGGGCTGGAGCCCTGTCAAGTTCATCATGCACTCCTGGCGTGAGCCACTTCAATGCCTCAAGACATTGTTGCTGACATACAAAGCCGCGTGGTGGTGTCATGACAGCTCTTGCAGCGGTGCGTGTTTGCCGGGACTTACTGGCCAGTTGAAGTTTGTAAATTTGTTTGTATTTTTGAATGAATTCTATCCAGGTTATAAAAAAAAATTAAAAAAAAGTTTTTGAGAAAAAAAGTTAAAAAAAACAGTTTTTGATTGCGCTAATAAGGCAAGCACAACTGTTCAACAAGTCGTGTTGCTGCTCATGTTGTGTGTGCAGGGATGGGTGATGCCATGGCCACACATTATGAAGCCAAGGCGTGTGCATCCAACCCTGCAGCCTCCACCTGGCTCCACCCCCTCACACACAGACCGCCACTCATTGCTGCAGCCATTGGGGAGGCCTGCCTCAAGATTCTCTTTGAACAGGTGACCGGGTGATCAGTACAGCTACCTGGCTTGACAAAGAGCCACCTGATGTCTGCCATGTTTATCACAGAGACAGCAGGTGTGCATGCCTCACCACACCCCATGTAACAGTCACACATTTCCTGGTTCTAGTAAAGGGTGGTGTGAGACACGTCAATGGGCTTATCTGCCAGTCTCTAGAACCGTCCGATGCGTGCCAGTGATCTCTTGTCTGCAAAACTGCATAGCACTGCGCTTTAGAGTGCGGAGCAGCATGAGTGTCAGTGAGCCCCACATGTGCCCCCTGCCCCTCTCCTGCTGCCCCTCTGCTGCGTGCAGGGTCCCACAGCCAAGGCTGACTGTGCTGCTGGTAGGGTGACGGATGCACTGGAGGCAGTGGTTGAGGCCAACACACTGCTGAGTGGGCTGGGTGTGGAGTGTGGCGGCCTGGCAGTGGCGCACGGCTTCCACAATGCCCTCACAGCACTGCCTGAGACACACAGCTGCATGCATGGACAAAAGGTGGGGTTCTGACGGTGACGGGTTGGGAGTGCTACATCTGCAACAGTATGGGTCTGGGGTCTCAGTTTCCTGTTGTCCCAGCATCTGGACTACTTTACTACTTTTGACACCGTAGCTATATGCAGTGCTTACTGCAGCAGGGTGACAGCACCTGACTGCCCCCACCCCTCCCTCCTTGCTGCACCTTCAGGTTGCGTTTGGCACGATGGTGCAGCTTATGTGCGAGGGCGATGAGGCAGAGGCACGGCATGTGGCAACCTTTAACAAGACTGTCGGCCTGCCGGTCACACTTGCGGACCTTCACATCACACTCAGTGAAGCCAAGCTGCAGGTCCTTGTCAGCAAGACCCTGGAGGAGGGGTCCATCAGTTGGAACCTTGGGTCACACCTCACTCCTGACCTAGTGAGGCAGGCTATCCTGGGGGCAGACAAGTTGGGGGCCAGCCTCAAGGAGTGACGTGTGTGAGAGTTGTGTGCGTGCCTAATTCAATGGGACAATAGGACTACGTTGAGGCCGAGGTTGGTTTGCAGTGTCATGTGCTGTCGTGCGAGGCCTCTTTGGTGACGAAATGTCATGCTGCATCAGTACTTGTGCCACCCTCAGATGTTTGAATTCACTGCACTCAGTTGCGTGACAGGTGTCAGAGTGGAGCCACACGTGGCAGGCAAGCTTGAAATGTGCTTGGCCTACAGCTGGCGGAAACCATCTTGCTTCGCAGAGCAGTCTGCAACACAGCACCCCTCAATGCATGCTGTGAATGGTGCGCAAGGGGGGCGCCAAGAAAGTTGCAACGAAGCTTCAGATACACGCCTGTTCACATTCACATGCTCAGGTCCAGCTCAATGTGTGTCGCAACTCTGCTGTGAGCAAAGTAGATCCTGATCCAAGGTTCTTCAAGCATGTGCCTGAGCTGTGGCAGTGTACATCGGGGCGCATTGTGCAAATACGGTTAAAGTGTCGATTTTGTTCCCTTGGATGTTCTAGCTGACCTGTTCGGGGTGTGATCCAAATTCGAATGCAACCTGCACTAGTGTTCTTTGGCGCCTTACGCCACAACAGACATGTGTGCGCCTTCGCCAAAAGCTTTATCCCACCAACCATAGTTTACATGTGCTGATCACGACAGCGATCAACGGATGGGATCACGAAGTGCTACCTGGTGCGTGCTGTGGGCTGCACCGTAGGCGGTGCTGGCGTCAGACATGTCTATCTCGTGGCTCTTAGGAACATACGCGAAGCACAACTATTTTCTTAATTGGCTGTACCTCGCTGATGCTGCTGGAGATGACAGCACAGCGCATGAGTTCCATGAAGCAGTAGTGAATGTCAGCAATAATCCAAGCGCAGCATGCGCAAGTGATGACGGCTTTGATGACTCGCCGTTGAATCTAGAGAGTGATGAAGGGCCAGATGATGGCCCAAGTGCAGCCGCTGAGGTATCAAGAGGTGAACAGCATCATGTGTCCCCTACTCAGGGACAGCAACACCCCCTGCCCTCCACTAGTGATGACAGTAACGTTGCAATCGCAGCAGTAAGCGCTGAGGCAGAAGTAGCAGCAGCAGAGGAAGAACATGTTGAGCGAACATATCACAGGGGCGCAGATGCTGCCGCAGCAGCACCCACCAAGGCCAAGCAGCAGCACACAAATGCAGGCAGCCCTTTCGGCAATGGCCTGCTGCCAGCAGAGCCTCCCATCGACACAGAAATGGTGGAGGCAGACGCACATACAGACAGTGCCATGGATGCAGAGCCCCTCCTTGTTGTTGCTGACAGTGAGGCACACAGGGCAGCACACAGCAGCAAGCGTGGCAGCAGCACCCAGGAGCTGCTGCACCCACATCCGCCACAGCAGCAGCAGCAGCAGGATAGCAGGAAACGTCGCCGAAAAGGTTTGACAGCTTCCCACCTGCAGGACGAGCACACACAGGCAGAGGGGACCACACACAGTGCAAGGACAAAGCATGGAGCAGCAGCAGACGCCTTGTCAGCAGATGCTGACCTTGCTGGCGCTGGTGGTGACCTGGACGGAGCAGCAACGGCAGCAGCAGCAGAACCTGCAGCCCTCAATGCGTTACAAGCGGGTGCAGCACCACAACCAGCAGCTGCTGCTGCTACTGCTGCTAATACCCCAAGTTCAGCAGCTGCAGGTGCAGTAGACGCACCAGCTCCACCCGCGCCTGCTGCTGCTGCTGCAGTTGGGTCCAGCCAAGCCTTCAAGCTGCTCAGCATGTTCCTGTCCAGGCAGAAACATGCACAGGAGGCCTTGCTGCCCAGCCCCGCCAACCTGGCTCCCCTGTTTGTGCCAGGGCCCCAGGTGCTGGGTGCTGTGTCAGTCATGCAGTGGGCAGCTCAACACCTGCCACAGCTGGGACATGTCCCTCTGCTGGAGGGCTGCGCTGTGTGTGTGCCTGCACAGGTGCGGTGGACACCTCCCGTGGACATCTCCTGTGGCCATGCATGTCAGGCTGATGTCAACTAGCTAGTCTGGTCATCATGTCGGAGACGCCCGTGTAGCGTGCCATTGTGCAAGTGGTGCTTGTTGACACAACAGGCCGGCCAGATGGGATGTGCGTTCAGGAGCATGGTTGTGCTGTGTTGGCCTTACCTTTGTACCCCTGCCCCTGTCCTGTCAATTGTGCGCGTGCAGGACATTGCTGAACACCTGCCCCCCTGCAGCAGTGTGCCGTCTGTCAGCAGAGCCCCAGGCCTATACAGACAGCCAACTGAGATCCCTGGCTTGGGAGGCAGCAGCAGCAGCAGCAGGGCCAGTGGCAGCAGCAGCGCTGCAAGTATACCGTGGCGGCTGCGGCAAGTGGCTGCTGTTGAGCTGCCGCAACATGCTGGTGCTGCTGCTGCTGATGCTGTGTTGGTGCTGGTGGGAGGAGGCAGAGTGAGGGCGGGGGCTGTTGGTGATGTGCCGCTTGCTGAGGTGCCTGGTCATGAGGTGAGGGGGTACCTGGGGCAGCCCACTGTGATCCAGCCGGTAACAAATTGATCCTGCAATTTTAGGCAAATGCCTAATGTCGTTCGTAAGCATCCCATGTTTGCGCTGGAATGCATTCTGTGCCGTTGTCGTCACTGCCGATGCCTCTAAACTTCTGCTTGAAACTGCAGTCCCCACTTAGGCCGACCCTAATTGGCTGCGCTTCTGCATGCTGCCCCTGTTTCTGCAATGCTGCTGGTGCTGCTGCTGCTGCTGCTGCTGCTGTAGTTCCTGTGCTGTGAGCTTCTGGTGCTGCCAGCTGCATCGAAGGTGGCACCCCTGACTGTGTCTGATGTGGCGTCTGCTGTTTGGAGGCTGCAGGTGGCAGCAGTCCTGCAGGCACACATTGACAGGGCTGAGCAGGTAACTGTTCCG
Source organism: Chamaesiphon sp. (assembly GCA_041738715.1). Lineage (GTDB taxonomy): Bacteria > Cyanobacteriota > Cyanobacteriia > Cyanobacteriales > Chamaesiphonaceae > Chamaesiphon. Next base: position 121,047 of record JBGSPI010000139.1, read on the forward strand.
TGGTGTTGGAGGGCCTCGGGGGGTTACAGTGGTGTCACAATGCCCATGTGTTTGCTGGGTGTCTTCCACATAGGGTTGTTGTGATGGTGAACATGTTGAGTCTGGCAGCGTCATGGGTTTACCTGCCTGCCTGCTGGTGTGTGTGCAGGATCTGGCTCAGATGCGTGACAAGAGCTTTGATGAGGATATGATTGTATCAGCAGCACAGGCAGCACACCGTGTGGCACACACAGCCGTGAAGCGGCTGCCTGGAATCCACTGGCTGGCACAAGAGGTAGGGGGCGCTGTGGTGTGCATGTACCAGCAGCCACACATGGCATGCACATGTCAAGAGCATACCCTGAACTTGCTTGTAGACCATGTTCACAAGCCTAGTCATTATGTGGTGGCTCTGTTCAGGCATTCCTAAACGACACCTGTCACAGGAGCTTCCCACCGACATGTCTGGTTTGCACTCACCTGTGTCTGCTTCTGCTGCTGTCCCGCTGATCGCCCCCTAGGTCTTGCCCACTCTGGAGCTGTCCCCAACATCAGACAATCTCACTGACCCATCCCTCCAGCAGCAGCCCTTCAGCAGTGATGCTGGCCAGCTGAGGGCTGACGCAACAGCAGCATGGGCCAACTACGTGGCGTACATGCAGCACCACCCACAACTGCAGCAGCAGCAGCAGTGGTCAGAAGCGGTTGCCGGCAGCAGTCTGCCCTTCACAGCTCCTTTCAAGGGCCTGGGCCTGGGCTCAGCTGAGACACAGCCGCAGGAGCTAGGGCAGAAAGAAGCACAGCAACAGCAGCCCAATGGGTTCCATGCCCCAGCCGCTACACAGGTGGTCTCAGGAACAGCAGCAGACGCACCAGCACCAGCAGCAGCAAATGCCCCAGCAGCAGGCGACTGGGCCACCCCAGGTCAGTTCCTTCCGCCAAGTGCCTTTGAGCTGGCTGCTGCTGGTGTCGTGTGTGGTGCTGAGGGTGCTGTGCCTGCAGCAACAGGGCAGCCAGTACAGGTGCATGAGTCACATGAGCAGGAGCAACAGGCAGAGCCTATGATTGATGATTGGCAGCAACAGCAGGAGCAACTGCGGCAACAGCAACAGCAGGAGCAATTGTTGCAGCAGCAGCAACAGCAGGAGCAATTACTGCGGCAGCAGCAGCAGCAACAGCAGGAGCAATTACTGCGGCAGCAGCAGCAGCAACAGCAGGAGCAGTTACTGCGACAGCAGCAGCAGCAACAGCAGGAGCAGTTACGGCTGCAGCAACAGCAGGAGCAGCTGCGGCAGCAGCAACAGCAGGAACGGTTAAGGCGGCAGCAGCAGCAGCATCAAGCTGAGCCTCGGTTCTCCCTTGGCCTTGATGGCTTTGATGATGGGCTTGGCTTCCTGAGTCATGCTGGAGCCTCAAGGGACATTGCTGCCGCTGACAACAGGCAGCAGCAGCAGACCATACCCCCTGAACACCAGCTGGCTCAACAGCCTGCCAGTGGGAGCTTTGGGGCCGCAGCAGCAGCAGCAGCTGGTGGTGGTGGTGGTGGTGGTGGTGGTGGTGGAGCCCTGTCACTGCTTGATGAGGGTGATGACTTTGGTTTCACCTTCAGCAAGTCAGGTGGCCCCCAGCCCTCTGCAACAGCAGCCACACAGCAGTCTGCTATGCAGCCAGCTGGTGCAAACCCCTTCCTTGACCTGGATGATGAGGATGTTGGTGGGTCTTTTGCAGACCAGCCCAGCACTGCACTGCAGCCAGGTCCTGGTGGGCCAGGGTTGAAGGGCACAACCTCACATCCTGTGGGGGTGCAGGGTTCAGGGCTGTACACGCAAGCACACCGGGTGTCATCTCGCTACGGCAGTATGTTTGGTGGTCACGCCATTGCCAGCAGTGCAGCAGCAGGCAGTGGTGCAGCACAGGCTGCAGCAGCAGGCTCAGGTGGCGCCGACACACCAGGCTCACCCTCAGCAGCCACAGCCAGCCACACTGCAGGGGAGGAGGCCGTGAGCCATGACGACATCTACAAGAGCTTTGGACTCGGCCGCGCCACAAACAAGTATGGTGCAAACGCGGGGCTTCTTGCAGGCCTTGCCCCTGTCAGGGCGCGGCAGGGGGCCGATGATGAACTCACCAGGTGGCTGGAGCACACCTCCGCAGTGGCAGCACAACAGCAGCAGCAGAGCCAGCCTCCTCGACGACAGGCTTCTGCTGCAGGAGCAGGGGGTGCTCGGGTGCAACCTGCGGCGAGCAGCAGCCCTAGGCATGACACGTCAGGGACCAGTAGTGCAGCCCCCGAAGCACCACCCCCACCACCACCACCAGCTTCAGCCGCACCGTCAGTGCCGCCCTCACGACCACCCGCACCACCACCACCCCCGCCTGAGGAGGTCCAACAGCCACCACCGCGAGGTGCAGGCCCTGCACAGCAGACAAGCCAGCTGCTGAGCTTCAAGATAGCCCAGCCCAACCAACGTGTTCTTGGCAGGGGCGCAGCGGGCAGCAGCAGCAGCAGGAGCCCCGGCAGCAAGGGTGGGGCTGCTGCCAGCAGCTCGCCAGAGCCCCCGGCAGTGTAGCCGCAGTGCTTGGGTAGGGGGTGGTTCAGGCAGCAAAGCAGCACAACCCTAGGCCTTGCACATGCTATGTTTCGCCTGAACCCATGACATGCATCTGGCACTGTCCATGTGCATCAAAAGCAGTGTGTCTTTGGCTTGAGCACTCTTTCACGTGGTGTGGGTTGGGCCAACACCTGCATGCGTTGCTGCTTGGCACATGCCGCCGACATTGGAGTGTGTTTGTATCTGTGTGCAGCACCCAGTGACTGTCTAATTGCAAGCCCCCTAGTGACTCTGCCATGTACTTGTGGTGATGTACGGGTGTGCAAAGTGACACACATTGAGCCTATCAGGCTGTCAAGGTCGCATGGTGCTTGCCGTGCTTATGTGTGCATGTCAGGTGTTGGGCACTTCTTGGTTTGTTTAGTACACTTCTCTCATGCCACAAGTGTGCAAAACACACATGTGTGTGTCGTGCAAGCATGCATAATTATCCCTTGTAAGGCATACTGGGCCGTATGTTGCCATGGTGCTGCCAAGTGTGGTCATACTTGAATGTATTTATCTGTGACCCTCAAGCCTGTAGGCGTTGTTGCTAAGCAGGGGCCCGTCACACTGTGATGTCTCAACTATTCTCTGCTCCCAGTTCAACTGAGCTGTATGAGTGTATGTAGCATGCTCCATTCTTTGGGTTTTACAGCAGTGGCTCACTGCTACAGGGCGTTTTTGTGATACACATGATGGCGCCACCACAGGGTGCACACATGGCACCAGCTTGCTGCAACCAACAGTGTTGGGCGCATGAGATAGGTGATGATGGGTTCATACTGTTTACTGCTGTAATTGCCGCTCCACGAGCCCTGGATCCAAAGGTTTCCAGTATTACTCCTTGACCGACTTTTAGAGGCTCGGCTTGAGGAAGCGCAGTCATGTTGCCAGTACAAGCTTTGACCTCCTTCACTATGCAGACTGCTGGTTGAGACCCCTTCACTGAAACCAGGGATTGTCAATACCTCATTCTGCCAGGGACCTCTGCAGGCCTTTGACAAGGCTTACTCAGCCAACTGAACCATGGGCAGCAACTGCACCCGGTGCTGACAGCAACAATCAGGCTAGACACCAGCACACACCCTGGCACACTGTGTTGCACACAACCAGCTGAGCACCACTCAGCTGTAACCCTTGACCCAACACAACAACAACACACAGGATGATACGCCAGCCAAACGTGCTGGCCAGCAGTCACGCGGCATTGCTTTGCACAATTGCTCCTTTGCTGACAGAGTATACGTAGTTCACACTAGCCCTGAGTACAGCAAATCACAAAGCCGCCTCCATGACCGCTTTGACAACGTGACCGCCACGTGTGGTGTGGATGCAGATGGTGTGCAGCACACATGCTCATTGAGTGTGCTGGGCGCAATGCAGCTACATGTCCCAGTATACATGACATTGGCACACCGGGGCCAATGGGGCAGCAGTATGCCCTTCTACTGGATGACTCATGTACACTCACAGCCTTACAGTCAAACTATGAACCAAAGATCAGTGCAGCCACACACACATAAAGATTGGCACACGCGATTCGTGACTTCGAAAGCACCTTACCATGTGCCCACCACTTTCTGCTGCAAACTGGAGTGGAGAAGGATGGAATGGATAGCCTGCAGTGGGTAACCCAGTGTGGAGCTCATAACTGTTGACAACCAACCTGTGTCACCAGCTGAGTTCATAGGATGTGTGGTCTGCACTGCACAGTCGGACGGACGAACCACTGCCTGAGCTACTTTGGTTTGGCTGCTGCCCTGACTGCTATATCTGGCAGATGCACCCTCCCCACATGGCCTATGCTGCCGGCACTACTGCCTGCTTTCACTGTTGCTGCTGCTGCTGCACCAAAGCCCGCTGTCTGAAGCATCCCTGCAGTATGTGTGGCCGGCCTGGTGGGTGGCCCAGAATTGAGCAGCCCAGAGCTGGTTGACTGCAGAGAGCTGCGCCTGCCTGCTGTCACCTCCCAGTGCTCGTGGTCGTCCCCGTGGCTGCTGGTGCTGCTGCCTGTGGCCCTGCTGCCCCGCCTGACCTGTGCGCTGTGTGCAACACCACCAGCACCGCTTGCCAAGCTGACCCCAGCAGACTTCTTATCTCCGTGGTTGCTGCTGGTGCTGGCAGTGGCCCTGCTGCGGCGCACCTCGGTGCCCCCCGGGGCTGGCTGCCAGCTGCTGCTGCTGCTGCTGCTGCTGCTGGCAAGTCTGCCTGCGCTGCCATCTCCGCTGCCGGGCGCTCGTGTGCCCTTGGGGCTGCTGGGCTCACGTGCAGGAGTGGCCCGGCCAGAGGTGGGCAGGGATCGAGCTGGAGTCAGGCCAGACCCTGCTGCTGGCACTGCTGCTGACCAGTTGGCCTTGCTGCCAGCCTCACAAGGCTTTACTGAGGACACCAGGGCATGCACAGCTGCAAGCAGCCAGCACACAGTGATCATGGGCAGAGCCAATTTGTTGTGTGCCAGTCAGCAGATGATTGTGTGGAAGACCCTTTGGTGTGTAATTGTTTGGTGACGAAGAGGTTGTGCTTGGCCAACAGGCTTCAGCGGCTCAATTCCGGCAATGGATGCTGCAGGATCAGTACCTGGTTGCGACCTTCTTGTATGACTGTTCACAGAGGCGCTGGAGTGACCCCCCTGATGACTTAGTCTTTGCTGAGTGTATGTCTATCTCGGATGAAGCTGAGGAGATCTTGTCAGATGTCTTCTTCGACGCTCGCTCTTTCAGACTCTTTGGATGTGGTTGAGAATGATTATGCCCCTTGAGCCGGTTGGCTCCTACTGTGGGCGCTCGGTTTCACCGAGCCATGTAAGTAAGTAAGTAAGTAATGCTGCGCGTCGGTAGTTCAATGATACAAGTTGTGTTTCCGGCTCGACGCATCATATGTCTCGATGTTTGGAGGTGTCGTGTTGCTTGCGCGCGTTGCTTGCGCGCGACGCGTTCTTCCTCGCGCACTGCGCGCGCGCACGAGCAATTGCGTGGCGACTCGCGAAGCTGCTGGCAAACGGCTCCTGCCTGGTTGACACTGTAACATACGCATCCAGAACAGCAGGGCTGGCACATGCGGCTTCTGCTGTGTTACAGGGCCTGATGGAAGCGCCTTTTCGGCACCCTTGCATTATCTCCTTGTGCTGAATGTCACACATCCCAAGACTGGCCTCATACCCATACTTTCTGGAGCAGGACGCGAATGAGGGCTCAGTCAACATGGCTAGGCCCTCAGCAAGCTGCATCAAACAGCAAAGTGCAGCCAGACAACGGTTCGGACAGTCAGTTGCCTGGTCGCCAACACCCTTTCTATTACAAGATGTCAACACTGGTTCCGAATGTGGCACATGCAGTGTCTGGCAGCACACAGCCACAGACAGACAAACACCCACACGCTACTCACACACCTTCCATGCAACACAAGAAATGCCAGCGCGATGCAGAGTGGCTGCCGGGCAGCACCACGCATACCGTAGAGAGGGCCTTTCTGTTATATCATGAAGCACAGTGTGAGGAGTGCAGGCCTGCGCAGGCAGCGCCTCAATGCACAACCAACAGCATGTGGCCTGGTTCACCCAGGCCACAGCAACGCAGCGACGCAACCAGGTCCCAGTCCTGCTGCTGCAGCCAGCTGACGAGGTCAGCTAGTGAGCATGCACTATGATGCACCACTGCAGCCAGAGGCTGCAGCCTCTGGCTGCTGCTGCTGCTGCTGCTGCTGCTGCTGTCAGTGCTCCTGCTGTTGCTGCTGTCCCTGCGGCTGCTGCTGTGTGTCCTTGAATGCCTGCCAGGCGCGTGTGTGTTTGTTGGTGTGTGTGAGGGGCCACAGGTCCAGCCAGGGACCCACCAGTATAGTGCTGCAGTCAGGGTCCAGGCCTGTGGGGAGAGGGGATTTGCAGCAGGCACGAGCACATCAACACTCGTTGGTTTGTTGCACGGGGACAGTACATGCAGTGCACTCAAGGTGCAAGTGCGCAGCCACTTGCACTTCACGTGTAGTACAGAGGCAGGCGTCCAACATCATGTTGAAGAGGGGCCCAGTAGCTTGCCTGCTGCACAGTAGTGGACTCGGAAACCCACCGACTTTACAGTCAGCTGCAGGATCTTCAATGCTTTGGGACACACTTCCACGTACCTGCGACTTGGTCCACAGCAGCAAGCCCCTCGCTGCTGCCGCTCTTCTTGTCCACATCAGCCCACCCCGCCCAGTCGATCCGTTCAGGCCCACCACCACTGGCAGCCATCACAATGGGCCGCTTGAGGCCGAATGCGCCATCAGGCAAGTCCGGGTGCTGCCAGCGCAGGTCCAGGGACCAACGGATGGTGCTGGAGGTGTTGTCCAGTGATCTGCAGGGGTTCAGAGGGAGCAGGGAAAAATGAGAAACCAGGTGACGTGCAGGGGAGGGGCTATTGTGTGTGCTGGAAGCAGGTCCAACATCCGGATCATGTGGGTCAAGCAAGGGGTGCTGCCATGCAGAATGTTGTCTTGAGATGTCATCAAAAGGAGTCCTCGCTCATAGATGTTGACGGCAGCAACTGTTCCCAGCACCACCGAGTCGGCTTGCATGCGTATTTTGGACCCTGACTCAACTGACAAAGGCCCACACGCCTCAGTCCCCAACTCTCACCTGTGTGGGATGAGGTTGTTGAACAGCAGCACATCTCCTGCCTGCATCTCAGCAGTGACTGCATCTCTGTCAAAGTCCACTCCCAGATCAGACACAGCAGCAGCCTCATCCATGCGCAGGTACCTGCAGGGGGGCACAGCACCGACAGCACACGCAGCAGCACATCAGGCAAACAGCCAAGGCCAAACTGGGCTAGGGCGCAGCTGCACAACCCAAAGAGCCAGGTCATATGCAGTGTATGCGTGTGGCAATAGCTCACACAAACCAGCCCAACAGCCACTGACTGGATGCCCTCACCAGGTGTCTCCCACGGCTCCTGTGTGTGCTGCTGTCCTGCCACTCCTGTGGCCACCCGCCAGCAGCTGCATGCAGCCGTTGCCCACGTTGACGTCCAACAGAGGGATCCAGGCAGTCACCTGCGTGCACAGGACACACCAGGTGGTGGCTGCTGCACGTGTGGTGTACATATGTGGTATGTGCTGCTCTAGCACCTGCGCGGAAGACATGTTCTTGGTCCTTGCGGCTGTGCCTGACAGGGTGTACAGCTGGTTCCTCACCTGCAGTGTGCTCCAGCTGTCTGGGTGGCAGTAGGCACTGTCCTGGTGCCACGGCACGTTGGCGGCCTCCTGCCTGCATCGCACACAAACAGTGCAGGGCAGTGGGAAGATCTTACACCGAATTTTGCTATGCGGCTGCGACTGGCATCCACATCTGCTAACCAGCCGGTGTTGATCCAGTGTACAGCATGCAGGAGCACTGCACCGTGACTACAGGCTTGTCAAACATGCACCCCTGCCGCACAGTGTAGGAGCCATGCTTCCTGGACGTGGCCACTGCCACCCACCAGCCTGCAGTTACCCACCTGGGTGTCTTGGCTCTCAGGTTCCATGAGGGGTGGCCACCAATGTCTGGACCCTGACACAGCATGACAGCACAGCACAGCATGGCACAGCGTGGCACAGCATCACAGTACAGCAAATAACAATGCAACACTGTACTGAGTACACTGTACAGGCTGCAGCACGACACTTGCCAGAAGCCCCTAGTACAAGACACAGCACAGTTGATGTTGACCGCGTTTGTCTGGCAGCACCGTACACAGCTACTGCACAGGTAGGGCATAGCTACTGCTCCTAATCTTCTCCGTTGCACAGCTGTCAGGGTCAAAGTGGCTGTGTGCTGCGTGCCTCACCAGCAGTTGCCTGTTGATGTCCAGCAGCAGGGGGTGGGCCCACAGGGCAGCAAACTCTGGCGGCAGCCGCCCATCCTTGTGCACCAACACACTGCACACACAGCAGGGCACAGGGGAGAGGCGGGCACGTGTGCTACCTCTCTTGGGGATGTCATGGCAGGATAGGCATGCGCCTTTCATTGCAGGATAAGCTTGAGGGCCAGGAGGCTCCAACGGAGTCCCGCAGATCGGGATCACTTGCCGCCAAATGTGATGTGCCGCTGCCATGAATGGAGGGCTGTACATGCCTACACCAGAGCTTGTCAGATGCACTCGGTCATGACAGCGAAGCCCGATGCCAGCACACAGAGTGTGCCTGTGTGCTGCTGCAGCTGGATGTCAGGTATGCTTGCCCGTGCTGGCCTCCTACCTTGCTTCCATGAACTGCTGCTCCAGCAGTGTGAGTCGTGTGAACACGTCAGCACCAGCAGCAGGCTCAGAGATCAGCCCAGCAGCGAGCAGCCGACTCGCCACCTGGTCGACTCGCCTGGGGAAGGGGCGGGGGTGTCGGGGTGGAAGGGGAAGGAGAAGGGGGAGGGGGGGGGGCAGGGTGGCGTGTGTGGGAAGGGGTTGGGTGGAGAGGAGGGGGGAAGGAGAGGAAGGGAGGGGAGACGAGAGGAGAGCAGGATGAAGAATGGGGATGCGGCATTTGTGGCTTGCAAGAGAGCAGGTATGTGTGGAGGTCGGCAGTCACAACAACATCAACCTGTTCTTCTGTCTTCTTTGGGTTGTGGCTCAGCATTGCACTGGCTTGGGTCAGCAATGGATGCTCCCGGAGCACCTTGATGGTGTTTGATGGTGGAGTTGTGCAGTCCCACCTCTCAATGGCTGCCAAGCAAGGGGTTATGTCATCCTGAGCCAGCAGCCCGCGCTTGATTACATAGCCCTGCTGCCAGTACTGCTCAAACTCTGCTTCTGTCAGGGGGCCAGGGCTGTAAGGCCTACGCCAGCCTGTCACTATCGCTGCCGCTGCCTCTGCTGCTACTGGGCTCGACATGTCACGAGCTGCGGCTCCAGAGGTCGCTGCTGTCATGTGGTTGGCTAGCTTCCTTGCTGCTACACCTTGTGGGGGTGCTGTGCGCCCAGCTGTCAGCTGCTTTGTCTGCAGTTGGGCTCTGTGGGAGCAGCAGTGCTGCAGCACAGCACGAGTTCCCTGCTGCGGTTTATGCCTTAACGATTTTCTTGGTGTTTCCGAGCCTGGGGCAAACCGCATGGGCGCTGCTCAACTGCAGCAGGCTGTTGGATGTGCAGCTGCAGGTGACTGTGCTACTGCTGTTGTCAGGTCCCGGATCGTTTGCTCGCAAGTTCACAAACATCAACTGCTTATCGTTGATACACAAAATACGCATCGGTCAACGGTCGAGAGCCGAAGAATCCGTCGGGGTGTTTTGATCACGAAAGCTCCGACACCGCAGTGACCTTGGTTTTGCCGTTTATCAACGTATGCGGCCACAGTATACATCTGAAAAGCCTTTGGACATGTTCAGAATGCAATGCACACAGCACATACACTGTCATTGCAGCAAACACCATGCGGTACTGTGCCCAGCAGTGATCAAGCCGTGATCAAGTCCTTGAAGGAAATGGCCCACAGCACCGAACGCAAATGGGTCCCTGCTGTATCTCAACTGGACCCTCTGTGGGTCCATCATTGCTCTGCACACTGCTAGCGGCATGCTGCGTCCTGGATGCAGCCGCAGTGCCATCATTCGTCCAGGGTGCTTCTGCAGCTCGTAACAGGCATAGGGCTGCTGTGCAGAGCTCAGGGCAGCACGTGCATGTCGTCTTCGCCAACCACCTGGTAAGGGCGTCAAATGAACTGTCAGATGATGGCTGAGTTTAGGGACACAGCATTGGCAGGAGCGTTGCTGCATGTCCCAGCGCCAGCACTGGCAGACCCAGGCACAGCACTGTCACTCTCACAGGGACCCACGGCAGAACTGTTTGCATAGCCTTGCATCCACTAGTAATCATATGTTTGTCTTGTAAGCCATCATGTAGTCTGTCTAGGAATGCAACACATCTGCACGTCAGTGCACAGCATGCCAAGCACCATTGTGTGCATCCCCAATGTGTCCCCGGTGCAGCACAGTGCACCTGACATGGTGATGCATACCCGCTGTGCTGTTGCTGCTGCCCTTTCTTCTGTTGCTGCTGCTGCATCTGTGCTTGCTGCTGTGTCTGTCGCTGCTGTTGCTGCTGCTGCTGCTGCTGCTGCTGCTGCAGGATGTAGGCTTCACTGGTTGGGACAATGAGACGCTGAATGCATACTTCCACTCACACATCCCTCGAGCAGTGAGTGGCAGCAGCTGGGCTTGGGTTGTACCAGGCAGGGCACTTGACACCAGGCTGTGGCTCTCAGACTCATATTGGCTGTAGGCTCACACAGACGGCCTCTGACCATAGACTGAAGGGCTCCCGAACTGCACGCGGAAACATCGCAGTGGTGCTGCTGCTGCCGACAATGCTGTCCCTGTTTGCACTGCTGCTGCTGGTGCTGCTGCTGCTGCTGGTGCTGCTGCTGCTGCTGGTGCTGCTGCTGCTGCTGCTGCTGCTGCTGCTGCTGCTGCTGCTGCTGTGAGCTGCAGATCTGGCTGTCTGACTGGGCGTCAAAGAGTGACCCGCCAGAGACGTACATCTGGACGTCACACCCGTGGCTGCTCTCACTCTATCTGGACTGCCCCTCACACATCGGTGTGGTGTGCCCCAGCACAACACAGCAGCAGGCAGTCAGGGCAGCTATGAGGGCAGGTGGGGGGCTTCTGGCAGGACTGGCCAGCCTGCAATTGTGGGGAATGGAACAATGTGTGGACGTTCTCGCTGCCATAACCACATGCCATGGTCATTTCTTGGCCTCTTTGGATGCAAGTCAGCAAGCAAATCAAGCTCACAGCACCATGCCACCTCCATATGCTGCCCTGCTGAATTCTCTCATCACCTTGTGCCTCACCGTGGCTTTCATCCATTGCCCCCCCCCCCCTTGCCCCCTGCTCCCCCTGGCCAGGCACCATCACCTGGCATGCTGCCCCCTTCAACCTGCAGTGGGAGCTGCTGCCTGCACCAGTGGCACAACCAGCAGCAGCAACAGCAGCAGCAGCAGCAAGGGCACCTCACCATCCAAGAGCAGGGCGGCAGCTTCACCAGCTTGGCAGCAGCAGCAGCAGCAGTGCTGGCAGCGGGCACAGTCTGCTGGTGTCTGCGCTGGAGTTGGGCAGAGGTCTAGACAGGCAGATGCAGCTGCCCCACAAGACAGTGATCAGCCTGGTGAGCTGCTGGCTGGTGTGAGGGTGCTGCTGCTGTGCTGGTATGTCAACGTGGATTTGCTTGTGAGATGATGTCTGCAGCTGCTGGTGGGACCTTGGTTGGGTGGCAGCGGTGGCTGAGTTGATGCCTGCATTGGCTGCATCCTGTGTCACACCAGGCTGGCACTACTGACCCTCCACTTTGCTCCCCTCGCCCCCCCCCCCTCCCCCCCCCCCTGCATACCCCCACAGAGGGATGTGCCGGGCCTGACCAGGGCAGCCCTCCCCCTGCTGGTGGCTGCAGGCATCCGGGTGCTGTCTGTGGGCGTGAATGCAGGCTCAGCACCACCTGATGTGCCCCTGGACACGTGAGTGACTGAGGAGAGTGTGTGAGCATGTGCGACTGACGCCAACAGCCAGCTGTACCATTGTACACTTGGCAGGTGTCGAGTGCCTTGGGCACCAACTCAGTGTGCCATTTTGGCAGCAGCATTCAGCAATCAGGACTCAACCAGCCATGTCCCCACACTTGGGTGTGGGGGGGGGGGTTAAGGGGTTCCTGCGATGGACCTGCTTGATGTCAGCTTTTGAGTGGCTTTAGAAGTGCTTGTGAACTTCACAGGTTGAACCTGCATGTTCATGGCAATGTAGACCTGTGAGAACATATGTGCACGTGCAGCACTAGGAAGGGCAGGTATCGATCGTCCCTTGTCCCCCTACCCTCTGCTGTCACCCCTCGCCCTTGACCCCAGGGGGGGTAGCTCAGTGGCAGAGCATCTGATTACACTTCGGAAGGTCGTGGGTTCGATTCCCACCCTCCTCGCCTATCAGCAATGGGACACCAACCCTGTGCTGCGGGGTGGCAGCCCCGGCACGGAGCCATTGCAATGA